>NZ_JBGLQY010000001.1:0-875033 GCF_041402265.1 Aeromonas sp. S15(2024) | reverse complement strand
CACAACCGTCGAGGTGAGCGAGTCATTGGGGCATACCACATCCAGCATGTGAACGGATATCACCGGCGGTTGAAGGGGTGGATGGAGCGATTCCATGGCGTGGCGACCCATTACCTGAGGAATTATCTGGGCTGGCGCAGGATGCTGGAACGTTACGGCAGGGAGGTAAATACCAAGATGTGTTTGCATGAGGCGCTAGGGCACCCCATACAACACGTAATTGGGACATAGCCTTTTTTATGGCCCTTTCATGGCCATCAGCCCACTAGGCTGACAAGTAAATCCCTGCCAGCGTTGCCAGGCCATCGCTCCTCTGCCCCTCATGGCCAGCGCTGTCCCGACTGGCGAGATCGTGAGCATCACTGCCGCCTTGTGCGACGTCAATGCTCGATACCAACCGCAGGCCAAGAGTCGTGACCCATCACTGTGCTCATGCCTTGAAATGATGGACCAACAAAAACAGTCAACCCGGCCGAAGCCGGGTTGACTGTTTGCCTGCAGCAACAGGCCATGACACGGCACCCAATCTGGTGCCGATACCGCTATTACGCCAGGCGGAAGCGGCCTATGGTCTGACGCAGGCCGGCGGCCAGCTGGCTCAGTTCCAGGCAGGCACGGGCGGTGTGATCGGCCCCAACGGCAACCTCGTTGGAGGATTCGTTGATCCGCTCCACGTTGCGACCCAGCTCATCGGAGACCGCGTCCTGCTCGCCGCAGGCACTGGCGATCTGAATGGCCATGTCGGCAATCTGGGCGACCGCCTCCTCGATTTGCTGGATGCCGTCGCTGGTCTGCTCGCTCTGCTCCACGCACTGGCGGATCATCTCGCAGCTCTGGCCGGTCACCTCTTTGGCCTGGTTGGCACGTGCCTGCAGGGTTTCGATGATGGCAACGATCTCGCCGGTAGAAGCCTGGGTGCGACCCGCCAGGGTACGTACCTCGTCGGCAACCACTGCAAAGCCGCGGCCCTGCTCACCGGCACGGGCCGCCTCGATGGCGGCGTTGAGTGCCAGCAGGTTGGTCTGATCGGCGATGCCGCGGATCACGTCCACCACCACGTTGATCTGGGCGGATTCGCGCTCCAGTTCGGTGACCAGGGTACCGGCCTGCTCGATCTCCTCGGCAACCCGGGTGATGGCCATCAGCGAGCTCTGCACATCCTGATTGCCGCGGCGTGCCAGGGCATTGGCGGAGCTGGCCGATTCAGACGCCGTCTCGGTGTTGCCTGCCACATCGGCCACGGTGGCCTTCATCTGGGCCATGGCGGTGGCAACCAGCGAGATCTCCTGCTGCTGGCTCTGGATCCCCTGTGCCGACTGCTCGGAGACCGCGCTCACCTCTTCGATGGCGGCGCCCAGCTGGGTCACGGCCGCCACAACCTCTTCAATCAGACCGCGCAGGTTGTCCTGCATCTTGAGAGACGCCTTGGCCAGCATGCCCAGCTCGTCACGACCGATGTGCTGGCGATCCAGCTGATGAGTCAGATCGCCGGCGGCGATGGCGTTGGCCTGGGCAACCACGGCCTGCAGCGGCAGGCAGATCTGGCGGGTCAGGAACCAGGTCATGGCCACCATGAACAGCAGCAGGCTACCGATGCTCACCATGGCAAAACTGGTCACCATGTTGACACTGTCAAGCAGGCTGCCGCGGTTCTCTTTGACGAAGCCGAGGTTCACTTCCACCAGGCCATTGACCGCCTGTTCCAGCTCGCCATAAATGGGGTTGGACTGGAACAGCTGCACCTTGGCCTGCTCCAGCTGGCTCTGTGCCAGCAGTTGATCCACCAGATTGACCGAGTTCAGGTAGCGTTGCCACGCCTGCTTGGCGCCGTTGAACACCTGACGCTCATGGGCGGCACCGACCGTGGCCTCATAGCCCCGGAAGGCCTGCTCGACTTTCTGGACGTTGGCCTGGATGCGGCCGCGACGCGCCTGCAGATCGGTGGCGTCATCCACCATCAGCAGGGCAAACTGGGCGCGGCGCACGTAGGATACGTCGTAGAGCAGGTTCTCGACCGAGAGTACGCTCGGCAGGGTGGAATCGGTAAAATTCAACACGCGATCGCGCACGCCGCGCAGTTCGCTGGAGAGAAAAATACCGAATATCACGTTGACGGCGGCAATGACCGCAAAGACCACGGCAATCTTTTTGCCGATAGACAGATTTTTGTAAAACATGGTGGCTGGTGATCCTCGACTGCTGACAAGCAGGTGCACAGTGGCGATCACATCCGTATGAACTGGTAACCCGGGCTTTCCTGACGGGAGATGGGACGTTGCGAAAGACCAAGGGAAGGGTGGGTTTCGCGAGGGCGGCACTTTACCACAAACCTGCCTACTCCTTCACCAGCTTTCGCCGCAACAAAGCAAGTTGTTTTTCCATACAACCAGATCTTCGTCACAAATTATTCAAGACGACCAAATCATTTCAAATAGTTAGCTGATGAATGCAATCGATGTCCCGGCATGGACAAGTGAGGCCCGGCTCGCTGTAATGCAAGAGTCCCCGGATGGCGCCGCGCCATTCCTGCCGTCAAGCAAAAGAGGTGATCTTCATGGATAACGCGTCAGCCCTGCCCCTTTCCTCTTGGTCAGCCCAGCTGCGCGAGCAGCTGCGGGCACGCCCGGTGATCGCAATCGGCCTGTTCGTTGCTTTGGCGGCCGTCATGCTGTTGCTGCTGCAAAGCCTGGTGATGCTGGCCGCCGGCGACATCAGCCCCGGCGTTCGCTATGGCCTTATCGGTGGCCTGGCCGGCTTTGCCGCCACCGCGCTTGGCGCCCTGCCTGCCCTTTTTCTGCGCTCGGTTCCGCAACGGGTAGAAGACAGCATGCTGGGCTTTGCCGCCGGCATGATGCTGGCAGCCAGCGCCTTCTCCCTGCTGCTGCCGGGGCTCGAGGCGGCAGAGGGGATCACCGGCAACGGCTTTCTCGCCGCCGCCGTGGTGGTAGTCGGCATGACCCTCGGGGTACTCCTGATGCTGGGGCTCGATCAATTCACCCCCCATGAACACGACAAGACCGGCCCCTGCGGCCCCGGTCACGAGAGCTGCTCCCGGGTCTGGCTGTTCGTGTTTGCCATCGCCCTGCACAACCTGCCGGAGGGAATGGCCATCGGGGTGAGCTTCTCGCAGGGTGACATGTCGGTGGGCCTGCCGCTCACCACCGCCATCGCGTTGCAGGACATTCCGGAAGGGCTGGCGGTGGCGCTCGCCATGTGCGCCGCCGGTTTTCGCCCCGGCATGGCCGTGCTGGTTGCCATCGGCAGCGGCCTGCTTGAGCCGCTCGGCGCCCTGCTCGGCGTCGGTCTCTCCAGCGGGATGGCCATTGCCTATCCCATCGGCCTCGGGCTGGCCGCCGGCGCCATGCTGTTCGTGGTCTCCCACGAGGTGATCCCCGAAACGCACCGCAACGGCCACCAGACCCACGCCACCCTGGGCCTGATGGCCGGGTTTGCGCTGATGATGACCCTGGATACGGCACTTGGTTGATAAGGTTCTGATATATGGCGTAATGTTTCAGCACTAGCGCCGCGACATCCGCAGGCAACGTCGCATTTTCCCACACATCGAGGGCCAGCATGACATGATATTCCGGGTGATGGTGCTGGGTTGTCTGCTGGCAGTCACTCACCGGGCCGTCAACGCCACCGAAATCTATCGCACGGCGGCGCAGCCCGAGTCCGCTCCCAAATACACCCAGATGGCGGATGGCCGCATCGGGGGGCTCTGCGTCGAACTGTTTCGATTGATGGAGCAACAGGAGCCTGCCCTGCGCATCGAGGGGGATCAGCACTTTATCCCCCTCAAGCGGCTGGAAAAACGGGTGCGCTTCGGCCAGCTCGACTTCCTCTGCGGCGTGGGCGACAACCCGGTCCGCCGCAACCACTTCCTCTATCTGCAGCCCCCCATCTTCACCGTACGCTACCACCTGGCGGTGCGCAGCGACGACCCGGTCGAGATCCACCACTGGGACGACGTCAGGGCGCTGGGTAATGCGGGGATAATCCTCGTCAATCACGGCAGTGGCGCCATCGAACGGCTGCAGGCTATACAGGGGCTCATCATCGACAGCGGCGGGAGCAGCAGCGCCGCCAACTACGACAAGCTGCTGATGAAGCGCGGACGCTTCGTCTACTACCGCTCACCCGGTATCGAAGCCGATCTGCAGCGCCATCACCTGAGCGACCAGATCCGCATCCTCCCCACCGCCATGGAGACCATCCCCTTCTACATCCTGTTTTACCAGCGCACCGCCCCTGCCCGCCTGGCCCTGTTTACCAGCACCCTGCAACGGTTGGCGGACCGCGGCGAGCTGGCCAGATTGGCCGAGCGCTATCCTTGAGTGGACCTTCCCACCCGCCAGCATCGGAATGCTCGGCGCCATCGCCAACTTTTGTTATGATCCACAACAACTTATTCGGCCGCATGGCCATCAAGACGAGGTGAGTGATGAAAGTAGGTATTATCGGCGCCATGGAACAGGAAGTGGCCCTGCTGCGCAGCCAGATGAGCAACCCGACCACCCTGCAACTGGGCGGCTGCGAGTTCTATCAGGGCACCCTGGCAGGCAAGGAGGTGATCCTGACCCGCTCCGGCATCGGTAAAGTCGCCGCCAGCGTCGCCACCAGCCTGCTGCTGGAAAAATTCGCCCCCGACTGCGTCATCAACACCGGCTCTGCCGGCGGCTTTGCCCAGGACCTGCACATAGGTGACGTGGTGATCGCCAGCGAGATGCGCTTCCACGATGTCGACGTGACCGCCTTTGGCTACGAGATGGGCCAGATGGCGCAGCAGCCTGCCGCCTTCCCCTGCGACGAGCAACTCATCGCCGTCGCCCAGGCTTGCATTGCCGAACAGGGCAAGCATCAGACCAAGGTTGGCCTCATCTGCACCGGCGATCAGTTCATGTGCAAGCCGGACGCCATCGCCAAGGCTCGCGCCGACTTCCCGCAGATGCTGGCGGTCGAGATGGAAGGGGCGGCTATCGGTCAGGTGTGCCACATGTTCAAGGTGCCCTATCTGGTGGTGCGTGCCATGTCCGACATCGCCGGCAAGGAACAGGTTGAATCCTTCGATGCCTTCATCGAGGTGGCCGGCAAGCACTCTGCCGAAGTGATCATCAAGATGCTCGGCAAGCTGTGATCACACTCATCACACTGGAACAGATGGCCGCCACTCCGGCGGCCATTTTGCTCGGGGCCGCGCTGCTGGAGGCCATCGTGCCCTGGCCGGCCCACTATCGGCTCTCCGCCGTCGTGCCCCTGCTGACTCGGCTGGGTCACAAGGTGTGTCGCCCCGATGGCGCCCCCGGTCAGCAACTGCAGGCCGGTCTGCTGGCCATGCTGATTGTCTGGCTGCCGTGCGCCGCCGGACTCTGGGCGGTGCGCAATCTCTCGCTCTCGGAGCCGCTGTTCGATCTGCTGTTTCTGCTGTTGATGCTGGAATCGCGTCCGCTGCGGGAGCTGGCCCGTGCCACTCGCGCGCTGACAGACCAGGATACTCTGGTGGTGGCCCGGCTGCAGGCCGCCCCCTGGCTCAGACGCGACACCGGTAAACTCTCCCTGATGGGGCTTGCCAAGGCGGTCAGCGAAAGCTGCGCCCTGCGCCTGATAGGACAATGGGCCGGCCCGCTACTGGGGTTCGCCCTGGCAGGTGTGCAAGGCGCCCTGCTGTGGCGCCTCGCCCAGTTGATGAATCAGGGCTGGAGCCCGAAACTGCCAGCCTTTGCCCACTTTGGCCGGGCCGCCGCCGTGCTCTACCAGGCCCTGTGTACCCCTGCCATCTTGTTGCTGGCGCTGCCCTTGTGCCTGACCCAGCTGCGCAAGCTGGCCAGCCGATTGCGTACAGCCATGCTCTGGCCCTACCCCGCCATGGGAATACTGCTGGCGCTGCTGTCCGGCTCGCTGGGCTGCAAGCTCGGTGGCCCCCGTTACTATCAGGGCAGCTTGATCCGTTTTCCCGTGTTTGACGCCGCCGCCGAGCCGGATGTCGGTACGCCCCTGCGCCTGCTAAACCGCCTGCAACAAGCCGGTTGGAGCTGGCTGACGCTGGCATTGCTGCTCACTGTGCTGGAGCACCTGCATGGCTAGATGGCTCACCCTGCTCTGCCTGTTGTGCATGTCGCCAGCCCTGCTGGCCGGCCCGCCGACACGCATCGTCAGCCTCACCCCCCACCTGACCGAACTGCTGTTTGCCATCGGTGCAGGGGATCGCATCGTGGCCACCGACGATGCCTCCGATTATCCGCCCGAGGTCAAGCGCCTGCCCCAGGTGGCCAACTATCGCAGCATCAATCTGGAGGCCCTGCTGGCCCAGAACCCCGACCTGATCGTCGCCTGGCGCTCCGCCCAATCCCGCATGCTGGCCCCCATCGAGCAGTTGGGGATCCCGGTGTTCTATTCAGAACCGACCGACTTTGCCTCCCTCGCCACCGAGATGCGGGCCTTGGGAAAAACATTGGGGGTGGAAAAAACCGCCAATGCCGAGGCCGATGCCTATCTCGCCCGCCTGACCACCCTTGGCCAGCGCTACGGCAAACCCAAGCATATCAAGGTGTTCTACCAGCTCTGGTATCCACCGCTCACCAGCGTCAGCGGCAACGCCTGGCCCGCCCAGGCCATCGAGTTGTGTGGCGGGGATAACCTGATGGCGGATGCCCCCACTCCCTATCCCCAGGTCAGCCTGGAGCAGGTGATCAAGGCCAATCCGGCACTGATCCTGGCAGGGAGTCAAGACGCTGACGCCCTGCGCCACTGGCAACAGTGGCCCATGGTGGATGCCGTTCGCCATCAGCGTCTGCAACTCATCAACTCGGATGAGCTGCACCGTTTCACCCCAAGAGCGCTCAATGCGGTGGAGCAGATATGCCGGGCCATCGCAGACGTACAGTAACCGCGCCTGTAAAGCCCGCAGCTCATCACTCGTACAATAAAAAAACACCGGCGTAGGCCGGTGTTTTTTTATGCAGCAAACATGTGATGAGGTATAGCCGTTACTTCTGCTTGAAGATATCCAGTCCGACGAAGTAGACGGAATCGTGTCGCTGGAAGGCATCGGCATAAATCGGCTTTGCATCGTCGAAGAACCGCTCGAGTATCGCCTCGGCCTCTTTCACCTTGGCTTCGAACTTGTCAGGCGCTGCGTCAATCAGGGTCATCATCAAGCCGATGATGTTGGCGTAGAAATAGTTCATCGAGCCGATCAAGACACGGTAGAGATGGCAATCACGGCTCATCAGCAAATAGAGCAGATAGTCGTGGTGACGCTGCATCATGGCCAGTATGTCATTGTGTTCGTATTTGACCGTCCGCCAGTCGGTACGCAACTTCTCCAGCAGATCGTCAAACAGCGTCACATTGAGCGCGGCAGTAAAATCCACGCTGGTCATGTCGAACGGCTGGAAACAGCGCGCCAGCAGCTCATCGAGCAAGGCGATCTTGTCCAGCTCCGGGCTGCTGATGTGCAAGGCGTCGACCCCTTGAGGGATGGCGCCTTCAATGTAGGCCCCATCACTGCAATTCAGACAGCGCATATCCGGATGGCTTGTCAGCACGCGCGTCATGTTATGGATTGCCAGGCCAAACAGATGATTGATCCGCACTTCCCCGCCCAAATTGCCCGGTGCCGGGAAAGTACCTTTCAGATTCTCGTTGTACTTGGCTTCTCTCTTCTCGTTGTAATAGAGACTCAGAGTGGAGTGATGCTTGTCTGCGTACTTGTAGCCATTGTCTATTCCGAACAGGTATACCTGTTTGAACCCGAGCAACGCCGCATAATTGAGGCCGGTGTTGCCAACGAAGGGGTTGGAGAATTCAATGGACTCATACTCGAAAGCCTGACCAAACCGGCTGACCAGCATGGCAAACATGGGCTCGTTGGGCTTGAAGCTCAGACCCGTCTTGCGGAAGAAGGTCTTGCACTCGGGGTGGATCACGTCAACGCTGAGGAAGACCGCATCCTTGAGGAAATCATCCGCATTGAGGATGCGCAGGAAATCCGCCGAGCTCTTGGTGCGCTCCACCGCCACGTAGATGTCCGGTTTGATACCCGCCTTGTGCAGCGCACTGACGGCCGTGCCGCAGGCAATGATGATGGCTTGCCGTTGATGCTGCCGGATGAATTCGATGCTCTGATCCAGCGACGGTCCGTTACCGACCACGAATACCGGCACCTGCTCGACCAGCGAGGTATCCCGCTCTCGCTTCAGGAAAGGCGTGCCATCCTGCAGATGGGTGTGACTGTGGGCCAGCGCATAAATATTGTCATCGAAAAAGCCCCAGCCCGTCTTGAGCAGATACAACTCACCCTCTGCCTTGTCGATCAAGGCATGCAGCTTGGGTGAGTGGTAGTGACAAAACGAGAAATAGCTCGCCGACCAGAATGCCCCTTTGCGATGCAGCGCCTCCATCATGTCGGCAACCAGCACCTGTTCATCGACTCCGATGAACAGGTGCAGACTCAGCGACTCCTGCTCCATGTATTCGAGCAACTTGTGCCAATCGAAGCAATAGAGCGAGGCGTAGAACATATCGAGGTCGGGCTCGAAGGCAAACAGATTCCGAACCCGGCACCGCTCATACAAGTAGCCCAGCTGATAACCCAGTCCGATCCCGTACATGAAGGACAAGGGAATGTCGGCATCCAGCGCCTTGCGAAGCGGCAAGCCTTCCAGCGACACGTTCTCCTTGAGCTCGGAGATGGCATTGTTGTAGGCGATATGAATTTGCCCTTCCAGATACCACTGAGGCACGAAGTCGATACATTGCAATACGCTATGTTCGATCACCTCGGCAATCTGGGCCTGTGCTTCGGCAAAGGGATCATCGCCATAGAGGGAGACGTCATCGTCCAGCCAAAGAACATTTGGAACGCCGTTCTCGTTGCAGAAAAAGCGGAAGGGTCTGACCGGCTGATACTCTTTGAAAAATGCATGTATTCCGGGCATATATTTTTCAAAGGCAGCCATATTGAGTTCATGGCGAACGGGCAGCACCTCCAGCATGGCGGCTTCCTGCTCTTTCTGCCTGGCTAGACGGGAGAGCTCATGCTCGGCATCTTTGATGTTCTTGTTAAAATCCATTCGGTACTCAACCCGCATTCATCTTGTAAAGGCCCGCCACGCGACCAGCCTTGGAAAATTGGCGCAATTCATCCTCTGCCAGGTGTCTCGCATTCGTTATCAGCGCATGGATCATGTGAAACTGAGACAGGGCTTGCTGCTGCTCTGCATTAAGATGACTGTCAGCTGGGATATGCTCGAAAACCTCGTTCAGGGCAGCGAGATAGTGCTCCATTTGCACTTCCGCTGCCGCCAGCTCATTTTGCTCCAACAGCAACCGCAAACGGCTGCCGTGGTTCATCAAGCCGGACAGCTTGGCATCATTCATTCCGCACGACCTGCTTTTTGCTGGGCAATGGCCTTGTCGCGCTCTTCGACCGGAATCGCATCCCAGCCACTCTTGACTGTCAGCATCAGGTTCATCACCTCGTCGATGGCGGCCATGTCCATATCACGACTGGCATCCATCATGCGCACCTTCATGTAGTCGTAGAGCGCAAACAGATCTTCCGGCACCTTGCCATAGGAGAGGTCCAGCGAGTCCTGCAAGCCGTTGATAATGGCCATGGTTTTGGAGATGGACTGGGACTTGGCTTCGAAATCACGACGTTCGATGGCACCACGGGCTTGGGCAAGACGCTCGAGGCAACCCTGCATCAACAGCTGGATCACCCGGTAGGGATCCGCCACCGCCAGCTCGGACTGCAGATTCTGGGTGGTGTAAGCCTTGATATTTTTCCGATACATAAGAGGCACGGCTCCTGACTACGTATTAATTCGTTTTGGTATTGAGCAGATTCAGATAAGAGGCCGACTTGTTCATCTTGGCCAGCATGCTGTCCAGGCTGCCATAACGGGCCCGCAAGGTCTCCTGATACTTGGTCAGCTGGGCGGTAACATCCGACTCCTTGCGGCTTACTTCGCGCAGATCGGAATTGAGCGAATCTTCCCGCTTGGCCAGCAGGCCGCCGGTCTTGGAGTAGGTTTCCAGCTGGCTGGCCAGCTTGCCTGCGACCCCATCCTTGCCGCCAAACACCGCAACCACCTGATCAAAGTTCTTGTCGATGGCCTCGCTGAACTTGGTATCGTCGATGGACAATACCCCCTTGTTGTCCATCTTGATACCCATCTGGAAAATCGTTGAATAGGTAGACGATTTTTTGGAGGGTTCGGTGATGAGGCCGTTCATCATGTTGACCACGGCACGCGTCGTCGCATCACCTGCCAATGCACCGCCATCATTCTGGCTCTTCCCTGCCACGATCGAGTTGCGCTTGCCAAGATCATTGCTCTTCTTCACCAGCGCGTTGTAACCGTCGACAAAGCTCTTGACCATGTCCTTGATGCCGGCCTTGTCGGTGGTCACATCGACCTTGTTCGAGCTGTAGGTCTTGACCGGAATGCCATTGGTATCGGTGGTGGTCGTGCTATCCGACTCTCTGAGCACGGTCAGTTTGAGCCCGACTATGGTGCCATCGAAGGTATTGGTCGCACTGGTCAGGGTGTTGCCATCTACCTTGATCTTGGCATCCTGAGCGCTCTGGCTCTTGGTCAACTTGGACACCAGGTTGTCGGTCAACTCTGTAGTGCTGCCGGTGATCTGCAGATCCTTGCCGTCACCGCTGACCCCTGAGTCGATCATCAGCTTGGATTTGCCATCTGAGGTATTCATGATGTTGACGCTCAAACCGAAGTTGTCGGCGTCATTGTTGATCCGTTTGCGAATGGACTGCAGCGAGTCCCCCGCCTTGACATCCACATCGAAGGTCTTGTCGCCAGCCTTGAACGTCAGTTTCCCGTCCTGAGTGATGAGGGGGGTCGTCGACGAGTCGAAGGTGCCGTCAAATTTACTGGACTTCGCCAATTGTTCGACGCTGATGTCATATTGACCGTTGGAAGCCCCCGCCTTGCTCTCTACCTTGAGCACGGGTTTGTCCTTGTCCTGGGTAATGTTGATGGAGCGCTTGTTGAACGCATCATCCTTCGCCATGGCCTGCAGAGTAGTCACGAACGAGGCGATGGCAGACTTCAGCTGCCCCACACCGGAGAGAGTGATTTGAGTGTTGGTCTTCTTGGTGGTGATGGGCTGCATCAGTTGTGCCTTTTTGGCATCGACACTGGCAGCAATCACTGACTCCAAATCGAGTCCGGAGCCGGCACCGGCAGACGTAATGGTGGGCATACTCTCTCTCCTCTTAATTTTTTCGTATCAGATCTCGTTATCGAGCAGCAACCCGACCCGCGAACCGCCGCCGGATACATCGCCCTCACGCAGATCCTTGATCCGCTTGCTGATGGCCAGCAGCTCCTCGCTCGGTATCTGCCGGATCATTGACTTGGTCTCGGCGTCCACCACCTTGATGACCACCTGATCCAGATCCTTCTCAACACTGAAATTGACAGTCCAGCCTTGCAACTTGCTGAACTCTTGCAAGTTTTGCACCTCATTTTCAATATCGGCATTGGATACGTCCTGTTTGGCGGTTTTATCACCAGCCAGAGCATCCTGCTGTTTTTTCACATCCTGTTGTGCCGTCACCCGCTGCTCTTCCGTCGTGCCAGATAGCACTTGAGCGGCCGATTGGCCGCTCTTGCTACTTGACTGAAGAGAAGAAGGAGTGACCGATGACGGGATCCCAATTTCATTGGCCATATCGTCGCTCCTTTTCCTAGCTCATCACTGCTGTTCTGTTAGCCCAGCAGGGACAGAGCAGATTGCGGTCTTTGGTTGGCTTGCGCCAGGATGCTGGACGCTGCCTGTTGCAGAATGTTCTGCTTGGTCAGGTTGGCTGTCTCGGTCGCAAAGTCTGCGTCACGGATACGAGAACGTGCGGCGCTCAGGTTTTCAGAGACGTTGGACTGGTTGCGGATAGTGGAATCAAACCGGTTCTGTACCGCACCCAGCTCCGCCCGCTTGCTGTCAACCGCCTTGATCATGAAGTCAAGGTTGGCCATGGCCAGCTGAGCCGAACTTGCTGCCTTGATGCTGCTGACGCTGGTAGAAGTCACCGCTGACGTACCCTTCGTCACTTTGTAAGGCTCGCCAGTGGCGCTGGTCGCAACGGTCGCGCTGCCCTTGGTTGACGCAGCAATCCCGCTGATGGTGAACGCGGAGGTCATCTTGAAGGTGATGGTCTGACCGGCGTCAGCCCCTACCTGGAATGAACCCTTGTAGTTCCCATCCAGCAGTTTTTGCCCACCAAAGGTGGTGTCGTTGGAGATCCGGTTGATCTCGGTGGTCAGCTGGTCAAATTCTTGCTGCAATGCAGTACGGTCATCGGTGTTGTTGGAGCCGTTGGCGGATTGCTGTGCCAGCGTGCGCATGCGTTGCAGCATGCTGGTCACTTCATCCATGGCCCCTTCAGCCGTTTGCGCGACGGAAATACCGTCGTTGGCGTTGCGGTTACCTTGGTCCAAGCCGTTGATCTGGGAGGTCAAACGGTTGGAGATCTGCAAACCGGCAGCATCGTCCTTGGCGGTGTTGATACGCAGACCAGAAGCCAGTCTGGTATAGGACGTATCCAGGGACTTGTTGGTGTTCATCAGGTTACGCTGGGCGTTCAGTGATGAAGTATTCGTGTTGATGTACATGGCCATAAAATATTCTCCCGAAGAACATGCGACTGCGGGTTGCACCGCCAAAGCGGCGTCCCACCGTTAGAAGAACAGGTTGAACGAGCCTGATTCTTCTGGCGGGTGTCTGTTTGAACGGACAGGTCACCCGCAGTAGTGCAAACGTTGGATTCCGAACACCCCTCGATTGCTTCACTTTATTTAACGGCAGCGCAGCGACAAGCTTTAGGAAAATAATTGCCGAAGGCGGCAAGTTTTATCCGGCAAGCGGCAAAATGACGGCGAGCAGTCTCCCGTTATCGGGAGCAGGGCCTAAAGCCGGCGTGACAGAGATGAACTCTGAGGGTTGGCACAGTTTGTGCTTTGATATGGGGGAGTGGCGTCAATTTGACGGCACAATAAAAAGAGGCCGGAAGATCCGGCCTAAAACGAGCATACGCTCAGGAGAATATGACCAAGCGTGACAGAACTGAACAGCTGTACAACACTTGGCTTTACTAGTAGAGAATAGATTCTCTCCCGATAGAACAGAGTGCGAACCGAACACCCCTTTGTTCCATCTCTTGACCAGGGCGGCCTGAACAACCGCCCTGTTTTCTTTTATCAGCCCTGCAGCAGGGAGAGTGCTGACTGCGGACGCTGGTTTGCCTGAGACAGTATGGTCGAGGCTGCCTGTTGCAGAATGTTCTGCTTGGTCAGATTGGCGGTCTCGGTCGCGAAGTCTGCGTCGCGGATCCGTGAACGAGCGGCACTGACGTTTTCAGAGACGTTCGCCTGGTTGCGAATGGTCGAATCGAACCGGTTCTGCACCGCACCCAGTTCGGCACGCTTGCTATCCACCACCTTGATCATGTAATCCAGGTTGGCCATGGCCGACTGGGCAGAGCTTGCCGCCGTAATGGTCGACATGCTGGTAGAACTCACCGGCGTACCTGCAGTTTTTGTGATTTTATAAGGCTCGCCCGAGGTAGTGGTCGTCACTGCCGCACTGCCGCTGGTTGCGGAAGCCATGCCAGAGATGCTGAAGGCAGTGGTCATCCGGAACGTGATGGTCTGACCGGCGTCGGCACCGACCTGGAAGGAGCCCACATAACCGCCCTTGAGCAGGTTCTGGCCACCGAAGGTGGTGTCTTTGGCTACCCGGTCGATTTCAGTCATCAGCTGAGTGTACTCTTGCTGCAACGCGGTACGGTCATCCGTGTTGTTGGAGCCGTTGGCAGACTGCTGGGCCAGGGTACGCATCCGTTGCAGCATGGAGGTGATTTCATCCATGGCGCCTTCGGCGGTCTGGGCGACGGAGATACCGTCGTTGGCGTTGCGGTTGCCCTGATCCAGACCATTGATCTGGGAGGTCAAACGGTTGGAAATCTGCAGACCGGCGGCATCGTCTTTGGCGCTGTTGATGCGCAGACCGGATGCCAGACGGGTGTAGGATGTATCCAGAGATTTGTTGGTGTTCATCAGGTTACGCTGGGCGTTAAGCGATGAAACGTTCGTATTGATATAAAGACCCATGACTATTCTCCTAAGCTATTAAATTTACTATTTAATTTGCTCGAACTTTATTGTCTTTCCTGTTCGATGCTTCTTATTTAACGGCCTCTTTTTCGATGTCTTTAGCATTATTTTCAACGCTTCATCGCATTAACGCCGCTTACCCTATATATCGGCATGTTCCGGCTGAACTTGAGGAAAAAAGTGCCCTGTTTTGCTCATTGAATTCATCAGGCTTGCGACAACGGGCCGGGCGCAGGTCTATGTCCACCTCCCCTACAACATGACGCCGCTCAGATGCATCGCGCTGGCTGGCGCCAGCGCGGCCGAGAAAAACTTGGTCTGGCTCCCACTTCTTGCAGGCAGCCATTGGTCAGAGGCCGCAATCCCCCCTAAAATCGCGGCCCCATCAACAATTGGACGTGAGTTGTTCTCCATGCAGACACTGGTTGAGCAGATTGTTTACATCAGCGACATGTTTGGTACTGCGGTATTCGCGTTTTCGGGCGTACTGGTGGCGGGCCGTCTCAGGATGGACGGTTTTGGCGTCATGGTGTTGGCGGCGGTCACCGCCATCGGCGGCGGCACCATCCGCGACATGATCCTGGGGGCCACCCCCGTCTTCTGGGTACGGGACCCTCTCTACATCTGGGTGGTGATCGCCACGGCACTGATCGGCATGTGGATGGTCAAGCTGCCCCGTCGCATGCCCTGGTACGTGTTGCCGGTCGCCGACGCCTTCGGGCTGGCGCTCTTTACCGTGATCGGGGCACAAAAAGCCCTCAACTTTGGTACATCGGGGCTGATCGCCGTATTGATGGGCACCATGACAGGGGTGGCCGGCGGCATGATCCGTGACGTGCTGGCCCGGGAGGTGCCCATGGTGCTGCAAAAGGAGATCTATGCCACCGCCTGCATCCTGGGGGGCATCCTCTATACCCTGGCGCTGGAGATAAACGTGGATCGGGTGACCGCCATGCTCATCTGCATGACGGCGGTGTTCGGTTTACGGGTGGCCGCCATCTACTGGCATCTGTCACTGCCTACCTTCTCGCTGCAGCGCAATTGACCTCACAACCGGCGTCAGGTCGCACTCCCGACCCGGTTGCGTTGAACCAAGCAGGCTTTTCTGTTGTCATAGGATGCAGTGTTGTAAGCCGGAATCCCTCATGCAAAAACTTGGACTCATCGCATCACTGTTACTGATGAATGTGGCAACGGCGCAGGCTGAAGCCCAGGTACTGTTTGGTCGGCTCGCGTCCACCCCGGTGCAGCAGTTCAACCAGCAGATCCGTCAGGCAAGCACCGCCCAGCAGAGCTGGGTCAATGACTATCGTGAAGTGGCCCTGCGTTTCGTCGGCCACAGCGACATACCCAGTCGCATCCAGGCGCAGCAGCTGGACAACGATCTGGTGCTCTCGGTCGCCCTCGATGGCACCAAGAGCGACATGATCTACATCCTGACCCTGTTTCGCAGCAACAACCTGTGGCAGATGCGCCAGGCCGAAATGGGGTGGCGCTGCCAGGGGCAGTCCACCTTTACCCCGGTTCCCTGCCCTTGAGCCTCAACCTGCAAGTGAAATAAAAAAATCCGGCACATTGGCCGGATTTTTTTATGCATGCGTGAACGTCACCTTACGGACGGTACACCTTGACGTTGGCAAAGCCCTTCTCTTTCAGGTAGAGCGCCTGCAGCTTGCTCATCACGCCGCGATCGCAGTAGAGCAGGTAGGTCTTCTCTTTCGGCAGATCGCCAAAGGCGGTGGCCAGCTTGAAGAAGGGGATATGCATGACCTCACGCCCTTCCACCAGCAACGGCTTCTCGTCGTGCTCATCCATGGAGCGGATATCCAGGATCACCTCGTTGTCACCACTCTCGGCGGTGGTCTCCACTTCCTGCACCTCGGCGGCGGTTTCTTCACCGATGCGACGAATGTCGAGGTAACGGGCCTCGGCCACCACCTTGTCCAGAATGGCGAAGTCGAAGTTGCCCTCTTCCTCTTCAATGCGGGCCAGATCGGCCTTCACGGTCGGCTTCTTGGAGATGACGCCGCAATACTCCGGCATGGTCTCGGCGAACTCCAGGGTGCCGATGCGGCGAGCTTCACTGATGATGTCCGGCTTGTCCCAGGTGATGAGCGGGCGCAGGATCACCTTGTCGGTCACCCGGTCGATGACGTTCAGGTTGGTGAGGGTCTGGCTGGAGACCTGACCCACGCACTCACCGGTCACCAGCGCCGGGATCTGGAACTCGTCGGCCACCTTGGCGGCGGCGCGCATCATCATCCGCTTGAGCACCACGCCCATCTGGCCGTTGTCGATCTTCTCGAGGATCTCGGCCACCACAGGCTCGAAGTCCACCGCAGTAAAACGCACCCGGTGGGAAGAGCCGAAACGGTTCCACAGGTGATAGGCCACCTGCTTGACGCCAATCTCGTGAGCGGCACCACCCAGATTGAAGAAGCAGTAGTGCACCCGGCAGCCGCGCTTGATGAACTGGAAGGAGGCAACACCGGAGTCAAAACCGCCGGAGATGAGGCTCAACACATCTTCCTGGGTAGCGATAGGCATGCCGCTCAGACCCTGGTGGATGGCGCTGACGATGAACAGCTCTTCGCCGTCGATCTCGAGGTTGATCTTCACATCCGGGTTCTTGAGGCGCACGCCGTTGCTCACGCAGTGCTGGTTCAGGCCACCGCCCACGTAGCGCTCCACTTCGAGGGAGGAGAACTCGTGCTTGCCGTGGCGCTTAGCGCGCACACAGAAGGTCTTGCCCTCGAGCTGGTCACCCCACACGGCTTTCACCTGCTCGAAGATGTCGTGCAGGTCGGTAAACTTGCTGGCCTGCACCTCGAGGAAAGCCTGAATGCCGGGAATACAGGCCAGGGCTTCGATGGCCTGTTCACGGAACTGGTCATTGCGGGAGCTCACGATCAGCTTGTCCCAATCCATCCGCACCCGGGCATCGTCGTCGAAGCGGCGCAGGACATTGCGGATATTGCCCTGCAGGATCTTGATGAAACGCTGGCGAACCGACTTGCTCTTGATGGTGATTTCCGGGAACAGCTTGATAATGAACTTCATGGTAATGACTCGGGTGACCTTGATTTAAGGGCGCGAATTATATCAGAACTTTGTGGCCAGCGCCTACTGGATGAGCGTTTGCTCACATTCCCCCACGCAATGTTTGCCGCAGCGAGGCAATCTTGCGTATATTCCCGAACCTGCGTCCCGGCAACATTCCTGACCACAGACCCATTCGATGAAGACCTACATCTACTACCCCGGCATGGAAGTGCGCGACGAGCTGTGGCTCAAGTTTGCCCTGCTCTATCTGGAGCGGCTCGCCTTCGTCTTCACCGTCAGTGAGAAGAGCGGCCTCACCGCCCTGCTGCAGACGCTCGAACAGGAGACGGATCTGCTGGCCGAGCGGCCGGATGCCGCCTTCTTTGCCGCCATCACTCCCCAGCTGGAGAGTCAGCTGAGCAGCCTGCTCGCCCCCAACTTCGTGCGTCACAAGGTGTTTGGCAACAAGGAGTTGATCGGTCGCTGGCGCTCGCCGGCCAACCACGACTGCTTCTGCCCGGCCCAGGCGGGGCTGGAGCGGCTGCACGGCTTTTGCCTGGCTCACGGTTTCGCCAGCCGGGAGGAGGGCGGGTTCAGGATGGCACGGCGCTTTGCCAACCTGATCTCCATGCGGCTCGCCCGCGAGTGGGCACTCGCCAATGAGGGAGCCCTCATCACCGATCACGACTATCTGGACCGGCTGCTCCACCTGCTCGAATCCCGCTACCACAACCGGGGGGGTCAGGATTGCTTCCACCTCGAAATCCCGCTGCAAGTGCCCACTCACTTGGCCGACATCCCGTTTGCAGAACTGATCGCCCTGCGCAGTCGCAGCGGCTTTCGCCAGCAGCTGGCCGAGTTTAATCAGGCGCTCAATGCCCTGCTCGCCATGCTGGGCAGCGGCTACGCCGAGCCCGCCGCGCTGACCCGCTTCGAGCAGGCGCAGCAGGGGCTCAACCAGCTGCTGGGGCCGCAGACCCAGAGTCTGCCGCTCACCACGCTCGTCAGTACTGGCTTACCGGCCATGGCGATGATCCATCGCCTCAAGGCGAGCCACCCGGACAGCAAGCTGGTGTTTCACTCCATCAAGAAGAGCCACTTCCACCAGCGCAAGAGTCAACACTTCTTCACCCGGCTGGGGCAGGTCAAACCCTGAGCCCGCGACGCCCTGCGGGTAAATCGACAATCCGCTGACGGCATCGGAGTCATCCCCCGATGTAGTCAATATTCTGACACCCCAAAGAGAGGCGCCTCCCCTCAGGAGGGATTTTCCAAGCGAAACTCGATGCGATCGCTGTTGCCCGCCTCGTCCACCACCACTAGCTGATAACGACCCGCCTCGCTCAGCACCTGATCCCCGTCCCAGCGCAGCCGCTGACCGTTGAGAAACCAGGCCGGTTTGCCGACACCCCCCAGCACCTTGGGCTGCAGCCGATAGCGCTGGCTGCGAACAAGGTTGCCCTCCCCCAGCGCCAAGATGCGAATGGGTGCCTGCAGCTCGGTGCTCTGCCCCTCCCCCTTGCAACCACTCGCCAGCAGCGCCTGGCGCCGCTCTGCAGGCCCCCGCCACGGCTCCAGCGACAGCGGCCAGAGGGCCCGAAAACCAGATTGCGCCGCATCCTGGCAGCGTGACAGGGTCGGTTTGCCCTCCTTGGTCAGCGCAACCTGGCGCAGCGGCGAGGGCCAATCCATGGGATCCGGCAAGGTGGGGGGATCGCGTCCTTCCAGCAACCAGGCACTCTGGCGCTGCAGACAAGTCTCTGGCAGGGGCGCGCTCGCCTTGCGCCCCAGCGGCCAGCAAACTTCGGCCTCGCTCACCGTATTGGGTTGTGCCGGCAGGGGGCTGCTGTCAGCCAGTCGCGAGTAGACCGAGAGCAGCAGCGGCACCGCCGCGCTCTGGCCGTAGAAACCGGGCATGGGGGTACCGTCGGGGCGCCCCAACCAGACGCCTATGGTCCAGCGACCTGAGACTCCCATCGCCCAGCTGTCGCGATAGCCATAGCTGGTGCCAGTCTTCCAGGCCAGTCGATTGACCCGGCCGGTCGCCTCACTGGCAAAAGGCTGATCTGAGCGCCCCTGCGCGCTCAATATTTGCCAGATGATCCAGGCCGCTCCCGGACTCAGCAAGGGGCGCGACACCGCCTGCTGCCCCGCCAGCCAGACCGGCATCGCCACCTGCCCCTGCCGGGTCAGTGCGCTGTAGAGCGCCACCAGCTGCTCAAGCCGAATGCCCGCCGCCCCCAGCGCGATTGCCGGATTGGGTTTGTCGGAGAGCGCAAGCCGCACCCCGGCGTTGTCGAGGCGGCTGACCAGTTTGTCGGCCCCGAGCGCCTCCAGCACCTGCACCGCCGGCACGTTGAGGGATTGCTGCAGCGCCTGAGCGAGGGTCACCGGCCCCTGAAAGGCGCCGGAAAAGTTGGCGGGGCGATAATCAGACCCCAGCCTTGGCGCATCGGAGAGCAGGGAGGCCGAGTGCACCAGCCCCTCGTCCATGGCCAGGCCGTAGATAAAGGGTTTCAGCGTAGAGCCGGGAGAGCGGATCGCCTGCACCATGTCGAGGTAACCGTGGCGGCGCAAATTGCCATACTCGGCGCTGCCCACGTAGGCACGCACCGCCATGGTTTTGTTATCTACCAACAGCAACGCCGCAGAGGTCTGCTCGGGGAAGCGGCGGATATAGCTCGCCACCCGTCCCTCCAGCCAGCGCTGCAGATCGCCGTCTATGGTCGTGTGCACCAGCGCCCCGGCCTGATTGTCGGCGGCGAGACGGGCAAACAGCGGTGCCTCCATCGGCGTGAAGTGACCGCGGGCCAGCACCGGCTCGATACGCCCCTCCAGCCACGCCTGTTCGGGCCAGACGCCCTGCGCCACCAGCCGCTGCATCACCTTGTCGCGGGCAACGCGAGCCCGCTCGGGATGCCGGTCCGGCCGGTTGCGGCTGGGGGCCTGCGGCAGCACCGCCAGCAGCGCCGCTTCGGCATGGGTCAGCTTGGCGGCGCTCTTGCCGAGATAGGCAAAACTTGCCGCCTGCACCCCCTCCAGGTTGCCGCCAAACGGCGCCCGGTTGAGGTAGACGGTGAGCAGGGTGCGCTTGTCGTAGTGCCACTCCAGTTGCAGCGCACGGGCCATCTGGCGCAACTTGCCGGGCACGCTCCTGTGATAGGGCTCGATAAGGCGGGCCACCTGCATGGTGAGGGTCGAGCCGCCCGACACGGCGCGTCCGTTGCGCAGCCACTGCCAGACCCCGCGCACCATGGCCACCGGATTGACCCCGGGATGGCGCCAGAAATGGCGATCCTCGTAACCCAGCAACGCCTCGATATAGCGGGGGGAGACCTGCTCCAGGGTCACGGGGTAGCGCCACACGCCGCTGGTGTCGGCAAAGGCCCGCAGCGGCCGCCCCTTCATGTCGAGCACCACCCGCGCGTAGGCAGGGTCGAGCGGTGGCGGCGGGAAAATGCGATCCAGCGCCAGCAATGACAGGAGCAGTGCTACAACTCCCAGCACCGAAAAGCGCAGCCAGCGCGGCAGGCGACCAAGCCAGCGCCCGCCAGCGCGACCACTGCGACCCAATTTCAGCCAGCCACGCTGCCAGAAAGTGAGCGGGCGAACCCGCTCAAGGGAGGGGTCGTAGCCCAGAGGGCGTCTGCGACCCATCAAGCGCCAGCTACTCAGAAATCGTTACCTCGTGGATATCCTCACCCACAGCCCTGAGCTCGGGTCGGTACATATCCTCCACCTGGGTTGGCGGCACCTGATAGCGACCCGGCGTCACCGCCCGCATCAGGTAGACCAGTTGCTGGTTGCTCCCCTCGCTCAGATCCAGCGCCGCCGTGTAGCGGTCGTCGCGAAACTCCTGATGCTTGAGATAGTCGTTCCACTCGCTCTGCCACGCCGGTTTCCCCTCGATGGAGAGCTCTTCGAGCTTGATGCTATTGCCAAGGGCCGGGTTCTCCAGCTCAAAGCCAGCGGGCACCATCTCCACCAGCAGGGCATCGGGCACTGCCGATTCGCTGCTGACATTGAGTCGCACCACCACCAGATCGCCGACCTTCACCTTGATCGGGTCAAAACGCTGACCGTCGCTGTTGAACCAGCTGCGGGTCACGCTCATTCCCTTGCTTACCCGTGCCGGTGCCTGTTCGGGGTAGCCAATCAGGGTACGCTGCACATAGAGGGAGCCCTTGCCCTCGTTGGTGACGGTGCTCGCCGCCAGTGCCTCGGGGGCACCCTGCTGCTGCGGAGCCGAACCGCTCAGGGATCCACTGCCAAGAGAGGAAGTCACCTTGGCCTGCCAGTCGACGGCCGGGTCGAAGCGGGCGAGTCGCAGCAGGGCGAGCCGCTCCTGAGTGCTGAGCCACTGACGGTGGGCCAGGGTATCGGCCACCTTGGCACTGAGAGCGGGCCAGCGATCCGCAGCCAGCTTGTGCTGGCGCAGCAGGGAGAGCTCAAGGGCCTGATCCCGCAGCGCAGAGCCATAATCCCCGAGATAGTCGTCACCGCGCTCGGTCGCCAATGCCCGGCTGAGGGCCTTGGCGGCGTTCTGTTCATCCCCCATGGCCGAGAGGGCCAGGGAGAGGTGCAAGAGCGGCAAGCCGGAGCGAGCGTGATCAGCCTGCTGCTCCCAGATAAGGCGCAGGGTAGCGAGCGGCGCCTTGCCCACCCGGGCCAACACATAGGCACTGTAAGCCTGATAGGCCAGCCGGCTGTGCTCGGGGGCACTGCTCCAGCGCTCGCCATACTGGCTGTCGGTGAGATAGCTTTGCAGCCGGTTCAGCGCCTGATTGAGCATCGCCTCCGGCACTGCATCGCCTGCCTCCTTGCGCGCCAGCAGGTAGTCGGCGGCATAGGCGGTGAGCCACTGCTCCTCGTCGGAGCGGCCATCCCAGAGGCCAAAACCGCCGCTTGGCAGTTGCAACCGCTGCAGCCGCTGCAGCAGGGCGCGTTGCACATCCGCCTCACTCACCGCTTTCTTGCCCTCTGCGGGTTTGCGCCAGGCGGTCCGCTCATCGGCTGTGGTCAGCAAGTAAGACCAGGCACGGGACAGGGTCTGCTCCAGACAGGCATAGGGGTAGCCGGCCAGCGCCTGCCACTGGGCTGCCGGATCCCAGGGCGGGGTACCGGAGAGACTGAGCAGTCCCTGCAGGTTGGCGCGATCCAGCCCGGCCAGCTCAGCTGGCGCAAAGCTCATCTGCTGGCCGGGGGCCAGCATCTGGTAGCGTTGACGCGTCTCGGCCGGCCAGGGGGAGCGCAGCGGCAAAGTCCAGTCGCGGCTGATGGCAAAATCCTTGCCGTTGGCCGCCAACTGCAGGCTTGCCACACCGCTCGCCCCGGTCACGGTGAGCGGCAGGGTCAGCCACTGCTCTTCGCCATTTTTAAGGGAAAGGGTGCCGGGCTGCTCACCGTTTGCTTTCAGCCCGCCATTGAGGGTCCAGGCAAGGGAGAGGGTCTGATCATCGCCACTCATGTTGCGCAGCTGTACCAGTGCCCGGGTCTCATCCCCTCTGGCGCCAAAGCGCGGCCAGCCAATCTCGGCCACCAAGGGCGCCACCACCTTGACGGCGCGCTCGGCCTCACCCACTTGCTGTTCGTTCCAGGCCAGCGCCATCAGCGCCAGCTCGCCGTTGAAGTTGGGCAAATCGAGCGGGATCACCGCCTTGCCGCTCTCATCAAAACTCACCTCGCCGCTCCACAGCGCTGCGATCTCGACCCGGCTCTCCAGCGCGCCGCCCTTTTTCAGCGGCGCACGGTCGCCCCCGTAATTGAGGCGGGCCAGCTTGCCATCTTGCGGCGGGATCACCTGACCGTAGTTGTCGAACAAATCTTGGGCGAAGCGCTTGCGGCCAAAGAAGATCTCGAACGGGTCGAGCGGCTGGTAGTCGCTGATGTTGAGCACGCCCCGATCCACCGCGGCCAGCACCACGCGGCCCTGACTGTTGGGGGTGGAGGTGGCGGTCACTTCCAGCCGGGTGAGCGGCACCGCTTTGTCCGGCGCACTCAGGGTGAGCGGCAGACGGCGCGCTTCCCGATCCAGGGTGAGCGGCACCAGACCGACCGAGCGCAGGCTCTGCCCCTGTTGCTTGCCGGACGGTTTGGAGGCACTGTCTGGCGCGGCGATCTGGGCCGAGATATGCAGGTCATGACGCTCCCACTCGGGGCTGACCGGGATCTCGAACTCGCCGCGGGCATCCTTGGCATCGCCACCGGCCCCTTTGAGCTCGATGCGCTGCCACCAGCGCAGGCCGTCGCCATCTTCCACCAGCAGCAAGCCCTTGCCGGGGCGCGGCGCCACCAGGGTCACTTTGGCCTTGTCACCCGCCTGATAGGCACGCTTGTCGAGGGTGATGGCAATCTTGTCAGGCCGTGCCTGCTCGCCACCGCCGCCCCAGGCGTAACTGCCGATCTCCACCCGCAGGCTCGATTGATGGCCCTGACTGTTCTCCACCTCCAACCGATACCAGCCCGCCGCCAGTTGCAGCGTGAGCGGGGTCGGCCCCTTGCCATCCAGCTGCAGGGTCTGCTCCTGCTCCAGATAGGGCTGGCTGTTGAACTCGTACTTCCACCCCTCCCCATCGGCGTAGTGCCAGTAGTAGTCGCGGTACTCGTTGATAAGGCGCACCTTCACCGCCCCCGCCACCGGCTGGCCCTTGTCATCGAGGTTGAGGATCTGGAAGGGGAGCGGCTTGCCCCCCTCTACCCGATCCGCCACAAAGTCGGCCTTGAGGGCCGGCCACTGGCTGCCCATGGGCCAGCCATACTGGGTGCGACTGCGATTGACGGCGCGGCCACCTGGCTCGGCGAGCGACACCCGATAGGCCACCTCCAGCGGCCCGAGGGCGCGCACATTGTCGAGCTCATCAGCCAGCGAAAAAGTCCCCTGCCCCTGCGCATCCAGGGTGAGATTCAGCGGTTCAAGATCCTTGGCCTGCTCGGCGAGCAGCACATCCCCCAGCGTGAACGCCTGCCATTGGGTAAAGGGCATGGTGGCGCGGCTTAACTTCACCTCCGCCTTCGCCTTGGTGGCACTGGCCGGCGCGCCATAGAGATAGTCCCCTTGCAGCGGCAGAGTGAGAGCGGCGTCCAGACTAGTCACTTCCCCATCCGGCCCCTTGCCAAGCTGCAGTTTCAGCCGCTCCGGCAGAAACTCCTCCACCAGAAAGGGCCACTCGAAGCGGCTGCCGGCGGCAGTTTTGAGGTTGATGGTCCAGCGCCCGAGCGGCGCATCGTCCGGCAAACGCAGGCCGTAGTGAGCGGCGCCAAGGCTATCCGGCAGCAGCCGTTTCTGCTCGAGCAGCTGGCCGTCCGGCTGCTTCACCTCCAGCTCCACCGCCATCCCCGGCAGCAGCTGGCCATCCTGGCCTTTAAGCAAAATCTCGCTGTCGAGCCGCTCGCCGGGGCGATAGAGGTCGCGCCCGCTGAACAGATAGAGCTGCTGGGCCTGCCAGGGCTGGGTGCCGAGATCGAAGGTGGAGAGATCGAGCGCCGCCCCGTCGAGACGCAGCACCGCCAGATGGTTGCCCTGCTCGGCCAGCAGCAGGCGAGCACCCTGCACCTGATCGAAGCGGCGATGGCCCTGCGGATCGGTGGTTTGCACCTGCAGCCGGTTGCCCTTCTCGTCGAGCAGAGAGAGTTGCACATCCTTGAGCGGGTCGGCGCTGGCCAGGGAGCTCACGAACACCTCCAGCTGATCGCGGTAGCGGCGGGCACTGAGCCCCATGTCGCTCACCGCGAAGTAGGTGGTCTCCTTGCGCCAGTCGTAGTTGCCAAGGGGCGACATCACCGCAAAGTAGACGCCGGCCTCGGCCAGTTGCGGCTCCTTCACATTGATAAGGCGGGTCTCGCGCCGGTTGGCATCGAGCTCCAGCGCGTAACGGCCGCTGAACACCCGCTTGGCCCGCTTGGTGATCTGCTCAAGCTCCCAGTTGCCCATGCCGGCACCCGGGCGATACTCGGCCAAGAAACGGGGCAGATACTCCGCATCGACCCGAAAGAAGTCGATATTGACCTCATCCACGTTGACCGCGCTGATGGGCAGACGCAGCTCGTCGCGCAGCGGCAATACCATGCCGCTCGCGGTAAAGGAGGCTCCCGCCTCCAGCGGGCGGGTCTTGAGGGTCCAGCGCTGGGGGGATGGACCCAGCCCCGCCTTGAGGCTCACCTCGTAACTTTTATCGGGCTGCACGTTCGGGAAGTAGAGGGTGCGGCCATCATCGGCCAGGATCCACTCCCCCTGCACCTGCTTGCCTCCCTCACTCACAGAAAGCCAGCTCTGCCACTTCGCCTTGGGCACCAATGGGCCGGAGAAGACCAGCGCCAGCGCCGGGGCATCCCGATATTGACGGGCATTGGCCTGCACTACAGAAGTTGACGCCCCTACCTCCTGCTGGGCAGCTGGCGGTGTGGTCGGCTCATTGGCGACAGGCTTGTCGGGGCCGCAGCCGCTCAGCAGCAGCGCCGTGAGCCCCGCCAGCAGCAGGGCCGGCCAGCGGCGCCCGGGGATGGCCACCTGTTGTGGTGAGGAACGAGAGAAGCGAGGGTGAGAGTCGACGCGGCGCATAAATGTCATCCCTGATTGGCTCGCTGCCAGTGCAGCGCAATAGCCAACAGGATAAGGGATCAGGCTCGCTTGACACAAAGCTCATTGCGTTAAAACGCCGGCGGCCCCCCGCCAGATGCAACAGCGCCGACCCTGGGGTCGGCGCTCGCTTGCGGCTGTGGCGGGTTACTCCATCACCGCCATCTGCCAGGTCTTGAAGCCGCCGGAGAGGTTTTTCACCTTGAAGCCGTGCTGGCTCAGCAGGCGACAGGCCACGTGGCCGCGCAAGCCCACCTGGCAGCTGATGAGCAGCTCTTTATCCTTGGGCAGTTCATGAAGGCGATTGCGCAGCTCATCCAGAGGAATGTGCATCGCCCCCGGAATGCGACCCAGCTTGTCGAGCTCGGGGCCATTGCGCACGTCCAGCACCTGCTGATGGGGGTGACGAGCCTCTACCTCGGCTGCGTGGCAGAGCAGGGTATCCCCCTTCAAGTGGTTGCTGGCCACAAAGCCCGCCATGTTGATCACGTCCTTGGCCGAGCCGAAGGGCGGTGCATAGGTGAGTTCCAGATCCTGCAGATCGAACACGGTGAGACCGGCGCGCTGGGCCACCGCCAGCACGTCGATGCGCTTGTCGACCCCGTCCTTGCCGATGGCCTGGGCGCCGTAAATCTTGCCATCCGGGGCAAACAGCAGCTTGAGGCTGACCGGGTGAGCACCGGGGTAGTAACCGGCGTGGCTGCCCGGGTGGACATAGGCCTTCTCGAACGGCAGCCCCAGCTGCAGCAGCCGCTTCTCGTTCAGCCCGGTGCTGGCCACCGCCAGATCGAACAGCTTGCAGATGGCGGTACCCTGGGTCTTCTTGTAGGTTTCGGCGCGGCCCAGCATGTTGTCGGCGGCGATGCGCCCCTGCCGATTGGCAGGCCCCGCCAGCGGGATCAGCACAGACTCGCCGGTGACGAAGTCGGTCTCCTCCACCGCATCCCCCACCGCATAGATGAAGGGATCCGAGGTGCGCATGGCGGCGTCCACCTTGATGCCGCCGCGCGGCCCCAGCTCCAGCCCCGCCTTGGCGGCGAGCAGGGTCTCTGGCTTGACACCGATGGCCAGGATCAGCAGCCCGGTATCGAGCCGGGTGCCATCGCTCAAGGTCAGGCGTAATCCACCCCGTTGTTCAGTGGCCACGGCAGCGGTTTTTTCCGCTAGCACATCCAGACTCTCGATGGCGGAGAGGCCGGTGCGCAGGCGCAGGTCGATCCCCTCCTCCCGGATGCGGGCATGGAGCATGTTGGCCATCTCCTTATCCACCGGCGCCATCACCTGATCGGAGAGCTCCAGCAAAGTGACGTCCAGCTTGCGCTGGTGCAGCGCCTCCATCATCTCCAGTCCGATGAAACCGCCCCCCACCACGGTGACATGGCGCGGCTGATCGTGCGCCAGCGCCGCCAGAATGCGATCCATGTCGGGAATATTGCGCAGGGTGTGCACCCCCGGGCTGTCGATGCCGGGGAAGGGAGGCCGGATGGGGGCCGCGCCCGGGCTCAGCAGCAGCACGTCGTAGGCTTCGCGCCGCTCTTCACCGGTCAGCAGGTTACGCACCAGCAGGCTCTTGCCGGCCTTGTCTATTTCGATGACATCGTGAAAGACCCACACATCCACGTTGAAGCGGCGCTTGAAGCTTTGGGGGGTCTGCAACAGCAGGGCATCCCGGTTGGGGATGTCACCACCGATGTGATAAGGCAGCCCGCAGTTGGCGAAGCTGACGAACTCGCCCCGCTCGAACATCACAACTTCCGCCTCTTCGCTCAGACGGCGGGCTCTGGCGGCGGCAGACGCGCCCCCCGCTACCCCGCCTACAATCAGGATCCGTTTCATCAGCAAGACTCCAGTCAACGACAAATTGACATTAAATTAGTATTTTCTAATTTAGATTTCAATGAAATTTTGTTTGCACCGATTTTGCAGTATTCTTGCCACCCGACAGTCGTTCAACAGGATGTTATCAGTTCATGTCGTCAACCGCGCTCAGTCATCTCTCTTCTGCCAACCAGACACCGCTGTTCTTTCGTCTGGACGTGCGCAGCCAACGGCTGGTCGCGTTGACCGATGTGATGCAAACCCCGCTCTACTGGCTCGATGAGCCCAGAGGCCCCTGGCCGGCCCAGTTGCCGGATGCGCTGCGCCTGCCTATCGAACAGTTGCTGGCCAGCGGCCATGGCGGCAAGCTGGTGCTGCGCTTTGCCGGCCAGCAGTGGCACATTGCCCTCTCCCACGAACAAGATGCCTTCTGGCTCATCTGCCTGCAGACCCTGCGCCAGGAGCCGGTGGCCGACCTGGCGCTGCAACTGCCACGCCTGAGCCAGATGGCGAGCCAGCAGCAGTTTGCCGCCATGCTGGAGGCCCTCAAGGAGAGCCTGGGGGCCGATCGCCTCATCCTCTGGCACTATCAGGCCAACGGCCCCCTCGGCAGCGAGCAGCTGACCCCAGTCTTTACCCTGGGGGCCGACGAGGTCGCCGCCATTCGCGGCGACAGTCGCTACATCCGCGCCCTGCGCACCCGCAAGTCCCTGAGCTTTTCGGAAGCCGCGCACCAGCCCATGCTGAGCCAGCACTACTATCTGGCCAATGCCGGTGTGAGCTCGCGTCTGGACGGAGCCTTGCTGGAGCAGGAAAAACTCATCGGCGTGCTGAGCCTCGAATTCCTCAACGCCACCCCGCTGAGTGAAGAGATGCTGCAGCTGGTACGTCACAGCGCCCAGTTGCTCGGCCACTGGCAACCTGTGCCGGAACCGGTCCAGCCCGCCGTGCTGACGCTGCCTGCCGAGCTCACCCTGCTGACCGGCATCGCTTACTGCCGCGCCCTGGTGAGCTGGGCCATGGGCATCAGCGGCGCCCGCATCGGCTGGATTGGCGAGTACCAGCCGCGCGGCCAGGATCTCTGGATGATCCCGCGCTGCGTGCTGGAGGGGGAGACCTTCTCGGTGCTCAAGCCCATCCAGATGGACCCGGGGCCTGGCCAGGAGCTGTTCCAGCACGGCCAGGCTGTCTATGTGGAAGACCTGCCCCTGCGCTATCCCCAGGCCAGCCAGTTGCTGGCACTCAATGCCCCCGTCTATGTCGGCATTCCGCTGCACGGCTCGCAGGGCGCCCCCATCGGCCAGCTCACTCTGCTGCTCGACACGCCACTGGCCGACCCCATGCCGCTGCTCGACGCCCTCAGCAGCCAGCACGAGCGGGCCGCCGTCGAGTTGCAACGATTGGCCGCCGACGATGCGCTGCGGCTGGCCGAGGTGGCCTTCAACACCCACGACGGTCTGCTGGTGATGGATCACAAGGGGATCATCCTCAAGGTCAACCGCTCCTTTGGCCGCATCACCGGCTTTGCCGACGATGAGATGATCGGCCAGCATATCGTCCGGCTCAGGCCCACCTACTATGGCGATCACCTGGCGCAGGATGTGCGCGAGGCGGTGGCGGCCCAGGAGTTCTGGATGGGGGAAGAGCGCTGCCTGCACAAGGATGGTCACCTGTTCCCGGTCCGCTTGATGGTGAGCGGGGTGCAGGATGAGCACGGCGAGATCAGCCACTATGTCTGCAGCTTCTACGACATCACCCAGGAAAAGGAGGCGGCGCGCCACATCGAGCAGCTCGCCTACTACGACGATCTGTGCGGCCTCTACAACCGCCGCAGCCTCAACGACATCATACAGCGCACCCTGCAGGAGGCCAGCGGCCAGTGGGGCGCCCTGCTGCTGCTGGATCTGGACAACTTCAAGTCGATCAACGACTCCCTCGGCCATGCCTGCGGCGATCTGCTGCTGCAGGCGGTGGTGGAGCGGCTCAAGACCCTGCCCCAGGACAACCTGGTGCTGGCCCGCATCTCGGGGGACGAGTTCGCTCTGCTGTTCAGCGCCCTGGGCCAGGGTTATGTCACCGCCAAGATCCTGGCAGAACACTTCGCCCGCGAGCTGATGGGGCTATTTCGCATCCCGTTCGACATCGAGGATCACAAGCTGCACTGCAGCGCCTCGGTGGGGATCAGCCTCTTCTCCAGCGAGGACAAGGATCACCTGGTGCTGATGCAGCAGGCCGACACCGCCACCCACATGGCCAAACGATCCGGCCAGGGCAACTATGTGTTCTTCAGCGAGGCCATGGCGGAGAAGGAGAAGAGCAAGCTGGCGCTCAACAACCAGCTGCGCGACGCCCTGCGCCACCACGAGCTGCAACTGCACTATCAGCCGCAATACCGGGTCGACAACGGTGCTCTCTCCGGCATCGAGGCGCTGCTGCGCTGGCAGCGCAGCGACGGCAGCATGGTGCCGCCGGCAGAGTTCATCCCCATCGCCGAGGAGACCAGCCTCATCCAGGACATCGGCTACTGGGTGATGAAAACCGCCTGCGCCCAGTACAGCTTCTGGCTCAACCGCGGGTTGGCCATTCCCCATCTGTCAGTCAACGTCAGCGCCCGCCAGTTCCACACCGCAGGCTTCGTGCAGCAGGTGGAATACATATTGCGCGATACCGGGGTGCCCCCCTCCCGCCTGCTGCTGGAGGTGACCGAATCCGTGGTGCTGGAGAACCGGCTGGAGAGCATCGCCAGGATGCGCCAGCTCAAGGAGCTCGGCATCCTGCTCTCCATCGATGATTTCGGCACCGGCTACTCATCGCTCGCCTATCTGCGCGATCTGCCGGCGGACGAGGTGAAGCTCGACAGAAGCTTCATCCAGACCCTGGTGCACAGCGAGCAGGACAAGGCCATCGTCAAGGCGATCCTGGAACTGGCCAAGGTTTTTCGTTTTACCGTCACCGCCGAAGGGGTGGAGGACGAAGAGCAGCTTGCCATCCTCAAAGCCCTAGGCTGCCAGCATTATCAAGGCTTCCTGACCAGCAGGCCGCTCACCGCCAAAGCCCTCGAGAGCCTGCTGGGTGCCCCGGCTCCGGGCTAAACATGTAGGATTTATAGGGCTTTATGTAATAAAATAACGGCCTGCTCGAATCATTGGAGTCGTCTATGTCTGTCATTAATCGGATCCCTGCTGTCGAAGTCAGCGGCACCGCCGCTGAAACCAGTGTGACCACCGATACATCCGGGGTCATTGGCCGGATCCATTCCGTTGAAACCTGCGGCACCGTCGATGGCCCCGGAATACGCTTCATCGTGTTCATGCAGGGCTGCCTGATGCGCTGCAAGTACTGCCACAACCGCGACACCTGGGACACCCAGGGCGGCCGCGAGGTGACAGTGCCGGAGTTGATGAGCGACATCACCAGCTATCGCCACTTCATGAATGCCTCGGGTGGTGGCGTCACCGCCTCCGGTGGCGAAGCCATGCTGCAGCAAAATTTCATCGCCGAACTGTTCGCAGCCTGCAAGGAGAAGGGCATCCACACCTGCCTCGATACCAACGGCTTCGTGCGCCACTACGACGAACAACTCGACAAGGTGCTCGACAATACCGATCTGGTGCTGCTCGACATCAAGCAGATCAACGACGACAAGCACATTCCGCTGACCCACGTCAGCAACAAGTACACCCTGGAGTTTGCCCGCTACCTGGCCGCCAAGGGCAAGACCATGTGGATCCGCTATGTGGTGGTGCCGACCTGGTCGGACGACGACGAGAGCGCCGAAGGGCTCGGCCAGTTCATCGCTGAACTGGGAGAGTGCGTCGAGAAGGTGGAGCTGCTGCCCTATCACGAACTCGGCAAGCACAAGTGGGACGTACTGGGCGACACCTATGATCTCACCGGGATCAAGCCCCCCAGCAAGGAGACCATGGACCGCGTCCAGGGCATCCTCGCCAAGTACCACAACAACGTCAAATACTGATAGCTCAGGGGCTGGCCGGGAAAACGCCAGCCCCTTTCACATCGGGCCTCGCCCACCTGCATGCCGTCACCGGACAAGGATCTGCCATGAGTGAAGGACAAGCCGCCGCCCTGCTGCTCTGGGTACTGTTGCTCACATTCAGCCTGCGTGGCACCTTGCTGCGCACCCTCCACGACCATCCGCTCTACCAGCACCTCTGCCTCGGCGGCGCCATCGTGCTGGTGCCGCTCTGGACCCTGCGGGCCGGCCTGCACGACGGGCTGGAGGTGCACTTTCTCGGCCTCACCAGCCTGACCCTGCTGCTGGGCTGGCGCCTCGCCCTGCTCGCCCCCTGCCTCACCCTGCTGGTCCTCTCTTACTTCAGGGTCATCCCCCTGGCCGACATCGGCTGGCAGGCCCTCATCGGCGTGGCCCTGCCGGTCGCCACCACCTGGCTGCTGTTTCTGGCCAGCTGGGCCTGGCTGCCGCGCCACCTGTTCGTCTATCTGTTCGTGGTGGCCTTTCTTGGCGGCGCCCTTTCCATCTCGGTCAAGGTGGTGGCCAGCGCCCTGCTGATGGGCCTTAGCGACACCTACCCCTGGTACACCATCAGCGCCGACTACCTCTCCATCTGGCCACTGCTGCTCTTCCCCGAAGCCCTGCTCAACGGCATGACCATGACCCTGCTCGCCATCTACCGCCCCCACTGGGTCAACACCTTCTTCGACCGGGAATACCTGGGCCGCTGAGGGACACGCAGCGACAAAAAAGCCCGCAAATTGCGGGCTTTTTTTATGGCCATTACACGGTGCGGGGGCGCAGGTGGGCGTGCCAGCGGGCTTCCCACTTCTTGAACAGCCAGACGATGACGAAAGTCAGCAGCATGTAGAGCAGGCCGGCGGTCAGGAACGCTTCGAACGGACTGTAGTAGCGGGAGTTGATGATCCGCGCGGCGCCGGTCAGATCGACGATGGTGATGATGCCTGCCACCGCCGAGCCCTGCAGCATGAAGATCACCTCGTTGCTGTAGGCCGGCAGTGCCCGACGAAACGAGTTGGGCAAAATGATCCGGGTCAGGGTCTGCCAGCGGGTCATGCCGAAGGCGTTGGCCGCTTCAATCTGCCCCTTGGGCATGTTGAGCACGGCGCCGCGCACGATCTCGGCGGTATAGGCCCCGGTGTTCAGAGTGAAGGCCAGCAAGGCGCAGAACCAGGCTTCGGCAAACAGATCCCAGGCAACGCTGTTTTTCAGCCACTCCCACTGGGCGGCGCCGTAGTAGATGATGAACAGCTGCACCAGCAGCGGGGTGCCACGAAAGAAGTAGATATAAGCCCAGATCGGCCCCTTGATCAGCCAGTTGCGGCTGTTGCGCAGGATACCGAGCGGCACCGCCAACATCAGCCCGAGGATCAGGGAAGCCGCCACCAGCAGCACCGTGGTGTAGAGGCCCTGCCAGTAGGTGGGCCATTCGGTGAGAATGATTGAGAAATCCATGGCTTACCTCGTCTTTATCGCATAGTGACGCTCGGCCCATTTCAGTGCCGAGGTGGAGACCGCAGTGAAGATCAGGAAGATCAGGGCCACCGCCATGTAGAAGGTGAAGGGCAGCTGGGTCGAACCCGCCGCCAGAGACGCTTTGCGCACCATGTCATCGAGCCCGATGATGGAGACCAGCGCCGTGGTTTTCAGCAAGACCAGCCAGTTGTTGCCAAACCCAGGCAGGGCGTGGCGCATCATCTGGGGAAACAGGATCCGCACAAACACCTGGGTTGCCCGCATGCCGAAGGCGCGGGCCGCTTCCAGCTCGCCCTTGTCCACCGCCAGAATGGCACCGCGGAAGGTCTCGGTCATGTAGGCGCCGAAGATGAAGCCGATGGTGGCGACCCCGGCTGCAAACGGGCTGATGTCGATGTAATCGGGCAGCAGGGAGACCCACTCCTGGTTGGGATTACTCGCCAGCAGGTAATTGTTGTAGCTCTCGTTGACCCAGGTACAGAGGTTGTTGATGAGCACCTGGCCGCCGAAGAACAGCAGCATCATCAGCACCAGATCGGGGATGCCGCGAATGACGGTGGTGTAGGCGGTGGCAAAGCCACGGGCCCACTTGTAGGGGGAGAGCTTGGCCAGCGCTCCCAGCATGCCGAGCACCAGCGCCAGCAGCAGGGAGGCCAGCGCCACTTCCAGGGTGACCCAGGCCCCCTCCAGCAGGGAGGTTTCGTATCCTTTCAAATCAAACATATGCGGCTCCATTGCAACTCATTGAGCAGAATCTTCCGACCCAATATCCTTTCAAACCAAACACATGCAGCTCCATTGCAACTAAGCGGGCCCATCGCTCCCTTGCGAGAGACAACGGGCCCGATGACTACAGACTAGGGTCAACCTGTCGTGATGATTCGCCGCAATTGCGCCGGCGGCTACCGCGGTAGCGCGCCTTCGGGGTTACTCGCCGTATACGTCGAAGTCGAAGTACTTGTCGTTGATCGCCTTGTACTTGCCGTTGGCACGCAGCGCCAGGATGGCGGCGTTGAATTTCTCTTTCAGATCCTTGTCGGCCTTGCGCACCGCGATGCCGGCCCCCTCGCCAAACCACTTGGGATCGGTCAGTTTCGGGCCGATGAACTCGAACCCATCGCCACCCTCTTTCTTGAGCAGGCCGTCGCTGATGGCGGCGGAGTCGGCCATCACGTAGTCAACCCGGCCGGATTTCAGATCGAGATAGGCCTCGTCTGCGGTGCCGTAACGCTTGATGGTGGCGTTGGGGAAGTTGTCGGTGATATAGGTGTCCATGGAGGTGGCGCGCTGCACGGCCACCGTCTTGCCACTCATGAACTCCTTGTCGAGCTTGATCTCGGTGCCCTTCTTGGCGGCGAAGCGGGCCGGAATGTGCTGGTACTTCTGGGTGAAGTCCACCTTCTTCTTGCGCTCTTCGGTGATGTCCATGGTGGCGATGATGGCGTCATACTTGCGCGACAGCAGCGCCGGAATGATGCCGTCCCAGTCCTGCTTGATCAGGGTGCACTTCACCTTCATCTCCTCGCACAGGGCGTTGGCGATGTCGATGTCGAAACCTTTCACCTCGCCGCTCGGCTCGGTCCAGGAGAAGGGGGGATAGGCACCTTCCACCCCGATCCGCACCTCTTTCCACTCCTTGGCCATCAGGCTGCCGGAAGACAGGGCAGTAACCATGGCAGTCGCCAGCATCAGCTTGTTCATGTATCTCTCCTTGATAAAGTCATCGACTGTTGCAATTGCAGATTGTTGGGCTCAGCTCCGTCCATCAATAGATGGAGGAGATGAATTGCTTGAACCGTTCGGACTTGGGATGGGCGAAGATCTCCTTGGGATTGCCCTCCTCCTCCACGCGGCCCTGGTGCAAAAACATTACCTTGTTCGACACATCGCGGGCAAACGACATCTCATGGGTCACCACCAGCATGGTGCGCCCCTCTTCGGCCAGCTCGCGCATCAGGCCGAGTACTTCGCCCACCAGCTCGGGGTCGAGCGCCGAGGTGGGTTCATCAAACAGCATCACCTCGGGTTCCACCGCCAGCGCCCGGGCGATGGCCGCCCGCTGCTGCTGGCCGCCGGAGAGGTGACCCGGGTAGTAGTCGCGCCGCTCCCACAATCCAACCCGGTTGAGCAGGTGTTCCGCCTTGGCAATGGCCTCGGCGCGGGGCACCTTGAGCACCTGGATCGGCACCTCGATGATGTTCTGCATGATGGTCATGTGGGACCAGAGGTTGAAGCTTTGAAACACCATGGCCAGCCGGCTGCGAATGCGCTCCACCTGCCGCATGTCTTCCGGCAGGCGTTCACCGGTGCGGTTGGTTTTCATGCGAATAAGCTCGCCATGGAGGGAAACCGTGCCGGAAGAGGGTGTTTCCAGCAGATTGATACAGCGAAGAAAGGTCGACTTCCCCGAGCCGGAGGAGCCGATAAGGGAGATGACATCCCCCTTGTGGGCGGTCATATCGATGCCCTTGAGCACTTCGTGGGTGCCGAAATACTTGTGCAGATCACGAACTTCCAGTGCGGCAACGTCGCTCATCCATTACAACCTTGTCTGTCCCTAGACGCCGCTGGGGCGTGACTCACGCCATCGCTTATTTAACAAAAAGTTAACCGATGGCAACCTTCAGCGAAAATATCACTCGGATAGTCAAAAAACAATACAGAACCGAGGTCTTTGGTGTTTTGTCTGTATTTTTATTGGCCAAACAGGTATTTTTCAGCACTTTGTCTGCATAAAATGCTAATCACACCGGTTCGACGACACCGCCTTTTTATACCCGCAGCGCACTACTGGCAAGAAAATTCCGCCCATCATGCCATAAGGCAGCCGAAGTGGCTTTATTCACCACCCCCGCCCTCGCATCCCGTTGAAAAATCGCCGACTCGCGCCGTTTTCGGGTTGCACCAGGGTGGGTAGATGCCCCGAAACGGGGCCTCATTTCATACCAGAAACATAACAAATCGATAAAAAAGTTCCGGATGAGGCAGGCAAACACACAAATATGTGACACAGGGCCAATAAGTGATGATAAGGTGTCATTTTTGTCAGTTTTTGTGATCGAGGCCCCGATGTTGCTCAATGTGTTGCTGATCCTGCTGCCGCTGGTGATCGGCTATCTGGTACCCCTCTCCTCCGCCCGTTTGATCAAGCTGGTCAATCAATCGCTGGGCAAGATGGTCTATCTCATCTTGTTCCTGATGGGGCTGGGGCTCGCCTACGTGGAGAACCTGGGCAGCAACCTGGCGGTGATCTTCAAGGTGGCCGGCGTCATGCTCGCCGCCATTACCCTGTGCAACCTGCTGGCCCTCTGGTGGCTGGACCGGCGCTCCCCCCCTACGCATGAAGCCAGCGACGGCCAGATGCCGAGCAAGCTGCACCTGTTGTGGGAATCGCTGCAGCTCTGCTTCGTGGTGCTCGGTGGCGTCTTGCTGGGGTTGCTGGTGGACCTGCGCGCCCTGCCCATCGACAAGTGGAGCGAGTGGGCGCTGATGTTGCTGCTGTTTCTCATCGGGGTGCAGATGCGCAACTCCGGCATGCGGCTGCGCCAGATCCTGCTCAACCCCTGGGGCATGAAGATCGCCGCCACCGTCATCGTCAGCAGCTGGCTCGGCAGCCTGCTGGCCGCCCAGTTGCTCGGCATGCCGCTGGCCCACGGCCTGGCCCTCAGCTCCAGCTTCGGCTGGTATTCGCTCTCCGGCATCCTGGTGGCCGACAAGCTGGGCCCTGTACTGGGCTCCGCCGCCTTCATCAACGATCTGGGGCGCGAGCTCATCGCCATCCTGATCATTCCGGTGCTGATGCGCCGCCACCCCTCCGCCGCCATCGGTTATGGCGGCGCCACGGCCCTCGACTTCACCCTGCCGGTGATCCAGAAATCCGGCGGCATCCAGGTGGTACCGGTAGCCATCGTCTCCGGCTTTATCCTGAGCCTGCTCGGCCCCATCCTGATCCTGGGCTTCCTGGCCATCTGATCTCGACCCACTGACTGGCCCACGGTCAACAACAACAAGCCCGGCACTGCTGCCGGGCTTGTTGTTTAAAAGAGGAGTGGCCTGACCTCACAGATTCCCCATCAACTCCGATATTCAGCTGCGCCAGCGGCCGCCGCTCATCACCCGCTCGATGGTGAGCGTGTCGGGGTCGATCAGCAGCAGATCCGCATCCTGCCCCACCGCCAGCGTGCCCTTGGCCGCCAACCCCAACGCCCTGGCCGGATTGGCCGTCACCACTGCCAGCGCCACCTCCAGTGCGATCCCCTTGCTGCAGCTCTCCACCATCGCCTGCCACAGGCTGCCTATCTGGCCGCAGCGCAGCTCGATGAGGCGCCCCTCGCCGTCGAAGCGCGGCAGGCTGGCGTTGGCGTCCGAACTGAAGCTGATACGCTCGGCAGGCACCCCGGCCGCCAGCAGCGCCACCAGGGCGTCGGCCGCCAACAACTCACCATCGTCCAGCAGGTCCGGGAAGCTCGAGGTGGTGAGATCGACCCAGCCGCCGGCCCGGCCCCACTCGATGGCCTCGGCAAACAGCCAGGGATTGCGGTTGCAGTGGGTGGGGTAGAGCTGGCGCAGCGGGATATCGGTGCCATCGCGCAGGGCCCGCAGCGGTGCCAGCGCCCCGCGCCCGTCCCCCAGATGAAAGAAGCTGACCCCGCTCTTGCCCGCGAGCAACCCGGCCACCCGCGCCTCGCTCACCAGGCGGGCCAGCTCGTGGTGGGTCGGCGCGCTGGATCTGTGATCGCTGATGGCCACCTCCCCCACCCCCAGCACCTCAGGGATGAGCATGATGTCGGACTCCACCGTACCGGTGAGGGTCTTGACCGGCAGATGGTAGGAGCCGGTATACATGAAGGCGCTCACCCCGGCGGCGCGAAACTCGCGCACCTTGCCGAACACCTGGGCCGGGCTGCGCGTCAGGCTGTCGGTGCCAAGCGCCGCCACCAGGGTGGTAACCCCGGCGCTCAGCGCCTCCCTTGCCGAGAGCTCCGGCGTGCGAAAACCAAAGCCCCCCTCGCCGCCACCGCCGGTGATGTGGGCCAGCGGATCCACCAGTCCGGGCACCAGATAGCGGCCGAGACCATCCACCCGCGTCAGCGGCCAGTCGGCGGGGACAGACAATCCCTGCCCGAACCAGGCGATGCGGCCATCGGCCACCAGCAGATCCTGGCGGCCAAGCGGGGTCGGGCCATAGAGTTCGGCCCCTTCGATCAGGGTCAACATGCGGCATGCTCCTCGTGAGGTTGATGTGCGCCGTCAAGCGGCAGCCATGCTGCACTCTACCCAGCCGACGGTCAGGGAGGGAAGCACTTCCTCACGGCCAGGCGGCCGTTTTCATAGGCAAGGGCCGCCGGATCCGCTAGGCTCAGCGGCAATCCCTTTGGCTGGTTCCCCCCTTCATGAACTATCTGGCTCACCTGCATCTGGCAGCCCATACCCACAGCTCCCTCACCGGCAACCTGCTGGGGGATTTCGTCAAGGGCGCCCTGCCCACCGGCCTCGCCGCACCGTTTGACGAGGGGATCTGGCTGCACCGCAAGATAGACGCCTTCACCGACGGCCACCCCGAACACAGGGCTGCGGTGGCCTGCTTCGAGGCACCCTGGCGCCGCTTTGGCGGCATCCTGGTGGACATGCTCTACGATCACTGGCTCAGCCTGCACTGGCCGCAGTTTCATGACGAGGCCCTGCCCCACTTCCTGCAGCAGAGCTACCGGCGCCTGCTGGCAGATGCAACCCAGCTGCCGGAGGGGCTGCCCCTGCCCCTCAAACGAATGGCAGAGCAGGACTGGATCGCCTCCTATCAGCGCAAAGAGGGACTGGCGCAGGCCCTCAACGGCATAGGTCGCCGGCTGCGCCGTCCGCAGCCTCTGGGAGAAGCGCTCACGACCCTGGACGCGGCCCGCTGGCAGCAGTGCGAAGAGGGCTTTCTGCGCTTCTACCCCCAGCTGATGCAGTTCAGCGTGCAGCAGCTGGCCCACTATCGTGGCGGGGATGAACGGCCGCAGCCATGAGTACCCCGCGAAATGACGGCAAACACACTCTCTTTCGCTCCCTGTATTTCACGGGAGCATAACTCCGGTTGAGCTGGGGTAAGGAATATTTGCTTGGTAATGACCCTTGATGGAAAAGATTTCATTCATTGAATATATATTTTCATATATCGCTCTGGCTGTAAAAAATCAACATCAATGAAGGCTCCACATAAATGGTGCCACACCAGTTCTGACTGACATTATTTTCATATCAAAACGCCTGTCGAATGCCGCTGCTATTATCCATGGCCTCCATAATAATAAAAAAGCCATTGACTAGCCAGCATTAATTATTACCCTCACGGTAATGGATATGCTTCATTTAAAAACCGCTGACATATTCATTGCGAGAATAATATTCTCGATATCTGTCAATTGTAAGATTTTACAATAGCGATTAAAACCTGGAGAATTATGATAATGGAGATCAGGCATTCAACATTATGGATGGCCGTCAGTGCCATGCTTCCATTGATGGCGCATGCAGCCACCCCGCTGGATATAGATGCTCGCTGGAAACAGGAAGCCGTCATTACCCACCCGGATCATGCGCGCTACCCAAATACGGCAGCGGCAATTCAACAACAGCGCAAAAATATTTTCGACTGGCGCACCCAACACCTGCAAGTTGGCATGTCTTCGATAAGCGGAGAAGATGAGCTGATGACCAGCCCATTCTATATCTGCGAAATAGAATCGCTCTACAATATTCCGGGTGGCGCAGCCATTACCTCGGATATCATGGGCCCGGGTAATCAGCTTCCTCCCGCCACAAGCTGCACCAGGCGGGTAGCCAGAACCATCGCAGATAAAATACCCGACATGGACCCAAATAGCGGTTGGGAGCTCCTCAAATTCAATCTTGGCTACAAGATGCAGCATTATGTCAATGCGAAGTCCGCCTGGTCAGCCGATGGGGATGATGCATTTTCAACCAATCAATACCCCTACCTCATTCTCTACAACCGGATGACGGCAAAACTGCGGGTGATGGGATATTTCCCCGGCTATGCCATAGGCACCGGCGTTGCGGTGACGCTCTCCACCACTGGCAAATCCAAGCTCTTTGACAGCAACCAGAGCGCGGATGCCCGATTCTACTCCAGCAGCAAGACCGGCTTTGGCGCCATCAATAACGCGCAGGATGGTGGCTGGGGGGTGACCGACTTCCAGGTGAATCTGGATCCCTGTTCCGCCGGTTCAGATGAGATTGACTTGAACATCAAGATCAGTCCAAAAGCGATCGCCAATGTTGAACTGTATGGGCATGCCACCGGTATCTCGCAGAATATCACCGACGAGGGTATCGGCGATCCGGCGGCCTATCTGATGGACGTCTCGGGTAGCTTGAGCGACAACCTGGAACAGGCCGGCAATTATACCGTCAGCAATCTCTCCGACCTGCAGAATGTCTTCGGCGGCATCAACGACTCCGCCACCTCCAATGCCGTGGCCAGCGATGCCCTGGGTGCCGCAGGCGACTTTCTGGGCGGCATGATGGAGCTGGCCCCGGGGGGAAGCAGTGTAACGGCAGGCTTCAAGGCACTGGCCGGCACCCTGTCTGGCGTGGGATCCATCTTCGGAACACAGGCAGCGGCCGTGCCCGGCTACAGCCCAATCATTCCACAAATCTCCTTCTCGGAGGTGTATTTGCGGGGTGAAACGACCTCCTCAGATCCTGGCATCACGGTCAAACTGAAAATGCCGGGCAGTTTGTCCACCGCCTGGCAAGATTTTGGCGAAAATGGTGCCAGTGATATCTCGTTCCCGCTCTATGATGAGCCCATGGGCTTGTTCACCCTGTTGACCACCCCGAAGGTCCGTGTCGACAAGACCTATAGCGATCGCTCCAGCTCCCAGGGATACAAGCTGGTCACCACCTTCATCCCCTCCAACGTCGTGCTGGCAAGCAATGCCAAGTCGGGCTTGACCATGAGTGGCTGGAACACGACCGAGAATACCGGCGTCAATCTCACCGGGAGATTGAAGATCAAATATCTGGTCAGTGCGGATGTCACCCCGCAGTTCACCAACCTTCACGATATAGACGGCAATAATGACAGCTTCTCCTATGCCGCTATGTCTACCAATGGCAGCAGTTCCAAGCTGTATACCGTAGTCACCGATGACGTGCCCTTGATGTATTTGTACGACCGCTTGAACAGCAAGCGCCCGAGCATTTCATTCCAAGGGGGAAAAGGGGTTGTGGATAGCATCTCCCTGATCGTTACGGCGAAGAATAATTCCGCCACCCTCCATGACAATATCTTGAATAAAGACATTGCCATGGTGAATAAAACGGACGCCGAGGGGAAATTCGTTCCCTATTATTTGACCATGAAAGAGTATCCCGCCACCTTGAGTTATACCAAGGACACGCTGGATCCGGATAGCGATGCCAAGCGCCTGATAAATTCAGGACAACTGGGCAATGTGACGCTGACTCCCAAGCAAGGTCTTGATATTCGTCTCGGTGCACCATCAAGTCAGGTCACCATAAAGAACTATTGCGCTGCAGAAGGGGAATATAACAAGCCCCATGAGGTCAGAAGCGATGGCACCTATGCCATCTATGCCGATGAAGACATGGCTTATTATACCTATGACCCCAAACAAGTCAGTCAGTCTCAAAACAACTACCTGACTCTCGGCGCCGATGGTGCTTACAATCCTGCCATGACCTGGGGATTTCTCTCATTCAACCTGGGTGAATATGTTGCCAAATATGGCAACAGAAAACCTAGCTCGGTTTCATTGAGAATTGAACAGTACGATCCCGGCACCATATATATTTCCAGTTACTGGAGTTACTACTTCTTCAGCGCCAACGCCTCAACCTGGGCGATGCGACAAAACAGCTGGAAAGAGTACCGGCCCAAGTTCAGCGACCAAATCACCTACTCCAGTGAACAGGTGGCCTGGGTTGATGTCACTGACTTGTTCAATGCCGCCCTGGACAGGGCAAAAACGGGGAGTGGCAATACCTATGAACAACCAAGATTGAGCTTCACGCTCGATCCCGGTTATGCCAGTTTCTACGATAAATATGTCTATACCTCGGAGGCAACCCCGGCCAAAGCGCCCCAGCTGACCATTCATTTCTAAGCGAACGGCAAGCGTAGCCAAGGCCCCTCAGGCCATAAAAAAGTCCCTGCCAAAGCAGGGACTTTTCATTTGGATGCGCGCTCGCACTGTGGTCGCAGCGACAGCCCGTTTTCCCCTGCAAGCCGGGGTAGAAACCCAGCGGGTCAGCGGTCGGCATCCTTTTTCTTGCGAATGCTCAGCCCCAGCTCGCGGCCGCGCAGGCGGGCATAGTAGATGGTGCCGACGAAGGCGAGCACGGTAAACAGCAGTTCCACCACCGCCAGCCACCGCTCCCCCTCATCCGTGGTGATCAGGGTCAGGGCGTGCAGGAAGTAGGGCATCAGCACGAAGTTGCCCCAGGCGTGGGTGTAGGGGTTGCCCTGCACAATCCCCTTGAGCGGGAACAGCAGCGGCACCGTCCAGATCACCGGCAACAGCCAGGGGTTGAGGTCCGGGTGGGGCGAGAGCCAGAGGTGCCACAGCAGCACCCAGCCCAGCAGGCCGAAAAAGCCGACCAGGGTCAGCAGACGGGCGAAGCGGGTGCTCACTTGAGGATCTCCAGCACCTGCTCGGGCGGGCGGCCGATGCGGGCCTGGCCGTTCTTGATGACGATGGGGCGCTCGATGAGCTTGGGATTCTGGTGCATGGCGCGAATGAGGGCGTCGCCGCTCACCTCGCCAAGACCCAGCTCCTTGTAGAGATCTTCCTTGGTGCGCATCAGCTGACGCGGATCGCTGAACCCCAGCTGGCTCAGCAGGGTGCGGATCTCTTCCTCGCTCGGGGCCTGCTCCAGATAGAGCACCACAGCCGGGGCGATCCCGTGTTGTTCCAGCAAGGCCAGGGTTTCACGGCTCTTGGAGCAGCGCGGATTGTGGTAGATTTGGGTCTCGCTCATGATAACTCCCTGATTAATCGCAAGATGGGACAAGAAACGGCGCTATTGTAGGGGAAACTGATGGTCAGGGTAAGCGCGAGAGTGCAGGAATTGAAACGAATTTGTTGGCTGATTGTGGCCGGGCTGCTGACAGCCTGCAGCCCGGCCCCCCAGTTCACCGACAGCAAGAACCTGCCGGTGGCCCTGGCCGACTTTGCCGGCAAGCCGCTGTTGGTCAACTACTTCGCCCCCTGGTGCGCCCCCTGCCTGCGGGAGCTGCCGCTGCTGGAGGCGCTGGCGCAGGAGGGGCAGATCGCCGTGGTGATGGTCAACTATGACCCGGCCACACCGGCCGAGCTCGGCAAACTGGCCGGGCAGTACCACATCAGGGTGCCGCTGCTCATCCCCCGGCAGGAGGCGAGCCTCCCCTTCTCTCGCCCCGCCGGGCTGCCCACCAGCTATCTGCTCGATGGCAAAGGGAACCTCCAGCAGACCCTGGTGGGGGAGCTCACCCCATCGCGGGTAGAGGCCCTCAGGGCCTCCGTCAAGCCGGCTGGCCACTGAACGCCTGACCCCTTGCCGCCGGCCGCTCTGTTTCCCCACCCTTCCCCCTGTTGTTGCCCATCGGTAACCTGCATCAACGACAAGGGCGCACCCTGGTGCGCCCTTGTTGTGCGTGAGAACTGCTGGCCCGTCAACCCTTGAGACTGTCGAGATCCTTCTTGGCCCGCTCCAGCTCGGTGATCCGTGCCTCAAGCCTTGCCAGGGTCAACTTGTCGTTGGTGGTGCCGCGCGCCACGATCAGCTCGTCGATGGCTGCCTGGTAGTCACCGCGCAGGGAGAGCATCTCGGCCCGTGCCATGTGCAGCTCGGTCATCCTGCCCGCCTTGCGATAGGCATCGGAGAGCAGGCTCCAGGCCAGGTTGTTCTCTTCGTGCTCGCGGGCATAGGGGTCGAGAATGGCGATGGACTTCTTGTAGTTGCCCCCTTCCAGGTAGGCGTTGCCGAGGTTCACCACCACCACCTCGTTGTCCGGCATGCGGGTGCGGAACTTCTCGAGCCGGGCGATGGCCTGGGCGCTGCGCCCCTTGGCCAAGTCGATGTCGGTGAGGGCGTCCACCACGAACAGATCTTCCGGGTGGCGGGTCGCCAGCTCCTGCATCAGGGTGTCGGCCTCGTCGGTACGCTTGAGCTGCAGCAGCGCCAGCGCCTTGCCGTAGATGGCTGCATCCTTGAGCGGGTAGTCCCCCTTCTGCAACCGGTTGTCGAAATAGGTGAGCAGGGCCTGCGGGCTCTCGGTGCCAAAACGCACCTGGATGCGCACCTTGGCCAGCCAGAAGTCGAGGCTGGGTGGCAGATTGCGACGGCCATAACTGCCCGCCCGGGCGCGCGCCTCGCTGATCCGGGTCTCCGGCAGCGGGTGAGTCAGCAGCATCTCAGGGGGCTTACTGGCGTAGCGATACTCGGCCGCCAGCTTCTGGAAGAAGTTAGCCATGCCCATGGGATCGAAACCAGCGTCATACAGCGTTTTCATGCCGATCCGGTCCGCTTCGTATTCGTTGTCGCGGGTGTAGTTGATGGCCGACTGCATGGAGAGACCCAGCGTGGTCTGCAACGCGGCGATCCCTGCGGTGGGGTTGATCACCGCGAGCGCGATGGAGCCCACCAGGCCGGCCAGGGTCATGGCGGAGCTGCTCGCCTGCGCTTCCATGTAGCGGGCGATGTGGCGCTGGGTCACGTGGGTGATTTCGTGGGCCAGTACCGAGGCGAGCTCGCTCTCGCTGTCGGCATAGAGAAACAGGCCGGTGTGCACCTTGACCCGTCCGCCGAGGAAGGCGGCCGCGTTGATGCTGGGGTCGTTGATGAGGAAGAAGGTGAACGGGAAGCGCACCCCATCGGCGTTGGAGAGCAGCCGCTGGCCCAGATCGTCGATGTACTGGCTCAACACGGGATCATCTATGATCGGCAAACCGGCCCGGGCAAAGCGCATGAAGGCGTTGCCGTAGCGCACCTCCTGCTCGATGGGCAGGGCGGCCACCCCGGCGGTGCCGATATCGGGAAGCTGGTTGCTGGCCTGGGCATGGAAAGTGGCGCCCATCAGGGAAGCCAGCAGGGGGAGCGATGCCATCAGGGGGGAAAAGCGTGCCACGTTATCTCTATCTCCAATCAGACCCTACCGGGACACCGGCAGAATACCCTTGCCCATCAAGGGCTACAAGCGTTGTTTCGCGCTCTCATCACGGCCATAATAGCCGCCATCACGCGCGATGGAGCCTCCATGGAATACCTCGACCTGACCCCCTGGCGTTGCCCCGAGCCGCTGATCCGGCTCAAGCTCTGGTTGCGCCAGGCCAAAACCGGTCAAGCCCTCGCCATCCGGCTGGCCGATGCCGGCTCCCGGCAGGACATTCCCGCCTATCTGCAGCGCCAGGGTCACCCCTTCACCTTGCAGGAAGCGCCGGACAATACCCTCTCTTTGCAGTTGGTGGTCGGGGCCAGGCACCACAGCCAGCCCCAGTAACGTAAAGGATGTCGCCATGTTAGAAGTCATCAAGCACTGGTATCAGACCCGCTTCTCCGATCCCGATGCCGTCACCCTGTTTCTGCTGCTGGCGGCCTGTTTCGCCGTGCTCTGGCTGTTTGGCGATCTGCTGGCGCCACTGTTGGTCGCGCTGGTGATGGCCTACCTGCTGGAGTGGCCGGTGAGCCGGCTGCAGCGGGCCGGACTCTCCCGCACCCTGGCCACCAGCCTCATCCTGCTGCTGTTCATCGCCCTCACCGCCATGGCGTTTCTCGGCCTCATCCCGACCCTGGCAAGCCAGGGGCTGAACCTGGCCAAGGAGTCCCCGGCCATGCTCTCCCATGCCCAGGACTATGTGCGCACCCTGCCGGAGCAGTACCCCGAGCTGGTCGATGTCAGCCTGGTGGAGACCGTCATCGACAACATGCGCCAGCGTATCCTGAGCGGGGGCGAGCAGCTGGTGAGCGCCTCCCTCGGCTCCCTCATCAACGTGGTGGCCATCCTCATCTACGCCATCCTGGTGCCCTTGATGGTGTTCTTCATGCTCAAGGACAAAGAGATATTGATGGGGGGGCTGCGTCGCTTCCTGCCGCGCAACCGCACCCTGGTCAACCGGGTCTGGGTGGAGATGAACGAGCAGATCCTCAACTACATCCGCGGCAAGGTGATCGAGATCCTCATCGTCGGAGTGGCGACCTATATCCCATTCGCCCTGATGGGGCTGCGCTACTCGGCGCTGCTGGCGGTGGCGGTGGGCTTCTCGGTGCTGATCCCTTACATAGGCGCCGCCGCGGTGACGGTGCCGGTGGCCATGGTGGCCCTGTTCCAGTGGGGGCTGACCCCCGAGTTCACCTGGCTGATGGTGGCCTATCTGGTGATCCAGGCCCTCGACGGCAATCTGCTGGTACCTCTGCTCTTCTCCGAGGCGGTCAACCTGCATCCGGTGGCCATCATCGTTGCCGTGCTGGTATTTGGCGGCCTGTGGGGCTTCTGGGGGGTCTTCTTCGCCATTCCCCTCGCCACCCTGGTCAAGGCGGTGCTCAATGCCTGGCCCAAGCGCGAAGAGCTGCCCGCCGTGCCCAAATAATGCGATAGTCGTGCCAGGCCATCGATGACAACGGAGTGTCCATGAAGATATTGCAAATGCTCACACGGACGGGGCTGGCAGCCCTGCTCCTGACCACCCTGCCGGCCCGAGCCGATCTCGATATCGGGGCGCTCAGCGCCTTCTCCAGCGACAGCCCCGACAGCCCCATTCCCAAGGGGTTGGTGCTGGGCGGGGCCGTCATCGGCGGTCAGGCCCGCTACCAGCACCAGGATGACACCCTGCTGCCGATCCCGGGTGCCCTCTATTTTGGCGACAACCTCATGTACCTGGGGGATCGGGCCCGCTACTACCTGAGCCGCAATGGCGGCCTCTCCACCTACGCCTTCGGCCGGATGCGCTTTGGCAATCTGGATCCGGACGATGATCCCTTCCTGCACGGCCTCGACAAGCGCAAGGGTGAGTTCGAAGCCGGGGTCGGGGCCGATCTCATCACCCCCTATGCCCTCTGGAGCGTGCGGGCCACCAGCGACGTGACCGGCACCAGCAATGGCCAGGAGCTGATGCTGTGGGCCAACTTCCCCATCATCCGCGGCCCGCTGCTGCTGATGCCGGGGGCCGGCGTCATGCTGCGCAGCCACAACCTCGCCAACTACTACTTCGGCGGTGTCTCGCAAGACGAAGCGAGGGCGGACAGGCCGGCATGGAACACCGGCACCACCCTCTCCCCCATGGTTTCCCTCATCGGCAGCTATCGCTTCAACGCCAACTGGATCGGCGGCTTTGGCATCAACTACGAGCGCTATGACGGTGACATCGCGGACAGCCCCCTCGTCCAGCATCAGGGGGAACTCTATGCCGGGCTGGGGCTCGGCTATATCTGGTAACGCCCAGACCACACCCGCACCAAAGAGAAAAGGAGCCCATGGCTCCTTTTCTTGTTATCCGGCAGAGAACACTGTCACAGGCGGGCCAGAAACTCGGCCAGCGCGTCGTTGACGAAGGCAGGGTTCTCCAGCGAGGCGATGTGGCCGGCCGCCGGGATCTCCTTGAACGGGCAGCCCAGCACCTCGGCCATCAGGTAGCCTTCCAGCACTGGGCGGGCCTTGTCCTGGCAACCCGTCATCACCAGCGCGGGCAGCCTCATCTCTTCCAGCCACTCGATGCGATCTTCGCGGGTTACGAAGCTGCGGCCCACCGCCACCATGGCGGCCACCTTGTCGGCCGGCCAGGCGGCGAGACGCGCCTTGAAACCGCTCATCAGGGAGACATCCGGCTGGTCGGCAAAGAACAGCGGCGCCACCTGCTCGACGATGGGAGCCGGGATGGTGCCAAGCTGCTCGATCATGGCCAGCATACCGAGATAGCGCTCGCAGGTGATCTGGGGCTCGAGGCCGACGAAGCTGTCCATCAGCACCAGACCCTTGAGGCGCGCAGGCGCCATGCGCGCCAGCTCCACGCCCCACATGCCGCCGATGGAGAGACCCACCAGTACGAACTCGTCGATGCCGAGCACATCGAGCAGGGCCAGGTGATCGCGGGCCAGGGTCGCCAGAGTGCAGCCCCCCTCGGGCAGCGCATCGGAATCACCGTGGCCCCATAGCTCGGGCACGATGCAACGGTACTGCCCCTTGAGGGCCTCCACCTGGGGCGCCCACATGGCGCTGTCCCACAGGTAGCTGTGACCAAACAGCACGACCGGGCCCTGCCCCTCGTCCAGATAGGCCATCTGGCGGCCCGCTATCTCCATAACTTGCTTCATGTTTTCTCCTGTTGCCAACAGCCGGTGATGAGACGGCAGTGCAAATCGCCATCACTGGCGTCATGTTTTTTCTATTGCCTGCCGGCGGCTCGTGAGGCGGCAGTGTAACACGACCCCCTTGGCAGTGACGCCCGCCTGGTGCAATCTGGAAAGGACTCAATAAGGAGACAATCATGCCGAAGGACAAGAGCAAGAAGCGCCCGCGCCTGGACAAGAAGACCTACGAGCACCACCTGGCCCATCTGCAGGAGGAGCTGGTCAAGCTGCAGGAGTGGGTCAAGCAGGAGGGGCTGAAGGTGGTGGTGCTGTTCGAGGGCCGCGACGCCGCCGGCAAGGGGGGCGTGATCAAGGCCATTACCGAGCCCCTCAACCCCCGGGTCTGCCGGGTCACCGCCCTGCCCGCCCCCTCTGACCGGGAGCGCTCCCAGTGGTACTTTCAGCGCTACGTAGCCCACCTGCCCTCTGCGGGCGAGATGGTGCTGTTCGACCGCTCCTGGTACAACCGGGCCGGGGTCGAGCGGGTGATGGGCTTTTGCAGTGACAATGAGTATCGCGAGTTTCTGCGCGCCTGCCCCGAGTTCGAGCGGATGCTGACTCGCTCAGGGATCACCCTCATCAAGTACTGGTTCTCGGTCAGCGACGAGGAGCAGGAGAAGCGCTTCAAGGAGCGGATCAACACCCCCATCAAACGCTGGAAGTTCAGCCCGATGGATCTGCAGTCCCGCTCGCGCTGGGTGGAGTACTCCCGCGCCAAGGACGACATGTTCACCTACACCGACACCGAGGATTGCCCCTGGTTCGTGGTGGAGGCAGACGACAAGCGCCGCGCCCGCCTCAACTGCATCTCTCACCTGCTGGACAAGGTGCCCTACGAGGCGATCCACTACGAGCCCATCACCCTGCCCCCCATCAACACCGAAGGTTACGAGCGCCCGCCGCTCACCAGCCAGCACTTCGTGCCGGACATCACAGCCGCGCTCGAGGCCTGATCCCTGCCACCTCGCCTGCCGTGCTCGTCAAACGGCAGGCAATAAAAAGCCGGTCTTGCGACCGGCAAAAAGGCATTGAATATAAAGAAAAGGAAACCTCGGCAGCCGCCCCTTGTCAGGTGCGGATGTATTTGGCCGTGCGCGGGAAGGCTTGCTCCTTGGCATCGAACAGGTAGCAGGCCTCGGCCGGAATGCCGACGCTGTACTGCTGGCCGGTGGCCACGTCCACGTCGGAGCTGGCCTTGACGGTGAAGTCGTGCCCAGCCACGTCCATGTAGACGAAGGATTCGGCCCCCAGGTGTTCGGCCACCTGCACCACCCCGCTCACGCGGCTGTCGGCATGGGCGTGATCCAGCGGCACCAAATGCTCGGGGCGAATCCCCAGCTCCACCTTGTCGCCAACCGCGCCGCGGCGGGCATCGACCCGCACCCGCACGCTGTCGCCTGTGGTCAGCTTGACCAGGCACTCCTGCTCGCCAATCTCCACCAGCTCGCCGGCCAGGAAGTTCATCTTGGGGGAGCCGATGAAGCCAGCAACGAACTTGTTGTCCGGGTTGTGGTAGAGCTCGAGCGGGGTGCCGAACTGTTCCAGGTTGGTGGTCGCATCCGCCTTGAGCGGGCTCAGTACCACGATGCGGTTGGCCAGGGTCATGGCCTCCACCTGGTCGTGGGTCACGTAGATGATGGTGGAGTTGAGCTCCTTGTGCAGCTTGGCGATCTCGATGCGCATCTTGACCCGCAGGGCCGCATCCAGGTTTGACAGGGGTTCGTCAAACAGGAACACCTGCGGCTGCTGGACGATGGAGCGGCCGATGGCGACCCGCTGGCGCTGACCGCCGGAGAGGGCCTTGGGCTTGCGGTCCAGCAGCGGCTCGAGACCCAGGATCTCGGCGGCGCGCATCACTCGCTTGTGGATGTTCTCCTTGTCCATCTTCTTGAGCTTGAGGCCGAAGGCCATGTTCTCGTAGATGTTCATGTGCGGGTAGAGGGCGTAGGACTGGAACACCATGCCCACGTTGCGCTCTACCGGCGGCACGTCGTTCATGTAGCGCCCGCCGATGGTCAGCTCGCCGCTGGTGATGTCTTCCAGACCGGCGATCATCCGCAGCAGGGTGGACTTGCCGCAACCAGACGGACCGACGAAGACGATGAACTCCCCTTCCTTGATGGCCAGGTTGATATTGCGCAGGGTGTCCTTGTGGACAGCCGGGTCGTAATTTTTGCGAACGTTGTTGAGTACTACTTCAGCCATGTCGAGCTCCGCTCTTGAATCTTTGCAAATCGTGATGGCGGGGGGAGTCGGCTCCCCCCGGCCATGAACCGTTAACCTTTCACGCCGCCGGCAGTGAGACCACCCACCAGCCAGCGCTGGGCGAGCAGGAAGACGACCGTGATGGGGAAGCCCGACAGCACGGCGGCCGCGGCGAAGTCACCCCACAGGTAGTTCTGCGGATAGAGGTACTGCTGGGCCCCGACCGCCAGGGTCAGATTGTTCACATCCTGCAGCAGGATGGAGGCCATGGGCACCTCGGTAATGGAACCGATGAAGGCCAGGATGAACACCACCGCCAGGATGGGCACCGACAGCGGCAGCAGGATCAACCGGAACGCCTGCCACGGGGTGGCACCGTCGATGGCCGCCGCCTCCTCCAGGGAGGAGTCGATGGTCTCGAAGTAGCCCTTGATGGTCCAGACGTGCAGGGCGATGCCACCCATGTAGGCCAGGATCAGGCCGCCATGGGTGTTGAGACCCAGCCAAGGGATGTAGTCACCAATCTTGTTAAAGAGCGCATAGATGGCCACCAGTGCCAGCACCGCCGGGAACATCTGGAAAATCAGCATGCCCTGCAGGATGGTGGACTTGCCACGGAACCGCAGGCGGGCAAAGGCGTAGGCACAGGTGGTGGAGAGCACCACTATCATCAGGGCGGTGATGCCCGCGATCTTGATGGAGTTCCACAACCAGGTCAGCACCGGGAACGGCGGCGGCGTGATGCTGCCGTCGGCGTTGGTGATGGACATGCCCAGCGCCAGCTTCCAGTGATCCAGGGTCGGGTTGGAGGGGATGATCTCCCCTACCGCGAAGTTGCCGTTTCTAAACGAGATGGCGATGACCATGATCAGTGGGAAGATGATCAGTGCCAGGAAGCCCCACATCACCAGGTGGGTTGCCCACACCCGGTATTTGACTGATTTGGGTTGTACGATTGCCATGTTGAAGCCTCCTTACAGTTGCTTGTCGGCTTTGGACAATTTCAGGTTGAGCAAGGCCAGCGCACCCACGATGAGGAAGATGGCGGTGGCGATTGCACTGGCCAGACCGTAGTCCTGACCACCCGAGCCCTGGAACGCGATCCGGTAGGTGTAGCTCACCAGCAGGTCGGTGGTCCCGGCCGGGGTGCTGGCGCCAATGATGTCCGGCGCGCCGTTGGTCAACAACTGGATGAGCACGAAGTTGTTGAAGTTGAACGCGAACGAGGCAATCAACAGGGGTGTCAGCGGCTTCATCAAGAGCGGTACTGTGATCTTGAAGAAGTTCTGCACCGGACCGGCACCGTCCATGGCGGACGCCTCATAGAGATCTTCCGGAATGGCTTTGAGCAGGCCCATGCAGAGGATCATCATGTAGGGGTAGCCAAGCCAGGTGTTGACGATGAGGATCATCACCTTGGCCAGGAAGGGGTTGGTATACCAGTCCGGCTTGATGCCGAACGCCGCTTCCAGGAACAGGTTGATCTCGCCGAAGTTCTGGTTGAACAAACCCTTGAACACCAGGATGGAGATGAACGCCGGGATGGCATAGGGCAGGATCAGCATGACCCGGTAGAAGCCGCGCCCCTTGAGAGACTCCCACTGCACCAGACAGGCCAGCACCATGCCGATGGCCAGGGTGAAGCCCACCGAGCAGGCGGAGAAGATCACGGTCCAGACGAAGATCTGCAGGAACGGCGCCTGGATGCCCGGGTCGGTGACGATGCGGGCGAAGTTCTTCCAGCCCACGCTCACCACGAAACCGGGCGCCACGCTCTTGCCGACAAACTGGCCCTGCTCGTCGATGTATTGATAGAAGCCGGTGTCGCCGTTGGGCAGCATCAGCTCGCCGCTCTGGTTGTCACGCAGCAGGTTGCTGTCTTTGATCACCACCCCGGACTTGAGCACGGCACCGTCCAGCAGACGGGTGTACTGCTGTTTCTGGGCGGCGAACTTGCGCAGGCTGCTCAGGGTCAGGTGGGTTCCGCCATCCGGCAGCACCAGATCGAGTGCGCTCAGGTGGGTGCGGTGATCGACGATGGCCCGGATGGGCGCCACCTGATCCACGGCCTCACCGGCCAGGGGTTGCAGCTGAACAACCTGTACCTTGTCATGAACCCTGCCCTCGCGGACAGCCAGTTCACGGGCCTTGTTGTTCATCAGGGTAACGGGTTGACTGATAAAGGATTGGTCGTCCTGTTTCAGCAGCAGCTGAAACTGATTGTTCTCACCACCCAGGAGGGTGAAATCGAACTCACCGCCCGCCACCTTATAGGTTTTTTTCAGATGGTAATCCCGCGCCTGCTCGATGGAGAGCAGGTTGGATCCCGAATAGTTGGTGAAGGCGATGCCGATCGTGTAGGCAAGAGGGAAGATGATAAAAACAACCATGCCAGCCACACCGGGGAAGATATAGCGGTGGGCATAGGTCTTCTTGTTCATGAAGACATACAGACCGACGGAGACCACCACCAGATCAAGCAGAGCGAATACCCACTCACCGCTGGCGTACATCATCACGGCTGCATAACCGTTGAGGATGGCTACCAGGGCAGCAATGGTCCACTTAAGCCAGGTGTGCTTATCCTTCGGACCGGCATAGGATTCGATAGAAGGTACTACTTCCATGCCAATTAACCTTTATAACGCCAAGAGAGATTTGAGAGAGTGGGAGGCCGTTGCGGCCTCCCGGGTAGTGCGTGCTTACTGAACGATACGCTTGGCAGCGGTATCCAGGGCTTCGTCAACGCTCTGACGGCCGGAGGTCACGTTCTTGAGGGCAGTTTCGAAGGAGGACCAGAAACGGCTCATTTCAGGCACGGACGGCATCGGCTCGCCATTCTGGGCGTTCACCATGGTGGCCTTGATGTGCGGATCCGCTTCCAGGGTCTTCTGGAAGGACTTCAGCGCCACGGCGCCCAGCGGCTTGTCGGCGTTGACCGGAGCCAGACCGGCATCGGTCAGCAGGTAGTTTTCCAGGAACTCGATGGCCAGATCCTTGTTCGGGCTGGCGGCGTTGATGGTGGCACCCAGCACGCCAACGAAGGCCTTGGCCGGTTTACCCTTCAGGGTCGGCAGGGAGGCAACGCCGTACTTGATGCCGCTCTTGTCCAGGTTGCTCCAGGCCCAGGGACCGTTGATCATCATGGCCACTTCGCCCTTGTTGAACTTGGCGTCCATCACACCGTAGTCGATGCCTTTTTCCAGGTGACCGGACTTGATCATCTCGGAGATGTAGCCGACACCGGCCTTGGCACCCGCGTTGTTCACGCCGGTGTCTTTCACGTCATAACCGGTAGCGGTCTTCTTGAAGGCGTAGCCACCGTTGGCAGCCACCAGCGGGTAGCTGAAGTAGGGGGTGTCATAAGCCCACATGATGGCGCGCTTGCCGTTTTTCTTCAGAGTCTCGTCAATCTTGGCGATCTCTTCGAAGGTCTTCGGCGGCTCCGGCAGCAGATCCTTGTTGTAGATCAGGCTGACGGCTTCGACGGCAACCGGATAACCGTAGGTCTTGCCATCAACGGTCATGGCATCCCAGGCGAACTGTTCAAACTTGGCTTTGGTGGCGGCATTCGGGGTCACGGGGACCAGCAGACCGGCCTTGACCCACTCACCGTAACGGTCGTGAGCCCAGAAGAAGATGTCCGGGCCGTTGCCGGTGGCAGCGGCTTGCTGGAATTTCACTTCCACCTGATCAGGGTGAGCAACCGTCACCTTGATGCCGGTTTCGGCTTCAAATTTCTTACCTACTTCGGCCAGACCATTGTATCCCTTGTCACCGTTGATCCAGATGGTCAGTTGGCCTTCGTCAATGGCGGCAGTGGCAGAGCAAGCCACACCCAGAGTAGCCAGACCGATCAGGGATGACAGCAATTTCTTTTTCATGAGCCTTTCCTTGTATTAGTTCCGCGCTGCAAGAGCATTGTGTGCGAGATGAATATTATCCCAAGCCGTTACCGCCTCACATGACGCAACTCGCATTTTTGAAACGCAATTACGTATTTTCTTCCGGAAAGTTCTGAAAACATTTTCTTATTTCAGGGGGTTAACGCCATTTATTGGCATATTTATCGCCAAATTAAGAAATTAAATTACCAAAGAGAAATAAATAAACATGAATGAAAGGGTTTTCACCTCATTGAAAACCCTTTCACAGGGATTATTCTGTTTAATTTGTTAACAAATCACCGAGTTGGTTTCGCTGCCACCTACCCCGTTAAATAAAAAGACACCGCAGCAGGCTGCGGTGTCTTTTTGCCAAAAGTGGAAAGCAGATCACATTACGACTGGCGTAACAGCTGATCCTTGAGGTTAGGCGGCACCCCCTTGATGGTCAGGGTATCGGTCTGGGGATCGTAGAAAATCCGGCTGTTGAGCAGCTTCTGCTCGAAGCTCAACGTCAGCCCGCCACCGGAGCCGACGAACTTGGTCAGCCCGCGCAGGGTGGAGCGGTCCGCCGGGAAGCGCTCTTCCAGCTCGTACTCCTGACCGATGAAGCTGTAAAAATCGAGGTCGCCCTCCCCTGCCTCTTTTGACGAGAGCTCCGCCGACAGCTCCCTGATCTCGATCTCTTCACCGGCGCTGGCCTGCTCGGTGCAATATTTGAAGACCTGTTTCTTGTAGTCGTTGCGCTCGGCCGGTTCGAGCTGGCGGCTGTCGCAATAGTCGTCCACCGCCTGCAGCAGCCCCTTGTTCTGGATCTTGGCATCCATCCCCTCGCGGGCCCCCAGCAGATCCATGAAGAAATCACCCAGCTTGCGACCGACCCGGCCCTTGCTGAAGGTGATGTAACGGCGCGAATCAGCCTGGGTTTTCCATTCGGTGAGATCGATGCGGGCCACCAGGTTCAATTTGCCGATATCCAGATACTGGATGTGGCGCAGCTCCAGCGCCTCGCTGACGGTGACGCTCTCCTTGCCCTCCAGCAGGGCGATCATCAGATAATCCACCCCCACGTAGTTGTACTTGGCAAACAGCAGCACCCCCTGCTCGTCGAGGGCGTGCTCCACCAGCTGCTTGACCAGCAGCTGGGTCATCTCCACCGAGAAGGGAACGAATTCGAGCTGCTCGTCCAGCAGCTTTTCCAGCGCGATGCGAAACAGGGGAGAGGGCTGCTTGGGGGCATCCTCCCCCTCCGCCAGCTCGGCGACGGCGGCCTCGGGGTCGGCGAAGAAGCCAAAGCCCTTGCCCCCTTTGCCGTTGTAAATGCGGTGCAGCTCCGCCATCAGCCCCTGTACCGCCTCATCGGCAGGCAGAAGCTGGCTGCGGGTGTCGGCGTGAGGTTGACCATCGCCGCCCTGGCGCAGGGAGTGAAGAATGATCTTGTCGATATCGAGACTCATGTCACAAAGCCATAGTGTTAGCCGAAAGGGTGAAGTATTATAAGGCGCTTTGAACCGAGATGAACCCAAGATTATGCCCATCGTATCAAAGTACAATAACGAGCAGTTTGACGCCCTGATGAACGACCTGATCACCGCCCTGGAGAAGCACAAGGCGCCGGTGGACCTCAGTCTGATGGTGCTCGGCAACCTGACCACCAACATCATCAATGGCATGGCCCCGGCCCAGCGTCAGGCGATCACCGAGAAATTCATCCAGGCGCTCACCGCCTCGGTCGATCATCGCCACGACGCTCATTGAGTCTCTTCGCATTCTTTGATGTTTTTCAAGCAGATGGATCACTATGGTCGAAACCGGCAACCCCTATCGTGATAATGTCTCTCGCCTGATCACCTGGGGGCATTGGTTCTCCTTCTTCAACATCATTCTGGCCATGCTGATCGCCACCCGTTATCTGGGGGCGATCAGCTGGCCGTCGACCACGCTCGGCGTGACCTATCTCATCATCAGCTGGATCGGTCACTTCTCGTTTCTGAGCTTTGTCACCTACCTGTTGACGATCTTCCCCCTGAGCTTCGTGCTGCCCAGGGAGAAACCATTGCGCTTCATCTCCGCCATCATCGCCACCCTGGCGCTGGTGCTGCTGCTTATCGACACCCAGGTGTTCCAGCTGTTCAAGTTCCACCTCAACGGTCAGGTGTGGCAGCTGCTGCTGGATCAGGCCCAGACCGAGGAGGGCTCGATCTGGAGCATCATCTTTGTGGCGGTGCCTACCATCTTCCTGGTGCAGTTGCTGCTGTCGGCCTATGTCTGGCGCAAGATCAACAAGCGCAAGCGCCGCCAGTACGGCAATCAGGTGGGGCTGGCCCTGCTGGTCTGCTTCATCCTGACCCACGTGGTCAACAGCTGGGCCGATGCCACCCTGTATCAGCCCATCACCATGCAGCGCGCCAACTTCCCGCTCTCCTACCCGATGACCGCCAAGAGCTTCCTCGCCAAGCACGGCTGGCTGGATCTGGATCAGTACGAGAAGAAGGCCGAGTCCCAGGATGGCGACAGTGCGAGCCGGCTGCGCTACCCGCTGCGCCCGCTCAGCGTCAACGCCCCGCTGACCCACAAGAACCTGCTGATCGTGGTGGTCGACTCCCTGCGGGCTGACATGCTCAACAACATCAACATGCCCAATCTGCAACGCTATGCGGATCAGCACCTCAACTTTGCCAACCACATGAGTGGCGGCAACGATGACGCCATGGGGATGTTCAGCCTGTTCTATGGCCTGCCTGGTCACTACTACGACGACATTCGCAACGACAAGACCCCGCCGGTGCTCTTTGACGAGATGCTGCGCCAGGACTACCAGTTCGGCCTGTTCGGCGCGCTGGAAGATGCCCAGCAGTATCGCCAGAGCATCCTCTCCGGCCTGCGCAAGCAGGTGTTCGTCTCCGAGCAGACCGACGATACCCAGCTTGTCGGCGACTGGCAGCAGTGGCTCGCCAAGCGCTCCCCCGACCGCCCCTGGTTCTCGCTGGTCTATCTGTCGAGCCCGGGCGACTACCAGCTGCCGGCCGGCATCAAGGGCCCCTTCCAGCCGGAGCTCACCAAGTTCAACCCGGCCACCGCCTATCAGGCTGAAAACCTGCAAAAGCTGGAGAACCGCTACAAGAACTCGGTCTTCTACACCGATCAGCTGCTGGAGCAGATGCTGACCCAGTTGCAGCAGCAGGGCATTGGCGAGCAGACCATAGTCGTGGTCACCGCCAACCATGGCCAGGAGTTCAACGATACCCAGAGCAACAGCTGGGGTTATGGCACCAACTACTCGCCCTATCAGGTGCAGGTGCCCTTCGTGCTGGCCTGGCCGGGTAACGAGACCCTGCCGACGAGCCCGGTGAGCAGCCACCTGGATCTGGTGCCCACCCTGATGCAGGGGATGCTGGGGGTGCGCAACCCGCCGCGGGACTACAGCATAGGCCGCAACCTGTTCGACAACAGCCCGCGCAACTGGCTGCTGGCGGGCGATCAGCGCGACTTTGCCATCTATCAGGGCAACACCATCACCCACTTCAACAAGCAGGGTGACTTCGAGCTGCTGGAGCGCAACAGCTACCGTCCCATCAAGCACGGCACCCCGGACATGGGGGTCATGATCCAGGTGATGAACGAGCTGAACCGCTTCTACCGCGCCCCCTGAGGCCCGTCCTGTATCCCTTGAAAACCCGCTCCTCGAGCGGGTTTTTTATTGCCGACATAACCTTGGCATGAGCTGCCAAACCCTCAGCCAACACCTTGCCACCCTCCCCCATTTCATCCCCCCGTCTGCCTGCCCTGCGTCCTGCAGGCGCAAACGTTGGCCCACTTTGCTACTGATGTCTTCATCAAAAAATGCAGCCTGATCAGGATCATAAAAACAAAATGATAATGATTATCAATCATTGATCTGATTGGACCTCTCTGCAATAATCCGCGGCCTTCAGGCTTAAATAATAATTATTCTCAAAATGAAAACACTACTTCACTACTGGCCCATGCTGCTGTCCGGTACAGCGCTGGCCGCCGGCGATCCCGCAGGGATAGACACCTCCGGCACCACCCCGCCCAAGGCGCGCGAGACCATAATCGTCAAGGGTCAGCGGGTCGAGCAAAAACTGTCCGACATCTCGGGCTCCATCACCGTCATCACCGAAGAGGATCTGGAGCGCCAGATAGCCACCGAGCTCACCGACGTGTTCAAGAACGAACCCGGCGTCTCGGTGACCGGCTCGGCGGGCCGGCCGCAAAACATCAGCATCCGCGGCATCGGTGGCAACCGGGTGCTGATCGTCAAGGATGGGGTCCGGGTCAGCGACGGCTTCGGTGCCGACGATCTCAACGACAAGGTGGGCCGCTTCAGCTTCGATCTCGATGACGTCAAGCAGATCGAAGTGGCCAAGGGAGCAGGCTCCGCCCTGCACGGCTCGGACGCCATCGGCGGCACCGTGGTCATCACCACCAAGCAGCCGGAAGATTACCTGCAGGGGCAGGATGGCTACCTCAGCAGCAAGGTGCTGCACGACGGCAGCAGCGACAAGCAGAAACTGAGCGCCACCGGCGCCGCCCGCTGGGGCGAGAGCGCTCACCTGCTGCGCCTCTCCGGCTGGCAGGGGCACGAGACTGCCAACTACGACCAGAGCCGCATTCCGGCGGATCTCGATGGCCTCAGCGCCTCCACCAGCTCCAGCCTGACCCTCAATCAGCACCATCTGCTGCGCCTCGAGTTCGACTACTTCGAGGACAACGCCAAGCGGGATCAGGGGCCGCGCGAAATTCCCCAGCCCGACGGCAAGTGGCAGGTGCGCCAGTATCGCGAGAATGGCAGCCAGCGCTCCCAGGGCGGCAAGCTGAGCTGGGAGGCGCAGGATCTGGGCCACCCGCTGGCCGACCGCTTTACCTGGAACCTGCACGGCAACTATGCCAAGAACACCGCCAACAAGCGCAGCCTGCTGCAAAATGACGAGCTGAGCGGCTACCCCCGCTATCGCAGCGAGCGGGAGCTGGCCACCTTCACCGAGCACCTGATCGGCAGCGAGCTGGATATCCGCCGCGATCTGGTCACCGGTGCCGTCGAGCACAAGCTGAGCTACGGCATCGAGCTGGCGCGCACCCGGCACGAGCGACCGGTGGAGAAGCTGATGCTGGAAGCCGGCATCCCCCAACCCACCCAGTCAGCCCCCTTCAGCAGCGCCCGCACCGATCGGGCCGGCATCTGGTTGGGGGACGTGGCGACCCTGGGCCAGTGGCAGTTCACCCCGACCCTGCGCATGGATCAGCAGTGGCTGAGCCCGCAGGATGGCCGGGGCGACAGCAACCACAGCTGGCACCTCTCGCCGAGCCTGGCCACCAGCTATCGCTTCAACGAGCAGTGGCGCAGCTGGCTGAGCTACGCCAACGGTTTCAGCGCCCCCTCCTACGACAAGGTGTACGGCAACATCCCCCACTACTTTGCCCTGCCGCCGTTCGAGATCATCGCCAACCCGGATCTCAAGGAGGAGACCAGCCACAGCTTCGAGTGGGGGGTGAGCGGCGAAGGGGACGAATGGAGCATCAAGCCGGCCCTCTTCTACAACCGCTACTACAACTTCGTCGACTGGCGTCAGGTGGGCTTCCGCCTGAGCGACGGGGTCATGCTGCGTCAATATCGCAACGTCGCCAAGTCCGAGACCTGGGGCGCCGAAGTCGCCGCCAGCTACTGGCTGACTCAGCAGTGGGAGCTGGCCACCAAGCTGGGCTGGGTCGACGGCAAGACCAGCCAGGGCGAATCGCCGCGCAACCTCACCCCGCTCGAGGGAAACACCCGTCTCAGCTATCAGGCCAACGACTGGAGCCTGGGGCTGCAGGCCGACTACGCCGCCGCCATGAGCCGGGTGCCCAGCTGTGGCAACAGCCTGACCCAGCAGCAGGGCGAGTGTCTGAAAACCGCCGGCTGGCTCAGCTTCGCCCTGACCGCCGACTGGCAGATCACCGACGCCCTCAAGGCCAACCTCAAGCTCGACAACCTGCTCGACACCCGCTACACCCGCTATCAGGATGTCGCCGGGCTGGAAGCAGGCACGGATGCGGGCCTCTACACCCAGACAGGCCGCTCCCTGAGCGCCAGCCTGCGCTACACCTTCGTGGGGCTCTGATGCACGCACTCCTGATGCTGGCCAGCCTGCTGGCCACTCCGGCGGCTGCCCAGCCTGTCGCCATTGCACCAGCCGGCACTCCGAGTCAGGCCGTCGCCGCGTCGGCGCCGCTCGTGGCCCCGCTTATTCCTCACCGCCCGCTGCCGATGCCGGGGGAGCGGGCCCGGCTCGATCCCTACGGCGGCTGGCGCGATGACAGCCGCCAGGATCCCGCCCTGCTGGCCCTGCTGGGCGAGCAGAACCGCTGGACCGAGCAGCAGCTCGCCGCTCAGCGGCCCTTGGAACAGGCTCTGCAGGCCGAGTGGCAGGCACAAGCGCGCGGTGAACCCATGCCGCAAGAGTGGTTGAGCGAGGCGGGCAGCCAGTGGCGGATGGAAGTCGACGGCAGCCTGTGGCAGCGAGATAGCGAGCAGGCTGAACCCCGGCAACGGCTGGCGGCCCGTCAGCCGGCCAGCGGCTACTACGAGCTCGCCAGCTGGGCCCTGCACCCGAACGGGCGCTGGCTGGCCCTGGCCGAAGATCTGCAGGGCGATAGGGACTACCGCATTACCCTGCTCGACCTGGCCGACGGCAAACCCCTGGCCACCCTGGCGCACCGGGCCAGCGATCTGCTCTGGAGCCTGGACGGCAAGACCCTCTACACCATCGCCAACGAACCTCGCACCCTGCGCCCCTGGCAGCTGTGGGCCTGGCGCGATGGCAAGGATCAGCAGATCCACCAGGAGGCGGATCCCGCCTGGCTGCTCAGCCTCTATCGCACCACGGATCGGCGCCACCTGCTGCTGCAAAGCAACAACCACGACAGCGCCGAGCAGTACCTGCTGGACGAGGGCAGACCTGCTCTGCTCAAGGCCCGTCAGGACGGCCTCGAGTACTACCTGGATACCCAGGGGGAGCGGGTGCTGCTCAAGAGCAACCGGGACGGTGCCCTCGGCCTCTATCAGGTGGCCGATCTGAGCCAGGTGGCCAAGGGTGAGTGGCAGCCGCTCTGGTCCGGCGAGCAGAGGAGCCTCGAGAAGTGGCGCCTGTTTGCCGACTACACGGTGCTGCAGTATCGCCACAAAGGGGATGACTGGCTCGACGTGCTGGATGGCCGCGGCCGGCTCAGCCATCGTCTGCTGCTGACCGAGGGGGCCGGCACGGCCTGGATCCAGGGTGCCCACGACCCCGCCAGCGGGCAGATCCTGATCCGCCGCCAAGGCATGGCCGAGCCGCCACACCAACGCTGGCTCAATCTGGCCAGCGGCCAGTGGCAAGCCGACGCGCAGGCGCAGCGTCCCTCCCCCTACCAGAGCGAGCGCCGCTGGGTGGTGGGCAAGGATGGCGTCAAGGTGCCGGTCTCTCTGGTGTGGCGCAAGGACATCCACACTCCCAAGGCGCTGTTGCTCTACGGCTATGGCGCCTACGGTACCCCCATGCGCCCCTACTACCAGCCGCAGGTGCTGAGCCTGCTGGATCGCGGCTTCGTCTACGCCATCGCCCACGTGCGCGGCGGCGGCATGCTGGGGGATGAGTGGTATCTGTCGGGGCGCGGTCGCCACAAACAGCACAGCGTGGACGACTTCCTGACTGTGGCCGAGGCGCTGGCCCGGGATCCCGCCATCGATCCCGCCCGGCTGTTCGCCATGGGCGGCAGCGCCGGCGGCCTGCTGGTGGCGGCGGCCCTCAACCAGGCACCGACCCGCTTCGCCGGGGCCGTGCTGCAGGTACCCTTCGTCGATCTCATCGGCACCATGAGCGATCCCGAACTGCCGCTCACCCGCCAGGAGTACGCCGAGTGGGGCAACCCGGCCATTGCCGCCGATTACGCCGCCATGCGCCGCTTGAGCCCTTACGACAACCTGCATGCAACCCCCTATCCCCCCGTCTATGTGACGGCCGGGCTGCACGACAGTCAGGTGCCCTACTGGGAGCCGCTCAAGTGGGTAGCCCGCCTGCGGGAACACAGCTCGGGGCCGGGTCCCTATCTGCTCAGCACGGCCCTCGACGGCGGCCACCGCACTAGCCCGGCCAACGCGCGCCAGCAGGCGGCCCGCGAGTATGCCTTCCTGCTCACCCTGGCGGGCGCCCGCCGGTGATCCCTTTTCTCATTTTTGTGTTGGAGTAAACCATGAAACCCTCTTCCCTGGCCCTCTGGCTGGCGGCAACCCTGCTCTCCCAGCCGCTGCTGGCGGCCGAGCTGCAGTTTGTCGATGAACAACCGCTGACCACGACGCCGCAGCAGTGGCTCGAACAGCGTCTCGGCGTGACGCTCGCCCCCGACTACGACAGGGCCAGCCTGCTCGGCCATCACTACAGCTTCCGCCAGCTGGTCAACGGCCTGCCGGTGGCCACCATCCAGGCCGCCGTCAGCGTCGATCTGGCCGGCAAGCCCTGGCGCATCTATCACAACAGCCGGCCGCTGGATAGCCGCGAACCCGGCTGCGACGCCACCGGCAATCTGGATCCCCTGCTGGATCAACTGCGCGATGGCGGCAGCGAGATCGACCCCCTTGGTCCGGTCGAGGCCTGGTACTGGCGCGACGGCGACACCCTGGTGCCGGCCCTGCGCCAGCGAGTACGCGAGCATCAGGCGGGCAACGCCAAGGCCAGCCAGGTGCAGCTCTTCGCCAGCTGCGACGGCAGCCGCGAGCTCGGCCGCTGGATGGATGCGGCCACCACCCGGGCCAGCCGCACCGCCGACGCCGGCGACACCCAGCTGGAGGCTCGGGTATTCGATCCGGATCCCCGTACCCAGCTGCGCGATGCTGGTCTGGTTTGGCACGAATCCCTGCAACTGGCGGACGCCGCCTATCAGGACAAGGTACCGCTGCCGGTCACCCTGGCGGGCGGACGCTATCTGCTGAGCGGCCCCCACGCCCGGGTGGTGGATGCCATGGAGCCCGCCACAGCCCCCTTCAGCGCCGACAGCCCGCAGGCGTTTCGCCTGACCCGCGATGATCGCGGCTTTGCCGACATCAACGCCTACTACCACCTGGATCTGGCCCAGCGCCACCTCAAGCACCTCGGCTTTAGCGACCTTATCCCGGGGGCGCTCGACATCGACACCGAGGCCGGCTATCAGGACAACTCCCTCTACGATCCGTTCGAACGCCGGCTGGAGCTGGGTCGCAGCGGCGTGCCCGATGCCGAGGATCCCATGGTGATCTGGCACGAGTTCGGCCACGCGGTGCAGCATCACATAGTGCCGGATCTGGGGGACGAGGCGGACTGGGGCGCCATCGGCGAGGGCTTCAGCGACTACCTGGCCGCCAGCCACCGCCAGCGCAGCGAAGCCGGCCGTCAGTTTGAACCCGCCATGGTGTTCAACTGGGATGCCCGCTTCACCGACCGCACCCCGCGTCAGCTGGATGATCTGCGTGCCCGCTACCACCCGGATTACAACTACCCGGCCCACCGCACCATCAACGGCAGCAATGGCGACCAGCTGTGGGGCACCCCGCTGTTCCAGGCGCTGCTGGCAGCGGTCGCCGAGCAGGGCGAAGGGGTACGGGACGAGTTTGATCGCCTGATCATCGAGTCCCACTTTGGTCTCGGCCCGGCCATCCGCATGCCGCAGCTGGCCCGCATCACGGTGGATACAGCCGCCCGCCTCTACCCGGCCCGCCCCTATGCCAGGCTGCTGGAGCAGGCGTTTCGCCAGCACGGCCTGCTGCAGGCACCGGTCAATGTGGGCCTGAGTGATGGCAGCGTCATCGAGCTGGGGCAGCGCCAGTCGGTGCAGCTTACCCTTACCAACCAGGGCAAGGCGCCGGTGACCCTGAACGAGCTGGCCCTCCAGCTGCCAAGCGGGCTGCAGGCCGATCCTTACAGCTGGCAACCGGCGACCCTCGCGGCGGGTGCCAGCATGACCACCACCCTGCGCCTGCTGGCCCAGAGCCCGCTCGCCTGTGGCGATGAGGTGGCGCTGCAGGTAAGCCTCGCCATGAGCGGCACCAGCCCGACCGAGCGCCAGTGGCAGCAGTCGCTGACCCTGCCCATCGGCGCCCCCATCGTCAGCCGCGCCAGTGGTCAGCCGCTCACCTTGAGCGATGCCATCAGCGACGAGGTGCGTGGCCTCAGCGAAACCAGCCTGCTGATAGAGAGCAGCGAGGCCAGGGTGAGCGACCGGCTGCAGCTGAACCTGGATCTGCAGCACCCGGCGCTCGATGAGCTGGAGATCTGGCTCAACTCCCCCTCCGGCACCCGCATCCAGATCTGGGACAAGGGCTACAGCCCGCTGCCACGCCTCAAGGGGGTCTTCCCCACCGAGCTGCTGCCCCTGCAGCCCTTCAGCGCGCTGGAAGGCGAGCCGCTGGCCGGTCGCTGGACCCTGGAGATAGTGGACAGCAAGCCCGGCAATCGGGGCCGCATCAACGGCTGGAGCATCAGCCAGCGCACCGGCGCCCAGTGCAGCAAGCCGGTCACCCCGCCCGATGACGGCATCATCCACTTCCAGGTGGACGACGGTAGCGGTGGCGGTACGACCAATCTGCTCTGGTTGCTGCCGCTGGCACTCTGGCGCCGCCTGCGCCAGCGCACCTGAATCCACCCCATCCATATATAAGAAGAGGGGGCCAAGGCCTCCTCCCCAAGGACTAGAGATGACACCACATTACTCCCGCCTGGCCTGCCTGCTGGCCCCCCTGCTCACCGCCTGTGGCGGTGGCGGCTCGGACGAGGCGCCGCTGGCGGTCCCCGACTACAGCCTGACCGTGACCCTGCCCGAAGCCGGCACCCTGTGCGTCAACCTCAACCAGAATGCATCTTGTGATGCGGGGGAGCCCAGTGTCAGCGGCGCGGCCGGCACTCACCGGCTGAGCGGCAGCGCCCCGGCCCTGTTGACCAGCACCTTGCTGTTCTTGCCAAGCAACCCGGCCGCCCCCGTGCTGCTGCATCCCGCCGCCCGGCTCGATGATCAGCACCTGACCCCCAGCCCGCTCAGCACCCTGCTGCAATACCGCATCGCCGAGGGGCAGCCCCCGAGGCAAGCCCTTGATCAGCTGCTGAGTGCGCTGGCACCGCTGCAACCGGGCCAGGATCTGGCCGCCCTCTCCCGGCTGAGCGACTTCAACCTGGCGCTGGGCCAGCTGCTGCAGGCGGTCGTCGAGACCGATCTACAGGCGCAGGAGGGCTTCTCGACCGCCACCCTGCATATGCTGGTGTGGCCTGCCATCGGTAGCCTGCTGCCCGAGCTGGCCAGCCACTTTGCCCTGCACGGCGAACTAGCCAGCCAGCAGGCAGACGTCCGCGCTCGGCTGCTGCAACAGCACTCCCATCCACTGATCACCGGCAGTGGCGTCACCACCTACACGGACGGGGTTGACTACCTGCTCACCCAGGAACCCGCCGACCACCCGGGGCAGGAGGCCAGCCTCAACAAGGCGCCGCTGCGCTATCGCAAGCTCGACGGCAAGGGACAGCCGCTGGCCGATGACGCCCCCGCCTGGGAGTGCGTGGAGGATCTCAATACCGGCCTGGTCTGGGAGAAGAAGCTCGATGATCCCGCCAGTCCGCGGGATCTGCACCGCACCTTCGCCTGGGAGCTTGACGACTATCACCCCACCCAGCAGGAGCTGGACTACGCCTGCCCGGATGGTGAGGCCATCTGCACCACGGAGCAGTACCGCCAGTGGCTCAACGCCCAGCAGCTGTGCGGCATCACTCACTGGCGCATGCCCCACTCGCGCGAGCTGATGAGCCTGCAGCACTACGGCTCCCTCGCCCGCCAGGACGACCAGCCGGTGAGCATGGACGTGCGCTACTTCCCCGATGTCGGCACCACCAGCAAGGATTTCAGCGGCTACTACTGGAGCCAGACCCTGACCCCTTCGCGCCGGCTGGAGAGCGCCCCCATCAGCGCCATCGCCCACATCTTCCTTGGCGATGACGCCGGCACCGACTACGCCACCACAGTTCAAAACAGCGATGATGCCAACGGTCTGCAACTGCGACTGGTGGCGGAGGTAACCCGATGAACCGCTTGATGTTGACCCTGCTGCTGACCCTTGGCAGCCCCCTCGCTCTGGCCACCGCCATCTGTGATGACAACATGCCCAGAACCAGCCCCACCGCCCGTTTCATCGACCGCGGCAACGGCACCGTCACGGATCGCTCCACCGGCCTGACCTGGATGCGCTGCCAGCTCGGCCAGACCTGGCGCAACCAGAGCTGCCAAGGCGAGCCGACCCGGCTTTACTGGCAGCAGGCCCTGCTGACCGCCGAGCGGATCCGCACCGAGCCGAGCCATGCGCTGTACAACTTCGGCGGCCACGGCGGCTGGCGCCTGCCCACCATCAAGGAGCTGGCCAGCGTGCTGGAGTCCGCCTGCTACAAGCCGGCGCTCAACGAAACCATCTTCCCCCGCGCCATGGCCGGTGACGGCAAAGAGGTGAACGACGGTTACGTCTACCTCTGGTCCTCCACCCCGGTGCCGGCCAGCAAGGGGGTCGCCTATCTGGATATCACCAGTGGCGCCGTCGGCATGCGAGCCCCCGGCGCCTGGGCCAAGCAGGTGCTGCTGGTGCGCTGATGGAGTCGGGTGGCCAGGAGATCCCGATGAACACAGGATCCCGGCTGGCCACCCGCGTTTGCGGCCCGGCCTGTCGTTTGGCGGATCTGCACCCTGTCAGAAAATAGCCAGAACACGTCATTGTGTGCCGGATCTGCGTCATTTTACGCAGTTTTTACGTAGCAGATCGCTGGCATGAAACGGGCAGAGCGGTTAGTCTAGCGGCGTTGAACCAACCCCATGAGGTACAGATGAAAACCGTATTGCGTTTTAGCCTGCTGGGCGCCTTGTTGCTGGGCGGCCATGCCTTCGCCGCCGAACCGAAAAAATTTGATATCAGCATGTTCCCGGCTGCCGAAGTGAACCAGGAACGTGTGGTGATCCGCCTGCCGGAAGTCGAGAACGAAGCCGACATGATGGTCGAGCTGCAGGTCGGCAAGAAAATGATGGTCGATTGCAATGTGCCGCGCTTTGCCGGCAACCTGGAACAGCACAGCGTCAAAGGCTGGGGCTACAACTACCTGATGCTCGGCAAGGTGTCCGATCCCATCAGCACCCTGATGGCCTGCCCGGATGGCCAGAAGAAAGAGACCTTCGTCCAGATCTACGGCCAGGGCTTCTTCGTGAACTACAACTCCAAGCTGCCGTTCGTGCTCTACGTACCGCAGGAGTATGAAGTGCGCTACCGTCTGTGGCGTGCCGATACCCTGGCTCAGCCAGCCATGATCGAGTGAGTCTCTACCGAGACCAGACCTCCCGCCTTGGTTCATGAATGACATCAAATAGAGCGCCGAATGGCGCTTTATTTGTAACAAATTGTGCTGTTTCCCACCCCGCCAACCTTTACAGAACCTGACATAACTCCGCTTTTTTTCTCACTTTTTTGCCATTTTCAGCCGACCCGGGCCCATGGATCCGCGGCAAATCACTTTCGATGAAAGAGATTTATCAATATAGTGAAAAAATTGATTTTGCACTCTGCGACGGCCTGATGATACTTGCCCGCAAAGGTCAAACTAACCAGAAAAAGAGCACTATGAGCTTCGAATCAGACAAGCGTTTCAACGACTTCAAACATTTTCCCCGTGGCCTGCGTCGCAGTGGCGAATTCACTGTGGCCGAAGCGGACAGTCTGGAAAAATACGGTACCGCCATGCTCGCGCTCTATCAGGGCAACCTGGCCGCACGCGATGACGTGGAAAGCGCCTTCATCGAGCAGGTCAAGTCCGGCGCCGCCGGCAACAACCCCCACGCCAAGGTGTGGTTCAAGTATCTGAAGGTGATCGGTCCCAAGCGCGTGCACCGTCTGTGCACCGTCGCCGGCGGTGCCAACGAGGAAGCGAGTGGCGGCGGTTTTGAAGGTGGCAGCGGTAGCGACGAGTCCATCGATTAATGGATACCGAACTGCTTCGGACCTTTATCGAGGTCAGCAAGACCCGGCACTTCGGCCGGGCTGCTGAAAATCTCTACCTGACCCAGTCGGCGGTTAGCTTTCGGATCCGCCAGCTCGAACAGCAACTCGGGGTCAGTCTGTTTGCCCGCCATCGCAACAACATCCGCCTGACCGCCTCCGGTGAGCGTCTGCTGCCCTACGCAGACGCCATCTTGCATACCCTGGGCCGCGCCAAGCAGGATGTGGCCCTCTCCCCCGGTTTCAGCCAGCAGCTCGCCATCGGCGCCCCCGCCGTGTTCTGGGAGCTCGACTTCAACGACTGGCTCAACCATGTCTATGCCCTGGCCCCAGGTCTTGCGGTGCGGCTCGAGACCGCCTCCCGCGAGCACCTGTGCCGCCAGTTGCTGGAGCGTTCTCTCGATCTCGCCCTGCTCTCGGAGCCGACCAAGATCGACGAGATTGCCCTGCACCCTATCGGTGAGCTGGTGTTCGAGCTGGTGAGCCGGGATGGAGCGGCCAACGCCGACAGCCTGATGCAGATGCCGCACATTCATCTGGATTGGGGCACCAGCTTTGAGCCGCAACCCAGCCGGCTGCAGAGCCTGCAAAAGACCCCGGTGCTGCACTCGAGCTCCGCCAATATGGCGCTGCAGTTCGTGCTGGCCAACGGTGGTGCGGCCTACCTGCCAAGGCGCATGGTAAGCCCTTTCCTCGAGCAGGGGCGCCTGCACCTGGTGGAAGGCGCCCAGGCCTTGAGCCGTCCGCTCTACCTCGCCTATCTGGAAAAGTCCGATCGGCGGGAGCTGATCGATCAGCTGCTGACCCTGCCGCTGGGCTGGGATGGCGCCGATCTGCGCTTGCCGCAGCCGGAATAGAGGCGACGCAGCGCACGCTAGAATGCAAAAGGGGCCGACAGGCCCCTTTTGCTTTTGGTCATCGTCAGCCGTGATGACGACGATCGTTGGCCTGGGCCAGCAGGGTGCGACTCTCGCGCAGGAACTCGTCCGCCCGCTCGCCAAAGAAGCCCGAAACCTGGCTGAAGGCCTCGATGAAGCCCTCTCTGTCCCCCCGCTCCAGCAGCCCCAGCGCCTCGCCGAAGTTCTGGTAGTAGCGGCGGATCATCGCGAGGTTCTGCGGCGACGACAGAATGATGTCGGCGTAGAGGTGCGGATCCTGGGCGAACAGCCGTCCCACCATGGCCAGCTCCAGCCGGTAGATGGGGGAGCTTAAGTTAAGCAGGCGGTCGAGGTTGGCCTGCTCCCGGGAGAGGTGCCAGCCGTAGGCGAAGGTGGCGAAGTGGCGCAGCGCCTGGATGAAGGTCATCGCCTCGTCGTGTGCCCTGGCCTCCACCAGCTGCAGGCGGGCGCCCCAGATGGTCATCTGATCCAGCAGCCACTGGCTGGCTTCCCCGTCGCGCCCCTGACAGCAGACGATCACCTGCTTGGCGAGGCTCGCCACGTCCGGCCCGAACATGGGATGCAGCCCCAGCACGGGGCCCTTGTGGACCGCCAGCATGTGCTCGAGCGGCGCCGCCTTCACGCTGGTCACGTCCACCAGCAGGCAGTTCTCGGGCAGGTTGCCGAGCCGGTCGATCACCTGGCAGGTGACGTCGATGGGCACGGCCACCATCACCAGCCCGGCACCGCGCAGGATCTCGTCAGCCCGCGGCCAGTCGGCCTGACCCAGGGTCTCGACCCGGTAGCCCGAGAGACTGAACAGGTTGCCGAACAGGCGGCCGAGCTGACCCTGACCACCGATGATCACCACCTTGCCAAGGTCCGGCTTCATGCACTTGAAGTGGTGCTCCTTGTCGCTGGCAGACTCCAGGATATAGGACTCGCGCATCACACGGCGCAGCACGTCTTCGATGAGATCGCCGGGTACTCCCAGGACTTCTGCCTCCGCGCGGCGGCGGGCCAGCATGCTCGCCTCCCGATCCGGCGCGTAGATGGGCAGGCCGTGCCGGCTCTTCACTTCCCCCACTTCTCCCACCAGGGCGAGACGGGCAGCCAGCAGATCGATCAGCTGCTTGTCCACCGCATCTATCTTGTCCCTGAGGGCATTCAACTCTTCAGCCATGTCCAGTCCCTGCCGGCGCCGCCAGTGGCGGCGCCCTGTGAATCAATACGTTGCCACAAGATACCACGGCTTATGCCGATGTTCTGGCCAAAAGTGGTGCCGCCAGCTGGCTGTGGCAGCGGGCCAGCAGCGCGTCCGTGGTCTCCCAGTCGATGCAGGCATCGGTGATGGAGACGCCGTAGCGCATGTCGCACTTGGGCTGTTCGCTGGACTGGTTGCCCTCGAACAGGTTGGATTCGAGCATCACCCCGATGATGGAGCGGTTGCCCTCCTGGATCTGGTGAATCACGTTGTCGGCCACCTTGGGCTGCAGACGGTGGTCCTTGCTGGAGTTGCCGTGGCTGCAATCCACCACCAGGCCGGGCAGCAGGCCCGCTTTCTCCAGCGCCTCTTCCGCGAGCGACACATTGACCGAATCGTAGTTCGGGTGCTTGCCGCCGCGCAGGATCACGTGGCCATCCGGGTTGCCCTGGGTCTGCAGCAGCGCAACCTGGCCCTGCTGGTTGATCCCCATGAAGGCGTGGGGGCTGGAGGCCGCCTGCAACGCATTGATGGCGGTACCCAGGTTGCCGTCGGTGCCGTTCTTGAAGCCGACCGGCATGGAGAGGCCGGACGCCATCTCCCTGTGGGTCTGGGATTCGGTGGTGCGGGCACCGATGGCCGACCAGGAGAAGAGCTCCGCCAGGTATTGGGGGCTGATGGGATCCAGCGCCTCGGTGGCCAGGGGCAGCTCCAGCTCGGCGAGCCAGCAGAGCAGCTCGCGGGCCCGGTGCAGCCCCAGCTCCACATCGAAGGTGCCGTCCAGGTTCGGGTCGTTGATAAAGCCCTTCCAGCCGACCGTGGTGCGTGGCTTCTCAAAGTAGACCCGCATGACAATGTAGAGAGAATCCTGATAGGCATCATGCAGCGCTTTGAGTCTGGTTGCGTACTCTTTGGCGGCGTCCATGTCGTGGATGGAGCAGGGACCACAGATCACCAGCAGACGGTGATCGCGACGATGGATGATGTCGGCGATGGTGTTGCGGGCCCCTTGCACGAATGCCAGCGCACGATCGGAGATGGGCAGTTTCTCCTTGAGCTGGGCAGGCGTGATCATCACTTGTTCGGACTGGATATGGATGTTGTTCAGGGGATCTCTTTGCATGTTCTCATTCTCTCTACTGTTTCAAGCCAACTGCGCCGACCGTTCAATTTTGTTTACACAAGTCAGCACTTTGTTACGCAACCGCCCCCACCTTACCAATTAAAAACAAACAATCAAGTGAAACTAGCGGACTTATTCGCTGACAGATGGATAAATGACCACAAAAGAGACCCTTTCGGCCAGAAAGTAGTGCTCGCCACATGCTCAAAACACCAAAATCGTAAACTTATGGTTACACCCTTACTGATTTCCCTTGCCAGCAGACATAAAAAAGCGGGGCACCTGGCCCCGCTTGCATTCCCGTGTTGCTCTTCTTTTATTATTTGCCGTGAGTCTTGATCACCTCGACCGCCTTGTCGGGGAAGTCGCTGAACACGCCATCCACATCGGCCTGATAGAGGAAGATGTTCAGCAGATCGGTGAAGTCTTTCGCATAGGCCGGGATCTGGCCCTCATCCTGACGGAAGGTATAGGGATGCACCTTGAGACCGGCCGCATGGGCCTCTTTCACCATGCCGGTGAAGGTCGGCTTGCCCAGGGTACCCGGCTCCGGCACTATCATCGGCTTCCAGGGGCCGATCCCCTCGGCGTAAGCGGCGATCTCCTTCATGGCGCCCGGCTTGAACATCCAGTCATAGTTGTAGGGGGTCGCCTTGCCCTTGGCATCGTAGACCATGGTCTCGTTCCAGTCGGTCTCGGCCATCAGCTGCACCAGCTTGAGATCCATCCCCATGGCAGGCATCAGCTCGCTGTTGATGCGCTTGAGCTCGTTGGTATCGAAACACTGCAGATAGACCTTGTCGTTCTTGCTGGTGTAGCCGTACTCCTTCAGCACCTTGAGCACCGCCTTGGAGATGTCCTTGCCTTCGTGGCGGAACAGCCAGGGGGCTTTTATCTCCGGGTAGATGCCGATGTTCTTGCCGGTGCTCTTGTTGAGCCCCTGGATCATCTCGATCTCTTCCTGGAAGGTGTGGATCTTGAAGCTGGACTTCCACAGCGGGAAGCGGGCCGGATAGACGGGCACCTGCTTGCCGTCCACCAGCTGGAACGGCTCGGTCATGCGCAGGGAGCGCACCTCGTCCAGGGTGAAATCCACCACATAGTAGCGACCATCCGGGCGAGCCCGGCCGGGGAAGCGCTCGGCCACGTCCGTGATGCCATCGAGGAAGTGATCGTGCATCACCACCAGCTGGTCATCCTTGGTCATCACCAGATCCTGCTCCAGATAGTCGGCCCCCATGCCGTAGGCCAATGCCTTGGACTCCAGGGTGTGCTCGGGCAGGTAGCCGGAGGCGCCCCGGTGAGCGATCACGATTTTGCCTTCATCGGCGGCCAGCGCGGGCAATGCCAGGGCAGCACCCAGACCAAGGGCAATCAGGGAGCGAGTATGTTTTTTCATGCGCGGTGCTCTTTGTTATTGTTTATGGGATGTAGGTTATTGTTATAACAGAGGTTTATTGCAGTTTTACGGCGGGCTGCCGAGGCCGCCCGCAGGGGTTCAGCTCGCTTTTGGCAGGGCGTGGTGGTGTTCGCTCAGCCAGGCAGCCAGTTGCTGCTGCTCGGCGTCGGAGAGGCGCAGCCCCAGCTTGCTGCGGCGCCACAGAATGTCTTCCAGGCTGCAGGCCCACTCCCGCTCGATAAGGTAGCGCACCTCGGCTTCGTACAGACCGGCACCAAAGTGCTGACCACGGGGCTCCTTGAGCCAGAGGCGGGCATGGGCACCATAGGCCTCGGCAATGCGCAGGGCGCTGCGATCATCGAGCCAGTCGAACTCCAGCGCAAAGGCGCGCGCCAGTTCGCGCACCGAGCAGTCGAACTCGCCACCGGGCAACCGGCTGTTGGCGGTCCAGTCATCCCCCATCTGGCTGAACCAGGGCTTGAGCTTGTTGCAGGCAGCCTGGGCCAGCTTGCGGTAGGTGGTGAGCTTGCCGCCGAACACCGACAAGAGCGGCGCACCGTCGGATTCCCCACTGAGCTCCAGCGTGTAGTCACGGGTCACCGCCTGCGGTGAATCGGATTCGTCGTCGCACAGGGGGCGCACCCCGGCGTAGGTCCAGATCACGTCTTTGGGGGCGATCTGGCGGGTGAAGTGGGCGTTGACCACCTTGCACAGGTAGTTGATCTCGGCGTCGCTGATCTTGGCTTCGCGCGGGCTGCCCTTGTGCTCCACGTCAGTGGTGCCAATCAGCGAGTAGTCCTGCTGATAAGGGATGACGAAGACGATGCGGTTGTCCTCGTTTTGCAGGATGTAGGCCTCTTCGCGCTCATGGATGCGCGGCACTATCATGTGGCTGCCCTTGATGAGGCGAATGCCGCGCGGGGATTTCTCGTGCAGGCTCTCGTCATAGAAGGTCTTCACCCAGGGGCCGGCCGCATTGACCAGGCCGCGGCAGGTGACATTGAACTGCTCGCCCCCTTCCCGCTCCAGAGTCAGGGTCCAGTGTTTGGAGCCGCGCACCGCCTTGACGCAGCGGGTGCGGGTCTGCACGTCGGCGCCCTTGTCGCGCGCCATCATGGCGTTGAGCACCACCAGCCGGGCGTCGTCGACCCAGGCGTCCGAGTACTCGAACCCCTTGCTGATACCAGCGGTGAGGCCATCCTGTGGCAGGAAGCGCACGCCGCAGCTGCCCTTGAGCTTGTCGCGCTTGGCCAGGTTGTCATAGAGGAAGAGGCCAGCGCGGATCATCCAGGCCGGGCGCAGGTGCGGGCGATGGGGCAGGCGAAAACGCATGGGGCGAGCGATGTGAGGGGCCATGCCGAGCAGCACTTCCCGCTCCGCCAGCGCCTCTTTCACCAGCCGGAATTCGTAGTGTTCGAGATAGCGCAGACCGCCGTGGATCAGCTTGCTGGAGTTGGAAGAGGTGGCAGAGGCGAGATCGCGCGCCTCGAACAGGGCAACCTTCAGACCCCGCCCTGCCGCATCAGCCGCAATGCCTACCCCGTTGATGCCGCCGCCGACGACGACCAGATCATAATGTTCGCTCATGTTCACCTACTTTCTTATTTTGATCTTGCGAAACCGTCGCAATGTTTGATTTCGCTCATATTAGAGCATGAAAAAATGATAAACGAACATTTTATGGAGAAAATGTGATCGCGATTGTTTTGGCAATGCTAAAAATGCTGCCGGGCGGTGATAAAGCGGCAGGGCATGGGGAAAACGGGGGCAAGGCTGTGAGCGAGTTCGCGCTTTTCGGAGAGATCAGCGCGGTATCGGCAGTGGGATGAGGGCGAGCAGAAAGGCGGGAGGCTGAAAACGAAGCGGCCGCCCGATGGCGGCCTGATGCTGGAGCGGATTAACGGCGACTCAGCAGATGTGACACTCGATCTGATGCTGGGACATCAGCCGCATCAGCTTCTCCGGCGGCTCCTGATCGGTGAACAGGGCGTGGATCTGGCTGAGGTTGCCGAGGTTGACCATGGCGTTGCGGCCAAACTTGGTGTGGTCGGCGGCCAGGAACACCTGACGGGAGTGGGCGATGATGGCCTGGGCGATCTTCACCTCGTGGTAGTCAAAATCGAGCAGTGAGCCGTCGCTGTCGATGCCAGAGATGCCGATGACGCCATAGTCCATCCGAAACTGGCCGATGAAGTCGCGAGTCGCCTCCCCCACGATGCCACCGTCCCGATTGCGAATTTCGCCGCCGGCGATGATGACGGTGAAGTCATCCTTGGCGGTGAGGATGCTGGCCACGTTGAGGTTGTTGGTGACCACGCGCAACTCGCGGTGATCGAGCAGGGCGCGGGCGATGGCTTCGGTGGTGGTGCCGATGTCGATGAACAGCGACGAACCGTCGGGGATGTTGGCGGCCACTTCCCGGGCGATGCGCTCTTTCTCCTTGAGCTGCATCACCTTGCGGGCGCTGTAGGCGGTGTTGACGGTACTCGAATGCAGGGAGGCCCCGCCATGGTGGCGCCGGATCTTGTTCTGTTCGGCAAGATCGTTGAGATCCCGGCGAATGGTCTGGGGGCTGACGTCAAAATGGGTCACCAGATCCTCGGTCGAGACAAAGCCCTGCCGCGTCAGGACGTCCAGGATCTCCAGATGTCGTTGGGTTTGCTTCACGCTTGAACTCCGATGATGAGACGAAAAAAGGCCCCGGCAGATGCGGGGCCTTGGGCAGTTTACCTGATCCCTTTTCCAATCGATAAGGGCAGGATCACGTTTTATGCCTTATGAACAGCAGCCTTGGCGGCAATCGACTCGTTCTCGTGCTTGAGGGTCATCGCCAGCAGCACGATGGAGAGCAAGCAGGAGGCAGTCAGCACCATGAAGCCACCGTCCCAGCCGAAGTGGTCAACGGTGTAACCCAACATGGCGTTGGCCGCGACCGCGCCACCCAGGTAACCGAACAGACCAGTGAAGCCCGCCGCGGTACCGGCCGCCTTCTTCGGCGCCAGCTCCAGGGCATAGAGGCCGATCAGCATGACGGGACCGTAGATGAGGAAGCCGATGGCCACCAGAGCCATCATGTCGATGGTCGGGTTGCCGGCCGGGTTGAACCAGTAAACCAGCACGGAAAGGGTCACCAGCACCATGAACAGGATACCGGCCGGAGCGCGGCGGCCCTGGAACATCTTGTCGGAGATCCAGCCGCACAGCAGGGTGCCCGGAATACCGGCCCACTCATAGAGGAAGTACGCCCAGGAGGACTTGTCGACGCTGAAGTCCTTGGCCTCTTTCAGGTAGGTGGGCGCCCAGTCCAGCACACCGTAGCGAATGAGGTAGACGAAGGCGTTGGCGATCGCGATGTACCACAGCAGCTTGTTGTGCAGCACGTACTTCATGAAGATTTCCTTGGCGGAAAACTCCTGCTCGTGGCTCTCGTTGTAATCCTTCGGATAGTCGTTCTTGAACTCTTCGATGGGCGGCAGACCGACCGATTGCGGGGTGTCACGCATCACGAAGAAGGCGATCACCGCGATGGCGGCAGCCGCGGCGGCCGGCACGTAGAAGGCACTGCGCCAGTCGTTGAACCAGCCCATCCCCAGAATGAACAGCGGGCCTATCATGCCGCCACCCACGTTGTGGGCCACGTTCCAGACCGAGACGATTTCGCCCCGCTCTTTTTGCGACCACCAGTGCACCATGGTGCGACCGCAGGGCGGCCAGCCCATGCCCTGTGCCCAGCCGTTCAGGAACAGCAGCACGAACATGATGGCGATGCTGGAGGTGGCCCAGTGCATGGTCCCCATCATGAACATGATACCGGCCGACAGCAGCAGACCGGCGGAGAGGAAGTAACGGGCGTTGGAGCGGTCCGACACGTTCCCCATCAGGAACTTGGAGAGACCGTAGGCGATGGAGACGCCGGACAGGGCCAGGCCCAGATCACCGCGGGAGAAGCCCTGCTCGATGAGATAAGGCATCGCCAGACTGAAGTTTTTCCGTACCAGGTAGTAACCGGCATAACCGAAGAAGATCCCGAAGAACACCTGCCAACGCATGCGTTTGTAGAAGGGGTCGACCTTGTCGGCCGGGAGCCTGTCTATGTGTGGTGCAGGCCTGAAGAGACTAAGCATGTTCTGCTTCCTTATTGTTGTTGTGGGCGGTTGAGGGTGCCCTGTCCATGCTGACCAATCAGAGGAGTCCCGATTCGAAAGCGAGCCTATTGTGCTCATATGTGAACATTTAATCTGTGATGCAGTCGGAAATATTGCAGTTTTATTACAAAAGAAAGTGTCAGATGAGTAATCACTCATCAGTCGCAATCCCTTGTGTAGCAAGGCTTTTGGATACCCACTAAGTGGTATAACCACGGTATCAACTTGCTTTCCGTCACATTTTCTTAGCAATGAGTGGGATCTTGTCCACATTTCCTGCGGGGAGGGAGTGGTGAATGGTCGATTTCGGTTTATTTTCTCTCTCGTCCGATAACGAGCGCAAACGAGCATAACGTTTGCGTCAGCTCAAAAAACAAGAAGAAACGTTTTCGGGCGCAACAATGGGAATGAAAAACAACAAAACGGAACATCAAACCTACTCTGGGTGGATATAAGGAATAACGGTATGAGCATACAAAGACCCAATACCCTGCTTGGCGAGTGCATCGCCGAGTTTATCGGAACCGGCCTGCTGATCTTCTTCGGCGTCGGTTGCGTGGCCGCACTGGTGCTGGCCGGTGCCAACTTCGGGCAATGGGAAATCTCCATTACCTGGGGTCTGGGCGTCGCCATCGCCATCTATGTGACCGGCGGCATCTCAGGTGCCCACCTCAACCCTGCGGTCACCCTGGCGCTGATGACCTTCTGCGGGTTCGACAAACGCAAGGTGGTGCCCTACATCATCGCCCAGGTGGCTGGCGCCTTCTGCTTCGCGGCGCTGGTCTACTTCCTCTATGGTAACCTTTTCAGCCAGTGGGAAGTGACCCACAACGTGGTGCGCGGCAGCGTCGAGAGCCTCGGCACCGCCGGCATCTTCTCTACCTACCCGAATGCCCTGCTCTCCAACATGCAGGCCTTCACCGTCGAGCTGGTGATCACCGCCGTGCTGATGCTGGGCATCATGGCACTGGGTGACAACAACAACGGCGCCCCCAAAGGCTTCGCCGCCGCCCTGCTGATCGGTATCCTGATCGCGGTGATCGGCGCCTCCCTTGGCCCGTTAACCGGTTTTGCCATGAACCCGGCTCGTGACTTTGGCCCCAAACTGTTCGCATTCCTGGCCGGCTGGGGTGACGTGGCCCTGACCGGTGGTCGTGACAACCCCTACTTCTGGGTTCCCATCCTCGGCCCCATCGTCGGCGCCCAGATTGGTACCGCCCTCTATGTGAAAGTGTTGGCCCCCTGTGTGCCGGGCAACCGTGTTGCCGCCACCGAGCAAGCTGCCCAAACCGCCAAAGAAGAGGCCGCCGCCTAAGAGCGGCCCTCCCCAACGTGTAAAAACGTGGAAAATAAAAACGTGGAGAACATCATGTCTGCTGAAAAGAAATATGTCGTCGCTCTGGACCAGGGTACCACCTCCTCCCGCGCCATCGTGTTTGACCAGGACGCCAACATAGTCGGTACCTCCCAGCGCGAATTCACCCAGCACTACCCGAAAGCGGGCTGGGTAGAGCACGACCCGATGGAGATCTGGGCGACCCAGTCCTCCGTTTTCACCGAAGTGCTGGCCAAGACTGGCCTGCGCAGCGAAGAGATCGCCGCTATCGGCATCACCAACCAGCGTGAAACCACAGTGGTATGGGAAAAGGCCACCGGCAAACCCATCTACAACGCCATCGTCTGGCAGTGCCGCCGTACCGCGGCCATCTGTGAAGAGCTCAAGGCCCGTGGCCTGGAAGAGTACGTGCGTGAAAACACCGGTCTGGTGCTGGATGCCTACTTCTCCGGCACCAAGGTGAAGTGGATCCTCGACAACGTCGAAGGGGCCCGCGAGAAGGCCATGAACGGCGAGCTGCTGTTCGGCACCATCGACACCTGGCTAGTGTGGAAGATGACCAACGGTGAAGTGCACGTCACCGACCCGACCAACGCCTCCCGTACCATGCTCTACAACATCCGCGACCTGAAGTGGGATCAGCGCATGCTGGACGAGCTGGGCATCCCTGCCTCCATGCTGCCGGAAGTGAAGCCCTCCTCCGAGGTGTATGGCTACACCACCCGTGGCGGCGGCTCCCGTATCCCTATCGCCGGTATCGCCGGTGACCAGCAGTCTGCCCTGTTCGGCCAGCTCTGCTTCGAGAAAGGGATGGCCAAGAACACCTATGGCACCGGCTGCTTCATGCTGATGAACACCGGCACCGAGCCGGTTCGCTCCAGCAACGGTCTGCTGACCACGGTCGCCATCGGCCCGAAAGGGGAAGTGAATTATGCCCTCGAGGGTGCGGTATTCATGGGCGGCGCCACCATCCAGTGGCTGCGCGACGAGCTCAAGATCATTCACGATGCCCGCGACACCGACTACTTCGCCTCCAAGGTGGGCGACACCAACGGCGTCTACCTGGTACCGGCCTTCGTTGGTCTGGGCGCCCCCTACTGGGATCCGTATGCTCGCGGCACCATGGTCGGCCTGACCCGCGGTGCCAACCGCAACCACATCATCCGTGCCGCGCTGGAATCCATCGCCTACCAGAGCCGCGATGTGCTGGATGCCATGCAGCAGGACTCCGGCATCAAGCTGGCGGCCCTCAAGGTGGACGGTGGCGCGGTAGCCAACGACTTCCTGATGCAGTTCCAGGCCGACATGATGCACACCCCTGTGGTGCGTCCGACCCGGATCGAGACCACCGCCATGGGCGCCGCCTTCCTGGCCGGCCTTGCCGTCGGCTTCTGGAAGAGCTCGGAAGAGCTGGAAGACAAGTTCAGCGTGGACCGTGAGTTCATCCCGCAGATGGACCGCGACGATCGCGCCAAACGCTACAACGGCTGGAAGAAGGCAGTCGAGCGTTCACGCCGCTGGGCCGAAGAGGAGTGATCGGGCAACCGATATCCTTGAAATAAAAACTGAAGGGGCCGACAGCAATGTCGGCCTTTTGTTTTATGGCCTGCCGGCCCCCTGCCAGCCGCCCCTGCCTTGATGACGATTTCATGTCAGCCATTCTCAATTGAGCTATCTATCTATAATCATCTCTTGGGTCGCATATGCGACCTTATTTAATACAGGAGAGCGTTATGGAGCGGGCGATACACCTTGTTAGATTGCAATCACTCTGGTCGGGGCTCGGGATCCGCAGCCGGATCCTGCTCGGAGTAGCCATCCTGATGATCATTGCCATCAGCTGCATCACCCTGATCCTGGAGCAGATCTCCCACGACCAGGCACAGCAGCGGGTGGAACGCTATGAATTGCCAAGCAGCGTGGAGCGCATCGCCAACCAGCTGACCGCCGAACTGACCCAGCACCTGACCGAAGCCGAGGCACTGGCCGGCAACAGCTTTGTCATCGACTGGTTGAGCCAGGAGATGCCCGCCGAGCAGTGGCCGGTCATGGAGCGCTACTTTCTGGCACTGCAGCAACGCATCGGGGGCAATGTGTTTATCGCGCCGCGCCAGAGCGCCACCCTGCTCAACTTCAGCAACGGCACCACGGCCCAGAAGAGACTGAGCGCATCGGACCCCAAAGACGAGTGGTTTTACGGCTTTCTGAAACGGGGCAAGCCCTACGAGCTGAACCTCGACATCTCCGACTTTGACAAGCGCGCCTCCCTCTATATCAATACCGCCGTCACGGCAGGGGGCAAGACTCTGGCGGTGGCCGGTACCTCCATCGACATGAGCGCACTGCGCAAACTCATCAGCAGCTACCGGATAGGCAAGAGCGGGCAGGTCTATCTGGCCGACATGGAGGGTCATATCGAGATCCACCCAGAGCAGGAGCTCAAAGAGGCTGCCCACCATCAGAGCGCCTTCCTCGACACCGTCAGGGCGCTGATCCCGGCAGCCAGAGAACAGGTCGCGGTCCAGGCCCTCACGCTTGGGAAAGAGACCTATCTGATCGCCGTGCGCTACATTCCGGCACTCAATCGCCTGCTGATAGGCGAGATCAATGCAGCCGAACTGGAGGAGGGACGCAGCGAATCCCGCCGGCTTATCATCATGGTGTCGCTGGCTATCGGCGGGCTCGCCATGCTGGCCTCCGCCTGGCTCGCCCACTCCATCAGCCGCCCCATTCGCCAGGCTGCCGACGGCATGCACCACATCACCGCCGATCGGGATCTGGCGACCCGCCTCGACTTCTCGGATCAGTCGGAGCTGGGCCAGATGGCGCAGAGCTTCAACCGCTTGATCCAGAGCCTGAACCAGAGTTTCTCCCGCTTCCAGCAGTCAGGCAGCGCCCTCTCGGCCCAGTCCTCCCAATCCCTGCATCAGGCTCAGGCCCTGGCAGGAGAGGCCTGCCAGCAGGCCCAGAGCATCCAGGAGCTGAGCAATGTGGTCGCCCTCATCGGTGACAATGCCGAGCAGATTGCCGGTCGTTCGGAAGGGGTCAATGAGGTGACCCACCGCATCGCCGACCACATGCTCGCCATCGAGCGGGACGTCAGTCAGAGCGCCCAGCAGCTCGACACCCTGCGCAGCAGCATCGGCAGCTCCTCCGCCCTGCTCGAAGAGGTGGTCAAGGACAGCAACAACATCACCCAGATCATGAACCTCATCCGTGACGTCTCGAACCAGACCAACCTGCTGGCGCTCAATGCCGCCATCGAGGCGGCGCGGGCGGGCGAGATGGGGCGCGGCTTTGCCGTGGTGGCCGACGAGGTGCGCCAGCTGGCAGTGCGCACCCAGACCGCCACCAAGGATGTGCAGGATCTCATCCTGCGCTTGCAGGAGGGTACCCGCCAGGCCAGCGGCTCCATGGCTGACTCCCGCACCCTGAGTGAAGAGAGCCATGACCGCATGCATCAGGCCAGGGCGGTATTGATGGATGCCAGCCGCCAGATCAAGCAGACCGCCCTCGAGATAAACGAGATCAGCGCGCTGGCCCAGGCGCAGGATCAGCAGATGGGACAAGCCAGAGCGGCGCTGGACGAGCTGGCCATGGTGGCCGAGCACCAGCGCGAACATGCAGAGGAGAGCAATGCCGCCAGTCGCGAGCTGTTCGAACTGGCCAAGGCGATAGATGAGCAGATCCGCCAATACCGGATCGGTTGAACCGCCGTCGGTCAGACAAGACGCCACCCTGGGGTGGCGTTTTCATTTTGCGAACGATTTTGCATCACTCCCGAAACGGGAATGGCACGCACATACACAACCGATTGATAAGTAACACGAAAAAATTTGGAACGGCCATTGCTAGTCATCGTTGAGTCATATCAGACGCAACCCAGGGACATCGCCATGAAGCCGACCACCACTCACACCCCCGCCGCCCAAACCTGTGTCATCCACAAGGCGGCGCTGACCCCCCGTGAAGGCACCTTGCTGATGATGGTTGCCCAGTTGCTGGTGCTCACCTGCATCGTCCTGGCCGCCACCCTGGCTGAGCTCCCCTGGTATGGGACGCTGTTGCTGGCCGTGCCGCCTGCCATCGGTGGCGCTCTGCTCAGCCGGGTATGGGGCAGATTGCCCCGCTAAGCCCTCCCCACCTTCCCCGGCAGACGGCCGCCCCTTGAGGCGGCCGTCTGCTTATCCGGTGCAGCCCCTGCCCTCTTCACCCAGCCGCGGGATCACAGGGCATGGCTTCCCAGCTGCTCCTTGAGGAAATCGAGCCAGACCCGCAGCCGGATGTCGCGCTGGGCATCGGAGTAGAAGACCGCATTGATGGGGCGCGAGGCGCCGCTGTTGCTGCGGGCCAGCACCTCCACCAGGGCCCCGCTCGTCCGATCCGGCCCGGTCATGAAATCCGACAGACAGACGATCCCCTGCCCTCGCAGCGCCAGCTGGCGCAGGGTTTCACCGCTGCTGGCGCGCAGGGTCGGGGTGATGGGAAAGCGATCCCCCTGCTCCTGGCTCAAGAGCGGCCAGTGGTTGAGGTGATCGGGGTGCAAAAAGCCGAGCAGCTCGTGCCCGCTCAGCAGATCCGCCGGCTGGCGCGGGGTGCCGTGCTCGCGCAAATAGTCGGGGGACGCCAGCAGCCGCAGTCGCGAGCGGCCCAGCGGCAGCGCCCGCAGAGAAGAATCTGTCAGTTCGCCGATGCGGATGGCCATGTCCACCCGCCGCTCCATCAGGTTGATAAAGCCCTCGGAGCTGTGCAGTTGCAGCTCGATGGCGGGATAACGGCGGCGAAACTCGCCGATGATGGGCACCAGCCGGTGCAGGATGAAAGGAGTGGCGGCATCGACCCGCAATACCCCCTCCGGCTGCTCGCGGCGCATCAGCAGCAGCCCCTCCGCCTCGCTCATCTCGGTCAGGATCTTCACCGCCCGCTGATAGAACCAGCCCCCCTCCTCGGTCAGGCTGACCCGCCTCGTGGTGCGATTGAGCAGCACGGTGGCGAGCTTCTCCTCGAGCCGCTTGATGCCGCGGCTCACCACCGAATTGTCCATGCCGAGGTTCTCCGCCGCCTGGCGAAAACTACCCGCCTCCACCACCGCCACAAACAAGGTCAGTTCATCAGAATGGGTCTTCATTGCTGCAATCCAGACAAGAGTAATGGGCCTTTATAGGCGTGTTGTCCTTGGGTTGGCAAGGGCGCTCTGGCAGCCGTGCCGGTATTTCAGGGAGAAAAATCCAGATATGAGCGCTATCCCTCAACCTGCTTAATCCGTAGAATGCCGCAAAAAAGCACCATATGACGCCGCTACGATATAAGGCAAATCAATGACATTTGAAGAACGGCTGACCATCGCCCATCAGACTCTGGCTGACCAAGGCATCAAGGAATCCGACTACAACCCATGGGGGTTCAAGCTGCTGCGCAAACTCGGCTGCACCGTCAAGCCACCTTATTACGCGGGCTGGCTGGTCAATTTTCTTTATGCCAGCCTCAGTATCGCGCCGATCTGGGGTCTGATTATGTGGACGTTCGTTTGGCACCCAGAGGGAAGATCCTTCGTATCATCCTTGTTCAGCACAGCTCTATTCGCTGGTCTGTTTGGTCTCGTTACCTCAATCAGGCTCTGGCAAAGGCGCAGGCAGCTTGATTTGACCCCATGGGAACAGCTAGCACGCCAACCCATCCGTGAAAGCGCGGCAGGAAAAGGCTGAAACCCCGCCGCAAATTGGCACCAGATGTAATACAGGCTACAGATACGGACCCCCACCTTGCCCGATTTCGTCAAATTCATGATCAGTTTTTCAGTTAACTGCTTCATTCAAACCGCAATTTGTCTTGTGGTTCTCACCTACCGGCTGTTCCGCCACCATAATGGCAACTGGCGCAGCTATCGACGCAGCCGGGATCCTCTCCCTCTCTTCATCTCCATTTTACTTGGCATGGTGGTCGCAAGAAGGCTTCATCCAGCCATCATGGCGGCCCTGGCGTGATGGGGTAACCGCTTCCTGAGATGGTCAGGCCGTCACGACAAGGAGATAACGTGACGGCACGCTCACATGCCACTCGGGGTTTGCCAGTAGAATGCGGCAACCCGGCATCGTATGGCACCAAAGACCTCAAGGAAAAACATCATGGAATTCGAACGTAGACTGGCGGCTGCCCACCGGGAGCTGGCAGAGAAGGGCGTGCAGACGCTCAACTACAACCCGCCGATCACCTGGCTGCTGCGAAAGGCGGGGTTCACCATCAGGCCGCCCCACTACGAACGCTTTCTGGTCAATGTCCTTGCTCTGGGGATTCCCACTGGCGCTATCTGGGGGGTGTTGATGTGGTTCTTCGGCTGGCAACATGAGGTGAGCCCGGCATTTGCCCTGCGCCAGAGCCTGCTGTTCGGCATAGGGGTCGGTCTGCTGATGGCATGTTGGCTCTGGTTTCGGCGCAAGCAGCTCAAGCTGACCCCTTGGGACGCTTTGCCCCACTCCACGATCCGCACGCAAAAACGCTGGCAACCGAAATAATCACCGACAAGGAAATCCTCATGACCAGGGCCCATGAAAAACTGAACTATGTGGAGTTTGCGGCCAGGGATCTTGCCGCCACCAAGGCCTTCTTTCAGGCCGCTTTCGGCTGGCAATTTGCCGATTATGGCCCCGATTACTGCGCCTTCGAGGGAGAAGGGCTGGATGGCGGCTTCTATCGCGCAGACCTCTGCAGCCAGAGTGCGCAAGGCGGCGCCCTGCTGGTGTTCTACAGTGCCGATATTGTCGCAACCCAGACCAAGGTGACCAGCGCAGGGGGCACCATAGTTCGCCCCCTGTTCGACTTTCCCGGTGGCCGCCGCTTTCACTTCGTCGAGCCCAGCGGCAATGAATTTGCGGTCTGGTCGGAGCCGGCCAGCGCCTGATGGCAAAAGGGCGCCCTGCTGGTGTTCTATAGCCCCATATTGCTGAGACCCAGAGCAAGGTAGCTAGCGCGGGGGCACCATAGTTAGTGTCCCTGTTCGATTTTCCCGCTGGCTGCAGCTTCCACTTTGTTGAACCCCGAAAAATGAATTTGCAGTCTGGTCTGGGCCAGACTGCATCTAACCCCTATGGGGAAGCAAGTCAGCATTTTTCAGCTGCTTATTCTATGCGATATCATGCTATTATATTTCGGCGCTAGGACTATTACAGGATAACACTGAAAAATGATGTTCCCGACAGAATTTGAGCGTTCTCATGAATTGTGTTTATATATTCACGATGTCATGGTGGAATTTATTAAGTCTGGGGAGATGCATGATGTTTTCAATCAGTCTATAAATATAAATGAAGAAGAAGTTTCTTCTTTAGAAAAGACCGACCAACATATCTTGGATTGGCTTGAAGAAAATAACAGAAGTGAGCAAAGAAATTTAGTAATACGAACTGTTGTGCTGCCAGCAGTCTTATCCGACATGTTACATTGTATTTTTGAATGCCTATCTACATCCAAAAAAGGTAAAATGGCAGTTTCCTTTATGTTGTTGCGAAAACCATTACAGGAAAGCTTATATCTGCTTGAGTCAATGGCGATAGATAAAAATTCATTTGTAGAGCATTTATCTAAAAACCCATTATTTCTCAGACCTAAAAATGGAGGTGGGCCAGTAGGCCATGCTCAACGAATAGACATTGTTTTAGATAAGATGGGGTTAAGGGAAATATTCAGCAGTCAATATATTTCTGAATTACGGTATGACAAAAAGAGCTATGATAGCTTCGATAGAGTTTGTAATCATGCGATGCATCTTTTTACCGAACACTCATCGATAAAAACAGATTTACTGAACATAAATTTTATTTTTTCAGGTGTTGAACAAATTTATAGTCAGCAACGATATTTATACACAAGGCTTCCATATTTACTTTATTATATATATTGCCTTTTTGAATATGTTGCTAGCGATATTGCACCAACGACTTCAGAATATGTTGAAAATATCAACCGTAGAATATCCGCATATTTTCTAATGGCCTACATCGATATGGATAATGAATTTATTACTGATGAGATACATAGACTAGCTAATCTTTTTAGGTATTCATTACAAATAGATCAGACACAATCGTTGAACTCATCCTCAATTATCAAAAGACTTGTTCATATAGCAGAAACAGGGTCACTAATGACAAATTAAGATAATCAGTCATAAAAAATCTCACTACCGCGATTGCTGCTCTCCCTTCAATACTGTTTTGTGGCCAGCGCCCTGTTTCCTGTGATAGACGGCGGGCATACTGACCCTTCGTTTTTGCAAGGAGGTTCAGATGTCATCCCCCGTGATTGTGATTGCCCAGCTTGAAGCCAAACCCGAATTCGCCGCCCAGTTTCGTGCCGCCCTGGACCCCTTGATCGCGGCCACCTTGCAGGAGGCTGGCTGCCTGCGCTACCAGTTGCATCAGGATTTGGACAATCCCCACAGCTGGATGCTCTACGAGGTATGGGAGAGCGATGCCGCCCTTACCGCCCATCAGGGCCAACCCCATTTCACCAAGTTTGTCACCACGGCCGAGCCCTGGTTTGCCGGCAGCACCATTCGCCGCTATCAACCAGTGGACGCCTGATGTGCCGCGCCGCCGAGCGCATTTTTACAACCCATTTGAGGAATAAATGATGAAGATGCCCAACCTGGGTCTTGGTACCTTTCGCCTGACCGGCCAACCCTTGCGCGACTCCCTGCTGCAGGGGCTCGAGCTTGGCTACCGCCATATCGATACCGCCCAGATCTACGCCAACGAGGCCGAAGTGGGCCAGCTGATGCGCGAGAGCGGCGTGCCCCGCCAGGATATCTACCTGACCACCAAGGTGTGGACCAGCGAGTTCGGCCCGGGCAAGGTGATCCCGAGCCTGGAGGTGAGCCTGGAAAAACTGGGCACCGACTATCTGGATCTGGCGCTGATCCACTGGCCCTCCCCCAGGGATGAGGTGCCGATGACGGTCTATCTGGAGCAGCTGGCCGAGGCCAAGGCCCGGGGTCTGACCCGCGAGATCGGGGTCTCCAACTTTACCGTGGCCCAGCTCAAACAGGCCATCGAGATCCTGGGGCCGGGCGCCATCGCCCACCAGCAGGTGGAGATCCACCCGCTGCTGCAAAACCGCAAGGTGGTGGAGTTCTGCAAGGATCACGGCATCGCCATCACCGCCTATATGCCGCTGGCCTATGGCAAGGTGCTCACCGAGCCGCTGCTGATGGAAATTGGCCAGCGCCACGGCGCCTCGGCGGCCCAGGTGTCGCTGGCCTGGCTGCTGGCCCAGGGCATGACGGTGATCCCGAGCTCCACCAAGCGGGAGAACCTGGCCGCCAACCTGGCGGCGCTGAAGGTCACGCTCACAGCCGAGGAGATGGCCGCCATCGCGACCCTGGAGCGGGGCGAGCGCTGCGCCAACCCGGACTTTGCGCCAGATTGGGATTAAACGGGAGTGGAGCCATGGCCTCTCGCTTAGGCGGCGGATAGCGGCAACCCGCACGAGCCTATTGCAACCACGGGCTATCCCCTCTCCCTGTGGGAGAGGGTCAGGGTGAGGGCAAGCTCCTCTTTTTAGGTCATCAGGCCTTCAACCAGATAGCCCCCTCATCCCCAACCCTTCTCCCGCAAGGGGAGAAGGGAGCAAAGAAAACCCGACAACATCGACGAGAACCTGAGCGGGAGGCATCATGCCTCCCGCTTTTTTGTCTCCAACACCGCGCCACAGCCGCCCGTGCCGATCTCCCAGCGCCTTCCCTCAACCCTTTGTTTCTTAACTATTTCCTCTTTTCTCGTTGTCCTGGCTCGCTATGCACGGATTGCTGCCATGCGCGTTGTCTCTGCCCCCACCTCGTGCGCTACCAGTTGTACTTGCCGCGTTGCCTCAGCCACTCCAGCAACCCCATTTCACGGCGCATTGCTGCTGATTTGGCAAAAGTAATTTGATGTCGCCGTCATTTTTGCCAACAAACCACCTCGGCATACTGGCGCCATTCTCCCGTCGGGAGTCCCTATCCAAGGAGTTGTTATGCCACTGGCGTTGTTTGCCCTTACCTTAAGTGCCTTTGCGATCGGCACCACCGAATTCGTGATCGTGGGGCTCATCCCCACAATCGCCGAGCAGCTCAATGTCTCGCTCCCCTCGGCGGGCCTGTTGGTCAGCCTCTATGCCCTTGGCGTGGCCATCGGCGCCCCCGTACTCACGGCACTCACCGGCAAGGTGCCGCGCAAGTGGCTGCTGGTGGGGCTGATGGCGCTCTTTACCGCCGGCAACCTGCTCGCCTGGCAGGCCCCCGGTTACGAGAGCCTGATCCTGGCCCGCATCCTGACCGGGCTGGCCCACGGGGTCTTCTTCTCGGTGGGCAGCACCATCGCCACGGGTCTTGTGGCCAAAGAGAAAGCGGCCAGCGCCATCGCCATCATGTTCAGCGGCCTCACCATAGCGCTGGTGACCGGCGTCCCGCTCGGCACCTGGATTGGTCAGGTCTTCGGCTGGCGCGACACCTTTCTGGTGGTGAGCCTGCTGGGCCTGGTCGCCATGGTGGGCAGCCTGCTGCTGATCCCCAATAACCTGCCCAAGGGGGCGGCCTCGACCATCCGCGAGCAGCTCTCGGTGCTGACCAAAAAGCCGCTGCTGCTGGTCTACGCCAAGACAGCGCTCGGTTACGGCGGCGCCTTCACCGCCTTTACCTTCCTCGCCCCCATCTTGCAGCAAGTGAGCGGCTTTAGCGCCGGCGCAGTGAGCCTCATCCTGCTGGTGTACGGGGTATCGGTCGCCGTCGGCAATATCTGGGGCGGCAAGCTGGCCGACAAGATGGGCCCCCTGCCTGCGTTGAAGCTGCTGTTTGCTGGTCTCGCATTGGTGCTGCTGGTGCTCACCTTCACCGCGCCACACCCGGTGCTGGCGGTGCTGACCGTGCTGGTGTGGGGCGCCTTTGCCTTTGGCAACGTACCGGGCCTGCAGGTGCTGGTGGTGAAACAGGCCGAGCAGCACACGCCGAGGGCGGTGGATGTGGCCTCCGGCCTCAATATCGCCGCCTTCAACGTCGGCATCGCGCTGGGATCCGTGGTCGGTGGCCTGGTGGTGGAGCACCTCGGCCTGATGCATACCCCCTGGATCGGCGCGCTGATCGTTCTGCTGGCCTATGGCCTCACCCATGTCAGCGAGCGGCAAGCCGCCCGGATGGCACAGGCCTGCCCCCAGTACTGAAACCGCAGGCCTTTGTTCTGCAAAATAAAAACGAGCGGCTGATGCCGCTCGTCTCGCTTTCACGCTCTGTTTATTTTTGTTATGCCGCTTGCGGCCCGGCCTTGCCCGTCACGGCGCGTGCCAGCCAGTAGTCGAGGCTGACGTAGCGACCGCCGCCGTACACCAGCAGTACCAGCAGCATCACGAAGTAGGTGGCGGCAAACTCCATCCCGTTGTTGAGCATCACGGGATCCCCAAGCTCGGTGATGTAGTTGTAACGACCGGGGAAGTTGGCGGCCAGCCACTCGATAAAGCCGTTGAGGCGCAATGTCGCCTCCATGCTGCCGGTGGCGATGGCATCCCAGCCGTGCTTCCAGTGCACCATGGCGCTCGCCACGCTCATCAGGAAGATGGTCGGAATGGCCATGACCCGGGTAAAGAGACCAAGGGCGATGCAGATGCAGCCCAGCACCTCGGTGCCCGCCGCCAGAAAGGCGAGCAGGGTCGGGAACGGCAGGTTGAGCCCCCCTTCCGAGGCTGGCGCGCCAAACCAGGCGACCGTGCCGGCAAACCCCACCACCTTGGAGTGGGCCCCCACATAGATGACCGGGATGAGGTAGAGGCGAATGGCCAGCAGGGCCAGAAAATCGAGCCGCTTGCACTGGGCCACGGCCCGCTCGTACCAATGGATAAGGGTATTGTTCATGGGATGTCTCCTTGGAAAGGGGGTACCTGACGTTCAATGGATATGGGTTCTATGGATGGCGGTTGAGTGGCCAGCAGGCCGAGCCGGTGAAAATGGCGGGCCCACCCCAGCAGATCAAAACCGCTGCGATAGTGGTGCACCTGGGCGGCCAACCCGGCCACACTGACCCCTTGCTGCTGCCCAAGCAGCTGCAGCAGGGCCACATCGAATTCGCGCAGCGCCTGGCTGACCAGCTGATGGGCGGGGCAGCGAAACAGGGCGCAGAGCTCGGGAGTCTGACCGGCCGCCACCACCCGCCCCTGCTGGATCACAAAGGGCAGCGTCAGCAACTGCAGGGTGGGGTTGAGCCAGAGCTGGCTGCCCATCTCCACCGCTTCCCCTGCAAGCGGGCGCGGCACCTGCGCGTCGTCAATCTCGACGCACAGGCAGGCCCACTCATACTCCAGCAGCGCCAGCCGCAGCCCGGGCCAGTTGAGCCAACCCTCACCCTGGCCAAGCTGCACATGGCGCACCAACTCGGTGGCAATCTGGTGAAAGGCGGGCTCGATCGCGCCATGGTGGGCGACGAAACCATTCACCAGCGCATCGCGCTCAGCCGGCGTCAGGTGGTTCAGGGTGAGCGCGAAGGTACTCTCCAGCACCGCCTCGACATTGGCCCGCACACTGCGCACATAGTGGGGGGCGAGTTCGGCTGCCGACTCTCGTATGCAACCGGCCAGCCACTCGGTCTGCTGCCACAACCGGGGCGGGACCGCTGCGGCAGGCCATGCCCCCTGCTCTCGCCTAGTCATGACACACCTCCCGTCCCGCAGGATGCGCCGTCGCCTCGCAGCAGGCCTGATGGACCCGGGCCAGCTCGGCCTCCAGCACGGGCAAGGGGGGCAGATGGTGATCCTGCTCCAGCAGCAGGGGGCGCAGGCCGTGGGTCTGCACCGTATAGCGGGCCAGCGCCACCACCTCCTCGCAGACCGGACGGCCATGAGTATCCAGCAGGGTGCCGTCCGCCTCTTCCAGATGGCCGGCGATATGGAAGTAGCGGATCGCCTGGCTCGGCAGCCCGGCAATCATCCGCTCGGGGCAGTAGCCGTGGTTGCGGCTGTTCACAAAAACGTTGTTGATGTCGAGCAGCAGCTCGCAGCCGCTGCGCGCCACCAGCTCGGTCAGAAACGCCTCCTCCGCCATCTCGTGCTCATAGCCGTGGTAGTAGGAGATGTTCTCCAGCACCAGCGGGCGGGCCAGCGCATCCTGTACCTGCCGGATCCGATCCGCCAGGTAGGGGAGGTTCTCCCACTGGCGCGGCACCGGCAGCAGCTCGTAGAGATAACCCCGGGCATCGCGGGAAAAGCTCAGGTGCTCGCTATAGATGTCGATGGCAAACTCGTCGAGAAAGGCGCGGATCTGGCCGAGCAGGCTCATATTGAGCGGCTGGCAATCGCCGAGGGAGAGGCTGAGCCCGTGGGCCACCAGCGGATAGCGCTCGGCGATCTGCTGCAGTTGCTCCCGCCTGGCGCCGCCAATGGCCATCCAGTTCTCCGGCGCCAGCTCGAGAAAGTCGATGCCAGGGCGGGCAGGCGCCCCACAGAGCTGGGCCAGATGCTCCTGGCGCAGCCCCACGCCACGGCTGCTGGCGCTTATTGGCCGCATACCCCCTCCGTCATCTTGCTCTCCTGGCGCTGGGTCTCGCCGTTGATCCCCTGCTCCGTCAGACCACACTTGCCATCGCGGGCGCGCACCAGCCGGCCCTGCGGGTCACTGTCGAGGGCCTGCTTCTCGAAGCGCTTCTCGGTGCCGCACTTGCCGGCCGCACACTTGCCGCCGTGCTGTTCGCTCGGCGCCGCCTTCACCGGCGCCTCGCTCGGGGTAGCCGCCAGCGCAAGCCCGGGGGTCAGCGCGATCAGGCCGGTCATGGCGATGGAGAGGCTCAGTTTGCAGGAGGTTTTGATGCTGCTTGCGTTACTCATGGCTGGACTCCTTGACGGATGAAACGGGGTAACTGGAGAGATCGCGGGCGGCCACCACCTGGCCGTGGAACTGCTGCTTGACGATGGCCATCGCCTCCTTCTTGTGATTGAGGCCGACCCCCATCCAGTGGTTGAGCACCAGCAGCTTGGGGTTCACTTCGGCGGCAATCCTGGCAACCACCGAGGGCTTGGCATGGAGCGAGGCGGAGACGGGATCGGCGCCCTCGTGGATGGCGAGCGGCATCACCAGGATGTCGGCCCCCTTGGCAAACGGCACAAAAGCCGGATTGCTGCCGTTCTGATCCGCCGAGATGACGATGGTCCCCTCGGCGCTCTCGATGCGATAGGCCAAACAGGGCACGTCCCCGTGAGGGATGCCGAGCGCCGTGATGGTCAGGCCATCCTGCTGATAGACCTGTTGCGGCCGGGGCGCCTGGTAGGGCACATCGTGCACATTGATGGGGAAGAGACCATCGGTGCCATCCTTGAAGCCGCCGAGGTAGGCATAGGCCCCCTTACTCGGGTTGAACAGGGCGTCAAAGTAGCCGCTCATGCTGGGGAAGGCCGAGCCGGCCTGCGGCCCCGCCAGATCGAGGGGATCGCTGCGCTTGAAGAAGTAGGCTCCCTTGAGCAGCGCAGGCAGGTCGGTCACATGGTCGGTGTGAAAGTGGGTGATGCCGATGAAGTCGACCTCTTCGAGCTTGGCGCCCGCCTGGCCGAAGCGCAGATAGACGCCGCCACCGGCATCGATCAGGATGCGCGATTTGCCCTTCCACCAGATCACCTCGCTGGAGGAGGCGCGCAGATCGTCGGAGATGGGGCCGCCGCTGCCGAGCACCTGCAGGGTGAATGCCTTGTCCAGTGGCGTCAGTTGTACGGGCTCGGCCCAGGCCGGCGTGGTGGCGAGCGCGCAGCCGATGGCCAGCGTCACCGCTTTGATTGTCTGTTTCATAACGGATTACCTGTCGGTTGGATGACAAGAGAAAGGGGCCGGGGCAAGGCAGTGTCTGCCCTCCCCGACCGAGGGGGATCAGGGTTGAGAGCGGGGCTCATCCCGTTCATCGGCTTCCCAGCGTGCTTCCAGCCAGAGCAGGTTGCACAGGCCCAGCAGCAGGGCGAAACCCAGGCCCAAAATCCAGGTGAAGTACCACATAGCGGCTCCCTTGGGGTCAGTAGAGTTGATGGCTGTCGCGCTTGATGCCGGCACGATCCAGCTTGCCGCGCACCACCCGGTAGACCCAGCCGGTATAGCCGAGGTTGATGGGCATCAGCACCAGCACGATCCCGAACATGATGATCAGGGTCTTGAAGCTGGAGGTGCCGTCCCACAGGGTCAGGCTGCTGGCCGGATCCAGCGACGAGGGCAGCACGAAGGGGAACAGGGCGATGGCCACCGAGCAGAGCATGGCGGCGCAGGCCAGGCCGCTGGCCAGCAGCGCCAGTCGTCCCTTCTCCTGCCAGGCGGCGATGCCGCTGGCCAGCGGTGCCAGGGCACCGATGAGGGGCACCAGCCACAGCAGCGGGTAGTCAAAGTAGTTGCCAAGCCAGCCGCAGGCGTGGGGGATCACCCCCTTCATCAACGGGCTGATGGCGGCATTGGGGTCAAAGGGCTGGCCCGTCAGGCCGGTCAGCTGATAACCCGGCAACCCCAGCAGATGCCAGCCGGCCAGCAGATAGCAGAGGGTCACCAGCGGCGCCAGCAGGATGGCGAGGCCACGGGCCCGCAGGGCAGGGGTGCCCGTTACCTTGGCTTGCAGGAAGCTGGCGCCGTGCAGCAGCAGCAGGCTCACCCCGGTCGCCACCACGCTGACAATCCAGCTCCAGTGGAAGTCGAAGGCCCCGTAGTGCAGGCGCAGTGCGCTGTCGAAGCGAAACGGCAGGCCCTGCATCACCAGCGCGATGGCGGCAGAGAGCACCAGGGTCGGCACCAGACCACCGGCCACCAGAGCGCGATCCCACCAGCGGCGCCAGAGGGGATCGGCCAGCTTGCTGCGATAGTCAAACCCCACCGGGCGCAGGAAGAGGCCAAGCAGCAGCACTATCATGGGCACATAGAGCGCCGAGAAGGCGGCGGCGTAGACCAGCGGCCAGGCGGCGAACAGGGCGCCGGCGCCGGCGATGAGCCACACCTGGTTGCCCTCCCACACCGGCCCCACGCTGTTGATCACCAGTCGGCGGTCTTCATCCTCTTTCGATACCACCGGCAGCAGCATGGCGATGCCCAGATCGAAGCCATCCATCACGATGAAGCCGACCAGCATGAACAGCACCAGCCCCCACCAGATGAGTTTCAGGGTTTCATAATCCATCAGGCGATCCTCGCAAGTTCGAGTTGTTCACCGCTGTAGCGGCCGGTATGCAGCACGGCGGGCCCCTGGCGGATCACGCGGCGCAGCAGGAACAGCTCCACCACCAGCAGGCAGGAGTAAATGAGACAGATGGAGATCAGGCTGAACCAGAGCTGGCCCGGCTGCAGCAGCGACACCGAGGCCGACACCGGCAGCACGTCGCTGATGGTCCAGGGCTGGCGACCGAATTCGGCCACGAACCAGCCCGCCTCGATGGCAATCCAGGGCAGCGGAATGCTCCACAGCAGCGCCTTGAGTAGGCGGGGCGAGGCGAGCAGCCGGTTGCGGCAGAGCTGGACGAAACCCGCCACGAACAGCCCGAGCATCACTACCCCCAACCCGACCATGATCCGAAATCCCCAGAACAGCGGCGCCACCTGCGGCACCGAGTCTTCCACCGCCCTGGCGATCTCGGCCTCACCGGCCTTGGCGATGTTGCTGGCATAGGGGGTGAGCAGCAGCCCGTAGCCGAGATCCTGGCCGTGCTGGTCGAACAGCGCACGGTTCTCGGCCGAGTCTTTGCCGGCGCGGATCTGCTCGAGCGCCCCGGCGGCCACCATGCCGCTGCGAATGCGGGTCTCGTGCTGGGCCTTGAGATCCTTGATGCCGGTCACCGCCTCATCGAGGGAGCGGGTGGCGATGATGCCCATCAGATAGGGGATTTTGACCGCAGCGTGGGTGGTCTCGGCCCCCTGATCCGGGAAGCCGAACAGGGTGAAGGCGGCCGGCGCGGGCTCGGTCTCCCACTCCGCCTCGATGGCGGCCAGCTTGACCTTCTGCACCTCGCCGGTGCGATAACCCGACTCGTCACCCAGCACGATGACCGAGAGAATGGCTGCCAGCCCAAAGCCGGAGGCGATGGCGAAGGAGCGCAGGGCGAAGCGCACCTCCATGCGGCGCAGCAGATACCAGCTGCTCACCCCCATCACGAACAGGGAGGCAGCCACGTAGCCCGCCGCCACCGTGTGCACGAACTTGACCTGGGCCACCGGGTTGAAGATCACCGCGGCCACGTCCACCAGCTCCATGCGCTGGGTCACCAGGTTGAACTCGGCGCCCACCGGGTTCTGCATCCAGCCGTTGCCGATCAGGATCCAGAGCGCGGAGAGGTTGGAACCGAGTGCCACCAGCATGGTCACCAGCAGATGCTGACCGCGGGAGATCTTGTCCCAGCCGAAGAAGAACAGACCCACCAGGGTGGACTCGAGGAAGAAGGCCATCAACCCCTCCACCGCCAGCGGGGTGCCGAAAATGTCCCCCACATACTGGGAGTAGTAGGCCCAGTTGGTGCCGAACTGGAACTCCAGGGTGATGCCTGTGGTCACCCCCATCACGAAGTTGATGCCAAACAGCTTGCCCCAGAAACGGGTGATGTCCTTGTAGATCACCTTGCCGGTCATCACATAGGCCGACTCTGCGATCACCAGGATCCAGGACAGCCCCAGCGTGAGGGGCACAAACAGGAAGTGGAACATGGCCGTGGCGCCAAATTGCAGGCGCGACAGGCTGACCACGTCATCCGGATTGATCATGCGTCACTCTCTTTTGTTGTATTTACCTTGCACGTTTTGTGCGAGACAAGTACACCACGGAGCATGACACCTATAACAGATGCAGTTATATTGAATTACACCTATAACAGTTACTGCATCACATGTCCCTTTACCGTCAACTGGCCGACCGCCTGCAACAGCAGATTGAAGCCGGGGTGTGGCAACCCGGCGAGCGCATCCCCTCCATCCGCCAGAGCTGCAAGACCCATGGCCTGAGCCCCATGACGGTGCTGCAGGCCTATCAGCTGCTGGAGAGCCAGGGGCGGATCCTCGCCCGCCCCCAGTCCGGCTACTACGTCAAGGCGGCACCTTCCCGCCCTGCCGCCAGCCTGCCCCAGCAGGCGCACTACAGCGGCTCGGTGGACATCAACGATCTGGTGTTCGAGGTGTTGCAGGCGAGCAAATCACGGGGGCTGGTGCCCCTTGGCATGTCGGTGGCCGACCCCACCCTGTTCCCTCATCCCCAGCTCGGCCGGGCACTGGCCAGCTGCATGCGCCGGCTCGACCCCTTCAGCACGGTGGCAGACCTGCCCCCCGGCAACGAGGCGCTGCGCCGGGCCATCGCCCAGCGTTACGCCAGCGAGGGGCTGGCGGTGGATCCCCAGCAGATCATCATCACCACCGGTGCCATGGAGGCGCTCTCCCTCAGTCTGCAGGTGCTGACCGAGCCCGGTGACTGGGTGGTGGTGGAGTCCCCCACCTTCTATGGCGCCCTGCAGGCCATCGAGCGACTCAAGTTGAATGCGGTGGAGATCCCGGTGATCCCCGGGGTGGGCATCGATCTCGCCCTGCTGGAGGAGGCCCTCGCCCAGCGCCCCATCAAGGCGTGCTGGCTGATGGGCAATGTTCAGCACCCGCTGGGTCACACCATGCCGGATGAGCACAAGCAGGCGCTGATGGCGCTGCTCAACCGGCACGAGGTAGCGCTGGTGGAGGATGACGTCTATGCCGAGGTCTATTTTGGTCGTGAGCGGCCAAGGCCCATCAAATACTGGGATACCCGGGGTGAGAGCCTGCTGTGCAGCTCCTTCTCAAAGTGTCTGGCACCGGGCTTTCGGGTCGGCTGGGTGGTGGCCGGTCGCCACGCCGAGCGGGTGCAGCGGCTGCAGTTGATGTCGACCCTCTCCACCAATGTGCCCAGCCAGCTGGCGCTGGCCGAGATGCTGCGCCAGGGCGGGGTGGATGCCCACTTTCGCCGGCTGCGCCACACCCTGGCCCAGCGCCAGCAGCAGATGCGGGCCGCCCTGCTGCGCCTGCTGCCGGGGGAAGTGAGCATCTCCTCCCCCGATGGCGGCTATTTTCTCTGGCTCGAGTTTGACCCGCGCCTCGACAGCCGAGCCCTGCACGCCCGGGCGCTGGCCAGCGGTTTCTCGCTGGCCCCCGGCGCCCTCTTCTCCAGCAAGGGACTGCACAACCACTGCCTGCGACTCAACAGCTCCCATCCCTGGAGCGAGCAGCTGGAGGCGGCCCTCACCCGGTTGGCCGAACTTATTCACCAACAGCTGGACACAGCTCCCGCCAAGGACCAAAAGGCCCCATGACGGGGCCTTTTCCTTGCGAAATTATCCGGTTGAAACGGGCTTATCTGGCCATGGTCTGTGACAGTATCTTGAACCCCAACCTCTCGTAGAGCGCCTTGGCGCGCTCGTTGAATGCCATCACCTCCAGCCGCAACTGGCTGGCGCCCTGCGCCTTGCCCCACTCATCGCAATGGGCGATCAGCGCCTTGCCGATCCCCCGGGAGCGCTGCCCCTCATCGACCACCAGGGTGCCGATGCGGCAGATGGGCTCCTTGCTCAGAAACGGGATGGTCTCGTTGATGTCGATGCGGGCGGTCAGAAAGCCCGCCACGGCTCCATCCTGCTCGGCTACGCAAAACAGGCGCCCTTCGGCGGCGATGGCTGCCAGCAAAAAGGCCCGCTCCTCGGGGGATGGCGGGCAGAATACCTGCGGCGCCTGCGCGAAGTGGATCTCCCCTATCTGCCGGTTCAGCTCGAGGATGGCGTCTATGTCCTGCTCACGTGCCTTGCGTATTTCCAATGAATGCTCCTTGCCTCAGTGTCCTGACGATGATGTGTCCTGGCGATGAGACGGTCTCATCTGCTCCCTTTGACCTGGGTTCCATCATAGTGGCTGCCGAGCCAGACAAGCCAGACAAGCCAGACAAGAAGTACTGCAACAGCCTTTGGCAGGCATCTGAAAACAACAAGGCCCCGTCACGGGGCCTTATCGACAATCCATGTACTGAGCGGGGGTCAGGCGGGGGCATCCAGCTGGGCCACCTGGCGCTCAATGCTGCCTTTGAGGTTTTCATCGAGCTTGAGGGCGCGCGCCAGCTCGTCCAGATAACCGCGCTCCATGAAGTGATCCACGTCGATGGCAAGCAGGGAGGCGAGATAGACCTCGGTGGCCAGCTCCATGTCGGTCACTTCCCGCGCCAGAGCGTGGGGATCCAGGGGGCGAGCCAGCTCGGCATCAATCCAGCGGGCCGCATCGCTCTGGCCCTGCTCGGTCAGGTACTGCTGGATCTTCTGACGCTCGTCGTTGTCGATATGGCCGTCGGCCCGGGCCGCCGCCACCATGGCGCGCACCAGGAGGGCGGCTCTGGCATCCAGCGCATTGCCCTGCAGGGTATCGAGGGGCTGGGTCGGCTGGGCCGGGGCAGACTGCTGGGCCTGCCAGTCCTGATAGAGTTTGTAGGCCAGGCCGCCGAGGGCCGCCGCGCCGCCCACCGCCGCCACCTTGCCGCCATATTTGCGCACCTTCTTGTTGCCAAGCAGCAGGGCCATGGCACCGGCGGCGAGGCCCCCTTGCGCCATCCCCTTCATCTGCGCCTTGCGGCTGTCGCCACCTTCGTTGAGCCAGCCCTTGCCAGCTCCCATCAATTGCTCCAGCATTTGTTTCATGGGACCTCCTCGTTGGATGGTGAACCATGCTGAACCTGCCCCACTGAACTCAAGGTGAATGGATGCCACTGCCCCGCCTGCTGTCGCTGACCCTGCTGACCCTGATGGCGTTCGCCGCCAACTCGGTGCTCTGCCGGCTCGCCCTGTTCGAAGAGCGGATGGATCCCGCCCTCTTCACCCTGCTGCGCCTGACCAGCGGCGCCCTGGTGCTGGTGCTGTTGTGCGGCGCGCGCCAAAAATCCCCCCGCCAGGGGGACTGGGGCGGTGCCCTGGCCCTCATCACCTATGGCGCGGCGTTCTCGTTCTCCTACCTCACCCTGACCGCGGGCACCGGCGCCCTGCTGCTGTTTGCCGCCGTCCAGCTCAGCATGCTGGCGCCGCCCCTGCTGCGCGGGGAGGCTCTGCCCCGCCGCCAGTGGCTCGGCCTGCTGCTCGCCATGGCGGGCCTGGTGGTATTGCTGCTGCCCGGCCTCAGTGCGCCGGATCCGCTGGGGGCTGCCCTGATGATGGTGGCCGGCATCGCCTGGGCCGGCTATACCCTGCGGGCCTCGCGCTTTGCCGACCCGGTCGCCGCCAACGCCGGCCACTTTCTGCGCGCCAGCCTGCCGGCGGCCCTGCTCTATCTGCTGCTGGGGCAGCTGCAGACCAGCCCCGCTGCCATCGGCTATGCCCTGGCCTCGGGGGCGCTGGCTTCCGGTCTTGGCTATGCGCTCTGGTATCTGGTGCTGCCCCACCTTGGCCGCACCCTGGCCGCCAGCGTCCAGCTGCTGGTGCCCCTGCTCGCCGCCCTGGCCGGGCTCATCTGGTTGGATGAGTCCTGGTCGCTGCGCTTGGTATTGTCGACCCTGGGCATCCTGGGGGGGATCGCCCTGGTCATCGCCGGACGCCCCCCATCAGGAGAAAAATCATCATGAAGATGCTCGTATTGCTGCTCGGTTGTGCCCTCTCGCTCCCCCTGCTGGCCGCAGTGGAGGACAGAGATGCCAAACAGGCCAAGCTGGATGCGGCCTGCCAGCAGGCCCAGCAACAGCTGGTCGAACAGGGCAAGCAACAGAGGATCGACGCCTGCATCAAGGCGGGCGGCAAGGCCGCCAAGTGCCAGCAGGAGTTCGCCAGCTTCGGCCAGCGCGAGGGCAACAAACGGCCCGATCTCAACAACCTGCCCCCCTGCCAGCAGGCTGATGCCTATCGCAAGAGCTACCGGCAATGACCCTCAATCAAGGAGACCCCATGACCCCACCCCGCGAGCTGACCCTGCAGTTTCTGGCCGAGCCCGCCGATGTGAATTTCGGCGGCAAGGTGCACGGCGGCATGGTGATGAAGTGGATCGATCAGGCGGGTTACGCCTGCGCCGCCGGCTGGTGTGGCGGCTATGCGGTGACCGTCTATGTGGGGGGGATCCGCTTTCTGCGCCCCATCCAGATAGGTCAGCTGGTGGAGGTACACGCCCAGGTGATCCACACCGGCACCACCAGCATGCACCTGGCGGTGGATGTCTACAGCCGCCACCCGACCCAGCGAGAGCGTCTCAAGACCACCCACTGCATCATCATCTTCGTGGCCATGGACGAGCACGGCAAACCGACCCCGGTGCCCCAGTGGCAACCGCAGAACGAGAGCGATCGGCAGCTGCAGCAGTACGCCCTCAAATTGATGGCCCTGCGCGAACAGATCGACCAGGAGATGCGCCAGCACCTCTAGCCGGGTCGCCCGCAACCAGACAGGTCCCCATCCGGGTGCGGCCCTGTATAATGGCGTTTTCCCCGTTACGGAGTCTGTCATGTCATTGGAAACTGCCCCGCCCGAGGTCCAGCTCGCGGTGGATCTCATCGAACTGCTGGAGACCAACCGGATTGAGCCGGCCCTCGCCCTGGCGGCGCTGGCCATCGTGGCCGCGGACTATCAGCGCAAGCTCAACGAAGGCAAGGAGTGCTGAGCAAGGTTGCCTTGCCACCCCACCTTGCACAGGAGGTGTCATGACGGATCCCGTTCGTTTTGAAACCGGCCGCCCCATGCTGCTCGGCGGCCTGCGTCGTCACCATGCCTTCGCCCACGCCGACTTCGGCGGCCAATGGCGCGATTTCAGCGCCCTGGGTCCGTTGACGGGCCAGCTGGATGAGCATGCCTATGGCGTCATCTGCGGCGTGACCGCCACCGAGTGCGAATACATGTGTGCGGTAGAGGTCGCCGCGCTGGAGGTACTGCCCAAGACGCTGGGGCGGATGCGCATCGAGCCCCAGACCTATGCCGTCTTCCTGCATCGGGGGCATGTCTCGGCCATGCCGCACACCTGGCAGCAGGCGCTGGAGTGGCTGGCGCAGTCCGCTTACCAGTCTGCCCACAAGCCAGACTTCGAACGCTATGGCGCCGCCTTTGACCCGGACACCGGCAGCGGCGAGGTCGAACTCTGGCTCGCCGTGCTGCCGCGCCAGGCCATCGCCTGAACATACCGCGCTCTGCCCTGGTAAACCGGCCAGGTTTAACCCAGACGAGGGGCTGACTCGGCGCACGGGCGGTGCAAGGATATGGCTCCCTTACTGCCCGAGAGTTGTTATGGATAACCAGGAATGTCTCGACCAGGCTGGTCTCTGGAGCCGCTCCGCCCGCATCATGACGCTGGCCTGCCTCATCGTCTTCATGGCCCAGATGGCCACCACCGTTTACCTCCCCTCCCTGCCCGTGGTGATGACGGATCTCGCCATGACCCGGCAGGGGGCCGAGCTCTCCATCTCGCTGTTCGTCATCGGCGCCGCCCTGCCGGTGCTGTTCTGGGGCGCCGCCGCCGATCGTTACGGTCGCCGGCTGCCCCTCGCCCTGTCACTCTTGCTGTTTGTCGGCCTCAGCCTGCTGCTGGCCACCACCAGCCAGGGGCCGCTGCTCTTGATCCTGCGTACTCTGCAAGGGGTAGCGGCCGGCGGTGCGGCCATCATCGCCCGCATCCTGGTGCGGGATCACTGGCACGGGGATGAGCTGGCGCGCCGCCTCTCGGTGCTCTCCATCGCCTTCATCACCGCCCTCGGCGGTGGTCAGTGGATAGGCGGCCTCATCAGCCGTTATGCCCATTGGCAGTTGGGATTCGTGCTGATGGCCGGGGTCGGTGTGCTGGCGCTGCTCTTGATGAGCAGCCTGCCGCTGCAGGGGCCCAACCCGGCGGCGACGGGCGGCGGCATGTGGGCCCGTTACGCCAGCCTGCTGCGCCGCCCCGGCTTTTTCTGGCCGGCCTGCGCCGGTGGCATCGGCTTTGCCATCACGGTGACCCTGCAGGAGGTGAGCCCCTTCGTGCTGCAGCAGGGGTTTGCCCTCGAGGTCACCACCTTCGGCAGCCTGGGGTTGCTGATCGGTATCGCCTACTTCGCCGGCGCCATGACGGTCAACCGACGGGTCGCCAGGGTGGGAGGCCGCCAGCTGATGCGCCAGGGGGCCGCGCTCATACTGCTGGCGGCCGGCGGCATGCTGCTGCTCTGGGCTCTGGGCGCCCTGCAGGGCAGCGGTGGCTTGGTGGCCATGATGACCTGCTACTGCCTCATCATCTTCGGGCAGGCGGTGCTCTTTCCCAACAGCATGGCGCTGGCGGTGAGCGATGGCCGCGAGCACGGCGCCTACGCCATGGCTCTGTGCGGCTTCCTGCAGCAGGGGGTGGCCGGGGGGGCTGCCGCCGGCGCCACCCTGGTGAGCCATCACGGCGCCTGGGCTCCGCTCGTCTTCACCCTGGCGCTCATCACCCTGCTCATCGTGCGCACCAAGGTTAGCTAAGCAGGCCCCTGCCTGCGTCCCCTCACCGCTCAGCGGGCCCCATCACCCGATCACACAGTCTGATGAGGGCCTCGCAGAGGCGCGTGAGCGGCTCGCCGCGCTCCGCCCCTAGGTGCAGCGCCAGCTCCACCGGCGCCACCGCCGGCCAGTGGGTCAGCTCCTGCTGATCCGGCTGCAGCAAGCGCCGGGGCAGCAGGCTGACCCCGATCCCGGCGCTCACCGCCCCCTGCAAACTGGCCAGGCTGGCACTGACGTAGGCGATGCGCCAGCGCCGCCCCATCCCATCGAGCACCTCGGTCAGCTGCCGTCGATAGAGCCCTTCGCTCGGGAACACCACCAGTGGCAGGGGATCCCGCTCGCTGGCGGGCCAGGCACGGCTGTCGACCCAGGCCAGCGGCTCGCGCCAGCAGGCGCACGGCGCCCCCTGTCCCCGCGCCTGTTTGACCAGCGCCAAATCAAGCTCGCCGGCCTCGAAGCGCTGCCAGATCTCGTGGCTGAGGCCGCTGTGCACCTCCAGCCGCACCTGCGGGTAATCGCGGGCAAAGGCCGCCAGCACCGGGGCGATGGCGCCGGCGGCAAAATCCTCCGGCACTCCCAGGCTCAGCTGCAGGCTGGCTTCAGCCACCTGCTCCTCGGCCCGGGCCAGCAGGGTCAGGATGCTGCGTGCCAGCCCCAGCAGCTTCTCCCCCTCTGCCGTGGTCACCACCTGGCGGCCGGAGCGGTCCAGCAGCGGGCAGCCGAGCTGCTGTTCGAGCCGCCGCATCTGCTGGCTGATGGTGGACTGGGTGAGGTGCACCCGTTCACCGGCGCGGGTAAAACTGCCGCTGTCGACGATGGCGACAAAGCTGCGCAGCAAGAGGGGATCCAGCATGGTGACTCCATTTACAAAACCACTGGATGTCATTCTATCATTTAATTTCCCCATGGCTGCCTTCCCCGCTAGGCTGGTCTCCTCCCCTTGCCTTGAGGATCCGTCATGCCCCACTCCCTTGCCGAACCCGCCGGCTCACGTCTGATCGCTTCGCTCACCACCAATCCCACTCATCAGGAGTGGCTGGAGCAGGCGCTGCAACTGGCCCTCCATAACCGCCGACAGGGAGGCCGCCCCTTTGCCGCCCTGCTGGTGCAAGGCAACCAGCTGGTGACCAGCGCCGTCAACGCCATGCACCTGGATGGCGACCCCACCCGCCACGCCGAGCTGGAAGCCCTGCGCCAGGCCAGCCAGGTCGGGCCGCTGGCGGGGGCCATCGTCTACGCCAGCGGTCACCCCTGCCCCATGTGCCTGAGCGCCCTGGTGATGAACGGCATCGCCGCCGTCTATTACGCCTTCGATAACGAGGATGCGGCCCCATTCGGCTTTGACAGCACGGCCGCCTACCACAAGCTGGGCCTGCCCCTCGCGCCGCCCCCCCTGCCGCTTATCAAGCTGCCGAGCCCGCTGGCCGCCGCTGAGCTCTACGGTGCACCAGACCATGCTTGAGGCCCGCATCGATACGCGCCAGCAGCAGGCCCTGCTGGTGCTGGTGATCCTGATCGGGCTCAACCTGCGACCGTTTCTCACCGCCATCGGCCCCCTGAGCCGCGACATTGCCGAGGCGCTCGGGCTCGGCATGGATACCCTGGCCTGGCTGACCCTGCTGCCGCTCTGGCTCATCGGTGGCGGCGTGCTGCTCACCCCGGCCCTGCGCAGTCGCAGCGGGCCGCGTCAGTTGCTGGGGGCGGCCCTGCTGCTGCTGGGAATGGGCAGCGCCATGCGCTTCGAGGCGGCCAGCGGCGCCCTGCTCATCGCCAGCGCCGCCCTCTGCGGGCTGGGCTCGGCCCTGGTGCAGGGGGTGCTGCCCGGTCTCATCAAGCAGGCCTTTGCCCAGAAGGTACCGCTGGTGATGGGCATCTTCTCGGCCTGCATGATGGGGGGCGGGGCGCTGGGTGCCAGCCTCACCCCGCAGCTCGCCGCCCGGTTCGACTGGTCCCAGGCGCTGGCGCTGTGGAGCCTGCCGGTGCTGCTGGCCATGGGCTGGCTCGGCTGGCGGGTACGGCTGCCCGCAGCGCCGGTGGCGGTCTCCGGCGGTGGCGAGCAGCGCCTCATCAGCCTGCCCCGCAGCTGGCTGCTGATAAGCTGCTTTGGCATCATCAACAGCGGTTACGGCATCGTCGTGGCCTGGCTGGCGCCGGCCTACATGGTGCAGGGCTGGAGCCCCCAGCAGGGGGGCGAGCTGGTGGCCTGGCTGGCGCTGGCCCAGACCGTGAGCGGCCTCGGCCTGCCGCTGCTGGCCGCCCGCCGGCTCGACCGCCGACCCTGGATGGGATTGGCCATCGCCATGCAACTAGTAGGCTTTGGCGGCCTCTGGCTGGCGCCGACGGCCGCCCCCATCCTCTGGTGCATGCTGTGCGGCGCCGGGCTCGGCGGCAGCTTCTCCCTCATCATGGTCATCGCGCTCGATCACCTGCCGGATCCGCGCCGTGCCGGCACCCTCAGCGCCCTGATGCAGGGGTTCGGCTTCATGCTGGCGGCCACCGGCCCCTGGGTGGCGGCCCGTCTGCATCACCTGAGCGGTGACTTCGCCGCCGCCTGGCAGTGGCAGCTGGCCGGCCTGGTACTGATGAGCCTGCTGGTCCTGCGCCTGGATCCACGCCGCTACCCCAGCGCCATGAAGCTGACCACACCATCTCCCGCCCCCACGCCCATCAGCTGATCTGTGCTCGCCTCCTCTTCCCTAGATGAGGAGGCTGGCTCACCCCCCTGCTATGCCTTCCCATCCTTTGCTCGCTTTCCGGTATCGGGCCAGCTGAGCAAATTATCAGCAAAGCACTTCATATCCATTTGATTTGTAACACATTAAATCTTCCCATATGGAGGGTTGTGCCGCCATATGAGCCCATTAAGGTAAGGCACTCAGACGAGAATCATTCTCGTTTCGTCTGACAGGGAAGAGGCTGTATTCATCAGGGAGGAGAGCGCCACGCGCCAGTGGCTTTGCTATCACACAAAGGAAATCACATGCAGACAAACACAAAATGGGCTTCTCTACTCGGTGGCTTGGCCATGCTAGGCGGTGCCATCTCACCGGTTATGGCCGACGAGTCATTCAACCTGTGGCAGGAGTGCGCCACCCGCTGCACCCTGGATCTGGCCCAGGGGGTGCGCGCCAGCCAGCTCGATGTCGCCAGCCTGCTGGGCGGACAGACCGATTCCGGGGTACTGCACTACTCCATGGTATTGGAAGAAGGTGGAGACAGCCTCAAGCTGGCCCTCGGCAATGCGCTGACCCTGCGCACGGATGGCACTACCATCACCCTGACCAGCGCCACCGCGGGCAAGGGCCCACGCACCTACAGCTATACCCGCCAGGGGCGCGGCAACTGGTCGCTGCACTGGCTGGTTCCCGTCGGCGACGATGCCCCCGCCAGCATCAAGGTCTTCTTCCACGAGCTGGATGCAGGATCCGAGGTGAGCCATATCTCCCCCATCTACAGCATCGAAGTGAGCGATGACCTGCTGCGCACCATGGCCAGCAACTCGACGCTCTTCGTCAGGCACGTGGAAAACAACGAGATCAATCGCAGCCTCACCCTCAGTGCGGCCGGTGTCGGCTTCGTGGCGGCGCCCACCCAGCACAGCCGTCAGAAGCGCTGGAGCGAGTGGCATACCGGCAAGGTGCTGTGCCTGCTGGATCCGCTGGATGCGGTCTACAACTACCTGTCGCAGCGCACCTGCAACCTGGGTGATACCTGGGAAGGCAAGGTCTACCGGGTATTGGCCGGGGCACCCGCCTCTCACGACACCCATATCGTGCCGACCGCCATCAGTCATCGGCTGCACTTTGCCAAGGGAGACGGTCTGGCGGCCCTCACCACTCATCAGGTTTGCGCCATCCCCCTTGAATCCCTGGCCAGAAGCCGTCAGCCCAGAGGCTGGGAAGAGCTCAGCCAGTGCGGCTATCCGGTCCACAATCTCGTCACCCTCTATCTGCTGACCCGCCTGCCATGGTCCCAGCTTGATACCGTGATCACCCAGGCGCTGGCCAACACCACGCCAGAGGATGGCTCAACGCCACGAGGGCAGCTGGCGCAAGCCATTCGGGAAAACCCGGCCCAGGCACGGCTGGCCCTGAGCATGGCGGCCGCCCAGAGCGATGCCTTCAGCCACCAGCAGGCGGGCAATAGCCAAGAGCAGGCCGCCAGCGCTGACGTGGTCAATCTCACCTGCCCCGCCGCCGATCTCAACTGCCTGGCGCCAGCCGACAGTGCCGATGCCCTGCAGGAGCGGGACTATCCGAACGGTGCCAGCTTCCTGGGTGACGGGGACGAGGTCAGCTTCAGCACGGCCGGTACTCGCAACTGGTCGGTGACCCGCCTGGAGCAGGCCCATCGCCAGCTGCTGGCGCGCGGTTATCTCTTCGTCGGTTATCACGGCACCTTCCTCGAAGCCGCCCACAGCATAGTGTTTGAGGGGGTGCATGAACGGGATCAATCCTCCATCGCCCCCTGGCAAGGCTTCTATGTCGCCGGCGATCCGGCCCTCGCCTACGGTTACGCCCAGGATCAGGAAGCGGATGCCCGTGGCCGCATCCGCAATGGCGTGCTGCTGCGGGTGTATGTGCCGCGCGCCGCACTGCCCCGCCTCTACGCGACCCAGCAGAACCTGGCCGATCCCGGCGCCGTCGATGAGGTCGGCCGCCTGATCGGTCACCCCCTGCCGCTGCAGCTGGAGGCCATCACAGGACCGGAAGAGGAGGGCGGCCGCCTGGAAACCATTCTGGGCTGGCGACTGGCGGAGCAGGCGGTAGTGATCCCCTCCACCATACCGACGGATCCGCGCAACGTCGGCGGCAATCTTGACCCTGCCAGCGTACCGCAGGAAGAGAGCGCCATCAGCACCTTGCCTGATTACGCCACCCAGCCCCGCGAAGACCTCTGAATCGCGGTTCATCGATACAAAAACACCGGCCTGTGGCCGGTGTTTTTTTACTGTCAACGCAGGGAGTGAGAGAGCGCCTAGCGCCCCTTCTTCTGCCGCCCACCCTGACCGGCGCGCGGTTTGCCGGCGGCCGGTTTGGCCCCCTTGTTCGGGGCGCCTTTACCTGCGCTCCCTTTGGCCGAGCCGCCTTTGCCCGCAGCACCCTTGCCTGCTGGGGTCCGTTTCTCGAACGCCTCCGGACCCGGCACGTTGGGGCGGCCACCAATCTCGTGATCGTCATCGCGCCGTGGCTTCTTGCCCGGTGCCGACTTGCTGCCTTGCACCGCAGGCGCCTTGGGTTTGCCACCCTGGGCATTGCCCGGTTGCGCCCCCTTGGCCGGTTTCACCTCGGAGGAGGAGTCTTCAATCAGCTTGAACAGTTCGATCAGCTCGTCACCGTCGAGATCGCGCCACTCGCCCACCGGCAGCCCCTTGAGGCTGACGTTCATGATGCGGATACGCTCGAGCTTGGTCACCTCGAAGCCGAAGTGCTCGCACATGCGGCGGATCTGGCGGTTCAGCCCCTGCACTAGCGTGATGCGAAACACGAACGGCGCCTCTTTCTTCACCTTGCACTTCTTGGTGACGGCCCCCAGGATCGGCACGCCGGCGCCCATGCCCCGGATAAACTCGTCGGTCACCGGCTTGTCGACGGTCACCAGATACTCTTTCTCGTGATCGTTGCCCGCCCGCAGGATCTTGTTGACCAGATCGCCGTGGTTGGTCAGGAAGATGAGCCCCTGGGAGTCCTTGTCGAGCCGGCCGATGGGGAAGATGCGGGTACTGTGGTTGACGAAGTCGACGATGTTGTCCTTCTCCCCCGCCTCTGTGGTGGAGACTATGCCCACCGGCTTGTTGAGGGCGATAAAGACCAGGCTGTCCGCCTCGCGCGGCTCGATCACCTGGCCGTTGACCTTGACCAGATCCCCGGCAAACACCTGATCCCCCACCCCGGCCCGCTTGCCGTTGATGAAGACACAGCCCTGCTCGATGAAGCGATCGGCCTCGCGACGCGAGCAGATGCCGCTCTCGCTGATGTATTTGTTCAGACGCATGGATTCATCAGCCAGCATGGGTCACCTGCCAGCGGCCCACGGCCTGCGCATGTATCATCAGAGCGCGGGATGGCCGGCTCACCAGGTCAAAATTGTGCATATCACTCCATCTTTAAAACCGGCCGAGGTCGGCCTTGTCAGCAAAAAACGCCGGCACATTAGCACATTGCTCTGCCGCACACGCAGGATAGTTGCAGCAGGCCGGCACAGCACCCCGTAAAATGCGCGCCGCGTCACGCCAAAACGGTGCGCCATGCGTCTCCATATAAACGGCGCCGCAGGCGGCAAGTGCCGCCATGAAAGCGCCTTATCCCCAGACCTGACAATGCCCAATGCCTCCCCCCCTGGCGCCCCTCATTAACCTCATCCCGGCCTGCTACCTGTACTTATCACCTTGTTTCCCTTAGGCTTTAAGCCAACTTTCGAGCTTGAGTACGGCTGCCGTGGACGCGGAGCCGCCCCTCTTTTATCAGTGCCAAGGACTCTGCCATGCTGGCTCGCACCCGTCGCCTCGTTCGCCGCCTTCTTCTCAGTCTGCTGGGCTTGCTGCTGTTCGGCTGGGCACTGATCGCCTACTTCGCCTGGCAGGCTGAACCGCTACAACCCTGGCACACCCTGGTGCCGCCCGAGCTCAGCGCCGAGCAGCTCGATAACAGCGACTGGCAGGCCTATCTGGCCCACGAGCAGCAGCTGTTCGAGCTGGTGACCAAGGAGGTGATCGCCAGAACGCCGCCGGAGCAGCAGCTCGACAGCAATCGCTACTATAAGGATGCCCCCATCAATCCGGCTCATTTCGAAACTGACTGGAACCGCACCTATCTGCTGCGCCCGAGCGGTGAGGTGAAAGGGGTGGCGGTGTTCCTGCACGGTTTGACCGACTCCCCCTACAGCCTGCGCCACCTGGCCCAGCGCTACCGCGAGCAGGGCTTCATCGCCCTGGGGCTGCGCATCCCAGGCCACGGCACCGTGCCGGCCGGGCTGGTCGACATCGACTGGGAGACCTGGCTGGCCGCCACCCGGCTGGCGGTGCGCGAAGCCAGGGTACTGGCGCCAAGCCCGCTGCCACTGCATCTGGTGGGGTTTTCCAACGGCGGCGCACTGGCGGTGAAATATGCGCTCGATGCGGAAGGTGACAAGACCGGCACGCTGGCAAGGCCGGATCGGCTGGTGCTAATCTCCCCCATGATAGGGGTGACCCGCTTTGCCCGCTTCGCCGGCCTCAAGGCGGTGCCCGCCCTGCTGCCCGCATTTGCCAGCGCCGCCTGGCTCGACACCATGCCGGAGTTCAACCCCTTCAAGTACAACTCGTTTCCGGTCAACGGCGCGCGCCAATCCTACCGGCTGACCCACGCCATCCAGCAGCAGGTGCGTGAGCAGGCCGCCAGCGGCGCACTTGCGGCCTTCCCGCCCACCCTCACCTTCCAGTCGGTGATGGACTACACCGTCAGCACCCGCTCCATCATCGCCGATCTCTATCACTTCCTGCCTGCCAACGGCAGCGAGCTGGTGCTGTTCGACATCAACCGCGGCACCCTGTTCGGCCCACTGCTGAGCAGCGCCTCCGAACTGGCACTGAGCCACCTGCTGCCGCGCCCGCCGCTCTCCTACCGGCTGACGGTGGTGGGCAACCAGGCTCCCGCCAGCACCCGCACCCAGGCCAGCAGTTTGCCGGCTGGCGGCGGGCCTGAGCAGATCCAGCCCCTCGACATCGACTACCCCAGGGAGATCTACTCCCTCTCCCACGTGGCCCTGCCCTTCCCGATGGATGACCCCCTCTACGGCATGGCGCCACGGCCCGAGCAGCGGGAGCAATACGGTATCAATCTGGGGGGGCTGGCCCTGCGCGGTGAGCGCGGGGTGCTGATCGTCAACCCCGGCGCCCTCACCCGCACCTCCTCCAACCCCTTCTACCCCTATCTGCAGCAGAAGGTGATAGAGACGCTGACCGCGCCTGCCCAACCGCCGGTCGGCAAACAACCAACCCCGGTCTGGGACAGCGAAGACGAGGCCGCCTATCAGGCTGAGCGGGAAGCGTTTCTAAACGATGGGCAGGAGAGCGAGGCTCCCTTCTAGAGCCCTTGCCAGGGCCCGTTGCGGCTGTGTGTCAGTATGGTGCTGACGTAGGCCCCCTCAGTACTTGCTCAGGCAGGGCGGCATCCACCGGCCGTCACCCGATGCCAAGCGCCATCAGGGATAACGGCTGATCTCAATCAGGTTGTGATCCGGATCCAGGCAGTAGACCGACTCGATGGGGCCGCAGGCTCCGCTCTTGGTCACCGGCCCCTCTACTATCTCCACCCCGTGGCAATGGAGCTGGGCGATGACCTGTTCCAGCGGCCAGCGGGTGATGAGGCAGAGATCCCCCGAGCCCACCTGCGCCCGGTTGCGCGGCTCCTGCCCCAGCAGTTGCAGATTGATCTTCTGGTTGCCAAAGCGCAGGGCCCGGCGCCCTGCCCCAAAGGTGATGGCTTCCATGTTGAGCACTGAGCTGTAAAACACGACGGCCCGCTCGATGTCACTGACCGTCAATACCAGATGGTCGATATGGCTGATCATGTCCCCTCCTGGCTGATGTATGTCGATAGCGCTAGCCCGACAGACTGCCCTGTGGGCACCCTCATCATACCCAATTGTCTAGCAATCAACTGTGCCGAATGGCGCAAAGATGGCCGAGCAAAGCCGCTAGCTGAGTGAAGGCGGCGGTGGCCTGATCACTGCGTATGATAAGTCTCTTACAGGCCACAACTAACGTAATTGGTTGATGATGAACACATTATTGTACCGACACAGCTGAAATAAGGTGTCGATTGGATTAAGATGCGCGCCATATCAGGTAACTCGGATGGGGCCATCCCGATCATGTCGGGACTCAGGGCGACCGAGAAACAGGGCTGAGGAACCAGTTTTGCGCGAGTCATGGACAGAAGAGGAACTAAGGGCGACGGTCAGCGCCTACCTGGCGATGCGCACCATGGAGCAAAATGGCATCCCCTTCGTCAAGAAGCGCTATTACACCGAACTCGCTAACCAGTTTGGCCGCACCGAGAAGGCATTCGAATATCGAATGCAGAACATCTCCTATATCTGCGCTCTGCTAGGACGAACCTGGGTACCAGGTCTCAAGCCGGCTAAGAACGTGGGCCCCCACAATGCCCCCATCATAGAGCGCCTGCTCTGTGAACTCGATGGCCAACCCTATACCGGCAAGGCTACTTTTGAGCATCAAGTGAGCCGCTACCAGGCCAAGCCAACACTCCCCATGCCCATCGGCATCCAAGAACCACAGCAGCGTTATGGGACCAACCTTAGCTATGGTCGAGATCCAAAGGTGAAGGCTTTGGTATTGATGACGGCGGCAGGCCATTGCGAAAGCTGCGCACAACCGGCCCCTTTTCATGCCACCACGGGGGAGGCCTTTTTAGAGGTGCATCATCTGCGCACACTCGCCGAAGGGGGCTCGGATACCATCAGCAACACGGTGGCGCTCTGCCCTAATTGCCACCGTGAGCTGCACTATGGCGTCAACCAAGCACAAAAGCGTGAGGCCCTTTATCAGGCGCTACCCAGGCTGGTGCGAGAATAACGCGCCTTCGTCGCTCATAAAAAACGGCTCGCCAGTGGCGAGCCGTGTTGGTCTGGGTCAGCAGGGGATCCGCTCGATGCGGCCGCCGCTCAGTTTGAAGAAGGCATCCTGCGGCAGTTCCTGCAGCCAGGTGGTGGTGTAGTCCAAATCCGCATAGGCGCCGCGCAACATGGAGCCAAACAGCCCATGAGAGACCACGATGGCGCGCTCAGCGATGCGCTCATCCTGCAGCCAGCTCAGCGCCCGGCCCTGAATGCTCTGAAAACTCTCCCCCTCTGGGGCCTGCAGGTACCAGTCTGGCTGCTCCAGATCGAGCTCGGGGTGGGCCGCCAGCAGCTCGGGTACCCGGCGACTCTCCCACTCTCCCATCCCCAACTCCACCAGCCGCTCGTCCCAGACGATACGCGCTTGGTCCAAGCCAAGCTGCTGGCACACCCGCTCCGCGGTCTGGCGCGCCCGGCCGAGGGGGCTGGCGTAAATGGTCCAGTCGGCGGGCTCGGCCAGCAGCTTGGCCAGACGGGCCCCCATGGCGAGGGCTTGGGCTTCGCCCTTGGCGGTCAGTTCGGAGTTGCAGCGCCCCTGCAGTCGCAGTTCGGCGTTGTAACGGGTCTGGCCGTGGCGCAGCAGATAGAGGGTACGGGACATGGTTTCTCCAGCAGGTTCAACGAGATAACAAAAACAAGAGAGGCATGGTAGCAGATGTGCCGGGGCAGCCAAGGCACAGACGGGGGAAAGAAAAAAACAAAACGGGTCAATGGTGACCCGTTTATGCCGGCAGGCTCCGTGCTCAGCCCTTCTTGATCTCCCGCAGATAGCGGTAGATGGAGTGAACCGAGATGCCGAGCTGGCGAGCCGCTATCTGGGCGCTGTCTTTGAGCTCGAAGATGCCGAGCTCGTGCAGCTGGTTGACCATGACCCGGGTCTTCTGGGACGGGGGCACCGCCTCGTTGCCGCGCACCTCGGCACTGACGGTGTCGATGGTGCTGTTGAGGGCCTCGTCGATGTTGCGGGCAAAGACCTCAGGGGTGGCGTGACCATCGTGGCCATGCAGGCACTCCGGCATCATGGTGCGCAGCACGGATTGCAGCGGGGCATCCATGTCGGTGTTGATGCAGAGCAAGCCGATGGCCTGCCCTTCTCCATTGCGAATGACGGTGGTGAGCGAGCGCAGCGTCTTGCCGGTGGCGCACTTGGTCATGTAGGGGCTGGAGATATCCTGCCCGCTCTTGAGTTTCATCATCGCCAGGTTGGTGATGGGGGCACCGACGCTACGCCCCGTGATATGGCCGTTGGCAATCTTGATGATCGACGGATTGCGCGCATCCAGGCTGTGCAGCAGCACCTCGGTGTGCTGACCATACATGGCGGCGATGCCGTCCACGATGATCTCCATCGCCTTGAGGATCTCGAAATCGGTCTGACTCAGCTCTTGCAGCTTCACATTGAAACCTTATAAAAGGGCCGCCGACCCGGGCAAGGGCGGCAGCCGACAGGGACACTCAGGCGGACATGATATCAATAATGGTGCTGTCTGTGGCAGACATGCCGTCTTTGACCATCTGGCCCACGTTGCGAATGGTCTGCTCCACGTTGCCCGCCACGATCCCCTGCCCCGACACTGCATGGCTGTTGAGCGCCATCAGGAAGCCGCGCACCGCCGCCCCGGAGGAGGTGCTCACCTTCATGGCGCAGGAGGCCTTGGCGCCGTCACACACCATGCCGGCGCTGTCGCTCAGCACGTTCTGGATGGCGTGGCAGGATTGTTCGAAACTGCCGCCCGCCAGATAGACCATGGCCATGGCCGCCGCCGCGCTGGTGACCGTGTTGCCGCAAAAGGCCGACAGCGGCGGATAGTGGGACTTGATGTAGATGGCCCCCAGGTGGCTCATGATGAGGGCGCGGGCCAGCTGCTCTTCGCTGGCACCGAAGCGCTCGGCGATGACCACCACCGGGATGGTGGCGGCGATGCCCTGGTTGCCGCTGCCAAAGTTGCTCATGGCCGGCAGGCTGGCGCCCCCCATGCGGGCATCGGAGGCCGCCGCGGTGCGCATCACGATGCGGTTCATCACGTCCTCGCCGATGAGGCCGGCCTGGATGTTCTGCTGCATGGTGCGGCCAATTTCGAGGCCGTAAGGGTTGTTCATCCCCTCGTCGGAGAGTTTGCCGTTGAGCTCGGAGGCCTGCAGGATAAAGCGGATCTGCTCGAACTCCACCTGGGTGGCGAATTCATGAATGGCGGCGATGCTGATGTCGACCCCGTCGCAGATGGCGCCGGTGGCACCGCCCTGGCCCTGCTCGGCCGTGAAGGTCACTTCATCATTGCGGCGCTGCTCGACGATGCGGGTATGGCCGCCGCACAGGGTCACCTCGGCGCTGTGCTCGGTGCCCTCTGCATCAAGGCCCAGCAGCCGGACCCGGCAATAGATGAACTCGGGGGCCGAGGTGCGGCTCACCTGCACCTGGCCTGCATCGATCAGCGCCTGCGCCTCTGCGACCTGAGCCGGCGTGATGGCGGCCAGCACCTCCAGCCCGGCCTCGGCGTTGCCGCCGATGGCGCCGGCGGCAGCGGCAATGGCCAGCCCGATCTTGCCGGTGCCCGGTACATAGACCCCCATGGAGTTCTTGTAGAGGTTGTCCGAGACCACCACCTCCAGCCGGATGGGCTTGCAGCCCAGTTGCCGGGCGGCGACGGCGGCGGCATAAGCGGCGGCGATGGGCTCGGTACAACCCAGCGCCGGTTTGACAACCTGTTGAATAATCTGCAGATACTGCTGCCACGCTTGCTTCATCAGAACACCCTTTCTATCAACATTAACCAGCGATGTGAGCGATCGCTTCCACTTCCACCCTGACACCCATCGGCAGATCCTTCACGGCAAAGCAGCTGCGGGCCGGACAATCTTTCAGGAAATAGCGTTTATAAACCTCGTTGAACGCGGCAAAATCACTGATCTCGGCGAGATAGCAGGTGGTCTTGAGCACAGTATCCAGGTTGCCGCCGGCGGCTTCCAAGACATGCTTGAGGTTCTCCAGCGCCTGACGGCTCTGGGCTTCGATGCCCCCTTCCACCACGCCTCCCTGCTGTTTGCACACCGGCAGCTGGCCAGAGGTAAAGATGAGGTCGCCATAGGCAGTGCCATGGCTGTAGGGACCGATGGCATCGGGTGCGGCATCCGCCACGATGATCTTTTTCATATCGCCACTCCTTAAAATGCAATTATTTTTGCAATAATTTGTAATCAACAGTCTTGTCTTGTTCAATATTATTTGCTCATTAATCATTTCATTCAACAAAAACCTGCAAAAACAGCGATAAATTCGGTAATAGTGCAAATGGAAAGCGTGATCAGCCTCCCTTTTTGGGTACAAGAGCGATAAAAGACATTGTTTTGCCACTTTTTATTCAACTATATTTGCACTTGATTTTTACCCCTACAAAAACAAGGTATTTTATGGACGCGCACAGTACGACACTCACCCGGCCCGTGATGGGCACGCTGGAATGGAAAGAAGCGGTTCGTTTTGACAGCACCGACTGGGGCTGGGTCATCATGAGCATCGGCATGGCCATCGGGGCGGGGATCGTCTTCCTGCCGGTGCAGGTGGGACTGATGGGGCTGTGGGTGTTTCTGCTGTCGGCGGTGATCGGCTACCCGGCCATGTACATGTTCCAGCGCCTCTTCATCAATACCCTGGCCACCTCGCCCGAATGCAAGGACTACCCCAGCGTCATCAGCGGCTACCTCGGCAAGAACTGGGGCGTGCTGCTCGGCGCCCTCTACTTCGTGATGCTGGTGATCTGGGTGTTCGTCTACTCCACCGCCATCACCAATGACAGCGCCTCCTTCCTGCAAAGCTTCGGGGTCACCCAGCAACTGCTCTCCGAGAATCCCTTCTACGGGCTGGTGCTGATCTGCGCCCTGGTGGCACTGGCATCGCGCGGCGAGAACCTCTTGTTCAAGATCTCCACCTTAATGGTGCTGACCAAGATCAGCGTGGTGGCAGTGCTCGGCCTGATGATGGTGGGCAAGTGGGACGCCGCCAACATCACCGCCATGCCGGACAGCGGTGACTGGCTGAAGGATGCCATCGTCATGCTCCCCTTCACCCTCACCTCCATTCTCTTCATCCAGAGCCTGAGCCCCATGGTGATCTCCTACCGCTCCCGGGAAAAATCCCTGGAAGTGGCCCGCTTCAAGGCGATGCGCGCCATGAACATCGCCTTCGGCATCCTGTTCGTGGTGGTGTTCTTCTACGCCGTCTCCTTCACCCTGGCCATGGGCCACGAGCAGGCGGTCAAGGCCTCCGAGGAGAACATCTCGGCGCTGGCCATGGTGGCCCAGGGCATGCCGGGCCAGACCCTCAAGCTGCTCAGCCTCACCTTAAACATCTTCGCGGTGATGACCGCCTACTTCGGCGTCTATCTGGGCTTTCGCGAGGCCTGCCAGGGGCTGGCGATGAACCTGCTGCGCCGGGTGATGCCGGAAGATCGCATCAACAAGGGGCTGGTAGGCAAGGGCATCATGGTGTTCACCGTGCTGCTCTCCTGGGGGGCCATCGTGCTCAATGCCCCGGTGCTGAGCTTCACCTCCATCTGCAGCCCCATCTTCGGCATGGTGGGTTGCCTCATCCCGGCCTACCTGGTCTATCAGGTGCCGGCGCTGCACAAGTACAAGGGGGTTTCCCTCTACATCATCATCGTCACCGGTCTGCTGCTCTGCGTCTCACCCTTCCTCGCCTTCAACTGATCTGCCGGCACCCTGTGTCATCGGCGGCGGGCCACCCTGAGGGTGGCCCGTCTGTTTGACCCATTCAGCCCCCTTCCAGAGTGAAAAAGCCAAGAGGATCACAACTTCCACCGCCCTTCCAACCGAGCCTCCCCGGCGAGGAGTAATATCCAGCCATCCCGCTACACGCCCCCCTCGGGGCCCGAGGCTTCATATGAAATGGATATTCATGCCCGCCATCCGGCTCGGCAATCAGCTCTCCTTCAAATACAAGTTTTTGCTCTGGTCCTGCCTGATGCTGCTGCCGCTGGCCTACAGCATGACCAACCTGCTGGGCCGGCTGCAGGACGACAATGCCCAGGCCCGCAAGGAGCTGGCTGGCGTGGTCAAGCTGGCGCCGCTACCCGCCATCGAGCAGGCCCTGCTGAGCCATCGCAACCTGGTCACCCGGCACGGCTATGAGCAGAACCCGGTCGGCGAAGAGGAGATCAAGGCCGCGGCCCAGGCCGTCGATGCGAGCCTTGCCGCCTTTGCCGCCAGCGGACAGCAAAACCCCACCTTCGATGCCCTCGCCCAGGGCTGGGCCGGCCTGCAAAACGAGGCGCTCGGGCTCGAGGTGGATCAGAGCAACCTGCGCCACGACAAGCTGCTGACCGAGGTGCGCCACCTCTACAAGAGCATTACCGCCGCCAGCAGCCTGGTGCAGGATCCCGTGCTCGGCACCTACAACATGGTGGTGCTCGCCAGCGAGCGGTTGCCCCAGCTGCGCGATCTGCTGGCCCAGGTACGGGATCGGGCCGCCACCATCGCCGACTTCGGCCTGTTTCAGGCGCAAGGCTACAGCGCACTGCGCTTTCGCCTCGACCTCATCAACGCCACCCTGCAGGAGCTGGAGGCCGACCTGACCCTGCTCTACGAGATGGCGCCCGCCTATCGCAGCGAGCTGGGCCAGCAGACCGACGCCCTGTTGCTACAGGCCCATCAGGGGGTCGACACCCTGGAAAACAAGATGATGAAGGATCAGCAGGTGCAGCTCTCCAGCCAGGAAGTGCTGGCGCTGGGGGATGGGCTGGATGCCGCCATCACGGCACTGGCCGGTCAGGTGCGCCAGCGGCTGGAGGCGGATCTGCACCAGCGCATGGCCGCCAACCAGCGCCACTTCTGGTGGGTAACCGGGCCGCTGACTGCCATTCTGCTGGTCTATCTCTACCTGATGATCGGCGCCTACCTCTCCTTGCGCGCCACTGTGGGTCGGGTGCGAGAGATCGCCGCCCGGGTCAACGCCCAGGATCTCGGCCAGCAGATCGAGATCGTCGGCCAGGATGAGCTGGCCGCCATCAGCCGGGATTACAACGTGACCCTGCAGACCCTGCGCACCCTGATGCTGCGGGTGCGGGAGAACGGCGTCAGCGTGGTGGAGAGCGCCACCGAAATCGAAGCGCGGACCTGCCGCTCCCAAGAGGTGATCGCCGATCAGCAAGGGGAGACCCATCAGGTGGCCACCGCCATCAAGGAGCTGGCCGCCACCTCCCACGACATGGCAGGCAACGCCCAGCAGGCCGCCCGCATGACCCAGGAGGCGCAGGCCGTGGTGGGCCAGGGCGAGGCGGTGGTCGAGCGCACCATCACCGCCATCGACCACATCAACCGCGAGGTACTGCGTACCGCCGAGGCCATCGGCCAGCTGGAGCAGCAGTGCAGCCAGATTGGTGGCGTCATCGGGGTGATCCGCGGCATCGCCGAGCAGACCAACCTGCTGGCCCTCAATGCTGCCATCGAGGCAGCCCGCGCCGGCGAGCAGGGGCGTGGCTTCGCGGTGGTGGCCGACGAGGTGCGCTCGCTGGCCAGTCGCACCCAGGGGGCCACGGTCGAGATCCAGCAGATGATCGAGCAGTTGCAAACCGGCGCCCGCGCCTCGGTCAGCGCCATGTCCGCCGCCAGCCGCGAGGCGCAGGAGGGGGTCGGTCTGGCCCAGGAGGCCCAGCAGGCCTTTGGCGCCATCACCGAGCGGGTGGGCAGCATGGTCGACACCAACTCGGTCATTGCCAGCGCCATCGAGCAGCAGGGGGCCGTGGTCAACGAGATAGAGCGCAACGTGGTGCGCATCTCCGATGGCAGTGACGAAGCGCTGCAGGTAGCCAACGCGGCCCGCGACGCCGCCCGCCAGATCCACCAGCTCACCGAGCAGCTGCGTGCCATGGTGCAAAGCTTCGTGCTCTGAGCCGGCGCCCGTCACCCACGCCAGCCCCTTGCTGGGCTGGTTTTTTTGCAAATTCAGACCGTCAGGCTGCATTGTTTTTCTTGGCGAAAAAAGTATCGACTACCCATTGTGCAATGAGATGAAAGCGGGGTAATCTGCAGCCACAACAAGATTCGAACGTTACCTTTATTGCCTGCAACAGGCCCGGGGATCAGTTCGACGCCCCAGAGGCAGTTCGACAAGAGGAAGCTCGCATCACGACACAACCGTTCAGGCGAGGTATCGCAAATGGCGAAGTACCAGTTTTTCTCTATCCCGGCCTCCAACCGGCAGCAGTACACCTTTATCGACATGGCCTCCCCCACCTTTCTGATTGAGAAAGCCGCGCTGCTGGCGCAGGGGTTCGAGATAGAAGAGGATTTCATCGACGCGGCCAACCCGCGCGAGGCGGTGGAGAAGTATTGCTCCAACTTCCTCTACGTGGCCGACGAGATGGGCAAGTCGGACGCCGGTTACGCCGCGGCCGTCGCCGTGCATGCGCTCGGCAAGGCGCTGCGGGGGCAGCGCCAAGAAAATTGAATAAATTGAGCAGATAGACGACATGCAGCCATCGGCAAGCTGCCGATGGCTGCAGCAATATGGTTCAACCGCAGGCGAGCTGGCGGAGCATCTCGATAAGCTCCTCCTCGCTGCTGGGCTCATAAGCCAGCGTCATGCTCGGCGCCGCCCCTCCCATCAGCATGTAAACGTGCGTGCTGCAGTGGTCATAGTGATACCACTTACCGTCGATACAGACGTCGGTATAACATCTCGGGTCCCTTTCAAGTTCCATACATCCATCCTTCTGTTACCTACTACCCACATCCTTTTTCGACCGTAAAGTAACCAGAGCGTTACAAACTTGATGCAGATCAAGCCAGGTTGCCGACGCCACCATTTCTCGGTAAAAGAGCCCCGAAAGGCGCTTCTTCTGCCTCAGCGATGGTCATATGCTGCTCGTTAAGTTCTCAGTCAGCCACGCCCGCCACAATGTGAGCTGGGGCAGCGGATCCTGCGCAGCCCCTCAGGCGCCCTTCACCCCATGGCGGGGCCCGGCGACAGCCAGCGCCTGGCGCCACACGACCAGGCCCGCAGAGGAGGTATAGATGAGCCACTCCCACATAGATCTGAACCTGTTTCGCATCTTCGATCGCGTCATGACCGAGAAGGGGGTATCGGCCGCGGCCGCCAGCCTGGAGATGACCCCCGCCGCCATCAGTCAGGCCATTCGCAGGCTCAGCGATCTCATCGGCGAGCCCCTGTTTCGCCGCGATGGCCGCGGGATCATCCCCACCAGCCGTGCCCTCGCCCTGCACCGGGAGATCCGCACCGCCCTGCACACCATGGAGCGCTCCCTGCTGCTCAATCAGGCGTTCGATCCCCTCACCAGCCAGCGCATCTTTCGCATCGCCAGCCACCCGGACCTCGATCTCCTGCTGTTGCCGGCGCTGCTCGCCCATCTGGCCAGGGTGGCGCCCCACTGCCGGGTGGAGTCGGTGCCCGGCATGTTTGAAGAGCACCTGCGTCAGCAGGCGCTGCGCCTTCGCAACATCGACCTGGTGCTGGCCAGCACGGCGCTGGAAGAGACCGGCTTTTGCAACGAATCCCTGCTGACCCTGGAGCTCAGGGTAGCCTGTCGCGCCGATCATCCGCGCATCGGGGAGAGCCTCGACTTCGAGACCTTCTTTGCCGAGGAGCACGTGGTCTGGGATGTGCGCCGCAAGGACGACTGGGTCATCCGCAGCCTCAGCGAGCAGGCCCTGCCCCCCCGCAAGATTGCCTACGAGAGCAACGCCCTGCTCACCGCCCTCTCCCTGGTCAGCCAGACCGAGTGGCTCTGCGTGGTCAGCCAGTGGCATGTCGCACAGGTGCGCGACACCCTGCGGCTCAAGGATTTTCCGCTGCCCTGGGCCTCCAGCCACTGTCCCGTCTACATCAGCTGGCACCAGGCGCAGGGCCGGGATCCCGCCCTCCAGTGGTTTATCCGCCAACTGCACCTGATTGCCGCAAGCTGACCCTCCTCATTTAACCACCGCTTAACTGTCGTTTATTGCCGGCTGCCATGATTGTTGCGGCCGGCTTGACTACTCTGGTGCCGACCCCGTTGCCGTGCCCTCGGCGCAATGCCGCAACGCCCGACTAACCAAGCGATGCTGGCCATGTTCATGGGACATGTCGTCAGGGGCATCTCTCGCCCAACGTTTCACTCCGGGTCCGGATAGCGCCAGCCATGGCTGGCGTCATCTCGGCTACCCGTCACTCACCCTGTTTATTACTGGGAGGCATCAGAGTCTGACTACACTTGGTCCTGCCTGCCCACCACAATCTGGAGAAAGACAGATGAAGCTCAAGTTCTCGACGCACACCATTGTCACCCTATGGCTCTCCGGCTCCCTGCTGTTGCAGCCGGCCTGGGCCGTCATCAACCCCAAGCCAGCCAGCGAATTTACCATCCAGGCCAACCAGAATGTGCTGCACACCCTGCCATTCAACGACAAGCAGGATTTCGAGGACGCCCGGCGCGGCTTCATCGCCAAACCGGATACCCTCACCATCAAGGATGAGCAGGGCAACGTGGTGTGGGATCTGGAGCAATACAAGACCTACATCGGCCTGGACAAGACGGCGCCGGATACCGTCAACCCGAGCCTGTGGCGCAATGCCCAGCTGAACATGGAGTACGGGCTGTTCAAGGTGACCGACAAGATTTACCAGATCCGCGGCTTCGATCTCTCCAACATCACCTTCATCCAGGGTGACAAGGGATGGATCGTCTTCGACCCGCTGATCTCGCCGCAGACCGCCAAGGCTGCCCTCGCCTTCATCAACAAGACCCTGGGCGAGCGGCCGGTCACTGCCGTGGTCTACAGCCACTCCCACGTGGATCACTACGGCGGGGCCGCCGGCCTCTTCAACTCGCCGGACGAGGTGAAAAAGAACGGGGTTCAGATCATCGCCCCCGAAGGGTTCACCGAGCATGCGGTCTCGGAAAACGTCATCGCCGGCAACGCCATGGCCCGCCGCGCCGTCTACATGTATGGCGCCCTGCTGCCGCGCAATGCCCAGGGAGGCGTGAATGGCGGCCTGGGGCAGACTACCTCCACCGGCGTGCCCTCCCTGCTGCTGCCGACCCGTTTCATCACCAAGAGTGGGGAAGAGGTCACCCTGGACGGCGTGCGGATGGTCTTCCAGATGACCCCGGGCACCGAAGCGCCGGCCGAGATGAACACCTGGTTCCCGGAGAGCAAGGCGCTCTGGATGGCCGAGAACACCACCAACACCATGCACAACATCCTCACCTTGCGCGGCGCCCAGGTGCGCGATGCCCTCAAGTGGTCCAGCTACCTCAACGAGACCATCGAGACCTGGGGCAACCAGGCCCAGGTCAAGTTCCAGAGCCACCACTGGCCACGCTGGGGCAATGCCAGCATCGTCGACTACTTCAAGAAGCAGCGGGATCTCTACAAGTACATCCACGATCAGTCGGTGCGGCTGATGAACATGGGCTACACGGGTGAGGAGATTTCGGAGAAGATTGCCCTGCCCCCCGAGCTCAACGACTTCTGGCCGAACCGCGGTTACTACGGCACCCTGCGCCACAACAGCCGGGCCGTCTATCAGCGCTACATGGGCTGGTACTCCGGCAACCCCTCCGATCTGGACAACCTGCCACCCGAGATGGTCGGCCCCAAATACGTCGAGTTCATGGGCGGTGAGCAGGCGCTCCTGAAGAAAGCCAAGGCGTCGTTCGACAAGGGGGAATATCGCTGGGTAGCGGAAGTGCTCAAGCATCTGGTGTTCGCCAACCCGAACAACCAGGAGGGCAAGCTGCTGCTGGCCGATGCGCTCGAGCAGCTGGGTTATCAGGCCGAGTCCGGCCCATGGCGCTCCGTCTATCTGCAGGGGGCCTATGAGCTGCGCAACGGCGTGCCCACCGCTGGCGGTACCGTCACCGCCTCGCCGGACACCATTCGCGCCATGAGTCCCAGCATGCTGTTCGACTATCTGGCGGTGCGGATCAATCCGGAGAAAGCGGCCGGCAAGAAGATGGTCATCAACATGGACTTCACCGACATCGGAGAGAAACACACCCTGAGCCTGGAGAACGCCGTGCTCAACCACACCACCCACTATGCCGCCAAGCCGGATGTCACCCTCACCCTGAGCAAGCAGACCCTGGACGACATCCAGCTGGGCCAGGGCACGCTGGAGCAGAAGATCGCCAGCGGCGAGATCAAGGTTCAGGGGAACCCGCAGACCTTCAGCGACTTCGTCGGCCTGCTCGACAAGTTCAACTTCTGGTTCAACATAGTGACCCCATGATGCGACGCACCCTGCGCGTGTGCATGACCCTGCTCTGCCTCATCCCCGGGATGGGGCAGACCTGCGGTTATGACGCCCTCTACCCCAATCCGTTTGAACAGAGCTGGCCCGGCACACTCGACGTTGCCATGGCGACCGCGGCAGCGGTCAATGATGACAGGGTGGCCCGTCTGCCCACCCTCACCGGCGAGGCGGGGTTTGCCCGCAGCCAGGCCTGGCTGCAGACCCTGAAGAGCCGCTTCCAGCAGGCCGGCGTCAGGGGCGGCGTCTCCATCCTGCTGATCGATTCCGGGCTCTGGTCGAGGCTGCGTGGCAAGGAGTCACTGCTGCTCCAGCTCCATACTGCCGGCCCGCACCCCAAGGATCGGATGATGCTGCTGAGCGAGGCGGCCCTCGACGCCCTGCTGGCCGGCACCCTCACCATAGAGGAGGCGCTGCGGCTGGGCGTGGTTGCCTTGCCGGGCGAGGAGGGCCGGCAGTTGCAGCATGACTTGCACCTGGCCCTGGGCTCATGACCGTTCAGACATGAAAAAAGGGAGGCATCTGCCTCCCTTTTCTTTGCTGCCATCGGGGCAACGAACCAGCGCGGCCGCTTATTCGTCTTCCAGGTAGGCGTAGCCTTGCAGACCCAGCTCCAGCTCTTCGAGCAGGGCCTTGCGAGCCGCGTCGTCCAGCGCCGGGTGGGAGACGATCCGCTGATAGTTCTCGCGGATGACGGATGGATCGATGTTGACGTAACGCAGCAGCTGGTCGACGGTGTCGCCGCGTACCACGTTGCGAATGTCCATCTTGCCTTCCTCGTCCAGCCACACTTCCGCGCAGTGGGTGTCACCGAACAGGTTGTGCAGGTCGCCGAGGATCTCCTGATAGGCACCCACCAGGAAGAAGCCGACGTGGCACTCTTCGTTCTCGCCATACACCGGCATCGGCAGGGTGCTTTCCACACCCAGACCGTCGACGTAGTGCTCGACCTGACCGTCGGAGTCACAGGTGATGTCCATCAGGATACCGCGGCGGGTGAGCGGACGCTCGAGGCCGGCCAGCGGCATCACCGGGAACACCTGACCGATACCCCAGGCATCCGGCAGGGACTGGAACAGGGAGAAGTTGGCAAAGCACTTGTCAGCCAGTTTCTCGGAGAGCTCGTCAGCCAGCGCGCGGTGGTTGCGGTTGACCGGGTTGAGCATCTCTTTGAGCGCCAGACAGGTGTTCTGGTGCAGCATCTCGGCCCAGGCGCGTTGCTCGAGGTTGAGCAGACCCATGGTGTACTGGGTATTGACGTCACCGAGGTCAGCCACCGAGTCGTGGAAGATCTCCAGCAGGGAGGGATCTTCGCCGCGCAGATCCAGCCACCCTTTCCACATGTTCTGCAGAATGGTCGGTGCATCCTCGTCCGGCGCGCTGATGTCGTTCATCTCCACCCCTTCGGCACCAATGATGTTGGTGACCAGCACGGCGTGGTGAGCGGTCAGGGCACGGCCGGACTCGCTGATGATGGTCGGGTGCGGCAGGTCGAACTCGCGGCACACGTCGCCGATGCCCCACACCACGTTGTTGGCGTACTCGGAGAGGCTGTAGTTGGCGGAGCAGTGGCTCTGGGAGCGGGTGCCCTCGTAGTCCACCCCCAGGCCGCCGCCCACGTCAACCACTTCGATGTTGGCACCGAGGCGACGCAGTTCGGCGTAGAAACGGCCGCACTCGCGGATGCCGCCCTGGATGTCGCGGATGTTGGCAATCTGGGAACCCAGATGGAAGTGCAGCAGTTGCAGGCAGTCCAGCTTACCCAGGCCGCGCAGACGCTCGATCAGCGCCAGGATCTGGGAGGCGGACAGACCGAATTTGGACATGGAGCCGCCGCTCGATTCCCACATGCCGGAGCCGGTGGAGGCGAGCTTGGCACGCACCCCGATGTTGGGCTTGATGTTGAGGCGAGCTGACTCGTCCAGCACCATTTCCAGCTCGGAGGGCTTCTCCACCACGATGTAGACCTTGTGGCCCATCAGGTTGCCCAAGAGGGCGTGGCGGATATATTCGCGGTCTTTGTAACCGTTGCAGACGATCACCGAGCCTTGCTCATGGTGATGGGACAGCACGGCCAGCAGTTCCGGTTTGGAACCAGCTTCCAGGCCAAGCCGGGGCTTGTCGCTGTAGGACTGGCTGATGGTCTCGATGACGCGACGCTGCTGGTTTACCTTGATCGGGTAAACGCACAGGTAGTCCCCTTCATAGCCTGACTTCTCGATGGCCTGACCGAAGGCGTTGAACAGCGCATCGACCCGGCTCTTGAGGATGTCGGGGAAACGCAGCAGTACCGGAGTGGTCAGCCCGGATTGACGCAGTTGTTCGATGGCATCGGAGAGCACGATCTGTGCGTCAGGGCGTGACTTGTCGGGAGCGACGGTCACATGACCGGCGTCATTGATGTTGAAAAAACCCGCACCCCAGTAGGGAACGTTGTAGACCTTCAAGGAGTCCTTGCTGGACCAGTTAGTCATGGGCTATGCCTCGCAAATGAGCGGCCGGTGGCCGCCTTCGTTACCCTCAATCACATCCAGACCATCGATGAGCAGGTGTGGCGCGCCGAAGCGGCCTGCGGGCGAGCAAGGCAAGAAGTCCGGCACCGGGCGCTGACGCCGCGGGTTGACCTGAACGTTCACCTGTCGCCACCTCCCTGGTTCATCGCGGCAAGCCTAGGCTGCCTGGTGGATCTTGGGGAAGTAACGAGTCTTGATGTGGGGCTGGTGGCTTTACATCAAGCTCAACGGTATGCGGTGCTGCAATCAGCGCCGCGGTACTTTGATGACAAACGACATCAGCCACGTCGTTCGTTCATCATTCGGCAGCCGTCACGACAGCAGGGGAGGGTTTCAAGGAAGAGATGCGAAGGCGTCAGCACGCAAGCGTGTTGATAGACGACAACAACCACAGCCAGCTCACCGCCAGTGACCGCCCATGACAAGGGAAGATGATGAGCCGATGGCTCACTCGGTCAGCCGGAAAATGAGAGTCCGTTGTTCTCCCTGATACCGGAGCCTAACCGGTATTAAAGAAACCATACCCTAGCAGTGTCTGTCGTTTCTGCGTGCCTCGCCCTATAGGCGTATGATCCTGCGGGAGTCTGGCGGCCTCTGCCTGCTCAGGGTTGCCCTTGGATCGGCGCGGAGTGTACACACTTACCGCCAGCGGTGACAATAAAAAATAGTGTTCAAAAACAGCTTTTCATAAGGCGATCAAATCTTGCTGCCAGCGGGCCTGGCAAGCGGGGGGAGAAGTCCCGCCACGCGCCCTTTTTCACCCTGAAAATAACCCCGTCTGGCCCGCCCTCGCCCCTCCCCCGCCACCAAGGGCATTGACGGAAAAATGAGTCCCATCACAAGCCGCTTAAAAATGCGGTTGATGGACCATTTTATGCTGTCATTGATATCAACAACCACAGCCTCAACCACCTTACACCTTTCCAACCCGATCTTCGCCAAAAAATGTGGCAAAAACTGCGCTGACGCAAAAAGCCCCGCCGCCAGATTGGCCACAATGACCCTCCACCACAGGTTTGAGGCTTGCCAATGGATACCTTGCTTGAGCGTTTTCTGCGTTACGTGACTTTTCATACCCGCTCCGATGCGACCAATCCCGTCTGTCCCAGCAGCGAAGGGCAGCTCGTCTTCGCCCGTGCCCTCTGTGATGAAATGACGCAGATGGGGCTGAGCCGGGTCACCCTGGACGAGCACGGCTACCTCACCGCCTGCCTGCCGGGCAATCAGCCGGACGCGCCGGCCATCGGCCTCATCGCCCACATGGATACCGCCGACTACGAGGCGGCGCACGTGGTGCCCCAGATCATCGAAAACTATCAGGGGGGGGACATCTGCCTGGGCAAGGGTGACGAGGTGCTGGCCATTCGCGACTACCGTTTCTTGAAAAACTACCTGGGCCAGGATCTCATCACCACCGACGGCACTACCCTGCTGGGGGCCGACGACAAGGCGGGCATCGCCGAGATCCTCAGCGCCATCGACCACCTGCTGGCCCACCCCGAGATCCCCCGCGGCGATGTCTGGCTTGGTTTCACCCCGGACGAGGAGATAGGCCGAGGCGCCGACCGCTTCCCGCTGGACCGCTTCCCGGCCAAATGGGCCTACACGGTAGACGGCGGCGAGCTGGGTGAGCTCGAGTACGAGAACTTCAACGCCGCCGGCGCCACCGTGCGCTTTATCGGCAACAACGTGCACCCCGGCACCGCCAAGGGCAGCATGATCAACAGCCAGACCCTGGCCGCCCGCTTCCATGCCGCCATGCCCGCCGAGCAGACCCCGGAGTGCACCGACGGCTATCAGGGCTTCTTCCACCTGGCCCAGATGAACGGCACAGTGGAGGAGACCTGCCTGCACTACATCATCCGCGACTTCGACGACGAGGGTTTCGCCGCCCGCAAGGCCCAGCTCAAGGAGCGGGTCGCCTCCTTGCAGTTGGAGGCGCCAAAAGCGCGCATCGAGCTCACCCTGACCGACAGCTATCGCAACATGCGCAGCCAGATCGAGCCGCACATGCACATTGTCGAGCTGGCCAAGGCCGCCATGCTGGCCGCCGACGTGGCGCCAAAGATAAAACCCATTCGCGGCGGCACCGACGGAGCCCGCCTCTCCTTCATGGGTCTGCCCTGCCCGAACATTTTCACCGGTGGCCACAACTTCCACGGCAAGCACGAGTTCATCCCGCTGCAATCCATGGAAAAAGCGGTCGCCACCCTGGTGGAACTGGTGCGCCTGACTTCGGCCTGGCGCGACTAGACCAGCCATCGTCACCGCCATGACCACAAGAGGGGGAGCCGGTTCACCGGCTCCCCCTCTTTGCCATCAAACTGTCATCCCGCTGCCATCGGGCGGGAACAAAAGGGCGTCACGCTAGGGCAACGACTCATCGGAGCCCAGCCCATGTTCAGTGTCGATGCCCTGCTACAACAACACCTGCCCCGCCTGTCGGCCAACGACCTGCTACGCCCCCTGCTTCGACAAGGGCTGCGCTGGCTGCTGCACGAGCAGGCGTTTCAACGCTTCGCCGCATGCCACCCCCATCTGCGCGGACTCGACTTCGTCGAGCAGGCGCTGACCGAGCTCGACTTCGACTACCGGGTGAGCGAGGCCCAGCTCGAGCACATTCCGGCCAGTGGCCGGGTCATCATAGTCGCCAACCACCCCATCGGCTCCCTCGACGGGCTGGCCCTGCTGCGTCTGCTCGGCCGCATCCGGCCGGACGTCAAGATAGTGGCCAACCAGTTGCTGTCCCAGCTGACGCCGCTGCGCCCCCTGCTGCTGCCGGTGGACAACCTGGGGGGCAAGACGGACAGGCGCGCCATCCTGGCGATGGGGGAACACCTGGCGGGAGAAGGGGCGCTGGTGATCTTTCCCGCCGGCGAGGTGTCGCGCCTCGGCCCCAAGGGGGTCAAGGACGGCCCCTGGCAATCAGGCTTCATCAAGCTGGCCCAGCGCACCCGCACCCCGCTGGTGCCGATCCATCTGGACGGGCGCAATGGGCTCTCCTTCTATCTCGCCGCCTGGCTCAACAACGACTGGGCCGGGCTGTTGCTGGTCAAGCAGCTGTTTCGCCAGCAGGGCAAGCGCATCGCCATCACCATAGGTGCCCGCATTCCGGTGAGCGGGGTGCAGGAGCTGCCCGCCAAGAGCGCGGCCCGGCTGGTGCGCAGCCACCTCTACCGAGTCGGGCGTGGCAAGCGGGGCTTGCTGGCCACCGAAGCCCCTATCGCCCTGCCGGAGGAGCGCCGTCAGCTCAAGCAGGCCATCGAATCCTGCGAGGCCCTCGGCCACACCCCGGACGGTCAGGGGATCTACCTCTACCGACGCCACGAGCTGAGCCACTCGGTGATCCTGCGCGAGCTGGGGCGCCTGCGGGAGATCGCCTTTCGGGCAGTGGGGGAAGGCTCCGGCAGACGGCGGGATCTCGACACCTTCGACGATGACTATCACCACCTCATCCTCTGGGATCCGGCCCGGCTCGAGATCATCGGCGCCTACCGTTTCGCACCGGTGGCCGAGCTGCTGGCCAGCAAGGGGCTAGGCGGCCTCTACAGCCACACCCTGTTTGGCTTTGAAGAGAAACTACTGCCCAGGCTGGAGCTTGCCATCGAGCTTGGCCGCAGCTTCATCCAGCCCGCCTACTGGGGCAAGCGGGGGCTCGATTACCTCTGGTTTGGCATCGGCGCCTATCTGGCCCGCTATCCCCGCTATCGCTACCTGTTTGGCCCGGTGTCGCTCTCCGGCAGCCTGCCGGTGGCGGCCAAGGATCTGCTGGTGAGCTTCTATCGCCAGCACTTTGCCCCCGAGCTCGCGCTCGCCCCCTCGCGCCGCCCCTACCCCGCCACGCCGCCGCTGTTTGCCGGGCTGGATTACGGCGCCGATCTCAAGGAGCTCAAGGCCCGCCTCGACAACCTGGGCTGCGCCATCCCCACCCTCTACAAGCAATACTCCGAGCTGTGCGAGCCGGGCGGTGTGCAGTTCATGGATTTTGGCATCGACCCCGACTTCAACCACTGCATCGACGGCCTAGTGTGGGTGGATGTGAGCCGCCTCAAGCCCCACAAGCGGGCCCGCTATATTGGCCTCCCTGCCGAAGATAAGCCGGGCACAGCTGCCGACCATTGAGCGGACGCCACAACGAGAGAGGGAGGCCAGCGCCTCCCTCTCTTTGTCATTGATGCTGTGGCCTACTCGGCGGCCGGCTTGCGATCGGCATGGCCGAGGTCGCGCTCGGGGGCAATGACATCGCGTACCCGTTGCTTGATCTCCTTGGCCTCGGGGAAGCCCTCGTCCGCCACCCGATCCCACACCAGCACCCCGTCCACCAGGATGCGAAACTCCCCCTTGCTGGCCGGCACCAGCGCCACCTCCCCCAGCTCGCTGTCGAAGGTGGAGAGCAGCTCCTGGGCCAGCCAGGCGGCGCGCAGCATCCAGCGGCAGAGGGTGCAGTAGCGGATCTCGATGCGGGGTTTGGGGGCGGACAAGGTCGTCTCGCTCATGTGGTCACTCCATCAATGGCGGCAAGAAAAAAGAGGTTCACTGAGTGACCCCGTGGAAGTCGGCCAGCCAGTGGCGGGCAATGGTGCGCATGGTCGACTGCGGCAGGTCGAACAGACCGGGGGCCAGCGGCTGCAACGCCAGCTGGCGCACCCCTTCGATGATCTCCGCCAGCACCAGGTAGACATATTCGCCGATGACGGCACCGTGGACGAAGTTGACCGCCTCGCCCCGGTTGAGCAGGAAGATGGTGCTGCCGTCGGGACGGGTCAGCGCCAGCACGTGGGGGCACACCTCTTCGCTCGGCCAGGGCAGCTGGGAGAGACAGAACGCAAACTCGTCGTCCGCCGAGGTGACCGAGGCGACCATGGTGCCGGGGCGCAGCCGCTGCAGATCCGCCAGGTCCAGCGCGCCGTTGCCGGTGGAGCAGATCACCAGCTCGGCCCGGCTGAGGGCCTCGGCCTTGCCCACCAGCTTGAAGCCATGGGAGAGCGCCTCCACCTGGCGCAGCACGTCGGTCTCCACCAGCTCCAGATGCAGGTTGCGGCACCTGAGCTCGCGGGCGATGCTGCGCCCCACCTTGCCGTAGCCGAACAGGGCGGCCTGGCAGACATTGAAGGTGCGGTTGAGGGTGCGGGCCAGGGATTCGGCGGAGTAGACCACGCTCAGGCCGATCTGGATATCCTCGGCCTGCTTGAGAGGGCTGCGCGCCACCGAGATGACCGGGGTGGACAGCACCTCCTGCTCATAGCGCTGATGACCGTTCTCGGTCATCTCCACCACCCCGAGGAAACGGGGACCGAAATACTCGCTGAGGGTGGCCTGGGTTCTGGCGAAATAGCCGCCGATATCGAGAATGATCAGCCGTTCATGGGGCGCCACCAGCGGGGCTATGTGCTCTATCACCCCCTGCGGGATATTGGTCCACTGGCGGTTGAGAGGCAGCACCGGATAGTGCTGCTGGGCCCAGGTCAGGGTCGGTCCGTGAACTGACTTGGGTTTGGGCAGGATGGCGCCGATCCGCCCGATCTGATCGAGGGCCTGGATAAACTGGGGGCGATCGGGAAGCAGATGGGTAACCAGCAGGATGCAGAGACCGTCGAGACGTCCCTGCTCGGTGAAATGGCGAAAAAACAGATGCTCAGATCCTTGACTGCGCAACTGTGGCCTCCTTAGCGCGCCGCAAACAAGCAGGCAAACAGAACCCGGTCAGACCGGGTTCTGTGTGTGTCCAGATAATTGAAAATCCTTTTTATCTGAAACCACTATGGGGCTCAATCTTTATCTGTACAGACTATGACGAAGTCGGCAACTTTTGGGTTAATTGCCTGTTTTTTATGCTAAAAATCAGTAAAGAGAGGCCTCTGGCCACACCTTCCACAGACTCAGACCCGCCCCTACGCCCGCCAGCAGGATCAGCAGGGCCCAGCGCTGGAACCAGGGTTTATTGCGCAGTGCCCACTCCAGCAGCGGCAGCAGCCAGACCGGTAGCAACACCAGCAGCGGCACTTCCACGTATTGCCAGGCGAGCATCTGCATAAAGGCCAGCGCCAACCCGAGCGCCGCAGGCGCCACCTGGCTGCCGGCAAAGGCCCCGAGCAGAGCACGGAAACCGGCGAAGGCCGCCAGCGCACCGGCCAGCTGGGCAATCAGCAGGCTGCCGTCGATGCCGATCACCAGTGCCAGCCAGATGAAGCCGAGGGCAAAGCCGAGCCCCTCGCGGCTGTCACCGCGCAGTCCGGTCCACCCCTGCCAGCCAATGGCGGGCAACAGCGCCAGCCAGATGGCGGGCTCGCTTGCCAGCACCGAGGCCAGCCCCTGCCACCATACCAGTGCCCCGAGCGCGGCAAACAGCGCAAGCGCGGCCCGCTGGTCGGCCAGCTGCGCCGCCAGGGCAGGCACCAGCAGGGTCAGCGGCAGCCATTGCCACGCCTTGACCGGCAGCCCGTAGGCTCCGCCCAGCAGGCAGCCCACCAGCCAGAGCGCCAGGGCGCCCCACAGGTATCCCAGTCGCGGCCAGCGCCACGACAGCAAAGCGGCCCCCAAAGGAGCCGCCAGGGTTTGAAGCAGGAGTGCCGCGCCCATTACTTGCGCACACCTTCGACAAACAGTGCGATGGTCATCTCGTCCGGGATGTTCGGCACCATGTAGTTCACGCCAAAGTCGCTGCGCTTGATGGTGGTGGTGGCGTTGAAGCCGCTGCGGTAGCCGCCCCAGGGATCCTTGCCTTCACCGATGTGAACCAGATCGAAGGCCACTTCCTTGGACACGCCGTGCAGGGTCAGGGTGCCTTTCAGCACGCCCTTATCCTTGGTGCCCTCGTAGCCGGAGCTGACGAAAGTCATCTTGGGATACTGCTTCACGTCCAGGAAATCGGGGCTGCGCAGGTGTTTGTCGCGTGGCTCGTGGTTGGAGTCCACGCTGGCGGCATCGATCTCGAAGCTCGCCTTGGCCGCTGCCGGGTTGGCATCGTCCATGCTGAAGGTGCCGCTGAAGGTGTTGAAACGACCCACCAGCTCGGAGAAGCCGAGGTGTCCCACCTTGAATTGCACCGTGGTATGCGCCGCATCCACATCGTAATCGGCTGCCATCAGGGGCGCCGCCATAAACAGGCAGGAGGCCAGCAGGGCCTTGGTCATCTTCATCCGTTCGTTCCTTCATATTGGGGGTTCACAACAACAGCCAAGATGCTAACCTCCATACCGTATATAGATAATCAGCGATTTATTAAAATAATTATCAACTGAGAGTGAAAGATGGACCAGATAGCCGCCATGCGCACCTTCATCAAGGTGGTGGAGTGTCAGAGTTTTACCAAGGCCGCCAACCAGCTCGGCATCTCGGTCGCCATGACCTCCAAGCTGATGCAGCAGTTGGAGGAGTCCCTCTCCACCCGGCTGCTGTCGCGCACCACCCGCCAGGTCAACCCCACCGAGGCGGGCCAGTTCTACTACCAGCGCTCCCAGGCGCTGCTGGCGGAGCTCGAAGAGACCCACAGCCAGCTGACCCGCAACAACCAGCAGCCCCAGGGCACCCTCAAGCTGTCGGTGCCGATGGATTTCGGCTACCTGCACCTCTCCCCCGCCCTGCCGCTGTTTCGCGAACGCTACCCGGATCTGAAGCTGGAGATAGAGTACAGCGACCGGCGGGTGGCACTGGTGGAAGAGGGGTTCGATCTGGCGCTGCGCATCGGCAACCTGCCGGACTCCTCCCTGGTGGCCAAGCCGCTGGCCATGATGCGACTGGAGGTGTGCGCCAGCCCGGGCTACCTGGCCCGTCGGGGCACGCCGAACAGCCCGGAGGATCTCAAGCAGCACGACTGCCTGCTCTATACCCTGACCCAGCCGGACTGGGTATTCAAACGGGATGGCGAGCAGCTGAGCGTGCGCCCGCAGGGGCCGCTGCGGGCCAACAACGGGGTGGCCCTGACCCGGGCGGCCTGCGACGATCAGGGCATCATCTTGCAGCCAACCTTCATCGTCGGCGATGCGCTGCGATCCGGCGCCCTGGTGTCACTGCTGCCGGAGTGGGAGAAGGGGCAGGTGGGGCTCTATGCCCTCTATCCGCACCGCCGTTTCGTCTCGGCCAAGGTGCGCTGTTTCATCGAATTCGTGCAGGAGCGCTATCTCGCCCCCCACTACTGGGATCGCAAGGCTTAACACCTTTGCGGCGGTGATGGAATGGCTATGAGGCGGCACTCTCGGCAGGCAGCGGCAACTCGGCCACCAGCAGCACATCGCGCAGGTTCAGCTGCCAGCGCGGCAGCCGCTGGCGCAGGGTCGCCAGCTGCTCATCGCCGAGGGCATAGGGCAGAGTGATGTGCAGGCAGTGGCAATCGAGCATGCCGGCCAGTTGCAGGATCAGGATGAGGTTGGCCTCGTCGGTCTTGTGCTTGTTGATGCGTTTGGCCAGCTCGTAGCGAAAGTGGGTCTCCGGATCCTGGGTCATCGCCTGCCAGCCATAGCCAAACAGCGGAATGAAGGCGCTGACGATGCCAAGGGCGGTGAGCGGCTGCTTGGGCGGGTGATAGAGGGCGTTGAGATCCAGCTCGATGGGCGTTAGATGCAGCTCACGATTGCCGGACAAAATATTATTACTCATTGGATAACCCTCTTGATTCCACTAGACTTCGCCGCATATTTGACCTGACATGCCAACGAGGTGCTGATGCTAAGCGATATCGAGATCTCCCGCCAGTCCCCCCGTCTCTCCATTCATGCGCTGGCCGAGCGCCTCACCATCCCTTCGCACCAGCTGAGCCCATACGGCCACTACAAGGGCAAACTCAGCCTCGAGCTGCTCAAGTCGCTCCCCAAACCGGCGGGCAAGCTGGTGCTGGTGAGCGCCATCACCCCCACCCCGCTTGGCGAAGGCAAGACGGTGACCACCCTGGGCCTCTCCATGGGGCTCAACCACATCGGCCAGCCCAGCATCGCCACCATCCGCCAGCCGAGCCTCGGGCCCGTGTTCGGGGTCAAGGGGGGCGCCGCCGGCGGCGGTCACGCCCAGGTGGTGCCGATGGAGGAGATGAACCTGCACCTCACCGGTGACTTTCACGCCCTCACTGCCGCCCACAATCTGGCGGCGGCGGCCCTCGATGCCCGCCTGTTCCATGAGCGCAAACTCGGTGACCAGTTCAGCGCCAGAACCGGCCTGCCTCGGCTCGATATCGATGCAGACCACATCCTCTGGCCGCGCACCCTCGACATGAACGACCGCGCCCTGCGCCACCTCACCATCGGCCAGGGCAGCGCCGCCGATGGCGTCGAGCGCAGCGATCGCTTCGTCATCACCGCCGCCTCCGAGCTGATGGCCATTCTGGCGCTGGCGAGCGATCTGAACGATCTGCGTGCGCGCATCGGTCGCATCCAGCTGGCCCGCGACCTGCACGGCAACCCCATCACCGCCGAGCAGCTGGAAGTGGCGGGTGCCATGACGGTGCTGCTCAAAGAGGCCCTGCAGCCGACCCTGATGCAGACCACGGAGCAGACCCCGGTGCTGGTGCACGCCGGCCCCTTTGCCAACATCGCCCACGGCAACTCCTCGGTGATCGCCGATCGCATGGCCCTCGGCCTCACCGACTACGTGGTGACCGAGGCAGGCTTTGGCTCCGATATGGGGCTGGAGAAGTTCTTCAACATCAAGAGCCGCCAATCCGGCCTGACCCCGGCCTGCGTGGTGCTGGTGGCGACGGTGCGCGGCCTCAAGGCCAACAGCGGCCTGCTCGACATCCGCCCGGGCCAGCCGCTGCCCCAAAGCCTGCTGGGCGAGGATCTGCCGACCCTGACGCAGGGCTGCGCCAACCTCGGCTGGCACATCGCCAATGCCCGCCGTTACGGCGTGCCGGTGGTGGTCGCCATCAACCGCTTTCCCACCGACAGCGAGGCCGAGCTGGCCTTGTTGGCCCGCGAGGCGATGCAAGCCGGCGCCTCTGGCTGCGCCATCTCCCACGCCTTTACCCAGGGCGGAGCTGGCGCCAGCGAGCTGGCCCGGGCGGTGGTGGCCGCCTGTGAGCAGCCAGGCCTGGTCAAACTGCTCTACCCAGACGAAGCGAGCCTGGACGCCAAACTGGCGACCCTGGTGGAGTGCGGTTATGGCGGGCGCGGCGTGCGGCTCTCGGACAAGGCGCGCCACCAGCTGGCGCAACTCTCCGCCGAGGGATGGGGCCACTTGCCTGTCTGCGTGGCCAAGACGCCGCTCTCCATCAGCCATGATCCGGCCCTCAAGGGGGTACCGACCGACTTCGAGGTGCCCATCGAGGAAGTAAAGCTCTGCGCCGGCGCCGGCTTCGTCTATGCCCTGGCGGGCCCCATCATGACCATGCCGGGCCTTGGCAGCCTGCCGGCCTACCGTCATATCGATATCGACGAAAACGGCGAGATAGTCGGCCTGAGCTAAATGGCCGGATAAAGGATCTGGCGTTGGCCGATGACGCTGCGCTCATCGACCCTGCGATCAACAAACCTGCCAGAAACAACAAGGCCCCGTCACTGGACGGGGCCTTTTGCTATCTGCCAAACGCTCTTAGAGGGTAAAACGCTGGGTCATATGGTGCAGCGTATTGGCCAGCTTGCTCAGCTCGACACAGGCCTGGGCGGTCTGTTGGGCCCCCAGGGCGTTCTCGTCGGCCGCATTGTGGATGTTGACGATGCTGCGGTTGAGCTCCTCGGTCACCGCATTCTGCTCCTCGGTGGCGGTGGCGATCAGCGTGTTCATGTCGGTGATCTGGGTGACGGCACCGTTGATGGTGTCGATGCTGTTGCCCGCCTCCCGCGCCAGCCCCACGCTCTCCTGCATCTGCTGGCGACTCAGCTGCATGGCGCTGCCCGCCTCAGCGGTGCGCTCCTGCAACACTTCGATCATCTTGCTGATCTCGGCGGTGGAGTTCTGGGTGCGCTGGGCGAGGGAGCGCACTTCATCGGCCACGACCGCAAAGCCGCGCCCCTGTTCACCGGCGCGCGCCGCCTCGATGGCCGCGTTGAGGGCCAGCAGGTTGGTCTGCTCGGCAATGCCGCGAATGACATCAAGCACCATGCTGATGTTGGTGCTGTCCTGCTCCAGCTGCTGCACCACGGCGCCCGCCTGCTCAATCTTGACCGACACCTCCTCGATGCTGCTGATGGCGCTGCGCACCACCTGGTTGCCCTGGGTCGAGGTGCGGGAGGCATCCTTGGCGGCGCTCATGGCGTCCGTGGTGTTGCGGGCCACCTCAAAGACGGTGGACTGCATCTCGTTCATGGCGGTGGCGACCTGGGAGACCTCGCTCTGCTGGCGGGCCATGCCGGTGGCGGACTGCTCGGAGATGGCACTCACCTCCTCCACCGCGCTGCTGAGCTGGCTCACCGAGCCGGCGATTTCGCTCACCAGATCCGCGAGCGAACCCTGCATGCGATCGATGGCGGCGCCGAGCTGGCCCAGCTCGTCACGCTTGAAGCGACTGCCGCGGATCCACTCCTGCAACTCGCTCTTGCCCAGATCACCGCTCGCGATGCGCTGGGCCTGGCGGGCCAGCATCACCAGCGGATCGCGGATCTGGCGGGTCAGCACGGTGGAGAGCGCCCCCGCCAGCACCAGACCCAGTACCAGCGCCACTATGATGCTCAGCTTGGCGCTGTCAAATGCAGCCACCACCTGGGCACGGGAGCCCACGGAGTAGCCGTGGTTGATGCGGATCAGGTCCCCCACCGACTTGGCCAGGTTGGTGTAGAGGGTGATCCCCTCGCTCATGAACAGCTGCTGGGCCTCGGCCAGCTGGCCGCCATCCTGCATCTGCCGGATGCGCTGGTGCAGGGCCACGTACTTGTCCCAGTCCTGCTTGACGATGTCGAAGGTGCGCCGCTCTTCCACGTCCTCCGCCCAGATGGTGGCATCGTGCGCCTTGACCTGCCGGGCGACCTCTTGCAGGGTCTGCTCGCCAAGGTCGCGATAGTGGGCTTTCTGCTGCGGATCGGCCGCCACCAGAAACACATCCAGTTCATAGCGGCGCAGGGTATTGATGGTCTCGCCCAGGGTGCTGGTGCGCACCACGGCGGGCAAGATGCTGTCGGTAAAGCCGATGGCGGCCCGGTTCATGTTGCCAAACTGCAGCAGCGAGAAGCCGCCGATAAAGGCCATCATCAGGCCGAGCATGGCAAAACCCGCGGTGAGTTTCTTGCCGATGGTCATGGTACTGGTATTCATGGCATGTCCTGGATATGAGTGAACAGATAACGCTCGTCTGAACCGTACGCATACGGCCCGCGGTCACCGCCTCCATGGCGGCTCATCCAGCCTTGATGAATATATGTCCTTGCATGAACGAGGCGACATTTTTTACAAGATGCCCGGCTGAGCGCAGGTCTCTTATCGACAGACCCACCCGGCCAAGAGAGCAGCCAAAGCCTGGCACCTTGAAGACTTGAACGTACTCCCGAAAGATGCGCACAAGCCATAACGGGATATATCGACCGAGGGTGTCCATCCCTTGAGGAAAATTGTCGGTGCGACCATCCGGCAGCCAGCGGGCCGTCAGGGGCAGTGAAAAAAGAGGGGAAAGCGAGGAGACATGCCGCAGTGGCGACACATCTCCTGGCAGATCAGCCTTTCAGACCGGCCAGAAACTCGGCACGGGTATCAGGCTGGGTCTTGAAGACGCCACCCAGGGAGGTGGTGGTGGTGTAGGAGGTGGAATCCATCACGCCGCGGGCCTTCACGCAGAAGTGGGTCGCCTTGATGCTGATGGCCACGTCCTTGGTGCCGAGCAGGGTCTGCAGCGCCAGCAGGATCTGCTGGGTCAGGCGCTCCTGCACCTGGGGACGGCGGGCAAAGAACTGCACGATGCGGTTGATCTTGGAGAGCCCGATCACCTTGCCGCGGGGGATATAGGCCACGTGGGCCAGCCCGTCGATGGTGACGAAGTGGTGCTCGCAGGTGCTGGTGAGGCTGATGTCCCGCACCATGATCATCTCGTCCACCTTCATCTTGTTCTCGATCACCGTCACCTTGGGGAAGGTGGCGTAATCGAGGCCGGAGAAGATTTCGTTCACGTACATCTTGGCGATGCGGTGCGGTGTCTCTGCCAGACTGTCATCGGCCAGATCCAGCCCCAGCGTCTCCATGATGGCGCGCATGTGGCCCTCGATCTTCTCCCGCTTCTGCTGGCCGTCCAGGGTATTGGCCACCAGAGGTGTTTCGAGGCCCTCAGCCTCGAGGGCGGCCCTGACCAACAGGGCTTCCCGACTTAAGCTCGTCATCTTGTTCCTCTCCCACGCTCAGGGACTGTGATGGCCGCCTCGCTATGACGGCACTCGGTTGTGGCGCAATAGTAGACGGCGATTATTGTCATAATTCAAGCTAACTCAAGCCCGTTCCCTGACTTTATGCCAATCTGGCGGCTTTTACTTCGCCGGCGCTACCCATACGGGGGGAGGCCCGCAGCCCGGTCGCTGCCTATCTGTACAGCCAAACGGTTTTATCCTGCTGCAACCTGCCCATCGGCATGGATTTTTGGGATAATCCGCCCTTCACACCCCCTCCATCACACAATGAGGTCATGACATGGGATTTGATACCAGCGGACTACTCCCCCTGAGCGACGCCCTGCAGGGCATGCTGGCACAGCTTGACGGCTGTTGCGACAGCGAACAGTTGCCCTTGCCAGAGGCCCTTGGCCGGGTACTCGCCGCGGATATCGCCTCCCCCCTCAGCGTGCCCCCGTTCGACAACTCCGCCATGGACGGTTATGCGGTGCGGCTGGCGGATCTCGCCAACGGCGCGCCCCTCATCATGGCGGGCAAGGCCTTTGCCGGTCAGCCCTACCAGGGTGAGTGGCCCGCCGGCCACTGTGTGCGCATCATGACCGGCGCCCCGGTGCCGGCCGGGACGGATGCGGTGGTGATGCAGGAAGAAACGCAGGCCGACGGCGACAGGATCACCTTTCTGACCACCCCGGTGCCCGGCCAGAACATTCGCCGCCGCGGTGAAGACATCCGCGAGTGCGCCAGCGTGCTTGCTGCCGGTACTCGCCTCACCGCCCGGGAGATGCCGCTGCTGGCCTCCCTCGGCATTGCCACTGTGCCGGTGCGTCGGCCGCTGAAAGTGGCCATCTTCAGTACCGGTGACGAGCTCAAGCCGGTCGGCACCCCGCTTGCCCACGGCGACATCTACGACTCCAACCGCTACGGCGTGCGGGCCATGCTGGATCGCATGGGCTGCGATTGCCTCGACCTTGGCATCATCCCGGACGATCCGGCCCAGCTGCGCGCCGCCTTCCAAAAGGCCGACCGCGAGGCCGACGCCCTCATCACCACCGGCGGCGTCTCGGTGGGGGAAGCAGACTTCACCAAGCAGTTGCTGGAGGAGCTTGGCGAAATCGGCTTCTGGAAGCTGGCCATCAAGCCGGGCAAGCCGTTTGCCTTCGGTCGCCTGCCCCACGCCTGGTTCTTCGGCCTGCCGGGCAACCCGGTCTCCGCCATGGTCACCTTCGATCAGCTGGTGCAACCTGCGCTGGCCAAGCTGGCAGGCCAACGCTTCGAGCGCCCGCTCCAGTTGCAAGCCACTGCCGCAGAGCCACTCAAGAAGGCGCCGGGCCGGCTCGACTTCCAGCGCGGCATCCTGACTCAGGGGCCCAACGGCCTGGAAGTGCGCAGCACCGGCTCGCAGGACTCCGCCGTGTTCAGCTCCCTGTCGCGGGCCAACTGCTACATCGTCCTTGAGCGCGAGCGGGGCCGGGTCGCCACAGGGGAAACCGTCACCGTCGAACCGTTCGGGGGATTGCTGCTGTGAGCGAAATCCTGAGCGACGCCGAGCTCTTGCGCTACAACCGCCAGATCATCCTCAAATCCTTCGATTTCGAGGGGCAGGAGGCGCTCAAGCAGGCTCATGTGCTGGTGATCGGCGCCGGTGGCCTGGGCTGCGCCGCCAGCCAGTATCTGGCGGTGGCCGGGGTCGGCCGGCTCACCCTGGTCGATTTCGACAAGGTGGAGCTCTCCAACCTGCAACGCCAGGTGCTGCACACCGATGAGCGTATCGGCCACCACAAGGTGGACTCTGCCGCCCACTCCCTGCGAGCCCTCAACCCCTGGCTTGAGGTGAAGACCCACGCCGCCGTGGCCGACGAGGCGCTGCTCGATGCCCTGTTGCCACGCCACCAGCTGGTATTGGATTGCACCGACAATCTGGCCATTCGCAACCTGCTCAACCAAAAGGCCCGCCAGCACGGCGTGCCGCTGGTCAGCGGCGCAGCCATCCGGCTGGAGGGCCAGATCTGCAGCTTCACCTGGCAGCAGGATGAGCCCTGCTACGCCTGCCTCAGCGCCCTGTTTGGCGAGCAGGCGCTCACCTGCGTCGAGGCGGGGGTGCTGGCTCCTGTGGTGGGACTGGTGGGCAGCCTGCAGGCGCTCGAAGCCATCAAGCTGCTGGCTGGCATGGGCAGGAGCTACAGCGGCCGTCTGCTGATGATCGACGGCCTTGGCGGCACCTTTCGCGAGATGAAGCTGCCCAAGCGTCCCGACTGCCCGGTCTGCTCGCACGGATGAACCACCCCAGCGAGCCTTTGCACCAACAAAAAAGCCGACCCCTGGGTCGGCTTTTTGCAGCATGCGTACGGCGGGGATTAACCGGCGCAGTAAACACGCGCCTCGCGCGGGGTGTAGACACCGAAGGTCACAGCGCCCAGCAGGCCATTGAGGAAGGTATGCTGCGCTTCGACACGCACTACCTTGTCGGCACCGTTGCAAACGGCTGCGGCGTCGATGGTTTTGCTCTGGCCCAGGCCGGAGATGAAGAAGTGGTGGGTCACTTCTTTGGTGGGTTTCACTGCATTACCGGAATGCACGGTAAAACCTTGCTGAGCACAGCCCGCCATCATCATTGCAACGGCTGCAGTCAATACCATTTTTTTCATTTTATTATCCCTGACAATATTATTTTTCCGGCTATGCCGGCGCCACACAAAGAAACATTCCCGTTAATTATCAATAATATAAACAGAGAGGTGTTCCTAGGTGCGCGCACACTATCAAAATCCAGAGAGGGCAACAAGGCTTTATTTGAGACTTTATTATGTCAGCCCAAAAATCACAGACTGCAATAAACTCGGGCCGTCCTCGGGGTATATATTCCCAACGTCAAGACGGTCATCAAGGTATCCTGCGGGCTCTGTTGCATTTCCAATCGCACCACTTTTTTCGGGTCACCATGGCAGGCCAGAGCAGCATCGACCATCTCACTCTGGCCAACCCCCGCCAGTACGAAATCATGGCTCACTTCTCGGGTTGGCTGACCCGGGTTACCTTCGTGTACGAAGAAGGTTTGCTGGGCACACCCCGACAACAACAAGGCGCAGCACGCCATCCATACTATTTTTTTCATCTCTCTTACTCTGGCGATGGTCGGTAGAAAGCCTTAGAAGATCCCTTTGGCCTTGACCTTTTTCATGTTGGCCACCTGGTTGGAGAGATCTTCCACCAGCGGCTCGGCCTCCCCCGCGGCCGTCATTTGGCGACCAGGGGCACTGGCCAGACGCTGGATCAACCGATGCTGCTCACGAATAAGCCGCGACTGCTCTTCCAGTTGGCGAGAGAGCTGTTGAATGCTGCTCTGCAGCGGCGCCAGGTCCTGCTCACCAGTCGCTGATGGCAACTTGCCCGCGATCGCCTCGGCCAGCTGTTCATGATCAAGAGGAGCTGGCATTCCCTGCCGCAACTCATCCCACAGCTCGGTTGGTTGCTGCTCCCCAAGCCGGCTGACGATCTCTTCCACCAGACTGTCCGAAGAGGGCACGGCGGCTTGCTGACCCAGACGCTGAACGATTTCATCCACCAGCCCACCGGTATCACCCTGGCCAAGCCGGGGGGATAATCTGGCCACTATCTGCTCGACCATAACATCGGCAGCAGGCTGCGCCGAGGCACTCCCCTCTCCCAGGTTGAAGCCACAACTGGCAAAGGCATGACGCAAGGTGGTCATACTTACCTGGTCGGGCCCCAACGCATTGGCAATCGCCTTGCAGAGGTTGGGCGCCAGCACATACATGAACATGCCGGAGAGATAGATATCCTTATGAAAACGACTCTTGGAGAAGTCGAACTCCTCACTGCCATCCTGGATCTTGCGAGCCCGTTGATACCAGTTCTGCAATACCCCGACCGCGTAACGATCAGACTCCAGCGCGCCCGGATCCATGTAGATGGAGAAGGTCATGCGCTTGAGTTGACTACTCATCATCGACCTCGGCCATCACGGCAGCTTCACGGTACACTTCCTCTTCTTCCGTGGTGTAGAGGCAGATCTCGCGCGCCAGAGCTGACTGGGCATCGTCCAGCAGCTCGACCCTGTCGCCCAGAGTCGGGTAAGCGTTCTTGATTGCTTCGTGGATAAGCGATGCCCCGCCCCCGACCAAGTAAACGCGGTTCGGGTTCTTGGCAAACTTCTTCGCTTCATGCGCCACCTGGGAGCCCAGCTCGTCGATCTTGTTTTGCATCTTCTCGAGGATCTTGGGGATCTGGCTCTCATCATTCACCACGTCGCGCACGAAGCTCATGTCGTGACGGCGCTTGATGAACTCGTTAGCCACCAGGTAGCTGGAGTCACTGTCCGCCGCTGCCAGCGCCTTGCGGGTCGCGTCGGTCACCATGGAGACACCGATCTCGTTGTTGCCGTAGACATCGGAGACGTCGTCAAACTCGCCGACGATGATCCCCATGTCCAGGGTGGTGCCGCCACAATCGATCACCAGGGTCTTGGTGAACTCGTTGCAGCCCGAACCGATCAGACGGGAGAGCGCCGCAGGCAGGCTCTCCGGCATCACTTCCACACTGACGATGTTGAACAGTTCTCCCTTGTTGAGGGAGATGGCCCGCATCAGGTTGCGACGCTTCTTCTCGATCTTCTCTTCATTGCGCTGACAATCGTCCGGGTTGTAGAACTCGGTGATGGGGAGAGTCACGGTGATGGCTACGTCACAAGGGATCACACCGGTCTGTAGCAGGGCATGATGCACGGAGAGCAAGTTGAGATCGTCGTACTGGTACTCCACGTGGGTGGTTGCCAGCGACTTGTCGGACGTGGCGTCATAGGTGTACTTGGTATTGCCTATCTCGTAGTTGTAGATCTTCTTGTCCTTGCGCAAAGCGGCGCTCTTCCAGTCCTTGCGAAAGGAGTTGGGAGAGATGATGGTCTTGAGCACCTTGTTCTCAATCCAGCTCACCTTAACGTTGGTTGAACCATCATCGATGGCCATTTTCATTACTTCAGACATGAGGAAATACCTGTTGATAGAGCAAAATGGGTCCGATTGCCTTGCCTTTTGGTGTGGCAAGGCGATCGGACCAATACATACACGGGATAAAAGGGCGACCAGTTTAATGAGTTTCTAAAATTCGGTGAAGCAAATGATTGAAGCCGGAGGGATCTTCCGCCGGCCAGGCGTGATGGCCGTTGGGGGTGTGGATGGTGGCGTTGGGCAGGGAGGCGAACTGTTCCACCCGTTTGGCGAGCGGCAGATAGTCGTGGCTGGTGGAGATGATGGCCACCGGTTGCCAGATGTTGCCGAGCCGGGCACGCACCGACCAGCCGGGCAGCGCCTCCAGCAGCGCCTTGTAGGTTTTCTTTTTATTGCGCACGAAACGCAGCCGGAAGGTGTGACGCACCTGGGCAAGGTCGGGGCCGGGAAAAAGCTCGCGGCCGAGCCACCAGGCGAGTGGCCGCAGGCCGAACCAGCGCAGCCACTTGAGGCGCTGGGCAAAACGCTCCTGCTCTTTTGGCGTCTCCAGCAGAAATTCGCTGCAGCCGTTGACCAGCACCAGCCCCTGCACCTTGTGGGGCAATTGCAACGCCAGCTCCAGCGCCACCATGGCCCCCAAGGAGAGCCCCACCACCCAGGCGGGCTCAGGCTGTTCATCGAGCCAGTTCACCACGTCCGCCGCCAGGGTCGCTACGTCGAACGGCCCCTCCTGCATGCTCTGGCCGTGGCCGCGAAGATCCAGCGCCACCACCCGGTAGTGTTCGGAAAAGCGTTCGATCTGCGCCTGCCAGTCGAGGCTGGAGGAGCCCAGCCCGTGCAGCAGCAACAGCAAGGGGCCCTCCCCCGCGCTGCGCAGGGCAAGACCGTTGAATTTCATCACCTGATTGCGGCGCATCAGTTCATTGCCTCTCGACTCATCCGCTGAACCATCCTGATTTTCTGCCTCTTCTGCAATCCGCTCAACCCTCGCTGACCAGGCTCACCGCCTTGATGTAGGCGTAGATCTGCTGGTTCGGGGCGAGCGCCAGCCGTCTGGCGGAGCGGCTGGTGATCCGGGCCAGCAGTATCTGCTGACCCAGCGCCAACTGCAACAGGGTCTGGCCGGGGCGCACCTCGCGTTCGGCCAGCAATCGGGTGGTGAGGCAGTTGGAGAGGCTGGAGTGCTCGATGGGAGTGGTGGCGATCACCACGTCCCGCCCGGCCACCTTGATCTGCAGGGGGCCGCCGTCGTCCGGCACCTGGGTCATGGTGACTCGCAACTGCTGCTCGCCGAGCTGCAGGGTCGCCATCTGCTCCTCTTCATCGTAGTGAGAGAGGCTCGCCGCCAGCATCACCCCGGCGTCGTCGCGACTGGCGAGCGAGAGATCGGTGCGGGCGAAGATCTCGCTCGGCCTCCCTTGCGCCTCCACCCGGCCATCCGCCAGCAGCACCAGCTGATCGCAGAGCAGGCTCACCTCCTCCATGGCATGGCTGACGAAGATCATGGGAATGCCGCTCTCCTGCTGCAAACCCTTGAGCACGTGGGCCTGATGAATGCGGCTGCGTCTGTCCAGCGCAGAGAAAGGTTCATCCAGCAGCAGCAGATCGGGTTCGGCCAACAGGGCCCGGGCCAGTGCCACCCGCTGGCGCTGGCCGCCGGAGAGGCCGTGGGCCGGCTGGGGCAGCAGTTCGGCAAAACCAAGCCGGGTCGCCAACGCCTCGGGTTGCCAGCGCCCCCGCCCCTTGCGGGCCGCCAGCTGCAGATTGCCGAGCACGCTCAGATGGGGGAAGAGACGCGAATCCTGAAACACCAGGCCGATGCGGCGCGCCTCGGGCAGCAGATCGCTCAGCGCCCTGCCCTGCCAGTTCAACGTGTCGCCCGGCGCCCTGTCCAGCCCGGCGATGATGCGCAGCAGGCTGCTCTTGCCGCAGCCGGAGGGGCCGAACAGACCGAGGATCCCCCCAAGCTCCAACGCCAGTTCACAGTCGAGGGTAAAGGCGCCGAACGCCCGCCTCGCCTTGAGATGCAGCGGTTGCGCCTTGCGGGTGTCGCTCATCCGAACAGCCTCCGTTGCCGGCGCTGCAGCACCCCGTACACCAGCACCAGCATCACCAGCGAGAAGCCCATCAGGCCGCCTGCCAGCAGGTGGGCGTTTTGATAGTCCATCGTCTCCACGTGATCAAACAGGGCGATGGAGAGCACCTGGGTCTCACCCGGGATGTTGCCGCCAATCATCAGCACCACCCCGAACTCCCCCAGGGTGTGGGCAAAACCGAGCGCCGCCGCCATCACGAAGCTGGGCAGCGTCATCGGCAAGATGATGTGAAAGAAGCGCTCCAGCGGCCCGAGCCCCAGGGTCGCGGCGGCCTCCAGCTCCTTGTTGCCCATGTTGACGAAGGCGGAGGTGAGGGGCTGCACCACGAAGGGGAGCGAGTAGAGGATGGAGGCGAGCAGCAGACCGGTAAAACTGAAGGCGAGCGGCGCCCCGAAGGTGTCGCGCCACCAAGCGCCCAGGCCATAGGAGGGGGAAAAAGCCAGCAGCAGATAGAAGCCGAGTACCGTCGGCGGCAGCACCAGCGGCAGGGCCACCAGGGCCTCCACCACGGGTCTGAGCCTGTGCTGGCTGCGCGACAGCCACCAGGCCAACGGCGGCGAGAGCAGCAGCAGGATGGCGGTCGTGCTGGCTGCCAGCCTCAGGGTGAGCCAGACCGCCAGCAGATCCCCTTCACTCATCAGACTCACTCCCAATGCCAGATCCAGCACCAGGCACATCGATTGAGCCGCATTTCCAGATGAATTCAGGCAACGGCATGGTGTGCATCCTTATCGCAAGAGTGGGCCGACCCGAGGGCCGGCCACTCATCAGTCAGGTGTATGGTTGCGCCATCACTGGGGCAGCGCATAACCCGCCGCCTTGATCTCTGCCTGACCCGGCCCCTTGAGCCAGGCCACCAGCGCCTCGACCGCCTCCCCTTTCTTCAATACCAGCCCCTGCTGTTCAATGGGTGGATAGAAGTCGGCCGGCACGGCCCAGGCTTCACCGGTCTTGCCCGCTTCCACCAGGTTGGCCCAGGCGACGAAGCCCAGCTCTGCGTTGCCGGTATCGACGAACTGCCAGGTCTGGCCGATGTTGGTGCCGGTCAGCAGGCGGTACTGCTTGGGATCGATCTTGAGATGGTCGAGGGTCGCCATGGCGGCGGTGCCGTAAGGTGCGGTTTTCGGGTTGGCGATGGCGAGGTTACCCTTCCAGCTGCGCAGGGTTGCCTCGTCAGGCGCAGGCCCCCCCTTCTGCCACAGACCCAGCTGGCCGATGGCGTAGGTGAAACGCTCGCTGCCCTTGCCCTCCTGCTCCAGCTTCTGCGGGGTTTTCACATCGGCGGAGAGGAAGAGGTCGAACGGGGCGCCGTGGCTTATCTGGGTGTAGAGCACCCCGGTCGCGGCGGAGGAGATGGCCAAGGTGTGGCCGGTCTTGGCGGTGAACGCCTTGCCGATGCGCTCTATGGTGCCCTTGAAGTTGGCGGCCACGGCCACCTTGACCTCGTCGGCCTGCACAGCACCTGCCTGCAGCGCACTGGCGCAGACCCCGGCGATCACAACGGATAACAGCGGTTTCATTCCTTTACCTCCTGAATGGGGCCGCTTCTATCGCTCCCCAGCCAAGGGGGCGGCCCCGAAAACAGGGGCTGCAGCTCCCGATGAGCCGGCCCCCTTGAACAGGTCAAGCTTGCCAGCGGGCGGCGGCAGTGTTGTCGCTCTCCTTGGCCTCGACCCAGCGTTGTACTCCTTCGGCGGTCAGCTCTTTTTTCCAGAACGGCGCCCGGGTTTTCAAGAAATCCATGATGAAGTGGCAAGCCTCGAAGGCGGCCTCGCGGTGGACACTGCTCACCACCACCAGCACGATCTGATCGCCGAGCAGCAGCTCGCCGATGCGGTGGATCAGGGTGCACTCCTGCAGGGGCCAGCGGCTGCGGGCATCGGCCACTATGTCCGTCAGCGCCTTCTCGGTCATGCCGGGGTAGTGCTCGAGGGCCAGCCCCTTCACGTGCTCCCCCTGATTGAAGTCGCGCACCTTGCCGACAAAACTGACCACGGCGCCGGTGTCCTGCCGAGCGGCGAGACGGGCATATTCGTCGGCCAGCGAGAAGTCTTCCCGCTGCACCAGAATGCGATCGGTCATGGTTGTCTCGCTCATCATCAGCCTCCGGTCACCGGCGGGAAAAAGGCGACCTCATCACCATCATGAAGGGGCGTATCCAGCGGCACCAGGGTCTGGTTGACCGCCACCAGCAGCTTGCCCGCTTCCAGCGCCAGCGCCCACTTGTCGCCGCGCTGGCACAAGGCGGCGCGAAGCGCCTCGGCACTGGCGTAGTCACAGGGCAGGCTCAGCTCGTCGCAGGCCACCAGCTCTCTGACTTGCGCAAAAAAGAGTACCTTGATCATGCGTTTTCTCCTGCACCGGCATTCAACTGGAAGTGACCGGACTTGCCGCCCTTTTTCTCCACCAGACGTACCTGTTCGATCACCATGTCCTTTTGCACCGCCTTGCACATGTCGTAGATGGTCAGTGCCGCCACCGACGCGGCGGTCAGCGCTTCCATTTCCACCCCTGTCTTGCCCGAGAGCTTGCAGAGGGTGCGAATATGGACCCTATTTTGCGCCGCCTGGGGTTCTATCTCTACCTCCACCCGGGTCAATGCCAGCGGATGGCAGAGGGGAATGAGATCCGAGGTCTTCTTGGCCGCCATGATGCCGGCGATGCGGGCGGTGGCGAACACGTCCCCCTTGTGGTGCTGACCGCTCAGGATCAGTGCCAGGGTGTCGGGAGCCATGGCGACAAACGCCTCGGCGCGGGCTTCACGCTCGGTCACCAGCTTGTCGGTCACATCCACCATGTGGGCTTCGCCGCTCTGGTTGAGATGGGTCAGGCCGGACTGAGGCTGCTTGGATTCGGTCGGGTTCATCAGAGGCCCTCAAAGATGGGAGACAAAGTTGCACGGCTTGGTGCGGGCATCGAGCTGATCACGGATAAGTTTCTCCCACCCCAGCTGGCAGGCACCGGTAGAGCCCGGCAGGCAGCAGATCAGGGTGCGATTGGCGAGACCCGCCAGCGCGCGGCTCTGCATGGCGGCACCCTTGATGTCGGCGAAGGAGAGCTGGCGAAACAGTTCGCCAAAGCCCTGCACTGTGCGCTCGAACAATACCCCGACCGCCTCGGGCACCCGGTTTTGTTCGTTGAAGCCGGTGCCGCCGTTGATGAGCACCACCTGCACTCCCTCATCGGCGATCCAGTCGCTCACCTGGGCGCGAATACGAAACAGATTATCGGGGCAGAGCGCCCGGTCGGCCAGCTGATGGCCCGATTTAGCGAGGGCGGAAACCAGATAGTCGCCCGAGCTGTCATCGGCAGCGGTGCGGCTGTCGGAGACCGTCAGCACGGCGATCTTGAGGGGAATGAATGCGTTGTGTTTCTGTCCCATGGGCAGCTCCTGATGGCAAAGGACCGTGAGCAAAGAGAAGAAGAAAAGCGGCCAGGATCCCGGCTGACAGCGCTCGCTGGTGGCACGGTCCATGCCCGCCCGGGCTGAACCTTTGACCTTGCTGTCATGCGCTGCGACTCACGGCGGGCCGATTCTATCAAAACTCCCGCCAGAGGGGGGATTTAAAGGAGGCACAGTGGTGCTTTTGCCCTGGCCGGGCGAAATATGAACGAGGCCGGGTGAACCCGGCCTCGTTGCTGGTGCAGGCTTAGAAGCCCTTCACCCCTGTCATGTCGGGCAGCTGGTGAGCAATGCCCTTGTGGCAGTCGATACAGGTGCTCTCGCCGCTGGCCAGGCTGGTGGAGTGCATCTGGGCACCCCGCTTGCCTTGCAGGGAGAAGTCCATGTATTCGAAGTTGTGGCAGTTGCGACACTCCCTCGAATCCGTGTCCTTCATCCGCTTCCACTCCCGCTCGGCCATCTCACGCCGGTGCGACTCGAACTTCTCGCGGGTGTCCACCTTGCCGGTGATCATGCCCCACAACTCCTTGGAGGCCTGCACCTTGCGGATGATCTTGTAGGTCCACTCGTGCGGCACGTGGCAATCCGGGCAGCTGGCCCGCACGCCGGAGCGGTTGGCATAGTGGATGGTGTCGCGGTACTCCACGAACACGTTGTCCTTCATCTCGTGGCAGCTGGTGCAGAACTTTTCGGTGTTGGAGGCTTCCATGGCGGTGTTGAAACCGCCCCAGAAGATGACCCCGCCGAAGAAGCCCATCAGCAGCAGTACCCAGAGGGCTGCCTTCGAGGGGGACTTGAAGGTGGTCCACAGACGCTGGATAAAGCCGGGTAATTTCATCTATGGGTTCCTCAGTTCAAGGCTTCAACTGGTTTAAACGTATTTTCCACCAGCGGCTTGGCATCCGCTTGCGGCACGTGGCACTGCAGGCAGAAGTAGCGGCGGGGGGACACTTCTCCCAACGTCATGCCGTCACGGGTCTCGAAGTGAGTCGGGCTGATCTTGGGGGCCTTCATGGCGCTGGCGTTCTTGAAGCTGTGGCAGGCCAGGCACTTGTTGACCTTGTTGTCCACTTCATAGTTGCGGGTGTCGTGGGGGATCAGCGGGGGCTGATGCATGTACTGGCGATCGTAGAGGTCACCATCCTTGCGAAAGTTCTTCATGGGGGCAGCATCGGCATCCGTCACCAGATCCGTGCTCCCCCGTTCCGACTTGATGCCCCCCGTGCTGTTGGTGATCTCGGGGACTGCCGCCATCAAGGAACCTGCCATCAGACAGGCCAGCATTGCTCCAATCAGCTTCTTCATTATTTGTTCTCCGACGTTTTCTCTGCCTTGACGGCAAAACCTACAGTGATTTCAAAAACTTGCTCCGCGCAGACATCGATGCAACGGCCGCAGTTGGTACACTCCTGAGCCGCAATCAAGGGCCCGTGACCACGCTTGGCACCGTGAACGGGGCCGCGCAGGATGGGGCGCTCCGGGCAGACTGCATAACAATCCATGCAGTTGCTGCACCGCTCGCGCCCCTTGGCAGAAATCTTGATGAACCCGACCCGGTTGACCAGGGCATAGAAGGCTCCCACCGGACAGAGGTGACCGCACCAGCCCCGTTCCACCACGAAGAGGTCGAACAGGAACAGCACCGCCAGCAAGGCCCAGCCCGCCCCCATGCCAAACAGCAGGCCACGCAGGGTGAGCGACACCGGATTGACCAGCTCCCACACCAGCACACCAGCGATGGCCGGCGCCACCAGCACCATGGCCAGCAGCCAGTAGCGGGTGGAGCGGCTGAACTGGCCGTTGCCCTTGAGCCCTAGCCTCCCCCTGAGCCAGGCGGCGGCATCCGTGACCAGGTTGACCGGACAGACCCAGGAGCAGAACACTCGCCCCCCGACCAACCAGTAACCGGCCAGCACGATGACAGCCCCCAGCCACAGGGTGGAGATAGGCCAATGGCCCGCCGCCACCGACTGCAGCAGGGTCAGCGGATCCGTGAGCGGCACAGTCTCCAGCAGCAGCGAGCTGGAGAGGTTGCCCTCGAGGATCCAGCTGCCCGCCAGCGGTCCCAGCAGGAACAACCCCAGCACGCCAAACTGGCAGAGCCGGCGCAGCAGCAGGAAGCGGTGTGACCGCCACCAGCCCAGCCTGGCCGTGGCTTCGGCTCCCGGATAACGACTCATAGCCCCTCCGGTTTGCGGGTTGGCAGGGTGAGCCTGTCGCCGATGAGCGACTTGCCCGCCTTCGCCTTCTCTTCCCAGCCGAGCCGGTAGTGGTGGCCCAGCTCTCCCTTGGCTAGCTGGCGAGGCACCACCTTGATGGCCGCCTCTTCCAGCACGCAGGCATGTTCGCACTTGCCACAACCGGTGCAGACATCGCTGTGCACCGTGGGCAGGAACATGGCGTGCTTGCCGGTGCGCTGGTTGTGCTGCAGCTCCAGTGTGATCGCCTTGTCAATCAGCGGGCAGACCCGGTAGCAGACATCGCAACGCAGCCCCAGGTAGTTGAGGCAGGTCTCGTGATCGATGAGCACCGCCACCCCCATCCGCGCCTGATCGATGTCGGTCATGGCCTGATCCAGCGCCCCGCTCGGGCAGGCCGCCACGCAGGGGATGTCGTCACACATCTCGCACGGCACGGCGCGCGCCTTGAAGTAGGGGGTACCGGTGGTCACGGGTTCAAACAGCCGGGCGAGCTTGAGGGTGTCGTAGGGGCAGGCCTCGACGCAGAGTCCGCAGCGCACGCAGGCGCCGAGGAACTCGGCCTCGTCGAGGGCAGCCGGCGGGCGCAGCGCCTGGGCAGGCATGGCCTGCACCTGCTGGCGCGCCATGCCGCCAAGCCCCACGCCAAGCAGGCCCACACCGCAGGCCCCCTTGGCCATGTCGGCCAGAAACTGGCGCCGACTACGACTCATCTCGCGCTCCCCGCCTTATGCCTTGACGACCTTGACGGCGCACTTCTTGTAATCCGTCTCTTTGGAGAGCGGATCGGTGGCGTCCAGGGTCAGCTTGTTGACCAGCTGGCTCGCGTCGAAGAAGGGCATGAATACCAGTCCCTTGGGCGGACGGTTGCGACCGCGGGTCTCGACCCGAGTCTTCACCTCGCCACGGCGGGAGGAGACGATCACCTCTTCACCACGGCGCACGCCACGGGCCTTGGCATCTTCCGGGTGCATGAACAGCACCGCATCCGGGAAGGCGCGATAGAGCTCGGGGACCCGGCGGGTCATGGTGCCGGTGTGCCAGTGTTCCAGCACGCGGCCGGTAGAGAGCCACATGTCGTACTCTTTGTCCGGTGCCTCGGCGGCCGGTTCATAGGGCAGCGCGAAGATCACCGCCTTGCCATCGGGCTTGCCGTAGAAACGCACCCCCTCGCCCGCTTTCACATAGGGGTCGAACCCTTCGCGATAGCGCCACAGGGTCTCTTTGCCATCCACCACAGGCCAGCGCAGGCCACGGGCTTCGTGATACTGATCGAACGGCGCCAGATCGTGGCCATGGCCGCGCCCGAAGGTAGCGTACTCTTCGAACAGCCCCTTCTGGACGTAGAAACCAAAGTGCTCCGCCTCGTCGTTCAGGGCCCCCTTGCTCTGCTCTTTCGGGAACTGGTTGACCTGACCGTTGGCATAGAGCACGTCGAACAGAGTCTTGCCCTTCACTTCCGGCATCTTGGCGATAATCTCCGCCGGCCACACCTCTTCCACGGTGAAGCGCTTGGAGAACTCCATCAGCTGCCACAGGTCGGACTTGGCCCCTTCCGGTGCCTTCACCTGCTGGTGCCAGAACTGGGTGCGACGCTCGGCGTTGCCGTAGGCCCCCTCTTTCTCCACCCACATGGCGGTCGGCAGGATGAGGTCGGCCGCCTGGGCGGTCACGGTCGGGTAAGGGTCGGACACCACGATGAAGTTGGCCGGGTTGCGATAACCGGGCAGCGCCTCTTCGTTCATGTTCGGGCCAGCCTGCATGTTGTTGTTGCACATCACCCAGTAGGCGTTGAGCTTGCCATCCTTGAGCATGCGGTTTTGCAGCACGGCGTGGTAGCCCACCTGCTCCGGGATGGTCCCTTCCGGCAGCTTCCAGATCTTCTCGGCAATGGCGCGGTGCTTGGGTTCGGTCACCACCATGTCGGCTGGCAGACGGTGGGCGAAGGTGCCCACTTCACGGGCAGTACCGCAGGCGGAGGGCTGACCGGTCAGGGAGAAGGGACCGGAACCCGGCTGGGAGATCTTGCCGGTCAGCAGGTGAATGTTGTAGCAGAGGTTGTTGGCCCAGACACCACGAGTGTGCTGGTTGAACCCCATGGTCCAGTAGGAGACCACCTTCTTGCTCGGATCGGCATAGAGCTGGGCCAGCTTCTCGAGCTTGTCCTTGGAGACGCCGGAGAGCTTGGAAACGGACTCCAGATCGTAATCCGCCACGAACTTGGCGAAGTCGTCGAAGCTCATCGGAGTGGAGTCGCCGTTGTCCGGGTTCTTGGCCTTCTGCTGCAGCGGGTTGGTGGGACGCAGGCCGTAGCCGATGTCAGTGGTGCCCTTGCGGAACTGGGTATGCTTGTTGACGAACTCCCAGTTCACCTTGTCATTCTGGATGATGTAGTTGGCGATGTAGTTGAGGATCGCCAAGTCGGTCTGCGGGGTGAACACCATGCCGTTGTCCGCCAGCTCGAAGCTGCGATGCTCGAAGGTGGAGAGCACGTGCACCTGCACTTCCTGGTGGGACAGGCGGCGATCGGAGATGCGCGACCAGAGGATGGGGTGCATCTCGGCCATGTTGGAGCCCCACAGCACGAAGGCATCGGCCTGCTCGATGTCGTCGTAGCAGCCCATTGGTTCATCCATGCCGAAGGTACGCATGAAGCCCACTACCGCGGACGCCATGCAGTGACGGGCATTGGGATCCAGGTTGTTGGTACGCAGACCAGCCTTCATCAGCTTGGCGGCGGCATAGCCTTCCCACACGGTCCACTGGCCGGAGCCGAACATGCCGACGGCGGTCGGGCCCTTCTCTTTCAGGGTGGCCTTGAACTTCTCGGCCATGATGTCGAAGGCCTGATCCCAGCTGATGGGGGCGAAGTTGCCGTTCTTGTCGAACTTGCCATTGGTCATGCGCAGCATGGGCTGGGTCAGCCTGTCCTGGCCATACATGATCTTGGACAGGAAGTAACCCTTGATGCAGTTAAGACCGCGGTTGACCGGTGCATCGGGATCGCCCTGGGTCGCCACGACGCGCCCATCCTGGGAACCCACCAGCACGGAACAGCCGGTACCGCAGAAACGGCACGGCGCCTTGTCCCACTTGATGGCAGTCTTGTCGGTACTGGTGATCAGATTGGCCGCCAGCGTGGGGGCACTGACACCAGCCACGGCAGCGGCTGCCGCCACCGCGTTGGCCTTCATAAAGTCGCGTCGACTCAGCTTCATGGCATATCCTCACATTGCTTATCGCGTAAGTTGTCGAGTGTATCGAACTGGTTTTGGCTCAGGGCGGCGAACTAGAACCCTGGCGTCATTTTTCTGTGCATCCATGGCGGCCATCATGATGAGTCACGCAGGCTCGACCTTATGGCGCTACTCCTTGCACTGGGCATCGAGCTCATCGAACTGGTGGTAAATCAGGGCGGCGGACAGCACGCCCGGCATCGCATTGATGGCGTCGATGGCCGTCATGATGGGCCGCTGGCTCGGGCCTTCCAGGGTCACCACCAGCTTGCCCTCGTCACTGACTGCATGGATCTCGGCCCCCTCGAGGGTGGCAATCTGCTCTGCGAGCCGGTGACGCAAGGAGGGCTGGGTCAACACCACCAGGCTCGATACATGGAACTCTTGTTTCATTGTGGCTCCTGCTTCACACACATCCTGCTTCATCTGGACTCCTCGCTGACGGGGGTACCCACCCGGATGCTGCCGACCGGACAATCCTTCACACAGGCACCGCAACCGGTGCAGGCTGCGGCCTCGATGCTGGGGGTAGGCACCCGGCCCAGCACGGGGGAGAAATGGATTGCCCTGGGCTCGCAGCTGTCCTGGCAGCGCTGGCAGAACACCTGACCCTGAGCCAGACAGCTGGCTTCAATATGGGCGATGTATTGCCAGGGCGCCTCCGTGGTCGGACGAAATATCGGCACTTTGCAAGCGGCGACACACTCTCCGCAGAAGGTGCACTCACCGCGCAGAAAATCCACGGTCGGGAAACCGCCATCGCCCTTGACCAGGATCTGCTCCGGGCAGGCCGTGAGACAGTCACCGCAGCGGGTGCAGTCGGCGGCAAAATCGGACCAGGCGACGGACCAGGGCAGTTGCACCCGAGGTTCATTCGATGTCAGACGACCCCGAAACAGACTGCGACGCGACAGGTTGACCCCATCCGGCATAACGGCTCCTTGTTGCAGGTGATGGCGCACGAGTGAGTCCTATGACAGGTATTTTCAATACCTATTATAAGAGTGGGTGTATATTGCGGCCCTGACAAGTTCAGGGATATACCACCAGGGAGATAAACAGGGGGGATTCTTGCGCTGGATCAAACCCTTGGCGCAGGAAAGAACAACGGGGGCAAAACAAAATACCCCCATTTGAGGATTGCTTATTAATCGATGGCTATTTTTTCGAGCGAGGCCGCTCAGCCACCGATGGAGGCCAGATGCGGGGTCATGCCGGCATTGCCTTCGTGCAGCCTGTGAGTCGCCGCCTTGCCGGCAAGGGCGCTGCGGATCCGCTGCTGCAATTCATCCTGCTGGCTGTCATCCGTCAACAGATCACGCAGTTCCACCCCGTGGTCGCCGAACAGGCAGAGGTGCAGCTTGCCGAGGGAAGAGACCCGCAGCCGGTTGCAACCGGCACAGAAATCCTTGCTGTAGGGCATGATGAGCCCGACCCCACCCATCGACTCCGGATGCATGAATACCTGGGCGGGGCCATCGTCGTCGCCACGCAGCTGCTGCAACCAACCGGCATCGAGCAGACGCTGTTTGATGAGCGCCCCGCTGGCGTGGTGATCGCGAAACAGGGTATCCATCTCGCCGGTCTGCATCAGCTCGATGAAACGCAGCTCGATGGGTTGGTGCCGGATCCAGGCCAGGAAGGCATCCAGCTGGTGGTCGTTGAGCCCCTTGAGCAACACGGCGTTGATCTTGACCGACTTGAAGCCGGCGGCCAGCGCAGCTTCGATCCCCTCCATCACCTCCGCCAGCTTGTTCTCGCCGGTGATCTGGTGAAACTGACGCGGATCCAGGCTGTCGACGCTGACGTTGAGGGCGGTCAGGCCCGCATCGAACCACTCCTTGGCCCGCTCTTTCAAACGATACCCATTGGTGGTCATGGCCACCTTCTCGATGCCGGGGGTATTGGCCACCGTCTCTATGATGGCGGTGAAGTCCCGGCGCAGGGAGGGTTCCCCGCCGGTCAGACGCACCTTGCGAGTGCCCATGGCGGCAAAGCCACCGACGACGCGACGGATCTCTTCGAGAGAGAGAAAGGGCTGGCGCCCCGCCTTGCCACCGGCCGGTGGCCGATAGCCATCCGGCAAACAGTAGGTACAGCGAAAATTGCACACGTCGGTGACCGACAGGCGCAAATAGTAAAAACGACGGGAAAAACCATCTTGCAGTGGCGACATAAACACCTTTCCAAATACGGGAGGCCAGGGCATTTCTTTCCTGACCCTTACAGCTCGAACATCGGCTGACGGCGGTATCCCCCTATCATGAGGACTTAGGCAAAACCGCTCGGAGTTCATCTAGTTTTTCGATGCTAGCACAAGTTGGAGTACACTCCCATGCTACTTTGTGGGGTTATTGTCTGCAGTGAAGGAAGAGAGCCGGCATGGGAAAGTGGTTCAAAGTACATTCGGTCAGCAGCGCCATCGGACGCTCCATGGTGCTCATCCTGTTCATGGCGAGCCTGATCGCCGTGGTGGCCATGGTGACCCTGTTCTATTCGGTACCCGACGCCAAAGCGATCAACCTCTCCGGCTCCCTGCGGATGCAGGCCTACCGGATGGCCTACGAGATTGAACAGGGCCAGCAGGTGCTGAGCCGGCTCGATCAGTTCGAACAGACCCTGCACGCCGCCGAGCTGCAGGAGACCCAGCGCTGGATCACCCCCGCCTCCCTGCGTCGCACCTATGGCGAGGTGCTGCAGCAGTGGCAGGTGATGCGCGAACACATCGAGAATGCCACCCCACGGCGCTACACCGACAACACAGAGCAGTTCGTCGCCGCCATCGATGATTTCGTCAACCAGATGCAGTATCACGTGGAGTTCAAGGTGCGCATGCTGGCGCTGGCCGAGGGGCTGGGGCTGCTTTCCATCATCACCATCGCCTGGTTCACGGTGCGCTTTACCCGCCAGCAGGTGGTGGCACCGCTCAACCAGCTGGTCTATTGCGCCCGCCAGATCCAGCGCCAGGAGTTCGATCTGACCCTGCCCCCCCGCTGCGAAAACGAACTGGGGGAGCTGTCAGGGGCCTTCGTCACCATGGCCGATGAGCTCGGCAAGCTCTACCGGGAGCTGGAGAGCAAGGTGGAAGAGAAGACTGCCAAGCTGCAACAGGCCAACGACACCCTCTCCTTCCTCTACAGCACAGCCCAGAAGCTGCACGCAGCGCCGCTGAGCCGGCGCACCCTGCTCAAGCTGCTGGAGCGGGCGGCGGCCCACCAGCACATCGACTACATCCGGCTGACCCGTTTCGAGCACAACGCCATGCCGGACTACATCACCGGCCGCAAGGGTTGGCCCGGCGATCTGGAGGCGGTGGTCAGCTTCTATCTGCAGATGGACGAGCAGGAGTATGGCCGGCTCGACGTCATCAGCAGCCACCCCATCGACGAGCGGCTGATGAAGAACTTCTCCATGCTGCTGGCCCAGGTGCTGCACAAGGATCAGACCCTGCTGCAACACCAGCGCCTGCTGCTGATGGAAGAGCGAGCCGTCATCGCCCGCGAGCTGCACGACTCTCTGGCCCAGGCACTCTCCTATCTCAAGATCCAGGCTACCCTGCTCAAGCGCTCGTTTGCCAAGGGGGATACCGCCAAGGCCGAAGCCGCCATGCAGCAGATCGATGAGGGGCTTGGCAGCGCCTACACCCAGCTGCGCGAGCTGCTCGGCACCTTCCGCCTCAGCATTGGTGACGCCAATCTCGGCGAAGCCATCAAGGTGATGCTGGAGCAACTCAAGCCGCAGACCCAGGCCGATATCAGGCTCCATTACGGTCTGGCCGATACCGACCTCGAAGCGGGTCAGCACATTCACATTTTGCAGCTGATCCGTGAGGCAGTCCTCAATGCCATCAAACATGCCAGCGCACAAGTGATTGATGTTAGCTGTGAGACCCTCGCCGATGGTAACATCCAGGTTCAGATTTCAGATGATGGTGTCGGAATAGGGATCGCAAGCTCGGCGGTCAACCACTACGGCCTGAGCATCATGAACGAGCGTGCCAACAAGCTGCATGGCCTGCTGACCATCAGCGAAAGGCCGCCCAGAGGCACCTGCGTACATCTGACCTTTCCCACCAGCCTAACAAGAGACGCCTGATGGACGAGATGAAATATAGTGTTCTGGTCGTGGATGACCATCCCCTCATGCGCAAAGGGATTGTGCAACTGCTGGCACTGGAAGAGAACATCGAGGTCGTCGGTGAAGCTTCCAATGGTACCGACGCCGTCGCCATGGCCAAGGAGTCCGAACCGGACCTGATCCTGCTCGACCTCAACATGAAAGGTCTCTCGGGCCTGGACACCCTCAGGGCGCTGCGCGCCGAGGAGGTGACCTCCCGGGTGGTGATCCTGACCGTCTCCGATGCCCGTCAGGATGTGGTGGCCCTGCTCAAGGCCGGTGCCGATGGCTACCTGCTCAAGGACACCGAACCCGATATGCTGCTGGCCCAGCTGGCAGACGTGATGACCGGCAAGCAGATCCTGAGCGAACCGCTGCGCCCCTACCTCGAGAACATCTACGAGCTGGATCACCTGCAGCAGAAGCTGGAGAGCTTAACGCGTCGCGAAATGCAAATCCTGCGTGAAATTGCAAAGGGCCTCTCCAACAAACAGGTCGCCTCCGTGCTCCATATTTCCGAAGGCACGGTCAAGGTTCACGTTAAGAGCCTGCTCAAGAAACTCGAGGCGCAAAGCCGTGTGGAAGCAGCTGTCATGTACCTGGAGCAGCGTAACTAAGCCCCCTTTTTACCTAGCCAAAGCCACCGTCCGGTGGCTTTTTTCATCCTCTGGCACAGTCGCTGCATTGTCCTGTTCAGTAACAACTGAATGGAGGATGGAACATGAAACTTCAACCTTTGGCACTGTTCCCCTTGCCTTCCCACATCCTGCCTGGTGGCAAGCTTCCTCTGCGTTTGTTTGAGCCGCGCCACCTGCAGATGCTCAAAGAGTCATTCATCAATGACCAGGGGTTTGGCATCGTGATGGAAGAGGCAACCACCTCGGGCAAGTCGGGTCGGATCCTGCCGGTCGGCACCCGGGTCAAAGTCACCGACTTTTACACCCTGAATGACGGCCTGCTCGGTGTCACCGTGCTCGGCATGGAACGGTTCTGCATCCACGAGATGGAGACTGACGAGCTGGGTCTGCGCCGGGCAAAGGTCGAGGCCCTGCCCAACTGGCCGAGCACCCACTCCAATTTCAGCGACAAGCCGCTGGTCACCCGGTTGCAGGAAGTCTTCGAACAATATCCGGAGCTCGACGAGCTCTATCCGGACAAGCGGTTTGACGATGCAGCCTGGCTCTGCCAACGCTGGCTCGAGATCCTGCCGATGCCGATCTATGAGAAGCAGATGTTGATTGCCAAACAAAATAGCGAAGCGGCTCGTCAATTCTTGCGCCGACTGATCGCACAGTGAGTCAATTCGGGCTTTGCAAAATGCAAATATTCCGATAATGAAAATGTCAATTTCGCATTTTGCAAATTGTAGGACGCAATAAAAACCGATAATCGCGCTGCAAGCCCTGTAAAACCGGTTCTGAAAAGTTGGCACGACTTTTTCATATAGAATCGTACAACCCGATTTATCCCGTGCTCTCTTCAGTATTTGCTGAAGAATTGGTCAACCACCCAGGTTGACCATTTTTTTTAGCTGCGATTCGCTGATGCGGGATGAAAATGGCGTTGCAGGCACTCTCGCAGCCGCATCAGACTGATGGGCTTGGCCAGAAAATCATCCATGCCCTGCGCCAGGCAACGGGCCCTGTCTTCCGCCATGGCGTTGGCCGTCAACGCCACTATGGGCATGCGGTAACCCAGCTCCCGCAAGCGGCGGGTCGCCTCCAGTCCATCCATCTGCGGCATTCGCATGTCCATCAGAATGAGATCAGGCTGTTGCTGCGCGACCTGCGCCAGCGCCTCCAGTCCGTTGGCGGCCACCCTGACACGGCTCACCAGCTTCTGCAGCATGAGCGAGACCACCAGCTGATTGACCGGGCTGTCCTCCACCACCAGCACATCCAGAGCCTGAATGGGCTGCTGATCCGGCTCGGGTCGGCTGCTGCACTCGCATGGCAGCGCCATGCCCGGCAAATCGAACCAGAAACAGCTGCCCTCGCCGGGGGCACTGCGCAGATGGATGCTGCCCCCCATCAATTCCACCAGTCGCTTGCTGATGGCCAACCCCAGTCCGGTACCGGAGAAGCGGCGGGTGGCCGAGCTGTCCACCTGGGAGAAGGGCTCAAACAGCAGCGCCTGATCCTCGGCCGAGATGCCGATCCCGGTGTCGGTCACCGTCACCCGCAACTGCTGATCATGCCACTCCAGCTGCAACAACACCCGACCCGTGCTGGTGAATTTCACCGCGTTGCCAAGCAGGTTGCTGATCACCTGGGAGAGGCGCACCGGATCCCCTTGCAACTGGGCCGGCACGGCCTCATCGACCTGCCAGCGCAGATCGATGCCCTTGGCGACAGCCCGCGCCAGCAGTGGCTCGATGAGGGACTGGCAGAGCTGGGCCGGCTGCAGCGTCTCGCAGTGAAACTCCAGGGTGTGAGACTCAATCTTCGAAAAATCGAGTACGTCGTCGATGATGGTCTGCAGCAGGCGCGCCGCATGGGTAGCATGGCCAAGCAGCGTCTGCTGCTGGGGTTCGAGCTGGGCGTGTTGCAGCAGATCAAGCATGCCCAGCACAGCGTTCATGGGGGAGCGGATCTCATGGGTCATCATGGCCAGAAACTGCGACTTGGCGCGGTTGGCCGCCTCCGCTTCGTCCCGCGCCCTGGCCAGCTCCTGCTCACGGCGGATCTGGTTGCCCACATCCCGCGCCGTGCCCCGATAGCCGATGAAAACACCGGCCCCGTCGAAACAGGGTTCGGCGTTGATCTCCATCCAGCGCGGCCCCCGCGCCAGGCTGACCTGCACCCGCACCGCCCGTACCGGCAGGTGCAGGCCGATGAGCCGGCGGTACTTGCCCCATTCGGGATCCCGCCTGTCATAGGCGTAGTCGTAGAGACTCTGGCCTGTCTGATGCACCAGCATCTCTTCCTGCTGGCCAGGGGCCGAGACGTAGCTCAGCCTGTGCTCGGTATCCGTCTCCCAGAACCAGTCGGAAGCCATGCCGGCAAAGCTGCGAAAACGCTGCTCACCCGCCTGCAACGCCAGGGTCTTGAGCTCAACCTGCTCCTGCAAGCGGGCCCGATAAGCGATGTTGACCAGTGCCTGGGAGATGAGCGGCCGGCAGCGCTGCATGGCTGCCTTGCTCTTGAGATCGAAGGTGCCCATCAGGGAGTGGCGGCAGATGAGCACGCCGGAGAAACCGGGGGCCCGCAGCCCCGTCATCATGACGCTGGCCCAGCCCGTCACATCGGCCAGCGGCGCCAGCTCGGGCAACTGGGTCGGGTCATAGATGACCAGAGTCTCCCCCTCGATGGCCCGGGAGAAGATAGGTGTCAGCAGCCAGGGGCGGCCCACCTCCCCCTCCTGGGTGCTGAGGTGGGTCAGCCCCCCCTCGCCCTCCCAGGCCACCACATCCGCGTGTTCGAAGCCGATGAAGGGTTTCAGCACCTGGATGAGGCTGTCCAGCACCTGCTCCAGCGTCTGGGCATCGGCCAGGGTGGCTACCCCGCACAGCAGGGTTTGCGACTCCTGCCGGTATTTGGCCTCGCGCTCCCGACAGCGCACCAGCTCCACCAGGGTGGTCTGCAGCTTGTCGCCAAGGGCTTCCAGTTCCGTATTACCAATCATCTTGTTTCCAGCGCAGTGTCAGCTGTCGAGAAAGATCACGCTCGATATCATCAGGTTGCCGTGTGCCAGCTCACCGTGTGGCAGACGTCCCTGCTCACCGAAGGTGAACGGGGTGATGAAGGGGATGTCCCCCAGCCGGGTATGAAATTGATCGACAAATTGGCATAAGCTATCACCAAGAGCCAAGCGGCAACCAGCACAAAAGATCACGAGGGCACCAAACGGCTGCATCTCGGTGGCCATGCCGTACTCTGGCTCGATGCGGGTCGCATTCAGACAGCGTTGCAACAGGCCCTCCTGGCTGCTGTACATCAGCAGCAACCGCTCCCCGACCTGAGTATCGGTAAAGAGGCGCAATCCGCCACCTTCTGTCACGGCTTCGGGGTGGGAGAGCTTGTAATAGGGCATGTCATCCAGGGTGCCAACCTGCCTGGCCAGCGGAGACAAGGTGGTTTCTCGCAGGATGGGCCCCACAGGCCAGGGCGTCGTGCGTCCAGTCCAGCGGGCATAGACGGTGGCGGCCGGTTCATCATCGATGGTGAGGATCTCACGTCCTGCCAACGCCGTGATGATGCCGCGCTGTTCGGTGGGGACATAGCCGGAGTGGAACTGGAACGCCAGCTGGCAATCGGGATAGAGCACCGCCAGCACCACCCCCTCGCGAGTACTGCCCTCGTCCCAGCACAACTGCCACTCCCCGCTCACGCTGTTGTCGGCGGCGGAGCCGCCGACCACCGGCACCGTTGTGCCCAGTTCGGCTTCGATGCTCTCCAGCATCGCCTCCTCCTGGCCCGGGCTTGCATGCAACAAGATGAGTTGCGGCAACTCGCCGGGGCGACCCCCGTCAGCAATGGCGCTGCGCAGCAACTGGCGCACATCGACGGCAGCCCCCGCCTGACCCGCCACACCGTAGGCGCCCTTGTCATCGTAGATGGCCGCAACCGCCACCCCCCGCCCCTGGCGGGCATGGTGGCCGGTCTGGGTCATGACCCCGCCGCAGGAGCTGCAACCGATCAGCCGGGACGACGGGAACTGCTGTTTGAAGTGATGACGCAGTTCCTCGGCATCATGAGCCTGAGTAAAATAGACCAACAACAGCGAAGGGGAATCGGGTGATTGAGCGAGCAGCCGCTCACTGATCTGTCGGGCAGCCAGCAGGGAGGTCTCTTCAAGAGAGTGAGCCGTCAGAAAGTTCAACACCATCTCCTAGTTGTGCATGATGCTGGGGGTAAGCAAAAATCATACCTTAATCAAACAATTATCCCGTTTCATCGACTAGAATGCTCTCAATCGAGACCAACCACAGGACAGCCGCATGTGGCAGAAGAACATCAATGATTTTGACCGGGTTGTCGCCATCGGTGGCGGCCATGGCATGGGCCGCGTTCTCTCGTCCCTCTCGTTCCTGGGATCGCGCCTGACCGGCATCGTCACCACCACGGATGATGGCGGCTCCACCGGACGATTGCGCAAGAGCCAGGAGTGTATCGCCTGGGGTGATCTGCGCAACTGTTTGAATCAACTAGTCACCGATCCCAGCATCGGCAGCCTGCTGTTCGAGTATCGCTTCGCCGGTCGTGGTGAACTGGCCGGCCACAACCTCGGCAACCTGATGCTGCTGGCACTCGACAACCTCTGCGTGCGCCCTCTTGATGCTATCAAGCTCATCAGCGACATGCTGAAAATAGAGTCACAATTGTTACCCATGTCTGAATTTCCCACCGACCTGTGTGCCCACACCGTCTGTGGCAACCAGATCCTGGGGGAAGTCTCCATCGATCAGCTCGATACCCCGCCGCTCTCACTCAGCCTGAGCCCCGAGGTTCCGGCCACCCGCGAGGCGGTACAGGCGCTGGAGCAGGCCGACATGATCATTCTGGGGCCCGGCAGTTTTCTCACCTCCATCATGCCCCCGCTGCTGCTGGCGGAAGTGGCGCAGGCCATCAACGAGAGCAACGCCATGCTGGTGTTCATCTGCAATCTGGTGGCGGAGAATGGCCCGGCTGGCCAGCTCAGCCTGCTCGATCAGTGGCGCTGGCTGGAATCACGGGTCGGTACGGGACGGCTCGATGCCATCCTGGCTCCTGCAGGAGAGTACCAACCTGAACTGGCTGGCAGGTTGATCCAGGCCGATCTGGGTGAAGCCGCGCTGCCCCATCGCCATGATCGCCTGAAACTGAAACTGGCCCTGGACAGGGTGATCCAGCAACTGGTCAATCAACGCTAGCGGGCAGGTGGAGTCCGGCAAGTCCGGCGCCCATGCGCCGACTGCCCGGGCTCAATGGTAGTTGGCAAGGTGGGAGAGCACCTGAGGCAGGGACTGTTCCAGCTCGTTGAGCAGACGGGCGACCTCGGCCCCATCCGCTTGCTTGCAGGCGAGCTCCAGCGCCATCACCTGCTGATAGCTGACTTGAGCACCGTAACTGCCGCAAGAAGACTTCATGCTGTGGGCAAGCCGGGCCAGGGCCGTCCAGTCCTGCCGCTCATAGAGCGGACGCAGCTGGGTAAGCTGCTCACCCACCTCCTCGATAAACACCGAGATCACCACCGGCATCATCTCCTGGCCGATATCTTCCGCCAATTGTCGCAATACCTTCTGATCCAGCCACTCCATTTCATCATCCTCCCGTGGTATTCAAACAGACCATACTATAGATGCCCGGCATGGTACCGTCACGTCTGCTTCCCTGCCAACAATTAGACCCGCACGGGGCATAGGATGAAAAACGTGATCGAGCTCGCCTAACCAGACAATAGATGGCCGGATTGCAACATAATGGCTGTCAATAAATTAACAATTAAATAACAATGACAGCCGTGAGAATGATGCGACTCAGCAACACCTCTCTCATCCCTTTTGCCTGTATGGCTGCTGCGAAGAACCAGGGTAGGATTCTACCCTGGTATTTTTTTACATTGAGATCAGGGTGTTATCACTTCTGATCGGCAGACACCCGCTCACCCAGCCGAAACAGGTTGAACTCGCCAGGCGCCATCCTGACCCAGTCTTCATTGCCGGTCAGCGGCCGCGTGGCAATCAGGGTCACCACATCGTTCGGGGTCGTCTCGCTCTGAAAATCGATGGCGACATCCTCATCCAGCAGACGTGCCTCCCCGAATGGAGCTCGCCGGGTCAACCAGTAGAGGTTGTTGCTGCAATAGGTCATCACGAACTCCCCATCCGACAGCAGCATGTTGAATACCCCGAGGCTGCGCAGCTCGTCGCACAGGGTCGCCAGATAGCGGAACATGGCGGGGAAATTGGCAGGGCGCCTGGGGTATTTCTGCTCCAGCCGCTCGAGCAACCAGCAGAAAGCGTGCTCGCTATCGGTATCCCCCACCGGCCTGTGTCGCCCGGTGGCCAGCTTCTTGTAGCCGGTCAACTGACCGTTGTGGGCAAAGGTCCAGTAACGGCCCCACAGTTCGCGGGTAAAGGGGTGGGTATTTTCCAGCGACACACAGCCACGGTTGGCCTGGCGGATATGGCTGACCACTGCGCGGCTCTTGATGGGCAGCGCCTGCACCAGCCTGGCGATGGGGGACTGGGCACTGGGTTCGGGATCCTTGAAGGTTCGAAAGCCCTTCCCTTCATAGAAGGTAATGCCCCAGCCATCCTTGTGAGGTCCCGTCTTGCCGCCGCGCAGCATCAGGCCGGTGAAGCTGAAGCAGATATCGGTCGGCACATTGGCACTCATGCCGAGCAGTTCGCACATAGGCTGCGGGCTCCTTGCTTACTTGATCGTTGCTCGTTCAAGGGGTCGCCCGGCAGGGAATGCAGAGCCTTGCCGACCGACCTCTTGCACCGGATCACGCCGGCCGGAACATAAACCCGCAGGATTCAGCGGTTCCGGCGCGGGATCACATCCTTACTTGGCCATCTCTTTTTCGACCAGCTGGATCAGGATGTGGATCACCTTGATGTGCACTTCCTGAATGCGGTCGGCATAGCCGAAGTGCGGCACCCGGATCTCCACATCGGCCAGACCGGCCATCTTGCCGCCATCCTTGCCGGTCAGCGCGATCACCTTCATGCCCTTGGCACGCGCCGCCTCGATGGCCTTCAGGATATTGCCGGAGTTGCCGCTGGTGGAGATGCCGAGCAGCACGTCGCCACGACGGCCGACCGCTTCCACATAGCGAGAGAAGACGTAGTCGTAGCCAAAGTCGTTGGAAACGCAGGAGAGGTGGCTGGGATCGGAGATGGCGATGCCGGCATAGCCGGGACGGTTCTCGCGATAACGGCCAGTCAGCTCTTCGGCAAAATGCATGGCGTCACAGTGGGAGCCACCGTTGCCACAGGAGAGTACCTTGCCTTCCTGCTTGAAGGAGTCAGCGAGCAGCTTGGCGGCCGCCTCGATGTTCTTCAGATTTTGCTCATCTGCCAGGAACGCCTGGAGCACGCCGGCAGCTTCGGTCAATTCATTGCGGATCAGTTCTTGGTACATGATGTCTCTTCCAAAATATGGGCGGCGCCATTGTCGCACAAGCCAATCCCGGAGTCGCCCCCCGCCCGTCAAGATGGCGCCGGCACTACGTTATGCCGATCACAGAGCCAAGGTAACAAGCTTGTAAACAGCTTGATAAGTTTGTGCGTATGAATTACAACAGAGGCCATATCCAACAGGTCAGACCTCTGGATCAGTTAACCCCCAGTTCACCCAATTTCGGCAACTCATGCAAGGAGCGAAAAATGACGACGACCCTCACTCTGCTCGGAGTGATCCTGGTGATCGGCGCCATGGCTTATCGCCGGGCGTCTCTGTTCACCTCCACGCTTGCCACGGCGGCAGCCCTGATTGCCGGCACCCTCTATGGCCACGTTCCCCTGCTGGTCTGGGTGCTGTTTGCGGTGATCGCCATTCCCCTCAATCTGGTGGATTTTCGTCGCAATCAACTGACCAAGCCGCTGTTCAAACTCTACAAGTCCATCATGCCGGAGATGTCCCGCACCGAGAAAGAGGCCATTGAGGCGGGCACTACCTGGTGGGAAGCCGACCTGTTTGCCGGCAACCCGGACTGGAAAAAGCTGCACGCCATCCCGGTCAGCACCCTCTCTGCCGAAGAGCAGGCCTTCCTGGACGGCCCGGTGGAAGAGGTGTGCCGCATGGTCAACGACTGGGAGGTGACCCACGAGCGGGCCGACCTCTCCCCCGAGGTGTGGCAATACCTGAAGGACAACAAGTTCTTCGCCATGATCATCAAGAAGAAATACGGTGGCCTGGAGTTCTCCGCCTACGCCCAGTCCTGCGTGCTGCAAAAGCTGTGCGGCGCCAGCGCCGTGCTCGCTTCCACCGTCGGCGTGCCCAACTCGCTGGGCCCGGGCGAGCTGCTGCAACACTATGGCACCGATGAGCAGAAGGATTACTACCTGCCACGTCTGGCGGTCGGCAAGGAGATCCCCTGCTTCGCCCTCACCAGCCCGGAAGCGGGCTCTGACGCAGGCTCCATCCCCGACTTCGGTATCGTCTGCAAGGGCGAGTGGGAAGGAAAAGAAGTACTCGGCATGCGCCTGACCTGGAACAAGCGCTACATCACGCTTGCCCCCATCGCCACCGTACTGGGCCTCGCCTTCAAGTTGCGTGACCCCGAGCACCTGCTGGGTGACGAGGAAGAGCTCGGCATCACCTGCGCCCTCATTCCGACCCACATCAAGGGTGTCGAGATCGGCCGTCGCCACTTCCCGCTCAACGTACCGTTCCAGAACGGCCCGACCCGCGGCAAGGACGTGTTCGTCCCGCTCGATTTCATCATCGGCGGCCCGGCCATGGCCGGTCAGGGCTGGCGCATGCTGGTCGAATGCCTGTCGGTCGGACGCGGCATTACCCTGCCCTCCAACAGCACAGGCGGCGTCAAGATGCTGGCCCTGGCGAGCGGCGCCTACAGCCGCATCCGCCGTCAGTTCAAGCTGCCCATCGGCAAGATGGAAGGCATTGAAGAGCCGCTGGCCCGCATCGGCGGCAACGCCTACATCATGGGCGCCGCCGCCAAACTGACCGTGACCGGTATCGATTTGGGCGAGAAACCCTCGGTCATCTCCGCCATCGTCAAGTACCACCTCACCGATCGTGCCCAGAAGTGCATCATCGATGCCATGGACATCCACGGCGGCAAGGCCATCTGCATGGGGCCCAACAACTACCTGGCCCGTGGCTATCAGGGCGCGCCCATCGCCGTCACGGTGGAAGGGGCCAATATCCTGACCCGCAGCATGATCATCTACGGTCAGGGCGCCATCCGCTGCCACCCCTACGTGCTGCCCGAAATGCTGGCGGCCAGCCACCCGGATCAGGAGCAGGCCCTCAAGGACTTCGACAAGGCGGTGTTCAGCCACGTCGGCTTTGCCATCAGCAACCTGGTGCGCAGCTTCTGGCTGGGTCTGACCGGTGCCCGCTTCGCCGCCGCGCCGTTCAAGGATCAGACCAAGGGCTACTACCAGCAGCTCTCCCGCCTCTCCGCCAACCTGGCGTTCTTGTCAGACATGGCGATGGGCACTCTGGGCGGCGAGCTCAAACGCAAGGAGCGGGTCTCCGCCCGCCTTGGCGACGTGCTGAGTCAGCTCTATCTGGCCTCCAGCGCCCTCAAGCGCTATCAGGACGAGGGTCGTCAGCACGCCGATCTACCGCTGCTGCACTGGGCGCTGCAAGATGCCCTGTTCAAGGCACAGGAGGCGATCGACGAGCTGCTGCGCAACTTCCCGAACCGCTGGATCGGGTTGGCCCTGCGCGTCATCGTGCTGCCACTGGGGCGCGACCTTAAACGTCCGAGCGACAAGCTGGACAACCAGGTGGCCCGCCTGCTGCAAACCCCGAGCGACACCCGCAGTCGACTGGCCCACGGGCAGTATCTCACCCGCGAAGAGGGCAACCCCTTCGGTCTGCTGGAGCAGGCTCTGGACGACGTGCTCTCTGCCGAGCCGCTGTTTGAGAAAGTATGCAAGGCTGACGGCATCAAGCGTCCGTTTATGCAACTGGACAAGGTAGCAGAAGCGGGCCTGACGCTCGGGGTGCTCAACCAGATCGAAGCGGACCTGTTGCGCCGCGCCGAAGAGAGCCGTCTGCGCACCATCAACGTCGATGATTTTGATCCCATCGAGCTGGTCGCCAACAAGGCCCTGTTCGAGCCATCGGCCTATCACAGAGCCGCCTGAACGCCTGATAGATAGTCAAACGCCTCCCAAGTGGAGGCGTTTTTTATGGGGCAGGATCAGGATGACGACAAAGAGATTTCACAGATCAAATTTTATTTCCCAATAAGTTTCCTATCCTTAGTGAAGCAGTTAATGTAAGCACAGGATCCCAAACAGGATTGCATGATGGATGACCAAATCCTGATTATTGACGATGACGATCTGCCCCTTCTCGACGACCAGCAGGCTGGATGGAAGGTGATGATTGTGGACGATGAGCCCGAAGTGCATCGCATCACCAAGATCACCCTGAGCAAGTTTGAATTCGATAATAGACCCATTGAATTTTTGCATGCTTATTCAGCCGCTCAGGCCAAGGAGCTGCTCGCCAAGACCCCGGACGTGGCCTTGTTGCTGCTGGACGTGGTCATGGAGGTCGATCACGCCGGTCTCGATGTGGTCAAATTCGTGCGCGAGGATCTGCAAAACAAGATGGTGCGCATCGTGCTGCGTACCGGTCAGCCGGGCCAGGCCCCGGAAGATGACGTGGTCAGCAACTACGACATCAACGACTACAAAGACAAGACCGAGCTCACTTCCCAGAAGCTGCGCACCCTGCTGCGAGCCAGCCTGCGCTCCTATCGCGACATCCGCACTCTCGAGAGCAACCGCCAGGGGCTGGAGAAGGTCATTGAGGCCTCCAAGGGGATCTTCGAGAAGCGGGCACTGCGGCAGTTTGTCGAAGGGGCCCAGGAGCAGCTCAGTGCCCTGCTCAATCTGGAAGATTCACATATCTATGATGTGAAGCAGTATGCCTACGAGGTACGGGATCAGATCCTGGAACCTCTGCTGCCGGGCCATCCGTCGCTGCGTCTGGCCGATGCTCCCGTCATCCTGCGTCAGGCCATGAACAATCGCGCCAACGTCTATGACGGCAACCAGATGGTGCTCTACTGCCAGAATCCACGCCATCATCTGCTGTTTCACATCGAGACCACTCGCCAGCTCAGCCAGATGGATACGGGCCTGCTCAGCCTGTTCACCGAAAACATCATAGTGGCGCTGGAGAACATCCGGCTCAATGAGGTCATCGCCGACAACCAGCGCGAGATCATCTACCGCATCGGCGAGCTGGTGGAAACCCGCTCCAAGGAGTCCGGCCTGCACGTCAAGCGGGTCGCCCTCTACACAGAGTTGTTCTGCCAGTTGCTGGGCATGAGTGAGGAACAGAGCGAGCTCATCAAGCGCGCCTCTCCGCTGCACGACATCGGCAAGGTGGGCATTCCGGATGCCATCCTGCACAAACCGGGCAAGTTGACCCCGGAGGAGTGGGAGATCATGAAGACCCACGCCCAGCTGGGGCAGGACATGCTCTCCGGCAGCGATCTGGCGCTGTTCCAGATTGGTGCCACCATCGCCGGCAACCACCACGAAAAGTGGAACGGCAGCGGTTATCCCCGTGGCCTCAAGGGCGATGCCATTCCGCTGGAAGGGCGGGTGGTGGCGCTGGCTGACGTGTTCGATGCACTCGGCTCGGATCGCTGCTACAAGAAGGCCTGGCCGCTGGACAAGGTTCTGGCGCTGATCCAGGAGGAGAAAGGCCAGCACTTCGACCCCCAGCTGGTGGAGCTGATGCTGGCCAACCTCGATAAATTCCTCGAGATCCGCGAACAGCACAAGGATATATACGTAGGGGAACATTGAGCTGGATGGGTTGTTCAACCACCCCAATAATCTGCCCATATAGAAAAAGCCGCCCTGACAGGCGGCTTTTTGCTGCTTGCACGCCTACTGTTCGGGCAGATTGAGATCCAGCTTGGCCTCCGGCTTGGCGGCGCTCTCGCTCTCGGCTTTTTGCGATGCCATGGCTTTTTTCAGCGCCCGCCGCTTTTGCAGCACGATGAAGCCCACGCCGCCGAGCAGAAGCAGCAATAATATGCCAGCGCCCCCTAGCAGCCAGACCAGCCAGCCGCCGCTCTCCTTTTCCTCGAACTTGACCTGGCTCGGAATTGCCGCCGAGGCTTCTGACGCGGCAGAGGCGGCCGATGGGGGCGTTGCCAGCACCGGGAAGATATTGAAGGATTTGACCGGCAGGCTCACCTGAATTTCGCGGCCCAAGCGGGTCGTGCCAAACAGGGTGGCCGTCACCTCATATTGGCCGACTTCCTTGATGGTGGAGAGATCCACCTCCACCTTGGGTTCGGTGGCCACCGCATTGAACGGCATGCTGGTCCCGACCGTGCTGGTCGCCTTGCCCTGGATCACCACGGAAGCGGGATCCAGTTCATCCACGTCGATCAGGAAGGAGAGCTTGGCCCCGAACTCCTGGGAGGGAGGCGCCAGGGAGTAACTGACAGGTAGCGGATAGATCAGCACATCCTGATAGCGGGCACGGGAGAAGACCTGATTGCCTGTGCTGTACATGGCCCGGTATTTTCCGGCAGGCACATCCAGCACCGCCTCGGCGGTCATGATGCCGTCGCCTGGCACCTCGTCGAGCCCCTTGCCATCGTCACGATAGTGGCCGAGCACCTCATCGACCACAGGCTCCCCTTCCGGCTTGGCGTCATTGAAACGCTGCAGTCGCACCGTCATGCCGAGATCGGACAGGTAGTAGCCATCCTTGGGCGGCGCGTCGTCGATCAGCAGCCAGGATTTGAGCTTGACCTTCTCCCCCTGATAAAGCTGGGTCGGCAACAGATCGGTTTCCAGCTTGATGTTCGACAGCAGACGCACCCGGTTGTCGGGGTCCACCTCGCCAATGGCCTGCCAGGGGCCCGGCATGGGATTGCGGATGGTGATGAGATCCTGATCCTTGAGCGCCAGCCAGCCCACGTCGGGCGGCGTCACCTTGCTCACATAGAGCTTGCTGCCATCGGGTCGCACCAGGATCACCGACGGAGTGCCCGGCTTGCGCGTCACGATGAAGGTGATCTCCTTCACCCCGTAATCGATGCGAAAGCGATTATCGAGCAGGGGGATGTCGGAGGGGGCAAATACCTCGTTGGCCCCAGCCGTCAGCGAGGCCAGCAGCAGCAGGCCGCCCCATAGCTTGCTCATTGCCGCCACAGGCAGGCTCCTCCCTTCTTCTGCACCAGATCCAGCCGCGCCTCGTGTACCGCCTCAACCTCGGCACTGGCCCGGATCACCTTGAGCGGCGGACGGTTGCTCTCCAGCCGCCGGATACTGGTGTCCTGGTTGCTTTCATTCTCGTTGCTCTCGGTGGCCAGGTTCAGTTTGGTCTGGCCACCCGTCATCAACAGGTAGACGTCTGCCAGGATCTCCGCATCGAGCAAGGCCCCGTGCAAGGTACGGTGCGAGTTGTCGATACCGTAGCGATCGCACAGCACGTCCAGGTTGTTGCGCTTGCCCGGGAACAGGTCCCGCGCCATCGCCAAGGTATCCGTGATGCCGCAGATGTCGGCGGTCTTGAAGTTGAGGCCGAGCTTGCTGAACTCATAGTCCATGAAGCTCACGTCAAACGGCGCGTTGTGGGCAATCAGCTCGGCACCGCGGATAAACTCGATGAACTCGTCGGCAATCTGGCTGAACGACGGCTTGTCACGCAAAAACTCGTCGGTGATGCCGTGCACCTGGATGGCTTCCGGGTCCACCAGCCGGTCCGGCTTGATGTAGACGTGGAAGTGGTTCCCGGTCAGCTTGCGGTTGATCACCTCCACACAGCCGATCTCGATGATCCGGTGTCCCAGATAGACGGGGCCACCGGCCGTGTTCATACCAGTGGTTTCAGTATCCAGAATGATCTGGCGATTCAGTTGGGGTGTGCTCATGATCCAATCTATGTCAAACTTCGGCTTTACCCGCTAGTTTACCCCAAGCCTCATGTTAAAACAGATTGATTTGTATACGGATGGTTCCTGCCTCGGCAACCCGGGCCCGGGTGGTTATGGTGCCGTCATGGTCTATGGCAAGCATCGCAAGGAGATCGCCGCCGGCTTTCGCCTCACCACCAATAACCGGATGGAGCTGATGGCCGCCATCATGGGGCTGCGCACCCTGAACGTGCCCTGCCAGGTACGCCTCACCACCGACAGCCAGTATGTGCGCCAGGGGATCACCCAGTGGATCATCGGCTGGAAGAAGAAGGGATGGATGACCGCCAACCGTCAACCGGTCAAGAACGTCGATCTCTGGAAAGCGCTGGATGCGGAAGTCAGTCGCCACCAGATCGAGTGGCTCTGGGTCAAGGGGCACTCCGGACACCCGGAGAACGAGCGCTGCGATGAGCTGGCCCGCGAGGCCGCCAGCGGCAAACAGCTGGCCGAAGATACCGGCTATCAACCCTGACCTCCTTCCCCTCTGGCACATGAGCCTGATCGGCGGTTGACGACTAGCCGCCCTGGCGCGCCATCCCCGGCGTCGCGATGGAGCCCGGCAGACGCCAGCGACGGCGCACCGGTGTCAGGGGGAAGCGCCGTTTGCGCGCCGCTATCACGTAGACAGACGCAAACGGCCGACAGTAATCCCGCCCCACACTCTCCCGCCACCAGCCGATCCGGCTCTGCCTGCCCATGAACGAATAGCCGAAGCGCTCGTCAAACATCACCTCGCAGCCAAGCAGCTGCAACCAGTCGGTGACCCGTGCCGGGGTGAACATGCGGGCGGACCAGGGCAGATGTTGACGCAGGAAAGGCAGGCAGTGCCCGATGCCGACCAGACTGAGCGGATTGTAGCCGCTGACAATAAGCCAGCCATCGTCGGTCAGTACCCGCTCCGCCTCCCGCAGCACCTGGTGCGGGTCGGGTGAAAAATCGAGACAGTGGGCCAGCAGGCAGGCATCCACGCTGCCGGTGCGTACCGGCAGGGCCAGCGGATCCCCCTTGAGATCCAGCAGGCGACCGCCAGGGGCGACCCCTATCTGGTGGCGAATGGAGGAGCAACCGCAGGAGAGCTCGGCGCTCAGCGCGCCGACCTTCAGCAGATGATAACCAAACAGATGCGGGCACCAGCTGTCGAGTCGCTCCTGGATCTCGGCCGCTACCCAGTCCCCCATGGGCAGTGCCGACCAGCTGGTCGGGATCTCGATTTGTTGTTCGGTACGTGCCACCTGCATAATAGGGCTCAACTTGGGGTTCGAACGCCATCCAGTTATATAAGATACCCTCCATAAAGAGAAGCAGACTCATGTATCCAGTGATCACAGTTCCAGCCTTTAACGACAACTACATCTGGTTGATCCGACACGAAAATCACTGCCTGGTCGTCGATCCGGGCGAGGCTGCTCCCGTGCTGGAACGGCTGGCCGTGCTGGAGCTGCAACTGGATGCCATCCTGCTCACCCACCACCATCACGACCATGTGGGCGGCGTGGGTGAGTTGCTGGAACATTTTCCCCATGCCCGCCTCTATGGCCCCAAGCTTGACCCCATGCCGGCGCACCACGGCCAGTGGCTCGATGACGGGGATCAGATCAACTGGCACGGCCTGAGCCTCGAGGTGATCCACGTGCCCGGTCATACCCACGGCCACATTGCCTACCACGGTCACGGCATGCTGTTTTGTGGCGACACCCTCTTCAGTGCCGGCTGCGGCCGCCTGTTCGAAGGGACCCCGACCCAGATGTTCGGATCGTTGCAGCGCCTCGCCGCCCTGCCTGATGACACCCTCATTTATTGTGCCCACGAGTACACCCTCTCCAACCTGCGCTTCGCCCACGCTGTCGAGCCCGACAACCAGGCGATCCAGCAACAGATCGGGCTGATCAGCAAGCTGCGCCAGCAGGGCCTGCCGAGTCTCCCCTCACGGCTGGGGGATGAGAAGCGCTTCAATGTTTTTCTGCGTTGCGAACTGGATTCCGTGAAATTTTCTGCTGAGAAACACGCTCTGAAATGCGTGGAAAATCCGGTAGATACCTTCACGATCCTGCGCCAATGGAAGGATGTTTTTTGAACAAACCTTGATCAGGGGGCCATTGCCCCTTATGATGCGAGCTGTTTTTCCCAAAGATGACCTGAGCGAGATGAAGGTACGAACGGCCTTATTGGCGGCGCTGTTTCTCAGCGGCTGCCAAAACCTGAGCCATCAGGATGACCGGGCGCTAACGGCAATCGAGCCGATCAAGTCCCCCCAAGTCAACAAAAAAGCGTATAAAAAACATTCTGCGCGCTTCCTGTTCGGTGACGAACAGATCGACGAACTGGATGACACCGATAACCTGTGGGTGCGTATCAGCGATGATATGCAGTTTGATCCGCAGGAGAACGACCGTGTCCGCCAGCAGCGTGATTGGTTGTTGCGCAATGATAAGCATCTGGCGACCATTGCCAGCCGGGCTGAGCCCTACCTGTATCTGATGGTAGAGGAAATCGAACGGCGTGAGCTGCCAATGGAGCTTATTACCGTTCCCATGATCGAGAGCATGTTCGATCCCCACGCCCGTTCCCGCAGCAATGCGGTGGGTCTGTGGCAGTTCGTTCCTGCGACCGGCAAGAACTTCGGCCTGCGCCACGACAACTGGTACGACGGCCGCCGCGATGTACTGGCCTCCACCAATGCCGCGCTGGATTATCTGGAGTACCTGAACCGTTTCTTCGACGGCGACTGGCTGCAGACGCTGGCCGCCTACAATGCCGGTGAAGGGCGGGTGCGCAACGCCATCATCCGCAATCAGAAGGCTGGCCGGCCGACCGACTACTGGTCGCTCGATCTGCCTCGCGAGACCCGGATGTACGTGCCCAAGATCCTGGCTATGGCTGACATGATCCGCAATGCGGACAAGTACAATATCACCCTGCCGGTGCTGGCCAACAAACCACAACTGCGGGTGGTCAACACGGGGGGTCAGATCGACCTGAACGTGGCAGCCCAGCTGGCGGGCCTGCGCCCGGCCCAGCTGAAAGAGGTCAATCCGGCGCTGACCCGCTGGTCGACCTCGCCCAAGGGCCCCTATCGCCTGCTGGTACCGGTTGAATATGCCGATACCCTGGAGCTGGCCTTGGCCGACCTGCCGCAGAGCGAGCGCATCCGCACCCGCTCCTATCAGGTTACCAGTGGCGACACCCTCTCCCGTATCGCCCAGAATCACGGGGTGAGCGTGCAGCAGATCAAGCTGGCCAACAACCTGCGCAGCAACAACCTGCGCCGTGGTCAGACCCTGATGATCCCGACCAGCGGCAGCAAACCGGTGGTCAGCCAGAGCGTCCAGAGCAAGCCACAGCAGCTCGCCAGCCGTGGCAGCGGCAAGATCCAGTACAAGGTACGGGCCGGCGACAATCTGTGGAGCATCAGCCAGGCACACGGGGTGACCCATGACGAGCTGGCCAAGTGGAACGGTCTCAACGCCAAATCGGCCCTGAAACCGGGCATGAAGCTGGTGGTCTGGCCCAAGCAGGGCAAGGGTGGCAACAAGTCCATGGTCTATCAGGTGCGCCGCGGCGATTCCCTCTCCTCCATCGCAGCCCGCTTTCAGGTCGCCGTGATGGATGTGATGCGCTGGAATCAGCTGGGCAAGAGCGATTACCTCAAACCGGGTCAGGAGCTGACCCTGTTCGTGAAGAACAACAGCTGATCGTTCATCACTTCATAAAAAAATACCCCGCCTGATGCGGGGTATTTTTTTATCTGGAGCAGGGCTTAGGGGGTGATGGCCTGGGCCGCGAAACGGGCCACGATGGGATTGTGATCCGAGGCATCGGTCGCCGGGCTGCTCACTTCCACCAGATCCAGATTGCGGTAGTAGAGGTGATCGAGCGGCCGGCCGAAGGCGGTCCGGCGCAGATCCGGCATCGGGATCGCCTCCTGCAGCCCCAGATCGCTTACCAGCCGCTTCAGCCAGAACTCCCGCTTGTCGCTCCAGGTATTGAAATCCCCGGCCAGAATGACGGGCCCCTGGTGACGATGGATGAGGGCTGTCAGATCGTTGATCTGCTCGCGAAAGGTCGCCATCCCCAGCTCGAAGTTGACCGCATGCAGGTTGACCACCAACACACCGTCAGGATCCCCCTGCAACGGGTAGAGGCTGACCAGACCGGATTTGGGGATGCGCAGCAGCGGCTCGGGGGAGCGCACGCCGCACACGAACGCCTGCGGCGTCTTGGCCACCGTCATCACGCCGAAGGAGACGCCGCCCTGGGTAAAGGCTTGCAATTGCTGCCACTGGAAATCACCGGCCTTGAGCCACGCCAGCATCTCGGGGCGGGTTGCCGACTCCTGCAACAGCACCAGATCCTGGGCCTTGGCATACTCGTCCAGTCCCTCGCGCCAGTTTTTGCGCTGACCCTTGTAGAGATTCCAGACGGTAATGCCAAACTCGCGGGGCAAGGCGGTGGAGGCCAGCGCCACCAGCGGCGGCTTCTGGCAGCTGGCGCCGGGGATGATGCCCTGCGCCGTGACCAGGTGATCCTGATCCGGCACCTCGAAACAGCCGACCAGTCCCAACGTCAGCAGCGACGTACCCAGAATGCGATAACTATTTTTCATTGGCTAACAACCACCTGCCTCTGCATTGTGTCATGACCATCCCAAACGTCATCGCTACCGACTAGGCTCATAATTCGTGTCCGGCCCGGCTCATCCAGAAGGAATTCAACGATGGCGAGACAGCACCAGTACCGCGTGACGTTTTATGATCAACAAGGAAATTGTCATCAAGTGGAGCTTTCCACCGTCTATCAGATCAGACGGGATCCCCAGTGCGATCTCTGCCTGTTCGACACCCAGCAGTGCGTCGGCTCGGAAGAGATGCTGGAACGCATGATACGGCAAAAAACCGGGTTTGAGCAGGAAATATCCATCATCAATGCCCGGCTTATCTGACCCGGATCAGACCGGTATCGGACGGGATTTTCCCTGTTCGTCGATGGCAACATAGGTGAAGATCCCCTCGGTGACGCAGTAGCGCTGGGCTTCGTTTTCACGCAGCACCGGCTTGACCCACACCTCCAGCTTCAGTCGCATGGAACTGCGGCCAATCTTCAGACAGCGCCCGTAGCAGCACACCACGTCGCCCACCTTGACCGGGCTGTGAAAGGTCATGCCCTCGACGGATACAGTACAAATACGTCCTTTTGCCAGCTCCTTGGCCATGATGCCCCCACCTATATCCATCTGGGACATGATCCAGCCCCCGAAGATATCGCCATTGGGGTTGGTATCGGCTGGCATTGCCAGGGTTCTCAGCAACAGTTCCCCATCGGGGTGACGTCTTGTATCTACCATCATTACCGCTCTCTCTATATGGATGGCGGCATGATAGGGGGCGAGCTCCCCCTTGGCAAACCTCAATTGCCCGTCAAACGGCAGGCCCGGCCAAGGAGCGGAGCCGCCTGTGCCCCACCGCTATACCCACGCATAGCACCGGGCAGTATGCTTAGTGACCCTGGGCTGCCAGCTCGGCAAACCAGTGCGCCGGATCGGGCCAGCGATAGACAAACCCGTGCTGCTCGCAGATGCGCTGCCCCTCGACGGGGGCAAACCGGCCGGCCGGTTCGATGAATATCGGGGCCGGCAGGCCAAGCTGGCGCGCGGCAAAGGGATAGAACTGCTCCCGGCGCGGGTGCACTGGCGCACTCAGGTTGTAGGCATCCCCATCCTTGCCCTGTTTCAGCAGCAGCAGGCAGGCGGCCACCACATCATCCAGATGCACCAGGTTCACCGCCTGGCCGCCCCCCTCCAGGGTCTTGCCCGCCAGGAAACGGCCGGGATGGCGCTCTGGCCCATAGAGCCCGGCCGGGCGCAGCACCATGGAGCATGCAATGCCGGCCCCCATCGTCGCCTGCTCGGCGGCCAGCATCCGTATTCCGCGCTCGTGGGCAGGCATGGGGTGTTCATCCTCCCCCTGCCCCGGCCCCCAGACCGAGGTAGCGCTCACGAACAGCAACCGCTGCACGCCGGCACCCTTAGCCAATTCAGCCACCCGAGCGGTGGCGGCCGGGTAATCCTCGACCTTGCTCGGCGGCACGCAGATCACCAGCTCGCGGCAGCGAAACGGCAGGGCCGCCAGCCCGGTGCCCAGTTGCAACGGCCAGGCCTTCACCCCCTCTGCTGTCAGCTGCGCGGCTTTTTCGGCCGAGCTGACCGTCACCGCCACCTGGCGGCCCTCGGCCTGCAGCGCCCGGGCCAGCGGCAGTCCCAGCCAGCCTGCCCCCACGATCCCGGTCTGGTATTCACGCTCTGTTGTCATGACAAAATCCTGGCAAAAAAAAAACGGCCATCCATGATGACCGTCGAAAGTAACGAAGGAAATAGCTGGATTAACCAGTTACCTCCCACAGCGGGAAAATCGGGAGCGCAGGCTCCTAATTCGTGGGGCCTATGCTAGTGGCAGGCAGTCCAAAAAGCTTTGAAGCGGATCACAGTTGAAAAGGATTTCTGAAAACGCTTTCAATTTTTCAGCAAAATTCGGGAGCGACATTGGCCCGTTCAGGGCCAATGTCGACCACTCAGGCGACGGATTCCCGTCTCACCAACTCGGCCTCGAACTTGAGCTCCAGCCCCTCGGCCGGCTTGTGATCCAGCAGGCTCAGCGCCAGCTCGGCGGCCCGACCGCCCATCTCCTCGATGGGGTAGCGCACCGTGGTGAGCTTGGGATAGATGTAGCGGGCATAGGGAATGTCATCAAAACCCACCACCGAAATCTGCTGCGGGATCTTGTATCCCCGCTCCAGCAAGCAGGAGATGGCCCCCGCCACCATGGCGTCGTTGAAGCCGAGCACGGCAGTAAACTCGACGCCCCGATCCAGCAGCTCACCCATCGCCACGTAGCCACCGTTCTCGTCGGCAAAGGCGCGACCGATGAGAGCAGGATCAAGAGCGATGCCGGCCCGCTGCAGGGCGTGGTGATACCCGGCCATCCGTTGCTGGCCATCGACGAACTCTTCATCGTCCGAGGTGACGAAGGCAATCTTGCGATGACCTGCATCCAGCAAGTGCTGGCAGGCGGTGGTGATGCCGGCCTGGTTGTCCAGCCAGACGCAGCGATCTTCGGCGCCCGGCACCTGGCGGTTGATGAAGACCACCGGGGTGCTGCCCGCCACCAGCTCGCTCAGCTCCTCGTCGGGCAACGCCTTGCTGTGCAGGATCAGCGCATCGCACTGGCGCTGCAGCAGCGCCTGGATGGCATGGCGCTCGCGCACCTCGTCGTGATTGCCGGACATGACGATGGTGAACTTGTCCGCCTTGTCCACCACGCTCTCGATGCCGCGCATCATCTGGGCGAAGAAGGGGCCACCACACAGATCCCCCACCAGCACACCAATGCAGTTGGAGCGCTTGCTGACCAGCGCCTGGGCAAAACTGTTGGGACGAAAATTCAGTTCCTTCATGGCCGCCAATACGGCCTCACGCTTTTCTGGTGCCACCTGCGCCGTGTTGTTGATGACTCGCGACACAGTTGAAATGGACACATTAGCCAACCGGGAAACGTCTTTAATCGTTGCCACTATCAATTCCTTTGTTGGGGAAGCCTGTCTGTGTTGAACGGGCGATTATAACGAACCTGCCAGACCAAGAGAGGGCGCCCGATCACCTGGCAGGTTTCCTTTTGTAACAAAACCTTATGGGATAATAACCATTTTGGGGAAGGAATGGGAATCCGGCTGCCGCCCAGGCGGCAGCCATCTCAATAAGCGTGACTCAGCTCGCGCTCGGACATGAAGCGCAGCGGCTGCTGCAGCTTGTGCTGATAGATGAGGTCGAACGACAGCACGTTCTGCACATAGTTGCGCGTCTCCTTGTAGGGAATGCTCTCGACCCAGACATCCATCGGCTTGTCCGCACTCTGATCGCGCCAGCGTTTGACCCGGCCGGGGCCGGCGTTGTAGGCCGCCGCCGCCAGGATCCGGTTGCCGTCATACACATCCAGCAACCGCTTGAGATAGGCGCTGCCAAGGCGGATGTTCATGGCGGGATCAAACAGCTGCTGCTCGTTGCGATAGGGCACCCCCAGCTTGCTGGCCGTCTCCTTGGCGGTGGTCGGCATCAGCTGCATCAGTCCCCTCGCCCCCACCGGCGACTGCGCCAGCGGGTAGAGGGCGCTCTCCTGGCGAGAGATGGCGTAGAGCAGACTGGTGTTCATGGTCCGCTCCTGCGCCATCTGGGAGAAGGTGTGCTTGAGCGGCAGCGGGAAGCGCAAGTCGAGCGCATCCCAGGCCTCGGCCCGGATGCTGGCCAGAATAGCCAGCTCGTGCCAGCCCTGATTGAGGGCGATGTGGCCAAACTCGAGGCGCTGGGCCACCGGGTTGCGATCCATGTTGTGGATCCACTCCGCCCGCGCCGCCGTGATCTCGTTCATGTCGAGCAACTCGCGCACCCGCAGCAGGAAGGGCCAGCGGCGGCTGGCGGTGCGCCAGTCCGGCACCTTGTGCGCCACGCTCTGGTTCTTCATCCGATAGGGCACGCCGGTGCGCTGCGCCGCCATGAAGCCGTAGAAACCGCGCAGATTGGCGGTCTCCAGATAGAGATCCCGCGCCGGTTTCTGCTGGCCCTGCACCTCCAGCGAGCGCGCCAGCCAGTAGCGCCAGCGATCCTCCTTCTGCAGGCCCATGGGCATGCGCTTGACCCAGCCGGAGAGCCCTTTCCAGTCCTGCTCCCAGATGGCGAGCCGGGCCCGCAGCTCCAGCAGATCCGGGTCGGCCTGGCGCACTACCGTTGCATCCAGCCAGCTGCGCTGGGCGGTGGAGCGATCCAGCAGCAGCCGTCTGGCCACCGCCCGTTCCACCGGTTTGAGCTCGGCCGCGCTCAGTGCAAAACGCGAGCGCAGATAGCCGAGCTGCCCCAACACCGCCTCCGGCTGCTGGTTGGCATAGCGGGCCAGTCCCAGCAGCAGCAACTTCCGGGAAGGGGCTGCGTTAGTGAAATAGGTCGTGTTCATCGCCTTGGCGGGCTGCTCGAACAGGGTGATCATCTGATCCCCATAAGCCTTCATGCCGCTACCGAGCTGGGCGCCGAGGTGGCGGATGAGGTTCGGGTTCTCCGCCTCGAAGGCCAAGGTCATGCGGGTCCAGATCTTCTCCTGGGTGCGCAAGCCGGCCTGCTGCCAGAGCTGGAACAGGGGATCGCAGGCATCGGGACGGGACTGGCCGCTCAGCCAGAGCTTGCCCGCCTCCTGCAGCGCCTGGCTCTGCTGGCCTGTGTAGTAGCGCGCCTGATAGTGCATGCAGAGCAGATCGGTGGAGTTGGGCTTGGCCGGGTAGAAGCGCAGGAACTGGGACCACTGCTGGCTCTGGGCCAGATAAGTGAGGTAGCTGCGCTCCAGCCGGTTGGATTGGGGGGTGTCGCCGTGCTCGCGGATGAAGCGGGTCACGTCGTCATAGTCCGCCGCCCCGGGCCGGAAGGCCAGCTGGTAGTAGTCGAGATAGGGCAGCAGCGGATAATGGGTCAAACGGGCACGAATTTGCTGAAAACGGGCCTGATCGTCGGCCCGCACCGCGTCATAAGCCTGGCGATAGAGAGATTGTTCCAGGGTCTGCGCCGCCACCTGCGTCAGCAGCCCCGGCACGCACAGCGCCGATAAAATGATTCCCTGCACGGCTTTCACGAGAGACGTCTCCATTGAGAGGCAATGCCACCGCCTGTTGGCGGTGGTGTCATATTCCCTCATTCTACCCGTTAACCCCGGGGGCTACAGCTCGCCGGCGAGACTATTTTTACTCGCCGCTGGCGAGGCTCTCACTGCGGGCAAGGCGCCGCACGTAGCGCTCCAGATAGGGTACCGGCAGTGGCTTGGAGGCCAGGTAGCCCTGGTAGAAGTGGCAGCCCTGGGCCTGCAGAAACTCCAGTTGCTGGCGCGACTCCACCCCCTCCGCCGTCACGTTGAACCCCATGTGACGCGCCATGGCGATCACCGCCTCGACGATGGCCATGTTGTCGCCATCGCGCGGTATGTCCTGGATGAAGGAGCGGTCGATCTTGAGCTCGTCCGCCGGCAGCCGCTTGAGGTAGCTCAGGGAGGAGTAACCGGCGCCGAAGTCGTCGATGGCAAAGCTGATGCCGAGCGCCTTGAGCTCGCTCATCTTGCTGATGGTGTCTTCTGCATGCCCCAGCACCACGGATTCGGTGATCTCCAGATTCAGGCTGGCGGGATCCATGCCGGTGGAGGCCAGCACGTCGTGGATCCGGTCGACAAAATCGGCGGCGTGAAACTGCTTGGCGCTGACGTTGACCGACAGCTGCGGGATGTGAATGCCGTTCTCCTCCCAGCGCACGTACTGGGCGCAGGCCTCGTACAGTACCCAGTTGCCGATGTCGACGATAAGGTCCGTCTCCTCGGCGATGGGGATGAACTCGGCAGGGGACACCAGCGCCCGGCCTGGCGGCTGCCAGCGGATCAGCGCCTCGACGCCGATGATGTCGCCCCCCTCCACCATGTGCTGGGGCTGGTAGTAGAGGGTCAGCTCCTGCTGGTTGAGGGCGCTGCGCAGCTCGTTGTGGATAAGCAGCCGGCGATCCGCCTGCAACTGCATGGAGGCGTCGAAGAAACGCCGGGTCTTGCGACCGGCCGACTTGGCCTGATACATGGCGGTGTCCGCCTGCTTGAGCAGATCGTCCACCCCCTGCTCCCGGCCGGGGAAGAGGGTGATGCCGACGCTGGCGCCGATGTGCAGTACCTGACCGGCGTGGTTGTAGGGTGCCGCAATCTCGCTGATGAGCCGCTCGGCGATGAGGTCGGCCTGCATCTCCGCCTGGGGGGGACTGGCCGAGAGCGAGGGCAGCAACAGCACGAACTCGTCGCCGCCAAGGCGCGCCAGACAATCCCCCTGGCGTACCAGCCGCTTGAGCCGGCTGGCCACCTCCTTGAGCAACCAGTCGCCGGTGGCGTGGCCGAGGGAGTCGTTGATGGTCTTGAAGTGGTCGAGGTCGATGAACAGCAGGGCGCCGATCAGATAGTCGCGGCTCGCCTCGCCAAAGGCGTGGGCCAGGGTCTCGTGCAGCTGGCGGCGATTGGGCAGGCCGGTCAGCTCGTCGTAGTAGGCGAGATCCTGAATGCGGCGCTCCGCCTCCTTGCGCTCGGAGATATCCTCGAAGCAGATGACGAAGTGGCTGATCGCCCCCCTGTCATCCTGCACCGGGGTGACGATTTCCCACTGCGGATAGGGATAGCCATCCGCGTGCAGACGCTGGGTCTCCCCCTGCCAGCGGCTCAAACTGCCGAGCTCATAGCCAAGCCCCCCCAGCCCGCACCAGAGATCGTTGCCCAGATGCAGGCCGATGACTCGCTGGCTGTCAAAGCCGGTGATCTGGCTGAAGGCGTGGTTGACCCGCAGGATCTTGAAGTCGGGGTCGGTGATGATGATCCCTTCGTGGGTTTCGAAGGCCACCGCCGAGAGGCGCAGCTGGGCGTCGCTCTGCAGCCGCTCCAGCTCCGCCACCATGCGCATGGAGAAGGTGGTCAGCACCGAGCCCAGATTGGGGATCGCGCTCTGGTCGGAGAAGAGCAGCGCCAAGTGCCCCAGCAGCTGGCCGTTGCGATCGCACAGGGGCAGGCCGTAGTAGCCCTGCCCTGCCTTGAAGCCGGCGCAGTGCAGATGCTCGGCGGTGAGCGGCAGGATGCAGGTCTCGCCGCGCTGGTAGACCTGCTGACACGGCATGCCAGCCAGCTCGTACTCCTTGAGGTCGATGCCGTGACAGGCCAGCACCTTGAGCCGCTCGCTGCCGGTGCGCTCCGCCAGCCAGACCGCATCCGCCACCAGAATATGGGCAAGCTGGCTGACCAGGGTATTGAAGAAATCGAGCCCGGTCCTGGCGGAGAGCGCCTGGGCCAGCTGGGTCAGCAAGGGGTCTTGCAGCAATGGCAGTTGCTGGGAGAGATCGGCAGGCAGCTGGGTGCTGCGGGTGGTGTCGAGCGGCGCAATCCAGCCACAGCACATCTGCTGGGCCGGTACGTACTGGCCGCTCCAGAGCACGTGACGCACCTCGCCGTTCTCGTCGCCGAGGTGGCCGATGAACTGGGCCGGTTGCTGGGAGTGGTAGAGTCTGGCGAGAAAGTCGGCAAAGCCGGCCTCGTCATCCGCCGCCAGTTGCCCGAACCAGGGGTGAGGCCCCTCCCCTTGCCAGAGCTGGTAGGAGGCATGATCGGACAGGCTCCACTGGGCATGTTGCCGATCATAAAACCACATCATCTGAGTGGCTTGCTGTTTCATGTACTACTCCAACACCACAACAACCACGTTCAAGTCCCTGACGACTCGATAGCGCCCACATTCTCAGCGCGCACGTCGGCAAGGGCGGTGCGGGGGGAAGTGCGAAAGATGCGAGACTAAGCGGTGAAAACCGGACATGAGGTCGACATGCGGCGCTGCCACGAAGGGACAGAAACGATCCAAGTTTCCCCATACTGCCTGCCTGTTTCGTCGAGCTCAAGTGCTTTTTGGTGCAGAACGGGAAAAGATCACAATTTCCCCCTCCCCTTCGCAGCAAGGCACCATTTAGTGACACAGATCACATTTTAATGTTCAGCCATGAGTAATCTGAAGGTGAAGACACAAGCAATACGACCCGAAGGGGGCCAATATGAAAATCGAAATTACCAGCAAAATCATCGAGATCACCCCGGCTATCCGCGAGCGCATTGAATCCCGCTTTGACAAGCTCGAACGTCTTCAGGTGCCTCTTATCACACCCCATGTGATTGTCTCCAAAGAGCGTCTGATGTTTATCGTTGAAGCCACTGCTGGCATCCCCAACGGCAAACTGTTTGCCCAGGCAGAACATGAGGACTTGTACGCCGCCATCACCGAACTGGGGCAAAAACTGGAGCGTCAGATCAACCGTCACACCGAGAAACCCATCGCCCGTCGCGCCGCTGCGGCCGGCAAGGAAGTCCCGCTGCCGGACGAAGCCGACGCCTGATCCAGGGCACGACACATCCATCACACAAAAGGCGGGGTCTCCCCGCCTTTTTGCTGCCTGGTCCTCTCAGCTGAGCCAGTGCAGACCGGCATCCACCCCCTCCTTGAGCGCATCGAGTACGGGCAACATCAGCAAGGGATCCTCGCGTCTGGGCTGATCCGCCAGCTTGCCTCGCCAACGCTCGCGCCCAAGCGGCGAGAGGTTGTCATAGACGGCGGGCTCCAGCGCAGGCGGGGTACCGAGCAGCGGTGGCGAGCGCAGCGCCAGCCAGAGCCGCACATCCACCATGGAGCCCCCCTGCTGCAGCCGTTCGTTGAGCACGCTTGCCTCGGCATCATCCTCGCTCCCCTGCAATGGGGTAGCCGGTGGCAGCTCAAAGCGGCTGCGCCAGACCCGACTCTCTGCCTTTGCTGGCTGCCTGGGATCAAACCAGGGCTGCTCTTCCACCGCATCGGTCAGCAGGGCCAGATGCAGACGAAAGTCCGCCCTGTCTCCGTGCTGGAGATCCTGGTTGAGACGTTGCCCGAGCTGGGCTTCGTCCACCAGCCATTGCTCACGAACGGCGCTGGGTAGCATGGGATAACTCTTGGAAACGGTGGTTTCATCCTTTATCGGCCGTAAATCCGATCCTTTGAGCAGGAAAAATCCCGCCGAGGGGTTCACAACCGCAGAAGATCTGTTAGTATGCGCCTCGCACTTGTGGAGGGGTTCCCGAGTGGCCAAAGGGATCAGACTGTAAATCTGACGGCTCTGCCTTCGAAGGTTCGAATCCTTCTCCCTCCACCATTTCAAGTGCCGTCACATCCCAGGTTGTGATGCAAAATCAGCAATGCCCCGTGGAGGGGTTCCCGAGCGGCCAAAGGGATCAGACTGTAAATCTGACGGCTCTGCCTTCGAAGGTTCGAATCCTTCTCCCTCCACCATCTATTCAAGAAAACCCGGCCTCGCGCCGGGTTTTCGCTTTTCAGCGTCCTATCTCATTCGTCGGCCCCCTCAACGCCCCCATAAAAACGGGAGGCCTGCGCCTCCCGTTTTTGTCTCTTGCCGCCCGTTACAGGGTGAAGCGATAGAAGATATCCACCGCCTGGGCCACCCCGCTCATGGCCTGCAGGTAGAGCCTTGGCATCAGCTCGTAGCGCAGCTTGAACTCGGCGATGGGGCTGAACACCCCGACCCCGTACTGGAACTGCAGTCCCGGCAGCAGGTAGGCCGACAGGGTCACCTGGGTGTTCTCACCACTGCCGGCGGTGTCGAGGGCCACATCGCTCATGCCGAGGGATTCCCCCAGACTGGAGACCACGCCGTTGGCCTGGCTGACTGCGCCCGCCACCAGCAGGCCGTTGAAACCGCCATCCTCGCCGCTGGTCTGCAGCCCCTTGCCGCGCAGCAAGTAGGAGAGCTGCTCGGACTGGGCCATCTGCGGCTCCGAGTAGACGGTGATCTTGGGCTTGCTGGCCGGCCCGGTCACCCGCACCCCGACCGTCACCTTGTCCTCTATGGTATCGGGATCCCGATACGCCTCTATGTTGAGGTAGGGCTGATCGAGGGGGCCGGAGAAGAGGATGCGGCCATCCTTGATGATGAGGTTCTGGCCATAGGCCTTGAAGCGCCCATCGTTGAGCACCAGCTGACCATTGCCCGCCAGCGGCCGCGAGGGATCCTGGCGAATGTTGATGCTGCCCCCCACCTTGGTCTTGAGTCCCATCGCCTCCAGCCGCACGTCATCACCCAGCCGGATGGCCAGCTTGATCTCCATCGGCAGCGGCGCGGCTTTGGGCACCGGTGGCAGATCATCGTAGACCACGGTCACGTCATCCGACACCGCCACCGCGCTCTCGGGCAGGCTCTTGACCAGGATCCGCGCCCAGGGGATATCCACCTGGCCGGTGATCCGGGTCTCCTCCCCCAGCGAGATGGCGATGTCCGGGGAGACCCGCACCCGGCCCATGCCAGGATACTGGGCCTCCAGCTCCTTGCCCTCTATGGTGAGGCTGCCGGTGACCGGCAGCTGTGCCCAGCTCAGCCAGCCCCCCAGCGCCAGCGGGCCCTTGCCCACCAGCATGGTGCCATCCAGCTCGGCCCGGTTGCCTTCAATCTTGAGGCGGGTCACCAGCTTGGAGAGGGTCACCATGTCGGAGTGGGTCTGCACTTCCCCATCCAGCAGGTTGAGCTGACCAAACAGCAGCGGCGAGGCCAGGGTGCCGTCGAAGCGGGCATCGGCCGAGATGACCCCCTGCAGGGAGCGCACCTCTGGGATGAGCGGCGCGAAGGTGGTCAGCTTGAGGTCGTCAAACTTGAGCTGGCCGGAGAGATTGCCGCGACCGGACGGATCCCGGATATAGAGCTTGGTGTCGATGTTGCCGATCTGCCCGGAGGCAAAATCGAGCCGGATGGCCGCCTGCTGGCGCTCGAAGTCCACTCCGAGCTCGAGGCGCTGATAGTCGGTCTTGAGCTCGTCGGCCACGAAGGTGCCCGGCGTGGTGCGCACGGTGGCGTGCAGGGTCGGCTGATTGCCGCGCCAGCTGGCCCGCCCGTCGGCGGAGAGCACCGCCTGCCAGCGGAAGTTGTCCGGCAGCCAGGGCCGCAGGCGCTTGAGGTCGAACTGGTTGAGGGCAAACTCCAGGCTGCCCTGCTGGGCCGATACTTGGCTGCCCTTGACGCAGAGGCTGGCCCCCTGGGAACCGAGGCAGAGATCCCCCATGGTCAGCCGCTGCCGCGGCAGATCCACATCCAGATCCCAGGGTGCGCTCAGCTCCCAGCGCCGCAGCGGCGTCTTCAACTTGAGCTCGCCGAGGGCACCGCGCCAGCGATCCCCGCGCAGGCCGCCGCTCAGCTTGAGGTTGGCCGCCACCGGGTCTCCCTTCATGGTGAGCGACAGGGCGTGCTGGTTGAGATCGCCGCTCAGGTTGAGCGCCAGTTGGCTGAGGCTGGTCGTCCCCTGCACCAGGCTGGCCACCGTCAGGGCCACTTCCCCTGCCGGCTTGTCGCCGACCAGGGCATTGCCCTTGATGGAGATCCCCTTCAGATCGGTGCCGGCATAATAGAGGCGGCTGGCGGCCAGATCTGTGGTAACCCGCGGCGCCTGCTGATTGCCGGTCAGCCGCACCTGCCCCTTGATGTCCCCCTTGAGCCCGGGGTAGAGCCCGGCCAGGTTGGGGGCATCGAGATCCGCATCCAGCTTCCATGTCTGCTGGCTCAGGCTGCCCTTGGCCTGCAGCTGATTGGGGCCGCTTTGCAGCGCCAGCGCCGGGATGGTCCACTCCATCTTGTCGTTGCCGCTCGCACTGCCCTTGATGGCCAGCGGATACTGGTTGAGCTTGCCGTCCACCTTCAGCTCGAGCAGTTGCAGCTGCCAGTGGCCCGCCTCATCGAGCTCGAAGCGGCTGGCAATCTTGCCCGCCAGCGCCCCCTTGAGCTCGGGCACCAGCTCGGCCGGGTTGATCCCCTTGAACTCCGTGGTGCCCTGCCAGCGTACCCCCTTGTCCCAGGCGAGCTTGCCGTCCAGCTTGAGCTCCCCCTTGAGGGCGTTGAGCAGCAGGTTTATCTGGTTCAGCTGCGTCAGGTCCCCCTTGCCGGTCAGCGCCAGCTTGAAGGGGGGCACGTCCGTGCCCTTGCCTGCGGTATTCAAGGCAAACTGGTAGCCGGAGAGCTTGCCCTTGGCGCTCAGCGTGCCCTTCTCCAGCCGGTAGCTGGGCTCATCTTTGGCAGGCTTGTGCAGCGGCCAGCCCAGGCTCTTCCACTCCAGCCCCGCATCAAACGGCAAGTCGGGGTCGAGGGGCGCCAGAGAGCCCTTGAGGCTGGCGGCCACCGGCCCCTTGGCTTGCAACGCCAGCGCCAGCTTGCCCACCGAGCCGCCGAGGGTCAGGCTGGCCTGCTGCCCCTGCAGCTCACCATCCAGCAGCCCCTTGCGGGCCTTGGCATCCAGGGTCAGGGCGAGCGGATAATCCTCTTTGAGCTGGATCTTGCCCTTGAGCGCCAGATCCGCCATGGCGTGGCGCAAGGAGAGCTCGCGCAGCACGATGTCGCTCCCCTCGGCGCTGGCCGACAGCAGCAGCTTGTCGAGCCCTTCAATCAATTCACCTTGCTGATAGCGAAACGCCGTGACCTGCAATCCTTCCAGCTGGATGGGGAACGGCAGCCGGATGGCGGGCAGCGCGATGGGGGCTGCCTTGGTTGCCTGCTGCGCCTTGCTCTCATCCGCCGGCTTCCCCTTGGCGGTGACAGGCGACTTGGCCGCAGACTTGTCTTGGGTGGTTGCCTTGGTGGCGGCCGGTTTGGCAGCCTCGGCCGCGGGCGTCTCGGCCAGGGTCACCTTGAGGCCGTCCAGCACCGGCCCCTGCACGATCAGCCCCTTGCGGCTGAGGGTGGCGCCGATGTCGAGGGACTTGAGGCTCACTCCCACCCCAGGCACTGTCACATCGAGATCCGCCACCGTCAGACTGTCGACCTGGATTTTCAGCGGCAGCGGGTGCCAGACGAAGGGTTCCGACGGCTCTTCCGGGGCCGGCTCCGAGTCGGCCACCTTGACCACCGGGTGGGTAACGTTAAGGGATTTGATCCAGAGCTTGCCCTGCAGCAGCTTGCCCAGATCCCAGTCCAGCACAGCGCGATCCACAGTGACGTCCACCAGCTCGTCCTGCCAGCCGACCCCTTCCAGGGTCCAGCCGTAGCCGAGCTGGCCCGCCACCAGCTCCCCCTTGAGGGAGGGAAGAGCAGCCCTAGCCTGCTGCCACAGCCACTTGTTGCCCTGATGGGTGAAGCCCAGCAGGCTGACGCCGATGAGCAGCAGGAAGATGAGCCCCATCAGCCAGAGATAAATACGTTTTACCCAGATCACAATGCAGACCCCCGCGAAAGATGCAGCCGCAGCGGCCAGAGAAAAATACGTTTTACCCAGATCACAGTGCAGACCCCCGCGAAAGATACAGCCGCAGCGGCCGGTCAGAAGAGCAGAAGAGAAGAGAGGTGGAGCGCGGCCGGATCATAGTTCAGGCCCCAGCGCGAAGTGGAGCCGCAGCGGCTTCTCATCTTCGGAAATGCCCACCGCCAGATCGAGCCTGACCTGACCGATGGGGGTCACCCAGCGCACACCGACCCCGGTGCCTATCTTCCAGGCCTCGCTGTAGTCGACCGTGGCGGTACCGCTGTCGACGAACAGGGCCCCCAGCCACTTGTCGCTGAAACGGTAGTTGTATTCGGCGCTGGCGACGCTCACGTAGCGGCCCCCCAGCAGTTTGCCGTCGCTGCCCCGCGGCGAGATGGTCTCGTAGCCGTAGCCCCGCACCGTCTGATCACCACCGGTAAAGAAGCGCAGCGAGGGCGGCACCAGCGAAAAGCTGTCCCCTATGATGGCCCCCTGTTCGGCCCGCAGCAGGAAGCGGTGATCCTCCCCCAGGGTGCGCAGCCACTTGCTGCGCCCCCACACCCGCACGAAGCTGATGTCGGAGCCCCAGTAGGGGTCGGAGAACTCCAGGGTGAGCTGCTGGCGATCGCCCCAGTCGGGCACCAGACCGCCGCGCACCCGCAGCCGCGACCAGGAGACGCCGGGGATCAACAGCAAGCTGTTGCCCTCGTCGGCGCCCTGGGTATAGACCTCGTTTTCCAGGCGGATGAACACGTCCCGGTCCCAGCTCTCCGGCCGCCGCTTCCAGCGGTGCACGCTGAAGGTAGTCAGATCGGAGCGGGTATCGTTGTTGTCCTTGTACTGATAGCCGGCCTGCAACGAGTAGTAGTCCCGCAGCGGGTTGCCCACCGGGATCTGGTAGTCGAAGCTGAGCTCGGCCTCGGGCTGGGAGACCTTGGCGGTGGCGTTGAGCCGGTGGCCGTAGCGGTTGACCCAGGGCTTCTCCCAGGTGGCACTCATGCGCGGCCCCACGTCGGTGGCATAGCCGATACCCGTTTCAATCTCGTGATCGACCCGGTTGGAGAGGGTCACCTGCACCGGCACCCGGTTATGCTCGGCCTGGCTGATGAGGGGCTTGATGTCCACCTGCTTGAACAGCTTGGTGGAGGAGACATCCTGCGACATCTCCGCCAGCCGGATCGCCAGATAGGGGTCACCGCTCTTGATGTTGATGAGGGGACGGATGAGACGCAGCGCCTCCGGGGTGGCGTCGTAGCGGATCTCGCCGAAGTGGTAACGCGGGCCGGAGCGAAACAGGATGTAGATCTCGGCGGTACCCTGATCCGGGAACACCTTGACCTGGCTCTTGCTGATCTTGGCATCGAAGTAGCCGCGGGCCAGCCCCAAGCTGCCCAGATCCGCCTTGATGGATTCGTACTTGCCGTGGTTGAGAGGATCCCCCTCTTTCAGGGGCAGCTTGTCCAACAGCTCGCTGTAGAGCTCGTCGCTGCCGGCATCCCCTTCCAGCAGGATATCGAGGCGGGAGATGATCACCGGCTTGCCGGGATCCACCTCGATGATCACCTTAGAGGGGGTTTTCTTGTCCCGGCTCAGGGTGATCTTGGGCTGGTAGTAGCCATAGACCTGCAGCGCCTTTTGCACGCTCTCGGTGATCTTGGGGCGGGCCGGGCGGTACTGGCGCTCCTGATAGACCGGCAGGGCATTGAGGTAGGCTTCGACGTTGTCCTTGTTCTCCCCTTTCAACCCCTTGATTTGATAGGTGAGTTTGGCCGCCATGGCGGGCGTGACGAACAGCAGCAGACAGAGGCTCAGTCCCAGCGCGCGAAGCCCACGACGAAAAGCCCGTGCGGGCGGTGAGATCCCTGCAGGCAGGGGCGGATTGCATCCTGTCAAACGTCAATTTCCCCGAAGAACATGATTAAAATAATGCGATATTCAGAACGAATATGAGGCTCACTCGATCGCAAGCGCGCCTCATCCTAGCATATCCCCGGCTCGACATCAGAGCGGGTTGACCGCGAATTTCGCCATATTATTGAAGCCTTTGCCCGCGCGGGCCGTCCATTTTTCAGGCATTCCCCCGCAGACTTATGCCACTATGGGCCCAAAAGGGCAATCCATGACCCTCAGGGCCTGGCCAGATGGCCCCTGCCGGCCACTCCGGCCCGACGGCGCAACCTCCCCGATTTCCCGATGGGCGCGACACCAACTGTCGGCAACGGGTCAAGATCGCAGCAATGCCCCCTCCCCAAGCGGCCAGCCCGGATCCTGGCAGGCACTGGGCCATCTCACTCGCGCCTCCGCGGGACTGCAGATTTTATCTTGCCGGATCAAACAGTTGCCGTCACTCAATCAAAGCCTCGTTCAACCCAATCGATTTATCCCGCTGCCCCCCTGCTCACTTCTCGCCCACACTGGAGCCATTGGATCAGACCCCTGCCCCACCAGAGGAGACACAGCATGCACGCACGCAGCGAACAGATGGCGGACTACATCGCCGACCGGCTCGAATTCATCACCTTTCTCGCCTGTTGCAGCGCTCTGCTGGCCCTGCTGACCGGCATGAATGGCCAGCAGGCGCTGGCCTTCACCGCGCTGAACCTGCCGTTCGGGCTCGCCATCCTGCTGGGCATGGCCATGCTGGCACCGCTGCCGACCCACTGGCGCCTGCCGGGCATCACCCTGTTGCTGGCGGGCAGCGCCCTGGCGACCCTGCAGCTAGGGGGCAACTGGCTCAATCCGCTGGCCATCTGGAGCCTCTATGCCCTGCTCGGGCTGGAGATCCTCTGGCAGGCGCGGCCCAGAACCCGGCTCGGGGCCCGCGCCCGCGGCTGATATGCCGATGACGGCTGACGCGCGGCAGGAATTGGGGTACTCTTTGCGCCCCCGATTTGCCCACCGCCGAGGAGCGTCCCGATGAGAAAAGCCTGTGCCCAGCACATCCTGGTCAAGACCGAGAAAGAGTGTCTGGAGATCAAGGAGAAGATTGCCAAGGGAGCCGACTTCGGCCAGATGGCCAAGCGCTTCTCCACCTGCGCCTCCAGCAAGCGCTTCGGCGATCTGGGGGAGTTTTCGAAGGGCGACATGGTCAAGGCGTTTGACGATGCCGTGTTCAAGGGCGAGCTGCTGACCGTGCTCGGCCCGGTGCGCACCAAGTTCGGCTTCCACCTTATCAAGGTGCTCTACCGCAACTGAGTTCAGGGCCCGGTTCAGGGTTCTGGGGTCAGCTCCACCGGCCAGCCGCCGCAGCGGCGGGCATAGAAGCCGAAACGCCAGGGGTGGCTCGCCGCCCAGTCCTCCATCTCCGGCGCTGGCGTGAACCGGCTCTGCGGCCAGAGTGCAACCCGGCTCGGCCGCCCGTGCAGGGCCTGCCAGCGTGTCAGGCTCACCTGGGCCAAACGCCACTGGTAGTCATCCTTCGGCAGCAGGGCCGGCGCAAATGCCAGACCCCGGTTGCAATACTGGCCGTCGCCATCGTTCCCATCCACCAGCTGCCAGAAGACGTTGAGCAGATCGCCATACCCCACCTTGACCGGGTCATAATCGATGCGCACCGCCTGGCGCCGCGGTGGCACTTCCCGCCAGCTCGCCCCCGTCGCCACCCGCTGACTGACATAGCCCGGCTCCACCCGGCTGACCCCGGGCAGGGTCTCGTAGATGGCCTCGGCGCGCCACATGTCTCCCGCCGCCAGCACGGCGCTGTCCGCCCACAGCGGAACGCTTGGGAAAAGCAGCAGGATTGAGATAAATTTACTAACGTTATCAGTCAATTAAGTTTATCCTTCTGGGCACTTGTTCATCATAACCAGGGGATCCCCGTTATGCCCAGTTATTTGTGGTGGCCACTGCTGGCCTGGTTGCTGCCGCTCGCCGGCGCCCTCGGCAGCCGTGTTCACCTCTGGCCCTGGTGGCTGGGATTCACCCTCTGCCTGCTCGGGGCGCTCGTCTCCCTCGCCTTGCTGGTTCGCCTGCCCTGGTGTCGCAACCGCTGCGCCAACGGTTGGGGCGCCGTCCCCCTGCTGTTGCCCCTGGCCTTCGTGGTGCAGGCGCTGCGCACGCCGCTGGTCAACGACGTGAGCACGGATCCCAACAACCCGCCCCAGTTGCGCTGGGCAGCCGAACTCAGAACGGCGCAGGATCTGCCCATTAATCCGGCCCCCTTGAAAGCATTTGAGGGGAAACCCGGTCCTCTCTTTACCGGCGCCCCCCCGGCCGAGGTGATCACCGAGGCCCACGCCCTGATGGAGCAGCTCGGCTGGCGGGTGCGACCAAGCCCACAAGGGCTCGAGGCGATAGTCACCACCGGCTGGTTCGGTTTTCAGGATGACGTGGCGCTGCGGGTCTTTGCCGGGCCCAGCGAAACCCGCATCGACATGCGCTCCGCCTCCCGCCAGGGACGCAGCGACTTGGGCACCAACCGGGCCCGTATAGAGGAGTTTCTGATCCGCCTCAACGAGCGGCTGGGTCAGGCCTACAAACCCAATTTGAAGCAATAAGAAGGTCATCCATGCGCGTCGAGGTCAAGCCCGATCGGGAATATGCCTGGTTCATCCGCCCCTTTTTCTGGTTGCAAAAGCGCAACTACGGCCAGGTGCTCATTCCGGGCAAGTGCTGGGGCCGCTCGCCACGCCTGTTTGCCGCCGTCGCCACCCTCTATGGCGTCATCAACCGCAAGCGCTCCCCCATCGACCCCGTGCTGCGCTCCCTGGTGACGGTGCGGGTATCCCAGCTCAACTGGTGCCGCTTTTGCGTCGACATCAACGCCATGACCCTGATAAAGAGAGCCGGCTCCAGCGAGAAGGTGGAGGCGCTCGCCAACTGGCGCGAAAGCCCGCTGTTCGATGAGCGGGAGCGGGCCGTGCTCGACTACACAGAGGCGATGACGGGGCTTGATGGGGTCAGCGACGAGCAGGCTGCCCGCCTCAAGCCCTGGTTTGACGATGACGCCATGGTGGAGCTGACCGGCCTCATCGCCTTCCAGAACATGTCGGCCAAGTTCAACGCCGCCCTCGATATCGCCCCACAGGGCTTCTGCCAACTGCCGGTGCAGCCGGTGCGTCCGGCCCAGCCGAACAGCAAGGACGCCTGATGAGAGGCTCCCGCCTGCTGCTGGTGCTGGTGATGGGCTGTCTCATCGGCGCCTTCTTCGCCTTCGACCTTGGTCACTACCTGAGCCTGCCCCAGCTGCAGGCCCGTCAGGCCGAGCTGGCCGCCCTGGTCGAGCGTCATTTCGGCGCCGCCGCCCTGCTGTTCGTCGCCGTCTATGTGGTGAGCACCGCCCTCTCCCTGCCTGGCGCCAGCCTGCTCACCCTGGCTGGCAGCGCCGTGTTTGGCGTTGCCTGGGGGCTCTTGCTGGTCTCCTTTGCCAGCAGCATTGGCGCGACCCTGGCCTTTCTCAGCGCCCGCTTTTTGCTGCGCGACTGGGTCGAGCGGCGCTTTGGCGACAAGCTGGCCAGCTTGCAGGCCGGCATGAAGAAGGAAGGGGCGCTTTATCTGCTGAGCCTGCGCCTCATCCCCATCTTCCCCTTCTTTTTGGTCAACCTGCTGATGGGGCTCACCCCCATCAGAGTCAGCACCTACTACTGGGTGAGCCAGCTTGGCATGCTGCCCGGCACCTTCGTCTACGTGCTGGCGGGCAGCGAGCTCGCCAACCTCACCAGCACCGGCAATATCCTCTCCCCAGGCCTGATGGTAGCGCTGACCCTGCTCGGGCTGATGCCGATGCTGCTCAAGGGTCTGCAGCGGCGCCTCGCCCTGCATCGGCTGCACGCCCCCTACCGCAAGCCGACGCACTATGACTACAACCTGCTGGTGATTGGCGCCGGGGCCGGCGGTCTGGTCACCAGCTATATCGCCGCGGCGGTGAAGGCCAAAGTGGCCCTTATCGAGAAGCACAAGATGGGGGGCGATTGCCTCAACAGCGGTTGCGTCCCCTCCAAGGCGCTGATCCGAAGCGCCCGCTTTGCCGCCGAGCAGCGCCGGGCCGGTGAGCTGGGCTTTGGCCCAAGCCAGACCAGCGCCGATTTCGCCGCCGTGATGGAGCGGGTCGCCCGCATCATCAAGGAGGTCGAACCCCACGACTCCATCGAGCGCTATCAGGGGCTGGGGGTGGAGTGCATCCAGGGGGAGGCAAGGCTGGTCTCTCCCTGGGAGGTGGAGGTGAACGGCCAGCGCCTTGCCAGCCGTCATATCGTGCTCGCCACCGGCGCCCGGCCGCTGGTGCCCGAGCTGCCGGGGCTTGAGCAGGTGCCTTGGCTCACCTCCGACACCCTCTGGCAACTGCGCAGCGCGCCACGCCAGCTGCTGGTGCTGGGCGGCGGCCCCATCGGCTGCGAGCTGGCCCAGAGTTTTGCCCTGCTTGGGGTACCCGTTACTCTGGTGGAGCTCTCGGAGCAGCTGCTGCCCCGCGAAGAGCGGGAGGTGGCCGAGCTGCTTGCGGATCAGCTGGCCCGCGATGGCGTACGGGTGCTCACCGGCTGGCGCGCCGAGCGAGCCGACTATCTGCCAGCGGCCTCGGATCTCCCCATCCGGCTGCAACTGCGGCGGGGCGACGAGACGCAAATAATTGAAGGCGATCAGCTGCTGCTGGCGCTGGGCCGGGTGGCCAACGTCAGCGGTTTCGGGCTCGAAGCGCTGGGGGTGGAGCTGACCCCGCGCGGCACTGTGGCGGTCGATGGCTTCCTCGCCACCAACTACCCCAGCATTCTGGCGGTGGGGGACGTCGCGGGCCCTTACCAGCTCACCCATGCCGCCGCCCATCAGGGCTGGTATGCCGCAGTCAACGCCCTGTTCAGCCCGTTCAAGCGCTTTCGGGCCGACTATCGGGTCATGCCGGTCGCCATCTACACCACCCCCGAAATCGCCCGGGTCGGCCTCAACCAGAAAGAGGCCAGGGCGCAGGGCATCCCCTTCGAGCTGACCCGCTTCGAGCTGGCCGAGCTGGACAGAGCCATCGCCGACGGCGAGCGCCAGGGCTTTATCGAGGTGCTCACCGTGCCCGGCAAGGATCAGATCCTGGGTGCCAGCATAGTGGGCACTCACGCCGGCGAGCGGATCGCCGAGTTCGTGCTCGCCATGCGCCACCGCCTCGGCCTTGTCAAGATCCTCGCCACCATCCACGCCTACCCCACCCTGATGGAGGGTAACAAGTACCTGGCGGGCGAGTGGCGACGGGCCCGTCAGCCCGCCACCCTGCTGGCGCTGCTGACCCGTTATCACCGCTGGCGCCGCGGCGCCAGACCAACCAGGTAACCCAGATGCGACACTCATTGCCCTCGTTCAAACAGCTGCTATGCACCCTGCCCCTGCTGGCAGGCAGCCTCCTCTTCACCCAGGCCAACGCCGCCGACAACCCGCAGTGGCAGCAGACCCTTGAGGAGGCCAAGGGGCAGACCGTCTACTTCAACGCCTGGGGCGGCAGCCCGGAGATCAACGCCTATCTGGTGTGGGCCGGCCAGGAGCTGGCACGCGAATACCAGGTCAAGCTGGTGCAGGTGAAGGTGGATGACATCGCCCAGAGCGTGAGCCAGCTGCTGGCCAACAAGCAGGCTGGCAAGCGCAGTGGCGGCCCCATCGACCTGCTCTGGGTCAACGGCGAGAACTTCAAGGCGCTCAAGGAGCAGGGGCTGCTCGGCGCCCCCTTTACCCGGGAGCTGCCCAACATGGCGCTGGTCGACGGTACCCTGCCGGTGAGCGAGGACTTCACCGTGCCGGTGGAGGGGCTGGAAGCCCCCTGGGGCATAGGCCAGCTCAACCTGATGGTCAACGGCGAAGAGGTCAGCCCGCTGCCCACCTCGGCGGCGGCCCTGCTCACCTGGAGCAAGGCCCACCCCGGCCGCTTCACCTATCCCAAGCCGCCCCAGTTTCACGGCTCCAGCTTCCTCAAGCAGATCTTGCTGGAGCTGATCCCGGATCCCGCCCCCCTCTATCGGGAGGCGACCGAGAGCGATTTTGCCAAGATCACCGCCCCGCTCTGGGCCTGGCTGGATGAGCTGCACCCGGCGCTCTGGCGCAAGGGCAAGCTGTTCCCCACCAGCGCCGCCGAGACCCGCCAGCTGCTCGATGACGGCGAGCTGGCGATGGCCATCAGCTTCAACCCGCAGGAGGCGCAGAGCGCTGTGCAAAATGGCACCCTTCCCCCCAACGTGGTGGCGGTGGCCATGGCGAAAGGGGCGCTGACCAACAGCCACTTCCTCGCCATCCCCTTCAACGCCAACGCCCGTGCCGGTGCCAAGGTGGTGGCCAACTTCCTGCTGAGCCCCGCCGCCCAGGAGCGCAAGGCCGAGCCCGCCTTCTGGGGCGATCCCAGCGTGCTGCGCGCCGATGCCCTGCCCGCCACCCAACAGCAGGCGCCGGCACTGCGCTTCAAATCGGTGGCAGAGCCCCATCCCAGCTGGCAGCTCAGGCTCGAAGCGGCCTGGGCCGAGCGTTACGGCCACTGATGAGCCGGTTTGGCAGCGCTGCATCCGCTTGGCGCCCCCTGTTCACGGCGGGGTGCGCCCTGGTTTTTGGCCTCCCGCTGCTGGCGGGGGGCTGGCAACTGCTGGCCGAGGGGCTCAGTCTGGCCCACCTGCAGCGGCTGCTGGCCCAGCCGGGCCTCTGGCACTCGGCGCTGCTGAGCCTGTGGATTGGCGCCGCCTCGACCCTGGCCAGCCTGCTGCTGACCGCCCTGCTGCTGGCCCACAGCGACAGCCGGGCCGTCGGCTGGCTGCGCCGGCTGCTTTCGCCCTTGCTGGCGCTGCCCCACGTCGCCTTTGCCATCGGCTTTGCCTTTCTGCTCGCCCCCTCCGGCTGGCTGCTACGCCTGCTCTCGCCGACCCTCACCGGGTTCGAGCTGCCCCCCGACTGGCAGACCCTGCGCGATCCCGCTGGGCTCGGGCTCATCCTCGCCTTGACCCTCAAGGAGACCCCCTTCCTGCTGCTGATGGCGCTCGGTGCGCAAGACCCCGCCAGGGTGGCGCGTCAGCAGTGGCTGGGGGCGAGCCTAGGCTTCAGCGCCCCCCAGATCTGGTGGCGCCTGCTGCTGCCGGCGCTGTGGCCCGCCCTGCGTCTGCCCCTCTATGCGGTGGCCGCCTACGGGGTAGCCGTAGTGGATCTGGCTCAGCTGCTCGGGGCCGATGCCCCCGCCCCGCTGGCCGTTCGCCTGTGGCTCTGGTATCAGGACCCGGATCTGGCCTGGCGCGGCGCCACCGCCAGCGGCGCCCTGCTGCTGCTCGCCATCACGGCGCTGCTGCTGGCCCTGTTGCGGCTGCTTGAGCTGGCCCATCGAGCCCTTGGCAAACCCGGCTGGCTCGATGGCAGACGAGCCAGCCCAAGCGCTCTTGGCCGCACCCTTGCCACCGGCAGCGTGGTGACCCTGATCGCCATCAATCTGGCGGTGCTGGGGGCGCTGCTGCTCTGGTCGCTGACCCGGCGCTGGCCCTTTCCCGCCCTCTGGCCGAGCCAGTGGAGCGGCCGCCATTGGCTCGAACTGCTGCCTACCCTCTCGCCGCTGCTGACCACCAGCATGCTGCTGGCATTGGCGAGCGGGGCGATAGCGCTGGTGATGGCGGTACTGAGCCTGGAAGCGCAGGCGGGCCGTCGCCCCTGGCCGCTCTGGCTCATCTGCCTGCCGCTGCTGCTGCCGCAGGCCAGCCTGCTGTTCGGCATTCGGCTCGGGGTGGACTGGTTCAGCCTCGGGTGGGGGGGCGATGGCATCGGCTGGGGCTGGGTGCTCTGGAGCCAGCTGCTGTTCGTCTTTCCCTATGTTTACTTGTGTCTGCAGGGCCCTTATCGCCAGTTCGACCCACGGATCACCCAGAGCGCCCTGCTGTTGGGGGCAACCCCGTGGCGAGCCTGGTGGCAGGTGAAAGGGCCGCTGCTTGCCCGTCCGCTGCTGTTCGCCTTCGGCGTCGGAGCGGCGGTAAGTCTGTCCCAATACCTGCCGACCCTGCTGTTTGGGGCAGGCCGGGTGGTCACCATCACCACCGAGGCGGTGGCCATCGGCAGCGGCCTCAACCGGCGGCTGGCGGGCCTCTACGGCCTGTTGCAACTCTTGTTGCCGCTCGTTATCTATCTGCTGGCGCTCTGGCTGCCGGCCCGACTCAACCCAGCGCTCAAGGGGAACGGCTCACGATGAACTCTCATGATGGAAATCACCATATGCTGAGCACCACGCCCCTTCGCCTCTATCTGGAGGAAAACCTGCTGCTCTCGCTGCCCGCCCTGCAGGTGGCGCCGGGCGAGGTGTTGACCCTGATGGGCCCCAGCGGCTGTGGCAAGAGCTCGCTGCTGGCGGCGCTGGCGGGGGTACTGCCCGCAAGCGGCCCGATCCGGCTGGAGGGGGATGTGACCCTGGGCGCGCGCCGGCTCACCCAGCTGCCGCCCCAGGCGCGGCGCATCGGCATGCTGTTTCAGGATGATCTGCTGTTCGACCACCTGACGGTGGCGGAGAACCTGATGTTCGGCATGCCGGCCAGCCTGAAGGGGCACGGGGCGCGGTGGGAAAAGGCGGTGGCCGCGCTGGCACAGGTGGATCTGACAAATCAGGCGGACAAGCTGCCGGGGGCGCTCTCCGGCGGCCAGAAGGCCCGCGTCAGCCTGCTGCGGGCGCTGCTGGCCGAGCCCGAGGCATTGTTGTTGGACGAGCCCTTCTCCCGCCTCGACAAGCCGCTGCGGGCCGCCTTTCGCGAACTGGTGTTCGCGCAGATCAAGGCACTGGCCATCCCCGCCATGCTGGTGACCCACGACGCAGACGACGCGCCGGGCACCATACTCCAGCTCACCGAATCCCGTTTTTGACCGAGGAGTTCACCTTGTTTGACCGCCACCTGATCCCCGTTATCCGCAGCCCCCTCGCCCGGCTCGCCAGACCGCTCTGTCGCGCCGGGATCAGCGCCAACCAGGTCAGCCTCACCGGCTTTGCCATCGGCATGCTGGCGCTGCCGCTGCTGGCCTTTGATTGCTATCAGTGGGCGCTGGCGGCCATCCTGCTCAACCGGCTGCTGGACGGGCTCGACGGCGCCGTGGCGCGGGAGACCGGCATCACCGACTGCGGCGGCTTTCTCGACATCACGCTCGACTTCATCTTTTACGCCGCCGTGGTGCTGGGCTTTGCCCTCGCCGTCCCCGCCAATGCGCTGCCCGCCGCCACCCTGCTGTTTGCCTTCATGGGCACCGGCTCGAGCTTTCTGGCATTTGCCATCATGGCGGGCAAGCGGGGCATCGACAATCCGGTCTACCACCACAAGTCCCTCTACTATCTGGGTGGCCTCACCGAGGGGAGCGAGACCATAACCCTGTTCGTGCTGATGTGCCTGTGGCCCGCCGCCTTCGCCCCGCTCGCCTACGGCTTTGCCCTGCTCTGCGCCATCACCACCCTGACCCGGCTCTGGAGCGGCTACCACACCCTGCGTTGAGGCAGGACGGCGGGAGGAGCCCGCTACGGAACACTTGCGCATGGACGACAATGTTTTACCATGGCGACACTCTTTTTCAGGCTCATGAGAACCTTATGCGTCGCCTTGTCTCCGTGCTCACCCTCTCCCTGTTTCCCATGCTCTATGGCTGCAGCAGCACGCCGGCTGCCAAGCCCGTGGTCAAGCCCCAGCCCAACAGCGCCTTCATCAACCAGACGCCGCCGAGCAAACCCTTCTACGGGCAGGTGAGCCAGCCGGGAGTTAGCAAGGGGGACTTCGCCAATCGCGCCAATGTGAACAACTTCGTGCAGCGGATGGTGCAAAAGCACGGGTTCGATGGCGCCGAGCTGCACCGGGTGCTGGCCCAGGCCGAGCGCTATGACTGGATCATCCGCCTGATGGATGCCCAGGCCCCCACCACCACGCCGCCCACCGGCCCGACTGGCGCCTGGAATCGCTACCGCGCCAAGTTCATCACTCCGGACAACGTACAGAACGGCGTCAGCTTCTGGCGTGAGTACGAGAACGAGCTCAACCGCGCCCAGCAGATCTATGGGGTGCCGCCGGAGATCATCGTCGGCATCATAGGCGTGGAGACCCGCTGGGGCCGGGTGATGGGCAAGACCCGCATCCTGGACGCGTTGGCGACCCTGGCGTTCGACTACCCGCGCCGGGCCGAGTTCTTCACCAGCGAGCTGGAATCCTTCCTGGTGATGACCCGCGACGAGGGGATGGATCCCACCGAACCCAAGGGCTCCTACGCCGGCGCCATGGGCTACGGCCAGTTCATGCCCTCCAGCTTCCAGCGCTACGCGGTGGACTTCAACGGCAACGGCCACACCAACCTGTGGGATCCGGTGGATGCCATCGGCAGCGTGGCCAACTACTTCAAGGCCCACGGCTGGGAGAAGGGACAACCGGTGGCGGTGCGCGGTCAGGGCCAGCTGCCCGGCTACGAGCACGGCTTCCAGACCCGCTACCCGGTTGCCTCCCTGCGCCGCGCCGGGCTGACCCCCACCAGCACCCTCGGCAACCACAACGAGGCGAGCCTGCTGCGTCTGGACGTGGGCACCGGCTATCAGTACTGGTACGGCTTGCCCAACTTCTACACCATCACCCGCTACAACCACAGCACCCACTACGCCATGGCGGTGTGGCAGCTGGGGCTGGCGGTCAAGGATGCCCGCGGCGGTTTCTGATCCGGCCGGATAAAAAAGGCAGCCCTCGGGGCCGCCTCGCCAACCATCCACACTGCGCCTCCGGGCGCAGTGTGCGTTTACAGCGCCCCAGCCTTCGCCAGACGATCCAGCTCGGCAAGCAGGGCGGCCGGCTCGACCCGACGGGTGTAATCGGCGTTGATGAAGTGGTAGAGCACGGTGCGGTCCTGGCCGATGATGTAGCTGGCCGGCACCGGCAGGGTAAAGCTCTCGTCGCCGTTGCTCGCCGGGATGTCGATGCCAAAGCCGGCATAGATGGGCCTGAGCGCCTCCGGCAGTTCGAACACCAGCCCCAGCGCTGCCGAGACCCGGTTGCCCTCGTCACTCAGCACGGTGATCGCCAGCCCGTTGGCGGTGAGGGTATCCTGCGCCGAACTGGGGGTTTCCGGCGTCATGCCAATGAGGTTCACGCCGCGCTCGAGCAGCGCCGGCAACACGGCGTTGAGCGACTGCATCTCCATGTTGCAGTAGGGACACCAGCCACCGCGATAGACGTTGAGCAGCACAGGCCCCTCCGCCAGATAGTGGGAGAGCGGGCGCACCACCCCGTGCTGATCCGGCAGGGAGAAGTCGGGCATCCGCTCTCCACGTCCTAGGGCGGCCTGCTCCAGCCCGCTTTCCTGCAGGCTGCGAGTCGCCTCCTCCATCAGAGCCAGCACCGGGGCCGGAACCTGACGCTGCTTCTGCTCATCGTACGCTTTGATTTTTTGCTCGAGTGTGTGCATCATGACCATCCTTTTTGTAGTGGTCGCTACAATATCAAGCGGACCAAGCTCCATGGTCAAGTTGTTTTTTAGCGATCACTCCAAAATAACGTTTCACAAGGCAGGAATCGAGATGGCAAGACCCGCATCATTTGACAGAGAACAGGTACTGGAAATCGCCCTCAACGCCTTCTGGGATACCGGCTTCAGCAACACCGGCATTGCCGCGCTGGTCGAACGGATGGGACTCAAGCCCAGCAGCCTGTACGGCGCCTTCAGCTCAAAGGAGGGGTTGTTCATGGAGGTGCTGCAGCGTTATTCGGCGCAGAGCCTGGCGCAGATCGAGCAGATCCTGGGTTCGGCAGCCTCCCCCCTGGCGGGCGTGCAGGCCCTGCTCGATGTAGTGGCCCGGGATGCCATCGCCAGCGAGGCGCACCGTGGCTGCCTGCTGGTCAACACCTTGCTGGAGATCGGCCGCCACCACCCGCTCATTCAGGAGACCGCCAGCAGCCACCTCGCCGAGGTCGAGCTGCGGGTCAGTGCAGCCCTGCGCCAGGCGCAGGCGGCAGGGGAGCTGGCCGCCGGGCGCGACGTCGACGCCACCGCCGCCTTGCTGATGACCATGGTGTGGGGATTGCGCGTGCTGGGCCGCACCCATCCGCCCGCCGCCAAGGTGAACGCCGTGCTGGCCCAGATGCAGGCCATCTTGTCTGCGGACGCGTGACGACCGCTCACCAGGCTCTGGGGGTCACTCGTTTTCCAGCAGCCAGCGCTTGAGCAGGGCGGCCAGCTGCTCCTGCTCGGCCAGGGTCAATGGCGCCAGCAGACGCCGCTCGTTGGCCACGTGCCGCTCCACCGCCCGGTCAACCAACTCCCGACCCGCCTCGGTCAGGCAGACCAGCAGGCTGCGCCGATCGCTCGGGGCGGCCTGACGCTCGACCAAGCCTCGCTCTGCCAGTTTGTCGAGCCGGGCGGTCATGGCCCCCGAGCTCAACATGGCGGATTGATAGAGCACGGTCGGGGTGAGCGGTTCGCCGGCCCGGCGCAGGGTCGCCAGAATGTCGAAGTCGCTGCCGAGCAGGCCGCACTCCTTGAGCTCCTCGCTCACCTCCCGTCCGGCGATCGCCGCCATTCGCGCCACCCGTCCCAGCACGCCCATGGGAGAGCAGTCGAGATCCGGTCGCTGCCGGGCCCACTGGGCCAGCAGCAGGTCAACATGATCTGATTCCATCTTCGGTCACTTATCTTTTTATCGAGATACTTGATGGTAAACCAATTAGAGGCTAATTTATCTTTACTTAAAGATACTTCATAAAGAGACAAATACATGCCCATGCTGATCGCCCTGCTGGCCCCCCTGCTCTGGGGCAGCACCTATGCCGTCGTCAGCCTCTACCTGACCGACTACTCCCCCTACTGGGTGGCGGTATGGCGGGCGTTGCCAGCCGGCCTGCTACTGCTGTTGCTGCACCCGCGCCTGCCCCCCCTGTCCTGGGGCAAACAGAGCCTGCTGGCGTTTTGCAACATCGCCGCCTTCTTCGCCCTGCTGTTCGTGGCCGCCTTCCGGCTGCCCGGGGCCGTGGCGGGCACCCTGGGTGCCACCCTGCCGCTGGTCTTGATGTTGCTGGCCTGGTTGCAGGATGGCGTCAGGCCGTCCCTGAAATGGCTGTTGCTGGGCCTGATGGGACTGGGCGGGGTCTTGCTGCTGCTCAACCCTTCCGCCAATCTGGATCCTGTCGGCGTGACCTGCGCCCTGCTGGCCACCCTGCTCATCGGCCAGTCCAGCCGCTGGATGCGCCACTGGCCGGTCAGCGATCTGCTGGCGCTGACCGCCTGGCAGCTGCTGCTGGGTGGCCTGATGCTGATCCCGCTCGCCTGGTGGCTGGCCGGCCCCATGCCGCTGCCGCAGCCGGCAAGCGCCCCCGGCCTGCTCTGGCTGATCCTGCTCAACACGGCGCTGGCCTACTGGGCCTGGCTGTGGGGGCTCAAGCGCCACGGCCCGGAGGTGATGGGCATGCTGGCCCTCACCAACCCCATGGTGGCGGTCTCTTGTGGCGTGCTGATGGTGGGCGAGACGCTGGATGTTCGCCAATGGCTCGGTATCGGGGTGATCCTGGCCTCACTATTTCTGATGAAGCTGCCGGCCCGCCCCTTCTTCAAGCGCTGGCAGGCGTGCACCGGCCAGTGCGGCAAGCCGTAAGCCGGCTCAAGGACAATACAAAAAGCACAATAAAAAAGAGGAGCCATCAAGGCTCCTCTTTCACATTCCGCGGGGGATGAGTCGAACTCAGACACCGGCCTTGGCCAGAGCGGCGGAGACGATCTGCTGGGCTTCCTGCTGGATGAGGTCCAGGTGCGCCTCGCCCTTGAAGCTCTCCATGTAGATCTTGTAGATGGACTCGGTACCGGAGGGGCGCGCCGCGAACCAGCCGTTCTCGGTCACCACCTTGAGGCCGCCGATGGCGGCATCGTTGCCCGGCGCCTTGGTCAGCTTGGCGACGATGGGCTCGCCGGCCAGGGTGGAGGCTTCCACCAGCGCCGGATCCAGCTTGGAGAGCACCGCCTTCTGGGCGCTGTTGGCCGGGGCGTCGATGCGGCGATAGCTGGAGCGACCGAACTTGGCTTCCAGCGCATCGTAGTGAGCCTGCGGATCCTTGCCGGTCACCGCCAGAATTTCCGCGGCCAGCAGCGCCAGGATGAAGCCATCCTTGTCAGTGGTCCAGACGGTGCCGTCTTTGCGCAGGAAAGAGGCGCCCGCGCTCTCCTCGCCACCAAAACCGAACTCGCCGCTGTAGAGGCCATCCACGAACCACTTGAAGCCGACCGGCACCTCTTTGAGGGTGCGGCCGATCTCGCCGGCCACCCGGTCGATCATGGAAGAGGAGACCAGCGTCTTGCCGACCGCAGACTCTTTGGACCAGCCGGTACGATGGGTAAACAGATACTGGATCGCTACCGCCAGATAGTGGTTCGGGTTCATAAGGCCCGACTTGGTGACGATACCGTGACGGTCGTAGTCAGGGTCATTGCCAAGGGCGATGTCGAACTTGTCCTTGAGGGCAATCAGGCTGGCCATGGCAAACGGGCTGGAGCAGTCCATCCGGATCTTGCCGTCTTTATCCAGGGTCATGAAGGAGAAGGTCGGGTCGACCTTGTAGTTCACCACCTCGATGTTCAGACCATAGGTCTTGGCGATGACGTCCCAGTAGGCGACGCCGGAGCCACCCAGCGGATCGACACCGATCTTGATGCCGGCCTGCTTGATGGCATCCATGTCCAGCACGTTCTTCAGGTCATCCACATAGGGAGTGACATAGTCGTGCTCCACCACGAACGGGCTCTTGAGGGCCTCGGCGAACGGCATCCGCTTCACGCCGGCCAGACCCGCTTCCAGAATCGCGTTGGCACGATCCTCCACCCACTTGGTGATCTCCCCTTCGGCGGGGCCGCCGTGGGGCGGGTTGTACTTGAAGCCACCGTCTTCCGGCGGGTTGTGGGACGGGGTGATCACCACGCCGTCGGCGCGCGCGGCAGGCTTGCCTGCATTGTGGCGCAGAATGGCATGAGAGATGACTGGGGTCGGGGTGAAGCCGAGGCCGGCCTGAATGCGGGTCTCGACGCCGTTGGCCGCCAGCACTTCCACCGCACTGGCAAAGGCGGATTCAGACAGGGCGTGGGTGTCCATGCCGACAAACAGCGGGCCCGTGATGCCGGCCTGCTGGCGATACTCCACCAGCGCCTGGGTCACCGCCAGGATGTGGGATTCGGTGAAGGCATTGTGCAAGGCGCTGCCGCGGTGGCCAGAGGTGCCGAAGGCAACCCGCTGCTCGGGGCGGCTCATGTCCGGCTTGTTGAGGTAGTAGGCGCTGACCAGACGGGGAATGTTGGTCAGGTCGCTCAAACGGGCCGGCTGACCGGCGTGGGAATGCTGTGCCATGGCGTTGTCCTTGCTTGATGGCGGCCTTGCCCAGCAAGGCCTGAGTCTGATGAACCGTTAGATTGCGCCGCACACCCGGGCAATCACCTCGTCGCCATACCCCATGCTGGCCATCAGCTGGGCCACCATGTTCTGTTTGCGACTGGTGTTGGTGTTGGTGATCACCCAGAACGGGGTTTGTGGCACCTGCTTGGGCTTGGTGGTGCTGCCGCTGGCGCGCAGGGCATCGGGATCCCGCGAGAAATAGACGCGCTTGCGCCCCTTGATTTCGGTGGCCTGGGTAAACCCGACCGGATCATCCCGGTAGAGGGTACTGAGCACCTGCATGAAGCGGTTGATGGACTTCTCTTCTTTTTGCAGCTCGCCGGAATCGAGCAGCGTTTCCAGCCCCATGGCGTCGGCCACGGTGGGCGACGGAGCCGCCGTCACCTCTGCTGCGACCGGCGAGGCCTGGCGGGCGGGCTGTTCCAGCAGGCGGCGCAGGATATCGGAGGCACTCTCACCGATGTGCCGGGTCTGGCTGGCGATATAGAAGTAGAGATCGTCATCAAGCTCGATGGTTTTCATAGGGATGCGCTGGACTCGTCGAAATTCGGATGCGGCGATTATACATAGGCAAACCCGGCAGCCCAAGCAAGGGGCGGACAGATGTGCATGAATCTCATCGAGAATACGGCATAATAGCGGGCCAAGTGTGTGATCCGTCGCACTGATAGCCGATCTGGCTGGCTTTTTTTAGGAAAAAAACCACACTTTTTTGCTCCGTGATGAGTGAAATCCTTTTCTTTCCAGTGCGTTAAATCATGGCGAGCAACGTACTCACGACCGACAAGGTGTCATTTTGCAACAAAACCCATTATTGAACTTCAAGGAGCAGGGCCAGGGCCAACCCGTCGTGCTGATCCACGGGCTGTTCGGCAGCCTGGACAACCTGGGCCTGCTGGCACGCCCGCTGAGCGAACAATACCGGGTCATCAGCGTCGATCTGCGCAACCACGGCGCCTCCTTTCACTCCGACGAGATGAGCTACCCGGCCCAGGCCGCCGATCTGCTCGCCCTGCTGGATCGGCTCGGGCTTGAACAGGTGGCGCTCGTGGGCCACTCCATGGGGGGCAAGGTAGCCATGCAGGTTGCTAAGCAGGCGCCAACCCGCGTCGCCAGGCTGGTAGTGGCCGATATCGCGCCGGTCGCCTACCCTCACGCCCGCCACCAGAACGTGTTTGCCGGCCTCAATGCCACGCTCGAACAGGCTCCGCAAAGCCGCGGCGAGGCGGAAGCCATCCTGGCCGAGCATGTCGAGATCGCCGGCGTACGCCAGTTCCTGCTCAAGTCCTTCGCCAAGGGGGAGTCAGGTTGGGGCTGGCGTTTCAACGTGCCGGCCCTTGAGCGCAACTACGCCAACATCATGGGCTGGCCCGATCCACAGAGCCGTTTCGAGGGGCCTGCGCTTTTCATCAAGGGGGGCGATTCCGACTACATGCTGCCCGCGCATACCGAGACGGTGATGGCCCAATTTCCCGCTGCCAAGGCCCGGGTCATCGCCGGCACCGGTCACTGGCTGCACGCGGAAAAGCCGGTTTTGTTCAACAAACTGGTTGTGGATTTCCTGTCGACAGGCGGTTAACAGTTTCAAATCCTTTGTGATATAGTGCGCCCGTCATAAGGAGTGTGCGCAATCCATGCTAAGTGAACATATCGACCTGATCGAGAGTCTGGGCCTGAAGTTATTCTTTGTGGCCATTTTCGTATTGATTGGCCTGGCCATTCAGGACGTGCTCAAACGCGGCAATGTGCCCCGTTTCGGCCGATTCATCGTCTGGTTGGTACTCTTCCTGGGTTGTGCAGGTTTTGTCGCCAAGGGGCTGATCGAACTGGGCTGGGAAGGCTCAGGCATCGGCTAACTTATTTCCATCTGTGATGTATGGCCAAACAGCAAACTGATCGAACAACACTGGATCTGTTCGCAAACGAGAAGCGCCCCGGCAGGCCAAAGACCAACCCACTCCCCCGCGAGACCCAGCTCAAGATCAACAAGCGCAACCAGCTCAAGCGCGATCGAGAGAACGGCCTGAAGCGGGTAGAGTTAAAGGTGGAGGCCGAATTGCTGGAGCGCCTGAACCAACTTGCGTTACAACAGAACGTCAGCCGAGCCGAGCTGATCCAATCTATCCTGAAGCAACAGATTGAGTCTGCACATGCAGCAGGCATCGCAATCTGACCGTTAAGCATTAACACCAGATACGGGTAACTAAACACTATGGCTAGTGTAGGTCTGTTTTTCGGCAGCGATACCGGTAATACCGAAGCTGTCGCCAAGATGATCCAGAAAGAACTGGGCAAACAACTGATTGAAGTCCGTGACATTGCCAAGAGCAGCAAGGCCGACATCGACAGCTTCGATCTGCTGATGTTCGGTATCCCGACTTGGTACTATGGCGAAGCCCAGGCCGACTGGGACGACTTCTTCCCCGAGCTGGAAGAGATCGACTTCACCAACAAGCTGGTCGCCATCTTCGGATGCGGCGATCAGGAAGATTATGCCGAGTACTTCCTCGACGCCATGGGCACCCTGCGTGACATCGTCGAAGCCAAAGGCGCCATCGTCATCGGCCACTGGCCGACCGCCGGTTACGAGTTCGAAGCCTCCAAGGCGCTGGTGGACGACAAGCATTTCGTGGGTCTGGGCATCGACGAAGATCGCCAACCCGAGATGACTGCCGAGCGCGTCAAGGGCTGGTGCAAACAGCTGCATGAAGAGATGTGCCTGGCCGAGCTGGAGTGATCCACGCTTGCCAGCACCTCTGACAACAAGGGCCCCGCGGGGCCCTTGTTGTTTTCTGGTCATACGCTCTCGCCGCCCCTGTGCTCGGGCTTGGCCCGCACATAGAGGGTGCGCTTGACCTGGGCCACCAGCTCGCCCTGGCCATCCTGTACCGTCACCTCGAACTCGGGAAAGTGCTTGTCTCCCCCTTCGGTCGCCGCGACTATGGCGGCCAGCTTGCCGTCAGTCAGGTTGAATTCGGCCACCAGCTTGCCCTTGCCCGGCTTGATGTAGTTGATGCTGCCCGCCTTGTCCCAGACGTAATAGCGGTTCCTGAAATAGCCCATCAGCATCAGCGGATAGATGGGATCCGTCATGGCGAACATGCTGCCGCCGAACTGGGTGCGGTTGGCGTTCTTGTTCCACCAGCGGGACTTGAGGGTGACCCGGCAGAAGCGAAAATCATCGCTCAATGTCTCTATCTTGATGCCCGCGCCCCAGAAAGGGGGCCAGGCGTTGAGGGCGCGGCGCACCCAGGCCGCGTTGTCAAAAAGCCAATCCATGGATCTCATCCGACCAGAGTGAAGAAGGTTACATTTTATCAACATTCGGCGGGTGAGCAAGCCGCCGTCACAATCCGCACAATTCGTGGATAGGCGGTCGATCGCGCTAAAGCCCTTGAATTACTGGGTTTATTTTTAGGTGAGCTACGACCTATAATGACAGGCCAAGCGAGTTCGTGGTTGCCATTACAGCGGCAGTCAATCAGAATAACCACACCTTCGAGAATGCGAATAAATAGAAATGGCAGACAACAACCAAGCGTTAAAAAAGGCCGGGCTCAAGATCACCTTGCCCCGCGTCAAGATCCTGGAAATCCTGCAACAGCCGGACTGCCAGCACACCAGTGCGGAAGATCTGTACAAACGACTGATCGACCAGGGTGAAGAGATTGGTCTCGCTACCGTCTACCGCGTTCTCAACCAGTTTGATGATGCCGGTATCGTCACCCGTCACCACTTCGAAGGGGGCAAGTCGGTGTTCGAGCTGGCTACCCAGGAACACCACGACCACCTGGTCTGCCTCGACTGCGGCAAGGTGATCGAGTTCTCTGACGAGGTGATCGAGCAGCGCCAGACCGAGATCGCCAAGAAGCACAACATCCGTCTGACCAATCACAGCCTCTATCTCTATGGCCACTGCGCCGCCGGCGACTGCAAGCACGACGATTGATTGGCAGAACCCGCGCAATAAAAAAGCCAGCATGATGCTGGCTTTTTTGTGCCCGAATTCCGGACAAGAAAGGGCAGGGTCTCCCCTGCCCTCCTTCATCAGGCCTCGGCCTTGCCCCACACGTCGCGCAGGGCCACGGTGCGGTTGAACACCAGGTGTTCCGGGCTGGAGAGCTTGTTGTCGGCGCAGAAATACCCTTCACGCTCGAACTGGTAAGCCTGCTCCGGCTTGGCATCCTTGAGGGAAGCTTCCACGCGGGCACCCTCGATGATCACCAGGGATTCCGGATTCAGGGCCGCTTCGAAGTCCTCTTCGGCACCCGGGTTCGGCACCTTGAACAGACGATCGTAGAGGCGCACTTCGGCCGGCAGGGAGTGAGTGGCGCTGACCCAGTGGATCACCCCTTTCACCTTGCGGCCATCGGCCGGGTCCTTGCCCAGGGTCTCGGGATCGTAAGAGCAATAGATGCAGGTGACCTTGCCATCGGCATCCTTCTCGACCCGCTCGGCCTTGATGACATAGGCATTGCGCAGGCGCACTTCCTTGCCCAGCACCAGTCGCTTGAACTGCTTGTTGGCTTCTTCTTTGAAGTCCGCTTCATCGATGAGGATCTCGCGGGTGAAGTTCAACTCGCGGGTACCCATCTCGGCATTGCTCGGGTGCGCCGGTGCAGTCAGCACTTCATCGGCGGCCAGGTTCTCGATGACCACCTTCACCGGATGCAGCACGGCCATGGCACGCGGGGCATTCTCGTTGAGATCTTCGCGGATGCAGGCTTCCAGCATGCTCATCTCGACGATGTTGTCCTGCTTGGTGACACCGATGCGCTTGCAGAACTCGCGGATGGAGGCCGGGGTGTAGCCGCGGCGGCGCAGACCGGAGACGGTCAGCATGCGCGGATCGTCCCAACCGTCCACGTGCTTCTCGGTCACCAGCAGGTTCAGCTTGCGCTTGGACATGACGGTGTATTCGAGGTTCAGACGAGAGAACTCGTACTGACGCGGGTGGCAATCGATGGTGATGTTGTCCAGCACCCAGTCGTACAGGCGACGGTTGTCCTGGAACTCCAGCGTACAAATGGAGTGGGTGATCCCTTCCAGGGCGTCCGAGATGCAGTGAGTGAAGTCATACATGGGGTAGATGCACCACTTGTCACCGGTCTGGTGATGGTGGGCAAACTTGATGCGATAGATGACGGGGTCACGCATCACCATGAAAGGGGAAGCCATGTCGATCTTGGCGCGCAGGCAGGCGGTGCCTTCGGCAAACTCGCCGTTCTTCATCTTCTCGAACAGGGCCAGGTTCTCTTCCACGCTGCGATCGCGGAACGGGCTGTTCTTACCCGGCGCGGTCAGGGTACCGCGGTATTCACGCATCAGCTCGGCAGAGAGCTCGTCCACGTAGGCCAGCCCCTTTTCGATGAGCTCGATGGCATAGCCGTGCAGCTTGTCGAAATAGTCGGAGGAGTAGCAGATCTCGCCATTCCACTGGAAGCCGAGCCACTGCACGTCCTGCTTGATGGACTCAACGTACTCGATATCTTCCTTCACCGGGTTGGTGTCGTCGAAGCGCAGGTTGCACTGGCCCTGGTAGTCGCGGGCGATGCCGAAGTTCAGGCAGATGGACTTGGCGTGACCGATATGGAGATAACCATTCGGCTCGGGCGGAAAACGGGTATGCACGCTCTTGTGCTTACCGCTGGCCAGATCTTCATCAATGATCTGACGAATAAAGTTAGTTGGGCTGTTCGCCTGACTCATGGCTCACCTCAAAAATGCGTCACTGGCGGAAGTTGTGCCGGCTGGCACCCTCAACCCCCCGCCGTCAAGCCGGATATGATCCCTCATTACGCGCCCTGTCTCAACCTGAATTTGCCCGTTTCGGGGTACTGGCGCCGCAAAACGCCCCGCACTGGTGGCCGGTTTGACTGACTGGCGAAAAAAAGACCCCGCACGCGGCGGGGTTCAAGGTGATGAAAAACAAAAACAGACAATACACACACAACAAAGGCTCACACGCACAGTCAACCTTTCCCAAGCCCGATGACCATCGTCCTTGGGAAAGGCGGGTCTTGCGACCCACCTTGCGTTATGGACTGAGGGCTATCAGTTCAGCTCGGTGACGCGGCTGGTGCGCTTGCCATCGAAGCTGGTGGTACGCAGGTAGACCTTGCCGTTGACGCTCGGCTTGGCGGCAGCGTCGTAGGCGCTCCAGCTCTTGCCATCCAGGCTGTACTGGATGGGCAGGCCCGGCAGATCCACGTTCGCTTCAAGCACGCCGTTCACCACCTTGGCGCCCGGTACGGAGAGGCGGTATTCCACCCCGGCCTGATCCAGTTTCGGCAGCACGCGCTGACCCAGCACGTTGGCGAACTGGTTCCACTCCTTGTTCAGGGTGGCCTTGTTGACGAACTTGGTGGTGCCGGAGAACTCGCGGTTCTTCACGTAGTCGAGCTCGAAGCCGCCCTTGTGCCAGGCGCGCTCGGCCATGGAGAAGATGCGCGGGTAGACCATGTACTCGTATTGCGCGTCGGTACGCACGGTTTCACTCCACTGCTGACCGGAGATCCCCTTGAACTTGACCGGATCCTGGTCACCCTTGGCCACGAAGGCGTTGCCGTCGCGATCAACCGAGGTCTCGGCGTTCTGCGGCAGGTTTTCCGGGGCGAAGGCGAACACCTTGCGGGTGTCGTTGAAGCGGGTGGCCCAGTAGTAACCGCGCTCGGCCGGGTGTACCTCGTTCGGGAAGTCGAAGTAGAGGTAATCCGGGTTGGAGAGCACCACCTCATAGCCCTTGTGCGCCCACTTCATCGCTTCGTTGAAGCCACCCCAGTAGAGGGTTTCCCAGAAGTTGACCCGGGTCTTGTCGGTGGCAAACACGCTGGCATCCGTGGCGTACTTCAGACCATCTTCCCACGCCTGCAGGGTGGAGAAGCCGTGGCCCTTGACCATCTCGCTCACTTCCTTGGCGAAGTAGACCGGCAGCTCGGCCACGTCCTTGATCTTGCCCTCATCCACCATCTTCTGGCACATGGGGGACTTGCCGAACGGCTTGTCCTGCTTGCTGGAGTCGACGTTGCCCTTCCAGGCCACCAGATCTTCTTTCTTGGTGACGGCCGGGTCCTGGTAACCGCCGCCCTGCATGATGTTCTTCGCCTCGTCACCACCGTAGTGCCAGGCAGTCAGCGGCTGGCCAGCGGCCTGGTGCATCTGGGCCACTTCGTCCATCACCTTGGCCACGAAGGTGGCGGCGCCCGGCTGGCAGGGGTTGATGAAGGACATCTTGTCGTAGAACTGCACCGAGGTGACGTTGGAAGTATCGGCCGGGTCGGTCAGACGGAACTGGTTGGCCTCGGCCTCTTTACCTTCAGCCATCAGACGCTTGTAACGCGCCTCCATGGAGACCACGGCGGCACGGGCGTGGGCCGGCATGTTGATCTCGGGGATCACGGCCACGCCGCGTGCCTTGGCATAGCGCACCAGATCGATGTAGTCGGCCTTGCTGTAGAAACCAGAACCCTGGTTGTCGCTGGTCGGGCCGGAGCCCAGCTGCGGCATCAGGCACTTGGTTTCGGACTCGTCGTGGCAACGCTGGCTGCCGACGTCGGTCAGCTCCGGCAGACCCGGGATCTCCAGACGCCAGCCTTCATCGTTGGTCAGCCCCAGGTGCAGCACGTTGAGCTTCATGGCGGACATCTGATCCACCAGCTTCTTCAGGGTCTCGGGGCTTCTGAAGTGACGGGCCACGTCGGTCTGCATGCCGCGGTATTCAAAGCGCGGGGCATCCTCGACGGTCATCTGGCTCACCAGCTTGTCGTTGACTCCCAAGAGGGAGATCAGGGACTGGGCACCCCAGAAGGCACCTTCGATGTCGTGCCCCTGAATGACGGTACCCTTCTTGCCGATGGTCATGTCGTAGCCTTCAGCCTGCTTGAGCTTGCTGCCGAGCTTGATGGTCACTGGGTAGCCGGTGTCGGAGAGGGTAACACCCAGCTTGGTCAGTTGAGCCTTCAGGGCTTCGGCGCGATCGCTCGGCAGGTCCAGGGCATTGAGCTTGATGGTGGAGAAGTCGACCTGCGGGCCGGCCTTGACCACCTGCTTCATCGGGGTCGGCAGGATCTGGTTGTCGACCTTGCCAGCCGGCAGCAAGGTGCTGGTCTGGTTGGCGGCGAAACGGGTTTCGCTGTTCATCAGGATGTTGTTGTCATCCTTGGTGCGCTTCCAGCCGTCGGCCGGCATCGGCTTCTCGTAGGTGGTGGCATCGTCGATGTTGCTCATACTGGCCAGCACTTTCGGCTCGGCCCCTTCGCTGGCGACATACCAGTTCGGCATGATGTCAGATTCGAACAGTACCCAGTACTCCACCACCAGCGGCACTTCGACCGTGGCATCCTTGGCAAAGCCCTGGAACTTCTCGGTCGGCGTCAAACGATAAAGGTCGCCGGTCAGGTGGGTGATGGTGAACTGGTCGTTGTCCACCCGCTGGATACGACGGATGGAGGAGACATAGATGCTCCAGTCCTTGGAGGTGACGTCAGCACCGGTATTGGTCAGGTGCAGCTTGGCAACGCCGCAGCTCGCCCACTCGGAGCCCAGGGCCTGGCAGTCGAGGCCGGCGCCGGCACCGTCGTTGGTGACAACTTCGTACTTGACGACCAGGTTGCTGGCGAGGGCGTCGACCACGGCTTGCTTGGCGGCATCGGCTGCAAGTGCCGGACCGGCGAAAACGGTAGACATGGCAATGGCTAACAGAGAATGTTTCAAGTTCATAACTGCTGCTCTCATTTGAAGTAAAGGTTGGATTTTCTTGGCTTTTTTTATATGGGGCCCCGAGGCGGGGCCCTTAGTTATGTCAACAATGGACTTAGACTTGAGGCGAGCTTGGCGCCCGATTAACGCAGGGCCTTCATCTCACCGGCGATGATTTCGGCCAATGGGCCCAGAATCACCTGCAGGTTCTGCTCACCGAGCTTGACCACACCGGCCGCGCCCAGGGCTTTGAGCTTGCGCTCGTCAACGATGCTGCGGTCTTTCAGGGTCAGACGCAGACGGGTGATGCAGGCATCGATGGTCACCAGGTTCTCCTGGCCGCCCAGCACTTCCAGGTATTGCTTGGCCAGCTCGGTGCGGTCGGTGGTTTGAGCCTGTACCGGTACCGCTTCGTCATCTTCACGACCCGGGGTTTTCAGACCCAGTTTGGCAATGACGGCGCGGAAGACCACGTAGTAGAGGCCGAAGAACACCAGACCCTGCGGGATCAGCATGTACCAGTTGGTCGCCAGCGGGTTGCGGCTGGAGAGCACCATATCCACCAGGCCGGCACTGAAGCCGAAACCAGCCATCCAGTGCATGGAGGCGGCGATGAACACGGAGATACCGGTCAGGAACGCGTGGATGACGTACAGTACCGGCGCCACGAACATGAAGGAGAACTCGAGCGGCTCGGTCACCCCGGTGAAGAAGGAGGCAAAGGCGGCGGCGATCATGATGGACGCAACCTTGTCCTTGTTCTCTTTCTTGGCAGAGTGGTAGATGGCCAGTGCGGCACCCGGCAGACCGAACATCATGATGGGGAAGAAGCCGGCCTGATACATGCCGGTCACACCCACGACAGCCTTGCCGGCGTCGATGGAGGATTGACCGCCCAGGAAGTTCGGGATGTCGTTGATGCCGGCCACGTCGAACCAGAACACGGAGTTCAGGGCGTGGTGCAGACCAATCGGGATCAGCAGACGGTTGAAGAAGGCGTAGATGCCGGCACCGGTGGAACCCAGGTTGACGATGGATTCACCAAAGCTCACCAGACCACCGTAAATGACCGGCCAGACGGCCATCAGGACGAAGGCGACCACGATCATCACCACGGAGGTCACGATCGGCACCAGACGACGGCCGGAGAAGAAGGCCAGCGCCTTGTGCAGTTCCACACTGCTGAAGCGGTTATAGAGCTCGGCCGCGATCACACCGGTCAAGATACCGATGAACTGGTTCTCAATCTTGCCAAACGCAGCAGGCACCTGGTCCAGCGGGATCTGCTGGATTTGTGATACCGCGCCCGGGCTCAGCAAGGTGGTTACCACCAGATAACCGACCAGACCGGCCAGCGCGGCAGAACCGTCTTTGTCTTTGGACATGCCATAGGCAACACCCACGGCGAACAGGATGGCCATCTTGTCGATGATGGCGGAACCCGCCTTGATCAGGAAGGCGGCCAGCGCGCTGTCACCACCCCAACCATTCGGGTCAATCCAGTAGCCAACCCCCATCAGGATCGCGGCGGCAGGCAATACCGCTACCGGCACCATCAGGGCCCGGCCGATCTTTTGCAAATAACCGAGAATGTTCACGGTTCCTCTCCTTAGTTAATGTTTTTCTAGAAATTAAGTGCTTATCACGTTTGACGCATAAGCCATCAAGGCTTGATTGGCAGTCTAGGGCTTTTATTTCGCTGCGCAAATTAATAAACCTGTAATCGTGATCATTATCACCCAAACGAGATAAAGGTGGCGGATAGATGTGGCTTAGTTCGCAATCTTTATTTACGCTATAAAACAACTTAAATCCGTCCCGCTCTTCTTGCCGCCGACATCCCGGCCGCAACCCGTACAGAGGTATCTACAATGCGCCTGATCCCGTTGAAATCTGCCAGCCAAGTGGGGCTGTGGTCCGCCCGTTACATCGTTGACCGTATCAATGCGTTCAAACCCACTGCCGATCGCCCCTTCGTACTGGGCCTGCCCACTGGCGGCACTCCGCTCAACACCTACAAGCGCCTGATTGAACTGCATAAAGCCGGTGAGGTGAGCTTCCAGAACGTGGTCACCTTCAACATGGACGAGTACGTCGGCCTGCCGGAAGATCACCCGGAGAGCTACCACAGCTTCATGCACAACAACTTCTTCAGCCACATCGACATTCGCCCCGAGAACATCAACATCCTCAACGGCAACGCGCCGGATCTGGTGGCCGAGTGCAAGCGCTACGAAGACAAAATCAAGTCCTACGGCAAGATCCACCTGTTCATGGGCGGCGTCGGCAATGACGGTCACATCGCATTCAACGAGCCGGCCTCTTCCCTGGCCTCCCGCACCCGGGTCAAGACCCTGACCGAAGACACCCGCATCGCCAACTCCCGCTTCTTCGGTGGCGACATGGAGCAGGTGCCCAAGCTGGCGCTGACCGTGGGCGTCGGCACCCTGATGGATGCGGAAGAGATCATGATCCTGGTGACCGGTCACGGCAAGGCGCAGGCCCTGCAGGCCGCGGTGGAAGGCAGCGTCAACCACATGTGGACCATCTCCACCCTGCAGCTGCATCCGAAGGGAATGATGGTGTGTGACGAGCCCTCCACCATGGAGCTCAAGGTCAAGACGGTGCGCTACTTCCAGCAGCTCGAAGCCGCCAACATCGGCCGTCTGTAAGGAGTCACCATGTACGCATTGACCAACTGCACCCTCTACACCGGCAGCTGCGTGCTGACCGGTTACGGGGTGGTGATCGAGGGCGACCAGATTGTCGCCATCTCCCACCAGGCCGAACTGCCGGCCGGCATCGAACAGATTGACCTCAAAGGGGCCAACCTCTGCCCCGGCTTCATCGACGTGCAGCTCAACGGCTGTGGCGGCGTCATGTTCAACGGCCACATCACCACCGAGACCCTGGCGACCATGCAGGCCGCCAATCTGAAATCCGGTACCACCAGCTTCCTGCCGACCCTGATCACCAGCCCGGATGCGGACATGAAGCAGGCCGTCGCCGTCACCCGCGACTACATGGCGGCGCACCCCAACGAAGTCCTTGGCGTGCACCTGGAAGGCCCCTACACCAACCTCAAGCGCAAGGGGATCCACCCGGCCGAGCAGATCCGCCAGCCCGCCGACGAGATGATCGACTTCTTCTGCGCCAACGCGGATACCATCGCCAAGATCACCCTGGCGCCGGAGCGCAACAAGCCGGAACACATCCGCCGTCTGGTGGAGGCTGGCATTCTGGTCTCCGCCGGCCATACCGCCGCCAATTACGATCAGGCCATGGCGGGCTTTGACAGCGGCATTCGCTTCGCCACCCACCTCTACAACGCCATGACCCCGACCCTGAACGGCCGCGAGCCGGGCGTGGTGGGTGCCATCTATGATCGCAAGGATGTCTACGCCGGCGTCATCGTCGACGGCCATCACGTGCATTGGGCCAACGTGCGTCTCGCGCACAAGATGCTGGGGGAGCGACTGGTGCTGGTCACCGACGCGACCGCGCCGGCAGGGGCACCGGAAGGCTTTGAGAAGTTTGATTTTTGTGGCGCAACCGTCTATTTCCGCGATGGTCAGTGCGTCGACGAGAATGGTACACTCGGCGGCTCTGCCCTCACCATGATCGAGGGGGTGGAAAATCTGGTCAAACAGGTCGGATTACCGCTCGATGAAGCACTGAGAATGGCCACCCTTTACCCTGCACGCGCCATTGGATGGGACTCACGTCTCGGTAGTATCCAGGTCGGAAAAATAGCCAACCTGACTGTCTTTGATCAGGCCTTCACGGTCTGCGGGACCGTGGTTAACGGACACTACACAACACAGTGACACTATGACTGGCGGACAAATAGCAAACGTAGATCTTATCAAGCAGGTCAACAGTGCAGCCGTGTATCGGCTCATCGACCTGCAGGGGCCCATCTCGCGGGTCAAAATTGCCGAGTTGAGTCAGCTGGCCCCGGCCAGCGTGACCAAGATCACCCGGCAACTGATCGAGCATGGCCTGATCAAGGAGACCTCGCCGCAAGCCTCCACCGGTGGACGGCGCGCCATCTCCCTGACCACCATCAAGCATCGCTTCCAGTTTGTGTCCGCCAAGCTGGGTCGCGGCTACCTGCAGCTGAGTCTCTATGATCTCGACGGCAAGGAGCTCGACCAGCATGTCACCCAGGTGACCGAGATCGAGCAACAACCGGTGGTCGACATGCTGCTGCGGGAGATCGGTGCCTTCATCGACTCCCAGCAGGATCGCAGCCGCAACCTCATCAGCATCGCGCTGACCATGCCGGGCCTGGTCAATCCGGAATCGGGCATGGTCATCTACACCCCCAAGTACCAGATCCGCAATCTGGCGCTGGCCAAGCTGTTGGAAAACCACTTCAACCTGCCCTGCTACGTGGGCAACGACACCCGCTCGCTGGCGCTGGCCGAACACTTCTTCGGCGAGTCTCGCGACTGCATGGACTCCATTCTGGTGAGCGTCCACCAGGGGGCAGGTTCTGGCATCATCACCAAGGGCAAGGTGTTCCTCGGTCAGAACCGCAACGTCGGCGAGATCGGCCACATCCAGGTCGAGCCGCTCGGCAAGCGCTGCCACTGCGGCAACTTCGGCTGCCTGGAGACCATCGCCTCCAACGAGGCCATCGTCGACAAGGTGAAGGAGCTCATCAGCCGCGGCCACCTGAGCTCGCTGCAGGAGAAGCACATCACCATCCAGGAGGTGTGCAAGGCGGCCATGGCCGGTGACGAGCTGGCCCGCAGCGTGATCGAGAACGTGGGTGAGCATCTGGGACGGGCGGTGGCCATCACGGTCAACCTGTTCAACCCGCAGAAAGTGCTGATCGCCGGCGAAATCACCGCCGCCGAAGAGATCCTGTTCCCGGCCATCCGCCGCTGCGTGGAGCACCAGTCCCTGCCAAGCTTCCACCGTGGCCTGCCCATCGTGAAGGCACGCTTCCAGAACCAGCCCACCGTCGGCGGTTTCGCGCTGGTGAAGCGGGCCCTGCTGGAGGGAGACCTGCTGCAGATCATCATGGAGCAGAAGTAAGGCCCCGGCCTTGCGAAACAACAACGGCAGCCAGTGGCTGCCGTTTTTATTGATAGATTCTTCGAGAGTAGGTTCGATTAGCCGCATAGCGGCGTAATCGGACGCGGTGACTCACCCCGCCCGGCACGGCTTGAACAGATCCAGCGCGCCGTTGTAGACCTGAGTCTGCACATCCATGATCCCCAACATGGAGTGGAACAAATTGTCGTGGGAGAAGCGCTTGCTGGCCGCCTCCTGCTGCAGACAGGTCATATCCAGCTGACGATCGGCTTGCAACTGGGGGGAGAACCAGGTCATCAGCGGCACCCTGGTCTGATCGTCCGGCGCGAACTTGTAGGGGGTGCCGTGCAGGTAGAGCCCCATGGCCCCGAGGGATTCGCCATGATCCGACAGATAGACCAGCCCCACGTTGTAATCCTTCTCCAGCGTCTTGAGCTTGTCGATGAGACGGGCCACCACCTTGTCGGTGTAGCGGATGGTGTTGTCGTAGGTGTTGACCAGCTCTTCATTGGTGCAGTTTTCGATGTCGCTGCGCGGGCAGTCCGGCACGAAGGTCCGTTCACTGGCGGGATAGCGGCGATAGTAGGTCGGGCCGTGGCTGCCCATCAGGTGGAAGGCCACCAGCTTGTTGCCCTTCATCTGTGCGATCTGCCGATCCAGCCCCTCCAGCATCACCTCGTCGTAGCAGGATCCCTTCTGGCAGTACTGGGGAAAATCCTTGGCCTCGATCTCGATGGTGGGCACGTTCTTGCACACCCCCTTGCAGCCGCCGTCGTTCTCCTTCCACAGCACGGAGACGCCGGCGTGCTGCAGCACATCCAGTATGCCGTCGCGGGACTGGGCCAGGGTGTCGTCATAGCCGCGTCGCGTCAGGTTGGAGAACATGCAGGGCACCGAGACCGCGGTGGCGGTGCCGCAGGAGCGCACGTTGCGAAACGAGACCATGCCCGCTTCTCTCGCGGTGAAGCTGTTGGTGGCCTTGTCGTAACCGTTGAGGGAGTAGTTCTGGCTGCGCGCCGTCTCCCCCACCACCAGGAACATCAGGGTCGGCTTACTGCCCTGCCCCACCACCCTGGCGTCCGTGCCCAGCTGCTGATACGGGATCGGGGTGGCGAACAGGATGTCGGTGGCGTAACGATAGAGGCCGTGCACATAGTTGGCGGGCACTATCTCCTTGCCGAGGGACTTGTTGTTGCGCCCGACCGAGGCGTAATCCTGGTAATAGAGGGCGGCCACCCCCACCAGAAGCAGCAAGGACAGGGCGATGGAGCCGAGCCGCAGGCCCAGCCCCTTGTACCAGGGACGGGGATAGTCAATCTTCACCCACAGCAGGGCCAAGGCCGGCAGCAGGCCGGTCAGCGCGAACCAGAGCAACACGGAACCATTGAGGTAGGAGGCAGCCTCCCCGCTGTTGGTCTCGACGATGTTCTGCACCATGCTCACGTCGAAGATGACCCCGTATTTCAGCATGGCGTAGCTGACCACGGATCCCATCAGGATCAGCAGCACGAAGAAGGGCTTGAGCAGATAGCGAAAGGTAAAGGGCAGGAACACCGCATTGAGCGCGGCCAGCAGCACGAAGGGGATCGAGACGACGAAGCCCGCCTTGACGTGTTCCAGCTTGGTAAGAATGGTGTAGAAGTGGAGGAAAATGGGCCAGTTGAAGAGCAGTGCAAACAGCAGCACCAACAACAGATTCACCTTCATCACACCCAAGGTGATACGCATAACGATACTCCGACAAACCAGACAAGACAGGGGGCTTGGCAACAGCCCCTCTTTGGATCTTCCGCGCCGGCGCCCTCTTCCCGAGGTGCAGACCGGCCGTGGGCGCGAGGGCCCCGGGACGCAGGCAGGGTAGAAAACCAAACTTAAGGGAGAATTAAGGCGGGGCCTGTTCTGGCCGAAGGGCGGGTCGATGCGGGTTATACGGATGAAAAAAAACGGCAGCCGAGGCTGCCGTTTCGAGGAATATTGCCGACCTGATTACAGGGTGGCGGCAACTTCGTCGGAGATGGAACCGTTGTGGTACACCTCCTGCACGTCGTCCAGATCTTCCAGCATGTCGATGAGGCGCATCAGCTTGGGCGCGGTCTCGGCATCCAGCTCCGCTTCGGTGGAGGGGATCATGGTCACTTCGGCGCTCTCGGGCTTGAAGCCGGCGGCTTCCAGACCATCCAGCACGGTGCCGAAGTCGTTCGGGGTGGTGTACACCTCGATGGTGCCATCTTCTTCGGTCACCACGTCGTCGGCACCGGCTTCCAGAGCGGCGTCCATCAGGGCATCTTCATCGGCGCCCACGAAGGTCAGTACACCCTTCTTGGTGAACAGGTAGGCCACGGAGCCATCGGTACCCAGGTTGCCGCCGCACTTGCTGAAGGCGTGACGCACTTCGGCCACGGTGCGGTTGCGGTTGTCGGTCAGGCACTCCACCATGACGGCGGAGCCGGCCGGGCCGTAACCTTCGTAGACGATGGTTTCGAGCTGCTCGCCGTCACCACCGCCGGCCCCACGGGCGATGGCACGGTTGATGGTGTCACGGGTCATGTTGCTGGTCAGGGCCGCCGCCACCGCCGCACGCAGGCGCGGGTTGTTGGCCGGGTCGGCATCACCGAGACGCGCGGAGGTGGTGATTTCGCGGATCAGCTTGGTGAAGATCTTGCCGCGCTTGGCGTCTTGCGCCGCCTTGCGGTGTTTGATGTTGGCCCATTTACTGTGACCTGCCATAGGGACTCTCCGTTATAGTTTGAAATTTCAGTAACACAGGTTGCGACTACCCGGGGAAACGGGAAAGGCCGCATTGCTGCGGCCCTGGTTGCCGTTAAAGGCTTATTCGTCACCCTTGACGGTGGTCGCAATCGCCAGCTCGCCCAGCTGGGTCGGGTTGGCAAAACTGGGGGCGTCGGTCATCAGACAGGCGGCCGCCGTGGTTTTCGGGAAGGCAATCACGTCCCGAATGTTCTCGGTACCGGTCAGCAGCATGCTGAGACGGTCCAGGCCGAAGGCCAGGCCGGCGTGCGGCGGGGTACCGTATTTGAGGGCATCCAGCAGGAAGCCGAACTTCAGGCGCTGCTCGGCCGGGGTGATCCCCAGGATGTCGAACACGGTGGACTGCATCTCGCTGTTGTGGATACGCACTGAACCGCCACCCACTTCGTAGCCGTTGATCACCATGTCGTAGGCGTTGGCGTAAGCGCCTACCGGGTTGGCTTTCAGCTGCTCCGGGCTCAGGCCGCTCGGCGCGGTGAACGGGTGGTGCATGGCAGCCAGACCGCCTTCGCCATCTTCCTCGAACATCGGGAAGTCGATGACCCACAGCGGCTTCCAGACGTTCTCCAGCAGGCCCAGATCGCGGCCCACTTTCAGACGCAGGGCGCCCATGGCATCGCACACCACCTTCTTGGAGTCGGCGCCGAAGAAGATGATGTCGCCATCCATCGCACCGGTGCGGGTCAGGATCTCGCGCACGATGGCGTCGGAGAGGAACTTGGCCACCGGGGACTGCACGCCCTCGATGCCGTTGGCGGCCTCGTTGACCTTCATCCAGGCCAGGCCCTTGGCACCGTAGATGCCGACAAACTTGGTGTACTCGTCGATCTGCTTGCGAGAGAGCTCGGCGCCGCCCGGCACTTTCAGGGCAGCCACGCGGCCTTTCGGATCGTTGGCGGGGCCGGCGAACACGGCGAATTCGACCGCGGTCAGCAGATCAGCCACATCCACCAGCTCCATCGGCAGACGCAGGTCCGGCTTGTCGGAGCCGTAGCGACGCATGGCTTCGTCGAAGGTCATGATCGGGAAGTCGCCCAGATCCACGTTCAGGATGTGCAGCCACAGTTTGCGGATCATCTCTTCCATGATTTCACGCACCTGCGGTGCGGTCATGAAGGAGGTCTCCACGTCGATCTGGGTGAATTCCGGCTGGCGGTCGGCACGCAGGTCTTCGTCACGGAAGCACTTGACGATCTGGTAGTAACGGTCGAAGCCGGACATCATCAGCAGCTGCTTGAACAGCTGGGGGGACTGCGGCAGAGCGTAGAACTTGCCCTTGTGCACGCGGCTCGGCACCAGATAGTCACGGGCCCCTTCCGGGGTGGCTTTGGTCAACATCGGGGTCTCGATGTCGAGGAAGCCGTGCTCGTCCATGAAGCGGCGCACGAAGGCACTGGCCTTGGCGCGGGTCTTCAGGTACTTGGCCATCTCGGGGCGACGCAGGTCCAGGTAGCGATACTTGAGGCTCACCTCTTCGCTGTTGACCTGGTTGAAGTCCAGCGGCAGCGGCTCGGCACGGTTGATGATGGTGAGCTCGTGGGCAAACACCTCGATGGCGCCGGTGGCCATGTCGCTGTTGCGCTGGGAGTCTGGACGGGTGCGCACCACACCGGAGACCTGAATGCAGAACTCGCCGCGCAGTTCGGAGGCCAGGGCGAAGGCGTCCGGTTTGTCCGGATCGAAGAACACCTGGACGATGCCCTCGCGGTCACGCATGTCGATAAAGATGAGGCCGCCCAGATCGCGACGACGATGGACCCAACCGCACAATGTAATGGTCTGCCCTGCATGGGCCTCATTGACCTGTCCGCAATAGATAGAGCGCATGGACTTCTTCCTTCGAAATTGTAGAGAGACGGTTAACCTGGGTCGCCGGGCACGACTGGCAAGCACCGTCTGTCTCACAGCTGGCCAGATCCTGCTTCTTGCCCGGTTTGAAATCTGTCTCGTACCGTCCGACCGCCGGGATCGGACACCTGCCGCCGATATCGGCTCGACCAGAGGCGGCTGACAAGCGGCCGGGTTGTCGGGCGGAGGGCATCGGCAAGCGATTGTTGTTTGGCCGCATCATGGCCGCTGCCGTCGTCACAATATGCGTACAGCGGCGTGAGTCACAACAAATTGGCAAACAAAAGGGCTGGCATTATAGAGGAAAACCCCCATTTGGGTAAAATGGCCAGCAGCCTCCTTTGCCCTGTTTTTTACATCCCGGGGCAAAAAAAGGGGAAAATCGAGACAAACCCACAGACAGGATCCCTCATGAGCCTCTTTTTGGGCCTGCCACAATGGTCGCACCCGGCCTGGCCCGGTCACTTGCTGGGGGTGGGTGCCAAGCCCGCCGAGCACCTCACCCACTATGCCCGGGTCTTCAACACGGTGGAAGGCAATACCACCTTCTACGCCTCGCCGACCCCCGACACGGTCCGGCGCTGGGCCGATGCGGTGCCAGCTAGCTTTCGTTTCAGCTTCAAGTTTCCGCAAACCATCAGTCACCAGAGCGATCTGGTGAGCGCCGACAAGCAAGTGAGCGACTTTATCCGCCTGCTGGCCCCTCTGCATGACAAGCTGGGACTGCTCAAGCTGCAGCTGCCCGCCCGCTTCGGCCCACAGGGACTGCCCCGCCTGGCGGCCTTCTTCGAACGGCTGCCGACACAATTTAACTATGCCCTTGAGGTGCGCCACCCCGATTTCTTCGCCAAGGGCGAGGCGGAGCGGCAGTTGAACCGGCTGCTGATGGAGAGAGGTATCAACCGCATCATGCTCGACAGCCGGCCGCTCTTCTCGGTGCCCGCCACCTCGGCGGCCATGATCGATGCCCAGGGCAAGAAGCCGAGGCTGCCGGTGCACCTGCTGGCCACCGCCGATGCCCCCGTGGTGCGGCTTATCGGCCTGCCACATCCCGAGGACAACCACCCCTTCCTGCCAGGCTGGCTCCCTCACTGGCGTCAGTGGTTGGCGGAGGGAAAAGATCTCTACCTCTTTATACATACTGCCGACAACGCCCAGGCCCCCGAACTGGCCCGTCAGGTGGCCCGCCTGCTGGGGCAGGAGATGGCCCCCTGGCCGGGGGAAAACGATCGCGCGCGCCAGGGCGTGCTGCCCTTTTGAGCGGCGCTTTCGCCGCCCCCGCTTCGGCGCGAAAAAAAGCCGTTTTTTTCTGATCTGACGGGGCTTGGCGTCAAGACAAACGGCCGCCTTTCCTCTACACTAGCGCCCCATGCAAGGACCCGGTCTGCCCGCCCATCGCACTTGATTGCAGGCGAGCATCCGGCTCCGGTAACAGGGCCCCGACGCCCCTTGACGACAACCGCTTGTCGCCCAGGGCGCAGCCCATCAAAAGGACCAGGATGATGGTCCATTGCGAACGGAAGCGGCCCGATGGATCTCAAGGCCCGCCACCCCGTTCGTGAACCGGTGACGACACGACCCAGACGGGTGTCACCCAACGATTCAATTGAACAAAACAGTCGGTTCGCGCACCGGCTGTCAGGTTGCGCCAGCATGCACGATCAGATTTTTGCCGCCCCCATCGCCCGATTGGGGGATTTTTGCTTTGACGAACAGGTCGTCGATGTCTTTCCCGACATGATCCAGCGCTCGGTGCCGGGTTACAGCAACATCATCTCCGCCATCGGCATGATGGCCGCCCGCTACGCCCAGCCCGAGAGCCGACTCTACGATCTCGGCTGCTCCCTGGGTGCCGCCACCCAGGCGATGCGTCGCCATGTTGCCCAGCCCGGCTGCCGCATCACGGCGGTGGATCTCTCCCACCCCATGATAGAGCGGGCCCGCGCCCACCTTTCAGGCTTCAAGTCCGAGGTGCCGGTGGAGCTCATCGAGGCGGACATCTGCGACATCGAGATTGAGAACGCCTCCGTGGTGGTGCTCAACTTCACCCTGCAGTTCGTCGCCCCCGAGAAACGGGCCGCCCTGATCCAGCGCATCTTTGACGGCCTGCGCCCGGGCGGGATCCTGATCCTGAGCGAGAAGTTCCGCTTCGAGGACGAGCAGGTCAACGAGCTGCTCATCGACTTGCACCTCGACTTCAAGCGCGCCAACGGTTACAGCGAGCTGGAGATCAGCCAGAAACGCACCGCCCTTGAGAACGTGATGCGCACCGACAGCCTGCCGGTGCATCAGGCCCGCCTGCGGGAGGCCGGCTTCGCCCATCAGGATCTCTGGTTCCAGTGCTTCAACTTCGGCTCCATGATCGCCATCAAATCGAGCGAGCCTGCCCAGCCATGATCGACTTTGCCAATTTCTATCAGCTGATCGCCAAGAACCGGCTGAGCCACTGGCTGCACACCCTGCCCGCCCAGCTGCACGCCTGGCAACACGACAACCAGCACGGCGATCTGCCGCGCTGGAACCGTGCCCTCAACAAGCTGCCGCAGGTGGCTCCCGGCCACGTCGAGCTGAACAGTCGGGTCGAAATCGGCTCGACCGAGAGCCTCGGCGAAGGGGAGCGCAAGAAGGTGGAGAGCCTGCTGCGCCACTTCATGCCCTGGCGCAAGGGCCCGTTCACGGTGCACGGCATCCACATCGACACCGAGTGGCGCTCCGACTGGAAGTGGGACCGGGTGCAGCCCCACATCAGCCCGCTCAAAGGCCGTTACGTGCTGGACGTGGGCTGCGGCAGCGGCTATCACCTCTGGCGCATGGTGGGCGAAGGGGCCAAGCTGGCGGTCGGCATCGATCCGAGTCCGCTGTTCTTGTGCCAGTTCGAGGCCATTCGCCACTTCGCGGGCAACGACCAGCGCGCCCACCTGCTGCCGCTCGGCATACAGGAGCTGCCGGAGCTGCGGGCGTTCGACACCGTCTTCTCCATGGGGGTGCTCTATCACCGCAAGTCCCCCATCGAGCACATCGAGCAGCTGCGCAACCAGCTCAAGGACGACGGCGAGCTGGTGCTGGAGACCCTGGTGATCGACGGCGGCGTCAACGACGTGCTGATGCCCACCGATCGCTACGGCAAGATGCGCAACGTCTGGTTCATCCCCTCCAGCGCGGCGCTCAAGCTGTGGGTCGAGCGCTGCGGGTTCACCGATGTACGGATAGTCGACGAGAATATGACCAGCACGGACGAACAACGTCGTACCGACTGGATGATTAATGAATCCCTGAGTGATTATCTGGATCCAGCCAATCCGGCACTCACGGTAGAAGGACACCCGGCACCCAAACGTGCCGTACTGATTGCCAGAAAGGCCAAAGACTAGCCGATGGCCGCGGTGGAAGTTACACTGACCCAATTCCAGGAAGCACAGTTAAATGAATGACATGAAAAGCAAATTAAAAGGAATGACCCTGCTCTCCCTGCTCAGTCTCGGCGGGTGTGTCACGATGGAAAAAGCGCCCCCGGTACCTACCCTGACGCTGGCCGAGCTTCGCAACGAGATCAATCTGAGCGAGCAGCGCCTGCAAACATCCATGGAACAGCAACAGAAGCAGTATGTGCAGCAACAGCACCTGCTGGTTCAGCTCAACACTGATGTCAACAACATGAAAGAGTCCGTGAACAAAGTCGGCAGCAAGCTGGAACACCTGCCGCCCGAGCCGCCCAAGCCCATGGCGATCCCGACCGAGAAGTGCCAGGCCCCGAGCCAGGGTCACACCGTTGACGGCAAGCTGCTGGTCGGCGAGGCGGAGTGGATCTGGGTTGACGCGGCCAACGACGCCTTCCAGGCGCGGGTCGATACCGGTGCCACCACCTCCTCCATCAGCGCCCAGGACATCACCATCTTCGAGCGCAACGGCAAGAACTGGGTGCGCTTCTTCCTGAGCCATCAGGAGATGGACGACAAGATCCAGATTGAAGCGCCGCTGGTGCGCCACGTGCGGGTGCGTCAGGCCTCCGCCGACGATCTCGACCGCCGCCCTGTGGTACGCCTGGCGGTACGTATCGGCGACATGACCGAGAAGGCCGAATTTACCCTGAAAGATCGCAGCGACATGGCCTTCCCCGTGCTGCTGGGTCGTGAATTCCTGAAAGACATCGCCGTGGTTGATGTGGCCCGCGAATATATCCAACCAAAACCCAAGCTCAAGGATGTGAAATAATCCATGGTTTCCCGTAAGCCGTTCTATTTGCTGGTTGCCCTGCTGTACATTGTCGGCCTGGGAATGACGTTCTATCACCATATCGCGTTGGACGTACCGCTCACGCCGGGTGAAAAACGCCAGATCTGGTCCATCGAAGCCAAGCTGGAGTTCGAGGCCACCGGCGAGCCGGTGATCGCCTCCCTGGCCATTCCGGGCACCCAGCCCGGTTTCACCCTGATGAACGAGAACGCCGCGAGCCCGGGTTACGGCCTCTCCTTCGTCGAGAAGGATGGCGATGCCCGCGCCGAGTGGTCCATCCGTACCGCCTCCGGCCGCCAAGAGCTCTACTACCGCGTCGACATGATGGCCGATGCCCACGCCAAGCCGGCTGCCAACCCGCAGCCGCCGGCCATCGAGAAGCAGATCGAGAGCGAGCCCTACGCCACCGCCATGCAGCAGATCCTGGAGCGTGCCCAGGAGCGTTCCGCCGACGGCTACACCCTGACGCGCGAGATCATCAAGGAGATCGAGAAGCAGGAGCAGAACGCCGAGCTGCTGAAAAAGCACAAGAGCCGCGCCAACCTGATCGCCGAGCTGCTCAACAACGCCGACGTACCGGCCCGTGTCGTCCATGCCCTGAGCCTGGAAGACGGTCGCCGTCGTCAGGAGCTGGTGGATTACCTGCAGGTGTTCAACAGCCCCACCGACTACAAGCTGTTCAACCCGCAAACCGGTGAACAGGGTCGCCCGGCCAACCTGCTGCTGTGGGAGTACAACTCCGGTGCCCTGCTGGACGTGACCGGTGGCCACAACTCCAAGGTGAGCTTCTCGATGATCGCGCAGGAGCAACCGGTGAGTGTGGCGCTGGCCCAGAAGTTCGAAAAATCGGAGATGATGAACTTCTCCATCCACAGCCTGCCGCTGGAAGAGCAGACCCTGTTCAAGGGCTTGCTGCTGATCCCCATCGGCGTGCTGATGGTGGTGTTCCTGCGGGTCATCGTCGGCATCAAGACCTCGGGTACCTTCATGCCGGTGCTGATCGCGGTCGCCTTCATCCAGACCCAGCTGATCACCGGTCTGGTGGGCTTCCTGCTCATCGTCGGCACGGGTCTGGTGATCCGTTCCTACCTGTCGCGGCTCAACCTGCTGCTGGTGGCGCGGATATCGGCCATCATCATCATGGTGATCTCGATGATCGGCATCTTCTCGGCGTTCGCCTTCAAGCTGGGGCTGACCGACGGCATGAAGATCACCTTCTTCCCGATGATCATCCTCTCCTGGACCATCGAGCGGATGTCCATCCTGTGGGAAGAAGAGGGTCCGAAAGAGGTGTTCCGCCAGGGCGGCGGCTCCCTGCTGGTGGCCATCATCGCCTACCTGGCCATGGACAACGAACTGATCCGCCACCTCACCTTCAACTTCCTCGGTCTGCAGCTGGTGCTGATGGCGACCGTACTGTTGATGGGTAACTACACCGGCTACAAGCTGAGCGAGCTCAAGCGCTTCAAGCCGCTGGTGGACGAGATGCGCTCCGGTGCCACCCCGGGTAAGGACAAGTAACAGATGTGGTTCTGGGAAAAGTACACCACCCCGTGGAGCCTGTCTCAGTCAGGCATCCTCGGCATGAACAAGCGCAACCACTCCTACATCAGCCGCTACAATCCGCGCAGCCTCTATCCGCTGGTGGATGACAAGCTGCAGACCAAGCGCATCGCGCTGGATGCGGGGGTGACGGTGCCGGAACTGATCGGCACCATCCGTGCCCAGCACGACGTGAGCCGCATCACCGAGCTGGTGAAGGATTGGCCGGGCTTCTGCATCAAGCCGGCACGCGGCTCCGGCGGCAAGGGGATCCTGGTGATCCTGCGCCAGGAGGATGGCCTCTTCTACAAGCCGAACGGCAGCGCCAGCAACGGCCAGGATCTGGAGCGTCATGTCTCCAACATCCTGGCAGGGCTCTACTCATTGGGTGGCAAGCCTGACGTGGCGCTGGTGGAAGGGCTCATCAACTTCGATGACGTGTTCGACGGCTACTCGTTTGAAGGGGTCCCCGATGCCCGGGTGATCATCTTCAAGGGCTTCCCGGTGATGGCCATGATGCGCCTCTCCACCGCCGCCTCCGACGGCAAGGCGAACCTGCACCAGGGCGCCGTGGGGGTGGGTCTGTGCCTGCGCACCGGCCGCGCGCTGCGAGCAGTGCAGTTTGGCAATCCGCTGCGTCACCATCCGGATACCGGCCTCGATCTGTACGATCTCAAGGTGCCCCACTGGGACACCCTGCTGACCCTGGCGGCCTCCTGCTACGAGATGTCGGGCCTCGGCTACATCGGGACCGACATGGTGCTGGACAAGTTCCGCGGCCCCATGCTGCTGGAACTCAACGCCCGTCCGGGCCTCGCCATCCAGATCGCCAACGGCCGCGGCCTGGTGCCCAACCTCAAGACCATCGAGAAGCTGGGTCAGGTGAAGATGAACGTGGAGCAACGGGTCAACTTCGCCAAGGATCACTTCGGTATCTTTGACGAGTAGTCCGGAGCTGGATGACAAAAGCGCGCCAAAGGGCGCGCTTTTTTATGCCTGCCGTTTATCGGCACGTAGCCGGCAACGGCAATCCTGCTGAGCAAGCGTTGCTGGACAAGGGTTGCTGGCCAACATTGTGAAACGAGAGTGCCGAATTACGGCCATAAAAAAACCGATGCCTGGGCATCGGTTTTTCATTATCCGGTGTACCGACCCGATTACAGGGAAGCGGCATTCTCGGACAGGTACTTGGCAACGCCGTCCGGAGAGGCGGTCATGCCCTTTTTGCCTTTTTCCCACTGAGCCGGGCACACTTCGCCGTGCTCTTCGTGGAACTGCAGGGCATCGACCATGCGCAGCATCTCGTCGATGTTGCGGCCCAGCGGCAGATCGTTGACAACCTGGTGACGAACGACACCGTTCTTGTCGATCAGGAAGGAGCCACGGAATGCCACGCCGGCTTCCGGGTGTTCGACGTCATAGGCTTTGCAGATTTCGTGCTTGATGTCGGCAACCAGCGGGTACTTGACCGGGCCGATGCCGCCGTCTTCGATCTTGGTGTTGCGCCAGGCGTTGTGGGAGAACTCGGAATCGATGGAAACACCGATCACTTCCACGCCACGCTTGTTGAACTCTTCCAGACGGTGATCGAAGGCAATCAGCTCGGACGGGCAGACGAAGGTGAAATCGAGCGGATAGAAGAACAGGACGGCTGCCTTGCCCTTGATGTGGGATGCCAGGTTGAAGGAGTCAACGATCTGGCCATTGCCCAGAACGGCAGCAGCGGTGAAATCGGGTGCGGGACGGCCTACCAATACCATATTCAATTCCTCTTTATGTGAAGTGAACAATCCTGTCAGGATTGGGCTACCTAGAGCCAAGTCCGTCTAATTAAAGCGACAAACTATAACCCCGATGGTAGATTAGTTAAATCAAATTAAATAGATAGCATTAATCGGGTTTTCCTATGCAACGTTGGCCCAGCCTGAAACAGCTGCAATATCTGGTCGCTCTCGACGAGCACAAGAACTTCAACCGCGCCGCCAAGGCCTGTCATGTCAGCCAGTCGACCCTGAGTACCGGGATCCAGACCCTGGAGGACATGATGAACCTGCAACTGGTGGAGCGGGACCACAAGAGCTTCATTATGACCCCGGTCGGCATGGAAATCGTCGAGCGGGCTCGCAATTTGCTCTCCGATGCGCGGGATCTGATGGAACTCGGCCAGCATCAGGGGGGCGTCATGCACGGCACGGTGCGCCTTGGCTGCATTCCCACCATAGCCCCCTTCCTGCTCAGCAAGCTGCTGCAAGAGTGCGGCAAGACCTATCCTGAGCTGGAATTGTTGCTGCGTGAAGACACCACCACCAACCTGCTCAAACAGCTGGAGCAGGGTCAGCTCGACCTGCTGATCCTGGCGCTGCCGGTGGAGATCGGCGGTTTTCACTGCAAGACGGTCGGCCAGGATCCCTTCCACATGGTGATGCCTGCCAGCATGGCGGCCAGCCTGCACACCCCGTTCGACTACAAGGAGTTGCCCAACCAGAGCATCTTCCTGCTGGAGCGGGAACACTGCCTCACCGAACACGCGGTGAGCGCCTGCAGGCTGCGGGACAAGAGCAAGATCAACCCGTTTGCCGCCACCAGCCTGCACACCCTGGTGCAGATGGTTGGCGCCGGGCTCGGCACCACCTTCCTGCCGCAGATGGCCATCGATGCGGGCATCCTCGACAACACGGATCTGGTGGCCATCCCGCTGCCGGGAGAACATCCCTATCGCGAGATCGGGCTGGTGTGGCGCCCCAGCACCACCCGAGTGCAGACCTTCTACAAGCTGGCGGAGCTGCTCGCCCCGCTCATCGACAACAAGGGCTGAAGCTCACCCCCATAAAAAAACGCCGGCACGTGCCGGCGTTGTTGTCTTGGGCGCAAAGCCCTGCTCTGTCAGTGGCTGGCCGGTGGCCCGAAGATGCGGGTGTAGGAGGTCAGGGTCCGTACGCTCACATTCTGCGGATTGCCGTTCTCGTCGTAGAGCCCCAGCGCTCCGCTCTGCTTGTCGTGACCCAGCAGCTGATGGGCACTCAGGTTGCTGAGCGCATCGCTGTCCGCTTTCCACTCCCAGCGCTGGCCCAGGCTCAGGCTGCAGCTCTGCAACTGGCCGAGGTTGTTGCCGTCCAGGCAGCGGCGGGTATCCTGCGCACTGACATAACGGCCGTACTGGTCATAGATGAAGGACTGGGCCGCCGAGGTCTCGTCACAGGTCACCGCGCTCAGACCGTGGTTCGCATCCGCGCTCAGGCAGCGGTTGTCAAAGCCCCCTAGCTGCAGGTTGACCGGGCGACCGCCGGTAAACACCGGGTGGTTCCAGTCCACCTTGAAGCTGGTGGAGGCCGTCACCCGTCTGCGCTTGTCGGTATCTTCGAAGCCCTGGAAGGAGACATGGGCCCCCACCACGTAGTAGTGCTTGTAGATGCCGGTGTAGATGGGGCGGATGTTGACCGAGGAGTCGATCTTGAACTCGGTGCTGCCCGTCTCGTCCGGCGCTGCCTTGTAGATGACGTCCAGATTCGGCACGAATCCCTTGTAGCTGAGCGGCTGGATACGGTTGTGATCCACGTCGTAGCCCATGCCCCAGACGGTGGCCGTCTTGGAGGAGAGCAGGGACTCCGCGGTCGCGTATTGATCGCGCACCCAGCTGAAACTCACCTTCTGGGCGCTCGGCGCCGAGCGTTCGACCCGGTAATCCTGGGTGTTGTAGGCGAGCTGGCGCTGCTGGCTGAACTTGGCCGAGGCCTCCAGCTTGGCCTTGGGCCCATCCTTGTTCACCTCGACCCCGCCGGTGACCCCCACCTCGAAGCCCGAGATCTCGCGATGCTCATACTTGCTGTTGAGGTTGGTCGGCAGGCTCTTGAGCACCGCCGCCTTGGTGTTGGACGCCTCGATGCTGAAGCGATAATCCTGAGCGATGGCATCGGTGGCATAGTCGCGGGCCCAGCCGTCCAGCAGCAGGTAGTCCGCGATGTTCTCGCTCCAGCTGAGATCCTCGTTGAGCTGGATGCCGGCACCGGCCGACTCTTCGTCCAGCGAGATCCGCACTATCTTGGCATCCGGCGTGGCGGAACCGGTGTTGCCAAATTGCAGGGAGCGCTCCAGGTTGACCCGGTAGACCAGCGAGATGTTCGGCGAATCGCAGAACAGCCGATCACCCCGGCTCCAGGTGCGCGAGCGCGGGAAGGTGCACTCGGCATCGCTGATCTTGCGGTTGACGTTGAGGTAGAAGGCCACGTGGGGCAGACCGGCCTCGGCGGCAGGCGGCAGGGTCAGCGAGCGCTTGTGGCGCTTGCCCTGCCCTTCCAGGCTGTCGACCCGCTCCATCACCTGATAGAAGGCCGGGTCATCGACGCCCCCCAGCGGGGTGAACAGCAACTCCCCCTTGTAGCCGGACACCAGTACCCAGTCGGCATCAAAAGAGATGCCAGCCAGCTGCTCCATGGCCTTTCTGGCCTGCTGCCGCTCGGCCTTGTCGGTGACGGCGCTAAAATCGATGAACAGGCGCTCGCCCCGTTCCAGCACCCGCTCGCGCAGCTGATCCCGGGTCATCAGCGACGTCGCCCCCTGCCCCTTCAGCCAGACGTCGGCATTGAGGTAAATCAGCCCCTGTTCGGATTGCAGGCTGGCCAGCATGGCGGTGCCCTGGTCGGTACGCTCGCCAATATCTTCGGCCTGCACGCTGCCAGCCAACAAGGCCAGCGCGAGCAGACTGAGAGCGGGAGCTTGCGTGATGAATTTGCGTGGTTTTTTGTTTTTCATTGTTATCTCCTTGTCGAATCACGCCAAGCTATTTAAACAGCGAACAAATATGGCATAACCATATTATTCACGGTTATATTTCGGGGCGTTATTCTGCTTGCCTGTCATGACATTCATTATTTTCGCCGTGAATTAACAGCGGGTTGGCGAAGGTATTTATGGTTGACAGAACAAGGATCGCGAGGCGATCTAAGGTGGACGATTCGGCATGCGCCGATGCTATTACACGGGAGTCGCGATCTGATGGCGATCTTCCCTCAAGGCCGCCGACTGCGCCTTGAACCTCGCATGGTACCCATTGGCTTTAACGTCGCGCTCATCGGCCTGAACGATGGCACAACAGCCAGATGCCGCAGGCATCCTGGTGCGAGGGAACACTCACTGCTATGGACCGGATATCATGGGGCGGCCCTCCTCTGTCTGGTGATATTGTCAGCCAACGCCAGTCATTGACTGAATATTATTATGTGAACCAGTTGCGGGAATATACCCAGAGATATCTTGTTTTTTGCCGTCATATTGGCGGTGAAAATGGCGGGGTCCCTTGCCATTTATTTCATGGCGTCATCATAACGAATTAGCCCTGAGACAGAACGTGACACAGATCACGGGGTGACGTCAACAAGGTTAATTATCATTTCATTGTCAGGCTGATTGGAATAACTACTTTAATATTGAAATACTCATTCAAGATAATCAGAAAATATTATTCAAATGAATACAAACAATATTATAAGCCTCTCCATTTGCGCCTCTTTTGAGGTAGCAACAGGTGGTTTCTTGCAAGCAAGGCTATGTTCGAGCCCCAAACCCCGTTTATGATGGAGAGGTTGTCGTCTCGAAGGAGCCCCCATGGATTGCAAGTTGCTGCTGCCCCTGCTGGCCCTGTTGATGGCTGCCTGTTCCAGCACGCCCGAGCCTGCCCCACCGCGCCAGCAGAGCAGCGCCTTTGAAGGCTTTTATCAGCAGTGGCGCGGCGTCCCCTATCGCATGGGCGGCTCGGATCGGGCCGGTCTCGACTGCTCCGCCTTCACCCAGCTCGCCTACCAGCAGGTGATGGGTTTCAATCTGCCGAGGACCACCGAATCCCAGGCCAACCTGGGCCGACCGGTCGATCGCTACCGGCTGCAGCACGGCGATCTGGTTTTCTTCAAGACCGGCTGGCAGCAATACCACGTCGGCGTCTACACCGGCGGCGGGGAGTTCATACACGCCTCCACCAGCAAGGGGGTGATCCGCTCGCGCCTCGACAACGTCTACTGGAACAGCCGCTACTGGCAGGCGCGCCGCCTCACCCAGTGACAGCAACAACAGAACAGGGCCCACGACGGGCCCTGTTCTGTTGTTGATTCAACGGATGGCTCAGTGCTTGCGGTGCCAGCGCGGCGAGGTAGCCCGCTCCCCCCAGGGGGTGACGCAAGGCAGCAGCGCCCCTTCTATCACCTTGTCGCTGCCGGCCAACGCTTCCGCAATCTTCTCGTGCAGCACCCGCAGCAGACGCCCCTCCTGTTCGGCCAAGGAGTGACCCGCGGCAAAAAATTCGCGCTGATGCTGCAGCGCCAGCTTCTGGGCAAACTCATAGGTGTTGAAGCAATCCGGCATCCGCTCGACCACATCCTCGAGGCGGGCCAACAAGCTGTTCAGTTCCCTGGTCATCGTGCTCTCTCCTTGTCGATTGATAGCCAAAACTACCCCTTATTGGATAATTCACCAACCCTGGATCCACGAAAATGTGGTAGCCAGCACAGTCGCCGGGTGAGTCACCCGTGCACCATGCCAAACCAGCGCACCGAACTTTACATTTGATTAACATGCAGCTAGATTTAGACCGACCAATCAGTCGGTCCATTTATCAGCGGGGTATGCCATGGAAGCGATGCAGTTGCAGGAGGCCGCCGACAAGTTGTCGCTCCCGGCCAGACTGGCCAAACTCAGAGACGCCTGTCAGCAAAATCCCATGCCGAGCCTGAGCGAGCGCAGAGCCCATCTCAGCCAGCTCAAGCGCACCCTGATCGCCCACAAGCAACCGCTGTGCGACGCCCTGGCCAAAGACTATGGCCAGCGCAGCGACTACGACAGCATGATTGCCGACATCCTCCCCTGCGTCATGCAGATCAACTACACCCAGAAACGGATCAAGCGCTGGATGCGCCCACACCGCCGCCACACCGGCCTGCTGCTGGCACCGGCCCGGGTGGAGGTGTTCTATCAGCCGCTCGGGGTGGTCGGCATCATAGTGCCCTGGAACTTCCCGGTGATGCTGAGCCTCGGCCCCCTCATCAGCGCCATCGCCGCCGGCAACCGCGCCATGCTGAAGCTCTCCGAATTCACCCCCCACACCAACCGGGTGCTGCGCGAGCTGCTGGACGGCGTCTTCGATGAGCGCGAGGTAATGGTGATTGAAGGCGATGCCCAGGTGGCAGCCGCCTTCAGCGCCCTCCCCTTCGATCACCTGCTGTTTACCGGCTCCACCGCCGTGGGCAGGCTGGTGATGGCCGCGGCGGCCCCCCAGCTCACCCCTATCACGCTGGAGCTCGGCGGCAAGAGCCCCTGCCTCATCGCCCCCGACATGCCGCTGGCACTGGCGGTGGAGCGGATGATCTTCGGCAAGAGCCTCAACGCTGGCCAGATCTGCGTCGCCCCCGACTATGTGCTGCTGCCGCGCGGCCAGGAGCAGGCCTTTGTCGAAGCCTATCGCGATCACTTCGCCCGTCTCTATCCCCAGGGGCTGGCCAGTGCGGATTACGGCTCCATCATCAACGCTCGACAATATGAGCGGCTCACCGGCTGGCTGGCCGAGGCGGAGCGAGCTGGCGCCCAGATCCACCCCTGTGGCAGCCCGGCCCGCGACGATGGCGCCCATCGCCTGCTGCCTCATCTGCTGACCGAGGTACCGAACCACTGCCAGCTGATGCAACAGGAGATCTTCGGCCCGCTGCTGCCGATCGTGCCCTATGACTCGCTGGACGAGGCGCTCGCCTACATAGCCGCGCGGCCGCGCCCGCTCGCCTTCTACCTGATGAGCCTGGATCCCGCCCTGCAGCACAAGGTGATCCGGGAGACCCACTCCGGCGGCATGGCCATCAACGACAGCCTGTTCCAGGTGGCGGCCGACGACGTGCCCTTCGGCGGCATCGGCGCCTCCGGCATGGGCCACTACCACGGCCACGAGGGGTTTCTCACCTTCTCCAAGGCCAAGACCGTGCTGAGCCGGGGGCGCTTCAGCACCGGCACCATGGTGCACCCTCCCTATCGGCGCTGGCACCAGCGGCTGATGATGGCCCTGTTCTTACGTTGACGAGATGAATATGAATACGCCCGTGACCGACAAGCGTCGCCAGATCCTGGATGCTGCCCTTGCCCTATGCGCCGAAGATGGTTTGCAGGGGGCCGCTACCGCCCGCATCGCCAAGGCGGCGGGGGTAGCCAACGGTACCCTGTTTCACCACTTTCCCAGCAAGGAGGTGCTGATCCAGAGCCTCTATCAGGACATCAAGCTGCGCCTCGGCGCCGCCATTACTGAGGCTGACGCCACCTTGCCCCTCAAGGAGCAGGCGCACCACTACTGGAGCCAGGCGATGGCCTGGATGCAGGCCCACCCCCACGAGCTCAAGTTCGTGCTGGGTTTCTTCCACTCCCCCCTGCTGGCTCGCCCGCTGCGCAGCCAGATCCTGAGCGACACCCTGCGCTTTTTACCCCGCCTGCTGGCCCAGGGCCAGGCCAGCGGCGACTTGATGCAAGCCCCACCGGCTCTGATGCTGGAGGTGTGCCAGGGCCAGTTCCTGGCCTGCGCCTCCCTGTTTGTCGACCAACCTGAACTGGGACGGGACGCTCACTGGCAAGCCAGTGCCTTCGCCCTGTTCTGGTCCGCCATCTCGGGAGCTCACGCGTATGCACAACCGACACCTTGATACCCTGGCGGCGCTGGGCCGCCGGCTCTGGATAACCAGCCTGCTCTGGATCATCGGCCGCACCCTGTGCCGCGCCTCCCGGGTCGACGAGGCGGTGCGCCGGGAGCTGGCCCCTCTGCCGGACGGGCTCACCATCCGGCTAGAGGTGGGCGGCATGGCCCAGGGCTTGACCATTCACAAGGCTGACGGCCGCTGGCAGAGCGGTCCTGCCCCCGATACCGACGCTCTGCACCCGCTGCGGGTACGTTTCAAGCATCCCGCCATCGCCTTTCGCGCCCTCAGCTTTCGGCTCGGGGTCAATCAGGCGTTCAGCGAGAACCGCCTGCTGGTGGAGGGAGATCTCACCGTCGCCATGCACCTGGTGCGCGCGCTGGAGCAGCTGCAGGCGCTGATCCTGCCCGCCTTCATCGCCCGCCCCTTGCTGCGCCACTATCCGGACCCGAGCCACAAGCTGAGCCGGGCCTGCCATATCTACCTGGGTCTGTTGACCGGCTGAACGAGAGGATGAGCCTATGAGTCGCTATTACGATTTTTTCTGTCCGGTCAAACTGATCGCAGGGGAGCAGGCGCTGGAGCAACTGGCTGGCGAGCTGGCGGGATTGGGGGCGCACCGGCCGCTGCTGCTCACCGACAAAGGGGTCAGCGGCACCGGGCTGGCTACCTTGCTGGCCGGGGTGCTGGCCGAGGGAGAGCTGCCGGTGGCCGCCATCTGGGACGAGATCCCGGCCGACTCCTCCACCGCCGTGGTGGAGCGGATCGCGGCCCGTCACCGGGAGCTTGGCTGTGACAGCCTGGTGGCACTGGGGGGCGGCTCCGTCATCGACACCGCCAAGGCGGTCAACATCCTCGCCTCCATGGGGGGGGATCGGCTGCTCGATTACGCCGGCGCCGGCTGCCTGACCCGGCCACTGCAGCCGCTGGCGGTGGTGCCCACCACGGCGGGCACCGGCTCGGAGGTGACCCTGGTGGCGGTGATCAAGGACGAGGCAAGCGGGCGCAAGGTGCCCTTTACCTCCCCCTTCCTGCTGCCCCAGCTGGCGGTGCTGGATCCGCGCCTCACCCAGGGGCTGCCGCTCAACATCACCGCCGCCACCGCCATGGATGCCATGACCCACGCCATCGAGGCCTTCATCGGCACGGCCAAGAACCCGGTCAGCGACGCCCTGGCCCTGATGGCGGTGGAGAAGATCGCCAACGCCCTGCCCCAGGTGCTGAGCAACCCGCAGGACAAGCAGCTGCGGCTGCAGCTAGCAGAGGGATCCACCCTGGCGGGCATGGCCTTCTCCAACTCCATGGTGGGACTGGTGCACGCCCTCGGTCACAGCCTGGGAGCCCGCTGCCACCTACCCCACGGCCTGTGCATGAACCTCTTCCTGCCCACCGTGCTCGACTACAACCGGCCGGGCATAGACCCCGAGCTGGCCCGCCTGCTGCTGCCGCTGGTAGGGGCCGAACGCTTTGCCGCGACCCCGGCCGCCGTGCGGCCCCAGGCCGCCATCGAGGCGTTGCAGGCGCTGCGCAATACCTTGTGGGAGACGGTGAAGCTGCCGCGCACCCTGCGGGAGGCGGGTCTCACCGACAAGGGCCTGCTGCCCGAGATCCGCGATCTCGCCATCAACGACGGCGCCCTGCTCTACAACCGCAAGGATGCCGACCGGGCTCAGCTGCTGGCCCTGCTGGAGCAGGCCTGGGAGTGATCAGGCAGGCGGCCCCGTCTCGCGGGGCCGCCTGTTACCAGCGGATGGTGGCGCCGGCGCCGTAGTTGCCACCATCTTCGGACGCCTTCTCGCGCCAGATGGACTCCTTGTTGCGGCGCACTGCCTCTTCCCGCTCCTGCTTGCGCTCCCAGACGGGTTTCACCTCGTCCAGCGGCCGATCCTGTTTCTGCCCCTTGTGATCGGTCACCGAGCACTGCTTGTCGCCACACTGATAGGCATAGGGTTCGACGGTGCAGCCTGCCGTGGCCAGACAGAGGCCAAGCAGAGAAACACGAAGAGAGGAAGACAAGATCATGGGACGCTCCTGTTTGCAGCGGTCAACAAAAGAGGCCGAGTGTCAAACAGGAGGCAAATGGAATCAAGCCTGCCGGCAGGATTGATTGTTACAAGCGGTACACAGTGCAATGTATCAGCAAGCTGTTGATACATATCATGTTAATCAGCACGCCGACCTAGGCTCTCACCCCTGATCGTCGCTGAACACCCCGGTGGAGAGGTAGCGATCCCCCCGATCGCAGATGATGGCCACCACCACCCCCTGTCTGATCTCTGCCGCCACCCGCAGGGCGCCAGCCACGGCGCCGCCCGAGCTGACTCCACAGCAGATCCCCTCCTCCCGCGCCAGCCGGCGCATCATGGCGAGGGACTCGTCGAGCGTGACGTCCAGCACCCGGTCGACCCGGGCGGGCTCGAAAATGGCGGGCAGGTAGGCCGCCGGCCAGCGCCGGATGCCGGGGATCTGGCTCCCCTCGGCCGGTTGCAGACCGATCACCTGCACTGCCGGGTTCTGCTCCTTGAGGTAGCGGGAGACCCCCATGATGGTGCCCGTGGTGCCCATGGCCGAGACGAAGTGAGTGACCGCCCCCTCGCTCTGGCGCCAGATCTCGGGGCCGGTGGAGAGGTAATGGGCATCCGGGTTGGCCGGGTTGTTGAACTGATCGAGCACCAGCCCCTCGCCCCGTGCCTGCATCGCCAGGGCGAGGTCGCGTGCGGCCTCCATGCCTCCCTCCACCAGCACCAGCTCGGCGCCGTAGGCCTGCATGGCATCGCGCCGCTCCTGGCTCATGGTATTTGGCATGATGAGCCGCATCCGGTAACCCCGCGCCGCCGCCACCATGGCCAGCGCGATGCCGGTGTTGCCGGAGGTGGCCTCGATGAGGCGGGCCCCAGGCGCTAAGTGACCGCTCGCCTCCGCACACTTGATGAGGTTCAGCGCCGGCCTGTCCTTGACCGAGCCGGCCGGGTTGTTGCCCTCCAGCTTGACCAGCAGGGTGACACCGGGGTGGGGATTGATGCGACGCAGCGCCAGCAGGGGGGTATTGCCGATCAACTCTTCCAGCGTGGCAAAAGCCATAATGGGATCCATCCTTCGTGAACTGTTCTATACCTTGGCTAGCGGGTATGTACCCGGCCGGGCTCGCAGTGTAAGCGACCCCGAACAGTTGGCAAAGGGGCGCCAACATGGTCAGATAACCCCATCCCCCGTACCGAGGAGCAAGCATGAGCGAGATCATTCATCAGGCCAACCAGCAGCAATTCATCTGTGTGGTGGATGGCAAGGAGTCCAGGCTGCGTTACCGGCGGCTCGATGCCAAGACCATCGACGCCTACAGCACCTTCGTTCCGCCCGAGCTCAGGGTACAGGGGATCGCCGATCAGCTGGCGCGCACCTTCTACGACTGGACCCAGGCGGAAGGGCTCACCATAGTACCGAGCTGCAGCTACATCGACGTCTGGTTGCGCCGCAATGCCGGCTGACTCCCAGACGCGCCACCACACGCAAGCGTTCAACCTTCGCCCGGGCGCCCGGGAAGCCGACCTGCAGGCGCAAACCGAAGCCCTGCTGCGGGCCGACGACCAGCGCATGGATTGCCTGCGGGCAGCCCGTGAACTGGCACTGCCCGACTGGGCGCTGGGGGCCGGTTTTATCCGCAACCTCATCTGGGATCATCTGCACCACAAATCGGCGCCGACCGCCCTCAACGACATCGATCTTATCTATCTGGACAGTGCTGATCCGACGGGATTGCAGGAGGCCGATCACGAAGCCTGGCTCGCCGCCAGGGTGCCGGGCCAGCAGTGGGAGGTGCGCAACCAGGCCCGCATGCATCTGCGCCAGCAGGTGGCCCCGTTTACCAGCTCGCTCTCGGCCCTCAGCCACTGGGTGGAGGTGCCCACCTGCATCGGGGTCCGGCTGCTGGCAGACGACTCATTCGAATGGCTGGCCCCCTACGGCTTTGCCCCCAACTGGTCCCTGCAGGTGGATCCCAACCCGCGCTGCCGCCAGGAGAGCCGGGTCTTTACCGAGCGGGTCAAGGCCAAGAAGTGGCAACGGCTCTGGCCTGACCTGGTGGTGAACTGGCCATAACCTGATTGCAATGTTTCGATAACCTTGGGCACACTAAGGAAAAGCTGTTTGTAACTCAATGGGTTAAATAATGCGCGACTTCTTCTCACTCGAGCGCTGGCTACCGGGCCTCGCCGCCCTGCTGCAATACCAGCGGGCCTGGCTGATGCCGGATATGCGCGCTGGATTGTCGGTGGCCGCGGTGGCCCTGCCCGTGGCCATCGCCTATGCGGAGCTGGCCGGGGTGGGGCCGCTGGTCGGCCTCTACTCCTGCATCCTGCCCATGCTGGTGTACGCCCTGTTCGGTACCTCCCGCCAGCTCATCGTCGGCCCGGACGCCGCCACCTGCGCGGTGATCGCCGCCGTGGTGACCCCGCTGGCCGCCGGGGATGCCACCCGCCACTGGCAGTTGGTGATGACCATGACCGCCATGACCGGCTTCTGGTGCCTCATCGCCAGCCGCTTCAAGCTGGGGGTGCTGGCGGACTTTCTCTCCCGCCCGATCCTGATGGGGCTGCTCAACGGGGTGGCCATCACCATCATGGTGGGCCAGCTCTCCAAGATCTTCGGCTTCACCTTCAGCGAACGCTACCTCATCGAGCGGATCGCCGGCGGCGCCAGCTACATCACCCAGACCCATCTGCCCACCCTGGCCATGAGCCTGACCGCCCTGCTCACCCTGCTGCTGGCCAAACGCTTCAAGCCGGCCTGGCCCTCCTCCATGGTGGCCTTGGTGGTGACGGCGGGGCTGGTGTGGGCGCTCGATCTCGGCCAGTTCGGCATCGCCACCCTGGGCGCCATCGGCTCGGGCCTGCCCGCCTTCCAGCTGCCGGAGTTCCCCCCCGGCCTGATGCGGGAGCTGGTGCTGCCGGCGCTCAACCTGGCCATGGTGAGCTTCGTCTCCATGATGCTGACCGCCCGCAGCTTCGCCGCCAAGAACGGCTACGAAATAGATGCGGACAAGGAGTTTCGGGCCCTCGGCATGGCCAACCTGGCGGCGGCAGCCTCCCAGGGCTTTGCCATCAGCGGCGCGGATTCGCGCACCGCGGTCAACGACGCCAACGGCGGCAAGAGCCAGCTGGTCTCCATCATCGCCGCCGCCGTCATCGCCCTGGTCACCTTCTACCTGACGGCGCCGCTGCAATACATCCCCACCGCCGCCCTTGGGGTGGTGCTGGTGATGGCCTCCTTGTCCCTCACCGACTTTCGCGGCCTGTGGGCCCTGCGCCACTCCGATCGTTCCGCCTTCTGGCTGGCGCTCATCACCTTTGTCAGCGTGCTGGCCATGGGGGTCATTCCGGGCATTACCCTCGCGGTGCTGCTGGGGCTGTTCCAGTTCCTGCGCAACGTGATGCGCCCCACCGACCAGCTGCTCGGCATGGACGACGAAGGGGTGGTGCGCACCCTGGGGGACAACGAGCAGGCCAAGGCCATTCCCGGCATCCTGGTCTATCGCTTCAACTCGCCGCTCACCTACTTCAACGCCCCCTACTTCAAGCGGCGGGTGCTGGCGCTGCTGGTGCAGGATCCCCACAGCCCCAAATGCCTAGTGGTGGACGCGGTGGCCTGCTTCACCCACCAGGACATCAGCGTGATGAGCATGCTGGGGGAGCTGCACCGCGACTTGAAACGGCGCGGCATCCATATGGTGATGGCCGGCCGCCACGGCCAGATGAGCCTGTGGCTCAAGCAGGCCGGGATCCGGGTCGGCGACGAGGGGATCATCCTCTGCCCCGACATGTATCAGGCGCTGCGCATGACCCGCTGCTACCGCGAGCCGGTGTTCAAGGATGACGAGGTGGTGGAGAGCACCACCGAGGCCATCCTGTCGCGCTGGCCCCAGGATGAGGCCCTGCCCGATTCGGCGCGCCTCACCCTGCCAAGCGAACAGGAGGCGGGCGCCACCCCTGCCTGACCAAGATCGGCCCTGCCCCTGCGGCAGGGCCGCGTCTCTTGCTCCCCCTGCTTGGCCACCGCCACGATTGCGCCTCGCACCCGCTTGGTGTTAAATGCCCGTCCAGATGGCGCCGACGAGGGCCATCCCCAGTATTTGGACACCCCATGCAAACTCAATCCCACGCAGGTCCGGGCACTCTCTTCTCCCTGACCTGGCCCCTGTTTATCGATCTCGCCCTGCACTTTCTGACCGGGGCCCTCAACACCTTCATGGTGGGTCACGTCTCCTATCAGGGGGTGGCGGCGCTCGCGGTCGGCAACCAGGTGTTCGATCTCGCCATCACCCTGTTCAGCTTCGTCAGCATCGGCACCAGCGTGGTGATCACCCAGTATCTGGGGGCCGGCGACAAGGAGAAGGCCCGCGTCGTCATCCACACCGCCATCGGTTTCAACCTGCTGGTGGGGCTGGTGGCCGCCGTCGGCGTCATCGCCGGCGCCAGCACCATGCTGGCGCTGATGAACCTGCCCGCCAACCTGATGAGCGATGCCACCCTCTACCTGCAGATCATCGGCCTGTGCCTGCTGCCGGAAGCGGCGGCCCTCTGCCTGGCCGCCACCCTGCGCGCCCACGGCCACACCCGTCAGGCCATGTACGTCACCCTGACCGTCAACCTCATCACCTTCGTCGGCAACCTGCTGCTGCTCTACGGCTGGTTCGGCCTGCCCCAGCTCGGGGTGGCCGGGGTCGCCATCAGCACGGTGGCGGGTCGCATCGTCGGGGTGGTGCTGCTGGTGTGGCTGGTGGCGCGCAAGACCGGCATCCACCTGAAACTGCCGGAGATCGTCAAACCCAGCCGGCTGATGCTGGGCAAGGTGCTGCACATCGGCCTGCCGGCCGCCGGCGAGAACCTCTCCTGGATGCTGCAGTTCATGGTGGTGACCGCCTTCGTCGGCCTGCTCGGCGACAAGGCGCTGGCGACCCAGTCCTACTTCTTCCAGATCTGCCTGTTCATCCTGCTGTTCGGCCTCTCCATCGGCCTTGGCAACGAGATCATCATCGGCCATCTGGCGGGGGCCCGCCGCTTCGAGCAGGCCTACACCCAGCTGATGAAGAGCCTGAAACTGGGGCTCGTCGTCACCGCGCTCATCGCCCTCGCCGCCGCCCTCAACGGCCGCACCATCATCAGCCTGTTCACCGATGACGCCGACATCATCACCCAGGTGGCGCAGCTGTTCTTGATAAGCCTCATTCTGGAACCCGGCCGTACCTTCAACCTGGTGGTGATCAACGCCCTGCGCGCCACCGGTGACGCCCGTTTCCCGCTCTACATGGCGCTGCTCTCCATGTGGGGAATTGCCGTTCCACTGGCCTATTTCCTTGGTATCATGCAGGGTTATGGACTGGTCGGTATCTGGTTGGCGCTCGCCTGTGACGAGTGGGTGCGCGGTCTGGCCATGTTCTGGCGCTGGCGCAGTCGTCGCTGGCAAAACAAAATTCTTGTTGAAACATAAGCGGAATCACAATGAAGAAGATAGGACTCTTGTTGGCGGCCATCCTGCTCAGCCCGCTCGCCATGGCGCAAACCGCCCCCGCCGCCCCCAAGGCACAGGCGGCCCAGACCTGGTACGTGGCCCCCATCGCCATCGATGAAACCAGCGAGGCCCAAAAGGCGCTGACCAAAGACTTCATGGCCCAGATGATCAAGACCATCAAGATCAACGAGTACCAGACCGGCAAGGCGGTGGGCAAGACCAAGTCGCCCAAGTGGCTGATCCGCACCAAGCTGATGCCGGCAAGCAGCGAACCCCTGGTCGGCAAGAAGCACCCGCAGGGCCTCACCTACGGCAAGGGCATCCCCACCCAGGAGATCGTCGGCGAGCTCATCATGAACGGCACCCTGGTAGCCCATGTGGGTCAGGGCTGGCGCGAGCCCATCGTCCCGGGCACCCCGGTGGCCGAGAAGATCTCCATCGCCAACTATCAGTACGCCATCGGCAACGAAGCCAAGTCACCGGATCTGGAAGAGCTGGCTGCGCAAATCGGCTTTGAGGTGGGCAAGGTGATCGCCCGCGATGGCAAGCCGCTGCCCGAGAAGAAAAAGAAAAAAGAGTAAACGCGACACCTGTTACCAAGAAGGGGCCCTGCGCCCCTTTTTGCTGCCCGCCCGGCGGCCCCAGGCTGTCATCCAGCCGTCACAATTGTGATCCATCCGGCACTTTTCAGACTCTCCGCTTACCGATAAAAGCCTTATCAGCTTGTGATTCAAATAGTTAAAAATCGCCCGTCGCATGCAGCAAATCATTGGTCCCGAATTGGAGCCGGATCACATTTATCTCGCAGGGGACGCGGTAGTTTGGTCTTGCAGGCACAATCAAACGAAACCAAGGAGGCCGCATTACATGTTCCCAGAGTACAGAGAGCTCATCTCGAAACTGAAGAGCAGTGATGTCCATTTCCAAAAGAAGTTTGACTTGCATAACGACCTGGATGTGGAGATTAGAAAGTTGGAGAAACATCACGCCAGCGACTACAGCGCCGAGGTGAAGGATCTGAAAAAACAGAAACTCAAACTGAAAGAGGAGATCTACGACATCCTCAAACAACATCCACAATAGACGCCTCGACGAATACCTGGATAAGCAACTTATCCTGCCAGCCCGGCCCGACGCCGGGCTTTTTGTTGGCCGCTAACGACAACGCTGAGCAGGCATATCAGGCGGCATTTTCGGCACTGCTGACCGGGACAGCTACCTGCTTACCTGCCGCCAGCTGGGCCCGCGCCAGCGGCAGCCCGAGCCACCCCGTCCCCAGAATGCCGATCGTCCCGGCGAAATGTTGCTCTGTCATCGTCCTTTCTCCTGCTTCACGCTATTTGCCCCGCAGCTTACCTGCCACAGCATAAAAGGAAAGCCTCTCTACTGAACTTAAAAAGCCAATGCCTACTTTTACTTCGTTGTTCAACCTCCTATTAGAAGTTGAATGAAAACACCCATAATTCTTTCAATAAAACACTTGAGGTAGCGTTCGGTAAATTGCGGCCAAACCAACAACACCTAAGATTAAAATAAAAGAACAAATAATATATGTGACAATAAACCCAACCTCACCTCTCTTAACTCTACACCACTCCAATTTCAATATATCTCCAGCAGGGTTAATTATTTTATCATTCATGGCATCATGATTCGGACATCTATTTTCGTTCAACGCTAACACAGCATCATCCAGTGACTTTAACAATTCGCAATTCAACTTTTTCAATCTTTTGTCAGAGTCATTCTTGTTAAGTCTTAAATGAATCATAATTTTATTATGCAACAACAATCCATACGTATCGTAAAACTGCTGATCTAACTCCTTTCTCATGGCTTCCTCATTCTGAGCCCTGCTTCTGTCTCTTTTTTTCTGAAGAAATACACATTTATTAAAGTTGCTAATAAAGTTAGAAACTTCAGAACGTAAATTGTTTATCCAATCCTGTCGAAAATCAGATATTTTTGAATGCTTGGAGTTTAATTGAGAGAAAAAAGCAAACGCAGCAGTAAGCCATGCTGCGGCTAATGCAGCAGTCGCAACATATAGCGTATAAGTGTTTTGCATACCAACCTCTTTTCCAGTTTTGAATTAATTACATAAAACAAAGCCATTAGATTTTATTAAAAGTATCCTGCCCAGCTTCTTCCAACATATCAACACCTTTCTTCACTACACATATTATGATTGTGATCAGATTACAGAAATAGGCATCCATGACCTGCTAATAAAAAGCGGGCCAATGGCCCGCTTTTTCATGCCTGTTTTACCCCATCATCACACCGGCGGATGGAACTGGCTGGCCTCGCGGGTGGCCATCTCCTCGTAGGTGGCCCACTTCTGCCACGCCACTTGTTGCGCCACCTGCATCAGCCGCTCGGCCTCCTCCGGGTGGCTCTGGGCCAGCACCCGATAACGGGTCTCCTCCTGGCGGTATTCGGCGAGCGGAATGGAGGGGCGCAGGCTGTCGAGGCTGAAGGGGTTCTGCCCGGCACTGCGCAATACCGGGTTGTAGCGCATCAGCGGCCAGTGGCCCGAATCCACCGCACGCTTCTGTTGGGCTAATCCCTGCTCCATATCGATGCCGTGAGCGATGCAGTGGCTGTAGGCGATGATGAGCGAGGGGCCCGGATAGGCCTCCGCTTCACGCAAGGCCTGCAGCGCCTGCTGCGGATTGGCCCCGAAGGCGATGCGAGCAACATAGACGTTACCGTAGGCGATGGCCTGCAACGCCACGTCCTTCTTGGCCAGCGTCTTGCCCCCCGCCGCGAACTTGGCGACGGCACCGAGCGGAGTCGATTTCGACATCTGGCCGCCGGTGTTGGAGTAGACCTCGGTATCCATCACCAGCACGTTCACATCGCGCCCGGAGGCGAGCACGTGATCGAGCCCCGCCGAGCCGATGTCATAGGCCCAGCCATCGCCGCCGATGATCCAGACCGAGCGGCGCACCAGCTGATCGATAAGCGAGAGCAGCTCGCGAGCCTTGCCGGATTTCACCTCTTCCAGCCGTTCCCGCACTTGCGCCACCCGGGTGCGCTGGGCGCGGATCTCCGACTCCAGCCGCTGCGGTGCGCTAATCAGGGTATCGACCAGCTCTGCGCCCAGCTCCCCTTTCATCGCTTTGAGGGCCGCCACCGCCTGACCGTGATGCTGATCGGCAGTGAGGCGAAAACCAAAGCCGAACTCGGCATTGTCCTCGAACAATGAGTTGGACCAGGCCGGCCCCTTCCCTTCACCGTTCTTGGCCCACGGCGTGGTCGGCAGGTTGCCGCCGTAGATGGAGGAGCAACCGGTGGCGTTGGCCACCAGCATGCGGTCACCAAACAGCTGGGTCAGCAGTTTGAGGTAAGGGGTCTCGCCACAGCCGGCGCAGGCGCCGGAGAACTCGAACAGGGGTTCGAGGAACTGGGCACCGCGCACCGTGGAGAAATCCACCCGCTCGCGAGCAGGCCACGGCAGGCTCTCGAACCAGCGCAGCGCCTGTTTCTGGCCAGCCAGATGGGGCGCCTTGTCCATCATGGCGATGGCACGCTCGCCCTCATGGCTCTCATCTTCTCCAGCCCGCACCGGACAGGCCTGCACGCACTGGCCGCAGCCGGTGCAATCCTCCGGATAGAGCTGCAGGGTGTAGCGGCTGTCGGGGAAGCCCCTGGCGGTGACGGGCACCGATTGGGCTACCGCGGGGGCACTCGCCAGCCAGTCCTGATGGTAGAACTTGGCCCGCAGCGCCGCGTGGGGGCAGACGAAGACGCAGTTGCCGCACTGGATGCAGATATCGGAGTGCCAGATGGGGATCTCGCGGGCGATATCCCGCTTCTCGAAGCGGCTGGTGGCGGTGGGGTAAGTGCCATCCACCGGCAGCATGGAGACAGGGATCAAATCGCCGCGCCCTGCCAGCATCTCACCTGTGACCCGCTGGACAAACTCGCTGCCGCCGGGAGCCAGTGGCAGCGGATAGTCGCTGATCTGCTCCTCACCAGCCGGGATGACCACCTGATGGAGGTGGGCCAGGGTGTCATCCACCGCCGCGAAGTTGCGCTCGACTACCTCGGGCCCCTTGCGGGCATAGCTCTTCTCGATGCTCTTCTTGATAAGCGCAATCGCCTCGTCCCGCGACAAGATGCCGGCCAGGGCGAAGAAGCAGGTCTGCATGATGGTGTTGATGCGATTGCCCATGCCGTTTTGCTCGGCCACCCGATCGCCGTCGATGCAGTAGAGCCGGATATTGAGGGCCCGGATGCGGGCGCGCAGCCGCTCGGGCAGCTCGGCCCAGACCCGGTCGGGCTCATAGGGGGCGTTGATCAGCAGGGTCGCCCCCTCGGCGGCGTGCTCCAGCAAGTCTACCGATTCGACAAAGCCCCACTGGTGACAGCCGATAAAACTCGCCTGTTCGATAAGCCAGGGGGCGTCGATGGGCTCGGGACCAAAGCGCAGGTGGGAGACGGTGCGCGAGCCCGACTTCTTGGAGTCGTAGACGAAGTAGCCCTGAGCGTGGAACCCCTCCAGCTCGCCGATGATCTTGATGCTGTTCTTGTTGGCACCGACCGTGCCGTCGGCGCCGAGGCCGAAGAAGAGCGCCCGCACCCGGCTAGGGGGCTCCAGATCGCCGATGGGGTGCCAGGCCAGACTGAGGCCCGAGACGTCGTCCACTATGCCCACGGTAAAGCGCGGGCGCGGCGCGTCGGAGGAGAGCTCCTCAAACACGGCCGCGCACATGGCGGGGGTGAACTCCTTGGAAGAGAGGCCATAGCGACCGCCGCTCAGCCAGGGCAGGCGCTTGATAAGGCCGCGCTGCAAACCGTCGATCAGCGCGCTCTGCACATCCAGCAGCAGGGGCTCGCCGCCAGCGCCCGGCTCCTTGGTGCGATCCAGCACCGCCATGCGCCGCACGCTCCTGGGCAGGGCATCGAGCAGCGCCTGTACCGGGAAGGGGCGATAGAGGCGAATGACCAGTACCCCGGTCTTGCGATCCTGCCGGTTGAGCCAATCCACCGTAGTGCGGGCGGTGGCCGCCCCCGAGCCCATCAACACGATGACGTCGGTGGCATCCGGGGCGCCGTGATACTCCACCAGCCGGTAGTGGCGGCCGGTCAGCTCGCCGAGGCTCTCCATGCACTGTTGCACCCGTGCTGGCACCGCCTCGTAGAAGGGGTTGACGCTCTCGCGGGACTGGAAATAGGTGTCCGGGTTCTGGGCGGTGCCGCGCATCATCGGGTGATCCGGGTTGAGCGCCCGGGCGCGGTGGGCGCGCACCCAGTCGTTGTCGATCAGCGCCCGAATTTCATCCTTGTGCAGGGCGACTATCTTGTTCACCTCGTGGGAGGTACGGAACCCGTCGAAGAAGTGGATAAAGGGCACCCGGCACTGCAGGGTGACGCTGTGGGCGACCAAGGCCAGGTCCTGCGCCTCCTGCACCGAGCCGGAGGCGAGCATGGCAAAACCGGTGCTGCGCGCCGCCATCACGTCCTGATGGTCGCCAAAAATCGACAGCCCCTGCGCCGCCAAGGATCGGGCCGCCACATGGAACACCGCCGAGGTCAATTCGCCTGCGATCTTGTACATGTTGGGCAGCATCAGCATCAGCCCCTGGCTCGCGGTGAAGGTGGTGGCGAGCGCCCCCGCCTGCAGGGCGCCGTGTACCGTGCCGGCCGCCCCCCCTTCGCTCTGCATCTCTACCACGGTAGGGATGTTGCCCCACAGATTGGTCTGCCCCTCCGCCGCCCAGGCATCGGCCAGTTCGGCCATGGTCGAGCTCGGGGTGATGGGATAGATGGCACACACTTCGCTCAGCTGATACGCCACCCGGGCCGCGGCCTCGTTGCCGTCAACCATGATCAGTTCGTGTTTCATAGGGACTCCTGTGGTTGGCGCAACTCGATGGCGTGGCAGGGACACTGGTCATGGCAGGCACCGCAGCCGGTACAGCGCCCGGCATCCACCTGATACCCCAGACCCGGCCCCAGCTTGGCGATGGCCTGCTCGGGGCAACTGCCGTAGCAGCCGTCGCACTCGAAGCAGTTGCCGCAGGAGTAGCAGCGCGCCGCCTCGTAGCGGGCCGCCGTCTCGTCCAGTCCGCCGATGATCTCGCCAAAGTCGTCCCGCGCCGAGGGCGGTTTGACCGGCTGGCTGCTGGCGGGGGCATGGGCCTGGAACCAGAGCTGCAACTGCTCGGGCCCCACCAGCGGATAAGAGAGCGGCTTGTGGTAGTGACGACCGCGCAGCCAGGCATCCATATGGCGCGCCGCCTTCTTGCCGTGGCCGGTGGCGATGGTGACGGTGCGCTCGGAGGGCACCATGTCGCCGCCGGCAAAGAGACCCGGTACATCCGTCATCAGGTTTTCGCCAACCTGCACCACCCCCTCCTGGTTGACCCGCACGCCGGGGATGCTCTCCAGCACGCTCAGGTCCACCTCCTGACCCAGCGCCAGAATGAGGGAGTCCGCTTCGAGGGTTTCAAACTGGCCGGTGGGCACCGGCTTGCCCTGTTCATCAAGCGCCATCACCTCCACCTCGATACAGGTGCTGTCGAGCTGACGGATGGTACGCAACCAGTTGATCTTGATCCCCTCCTCCTCGGCCTCATCGGCTTCGAAGGCGTGGGCCGGCATATGATCCCGGTCTCGGCGGTAGATGATCATCGCCTCATCCACCCCGAGACGACGGGCGGTGCGGGCCGCGTCCATGGCGGTGTTGCCGCCGCCGTAGATGGCCACCCGCCGTCCCAGTTTGGGGGGTGGCAAGCCTTTTTCCTCCGCCAGGCTCGCCTGCTCGAGGAAACTCACCGCATCGAGGATCTTGCCCGCCTCCCGGGCCGGAATGTCGACCCGCTTGGCCAGATGGGCGCCGATGGCCATGAAGACGGCGTCAAAGCCCCCCTGGTCGCGCTCGCGCAGCACATCCTCCACCTTGTGGTTGAGGGTAAGGGTGACGCCAGCGGCGACGATGCGGGCCACCTCCCTGTCCAGCATCTCGCGGGGCAGGCGGTAAGCGGGAATGCCAAAGCGCAGCATGCCGCCGGCAAGCGGCCCCGCCTCGCGGATCTCCACCTGATGGCCGAGCCGGTTGAGGTGCCAGGCACAGGAGAGGCCGGAGGGGCCGGCGCCTATGATGAGCACCTTCTTGCCGCTGGCGGGCGCAGGGGCTGCAGGCTGCCAGCCCCGAGCCAGCGCCTCGTCACCGAGAAAACGTTCGATGGCATGAATGGAGACGGCCTCATCCACCTGGGCCCGGTTGCAGGCGCTTTCGCAGGGGTGATAGCAGACCCGCCCGTGGACCGCAGGCAGGGGATTCTCTTCGATGAGGGTCTGCCAGGCCGCCTCGAAGCGGCCCGCTTCGGCCAGGGCAAGCCAGGCCTGGATGTTCTCGCCAGCCGGGCAGGCATGGTTGCAGGGTGGCAGGGCCGGCCGCCAAACGGGTAGCCGAGTACGGACCGGACCTGTTCCCGTCTTCTGGGAGAGATCCGGCGGTGGGGTCATATCCAGTTGTTTGCTCATACATTGCTTTCTTCTTTTTGGGTGACAGGCCCCATCCGAATGCACTTGATACCGTTTAACCGAAGCGGACGGTGGCCGGAGAGGGAAGAAGCGAAAGCGTCAGAAACTGGAAGCTGACTCGATAATGGACTGATTTTTGTACTGAATGACGGATCAGGATCAAAAAATGTTGCACTTTATGAGGTATGGAGTGCACAACGTGACCCGTGTAACATCTTGCCCGTCTGCAGGAACTCCGCTCGGGCTCACGCCCCGCAAGCGACACCGCATCGTCGGCCACCCCGAGTGAGCGCCATCCCTGCAACCATTGCTGCACGGAACGGGGATCGCCCGCTTCTCTCCTGCACTGGAACCGCCATCGCACAAGGACCCGGCCATGCCAACACTCGCCAGCATTCATCTCTACCCCATCAAGTCGACGGCAGGCATGCCACTGACCCGCGCCCTGGTCACCGAAGAGGGACTGCAGGGGGATCGCCGCTACATGGTGGTCAAACCGGACGGCAGCTTCATCACCGCCCGCACCCATCCCCAGCTGCAGCAGGTGGTGGCCACCCCCATTGAGGGGGGCCTGCAGCTGCGCTATCCGGGCTTTGAGCCGCTCACCCTGCGAGAGACCGAGTTCAGCCGCGCGCCCCGGGCCACCGGCGTCTGGAAAGACAGCTTCAACGCCCTGCACACCCACGCCCAGGCCGATGCGTGGCTGAGCAAGGTGGCGGGGGAGCCGGTGCAACTGCTCTGGCTTGGCGAAGAGTCTGCCCGCTTTCGGGAGAAGACCGGCACCCGGGTCAGCTTTGCCGACGGTTACCCCCTGCTGCTGATAAGCCAGGCCTCTTTGGAAGATCTCAACCTGAGATCCGACGCGCTGCACCAGATGAGCCAGTTTCGCACCAACCTGGTGGCAAGCGGCACCCTCCCCTTCGAGGAGGACGGCTGGAAGCGGATCCGCATCGGCGAGGTGGAGTTCTTGGTGGCCAAGCCTTGCAGCCGCTGCATCATGACCACGGTGGAGCCGGGCACGGATCGCTTCAATGCCCTGAAAGAGCCGCTGGCCACCCTCACCCGCTACCGGCGCGGTGAGGATGGGGAGGTCTACTTCGGTCAGAACCTGGTGGCCCTCAACGAGGGGTGGATTGAGGCGGGCAGCGAGATAGAGGTGCTGGAGCGCGCCCGCGCACCTGTCTACCCCAACGCAGCCCCCAAAAAACGGGAGCTGGTGTGCGTGGCCCGCGAGCCGCTGGCGCGGGATCTGGAGACCTTCTGGTTCGAGGCGGCCGATGGCGAGCCCCTGCCCGACTATCTGCCTGGCCAGCACCTGCCCATCAGCCTGGACATTGGCCTGGGTCTGCGGCGCGAGCGCCTGCAGCGCCGCTATACCCTGAGCTCCACCCCGGAGCAGCCGGAGCGTTACAGCATCAGCGTCAAGAAGGTGGGGGGCGGCCGCATCTCCCACTGGCTGCACCAGCAGTTGCAACCGGGTGACCGTCTGCTGGCCGCCAACCCCGCCGGCGAATTTCATCTGGGCCGGGATCGCAATCTCTTGCTGCTCTCGGCAGGCTCGGGGGTCACTCCCATGCTCTCCATTGCCCGCACTCTGGCCTTGCGCGGGGAGCTCGGCGACGTGCACTTCATGCACCTGTGCCGCAGCGAGACGGACATTCCCGCCGCCGCCGAGCTGCACGCCCTGGCGCAGCAAGGTATGACCCTCACCCTGATCCTGAGCCAACCCGATACGCACTGGCAGGGGCTCAAGGGGCGGCTTGACGAGGTTCACCTCAAACAGATCAAAGGGTTGCAACAGCGGGAAGTGTTTATCTGCGGCCCCCACGGCTTTATGGCCGATGCAGCCACCAGACTGGCCGCCCTTGGCGTGCCGGCCGAGCGGATCCGCCAGGAGAGCTTTGGCGGCACCATCCTCTCCCTCTCCCGCCCCCATCAGGCGGTGCAGCTGTGCATCGGCGAGCAGGCGTTTGCCGGCAACAATCAGGGCACCGTGCTGGATCAGGCCCACAAACAGGGGGTGGAGCTGCCCTGGAGCTGCCGCGCCGGCATCTGCGGCAGTTGCAAGCAGACCCTGGTCTCGGGTGAAGTGGATCACCCGGATGCCCCCGCCATCACCGCCGCCGAGCGGGCTGCGGGCAAGATCCTCACCTGCTGCGCCGTCCCCCTCACCGACATCGCCATCAAATAAGGTGATCGAGGCACAATAATACCGCCGGCCGGGAGCATGCTCCCGGCCGCGCTTTTCCCCTCCTTTGCCTTCGCGCCTCCTTTCTCGTACCTTTTCGCCGGCCCGCCGCAGCCTTGGCGAAGAGCGCTCCTATACTCACTGCAACAACAATAAAACCCCACAGAAGTACCGGCCTTCGCCGCGTGACAAAGGGGGTTATCGGTGAGAATAAGGACGCTCAAACCATGGAACAGAACAGACCCGCCTTTCAGCTCAATCTGCTGCTCTCAGTCATCACCCTGATCCTGCTGTCGCTGGTGTTTTTTGCCTACAGCTGGTCGGGAAAACAGATGGAACAGAGCTATCAGCAACGCTACCAATCCTATCTGCTGGCCGATGAACTGCGGCAATCCTCCGACGATCTGACCCGCCTCGGCCGCACCTATGTGATCACCAAGGATCCCGCCTACGAGCAGCAGTACATGCGGATCCTGGCCATTCGCAACGGGGAGCAGAACCGGCCGCAGGGCTACAACCGCATCTATTGGGACTTCGTCGCCGCCAACGGCCAGAACCCGCGCCCGGACAGCCAGGTGCGCCGCGGCCTCATCGATCTGATGAAGGATGCCGGCTTCACCGAGGGCGAGCTGGCCAAGCTCAACGAGGCCAAGAACAACTCGGATGCCCTGGTCAACACCGAGGTGGCCGCCTTCAAGCTGGTGCAGCAGACCGATGGCGATCTGGCCACCAACCAGCAGAAGGCCATCGCCATGATGCATGACAAGGCCTATCACCAGAACAAGGGACGCATCATGTCCCCCATCGACGACTTCTACGTCATGATGGAGACCCGCACCCAGCAGGCGGTGGATGACGCCACCAGCCAGTCCGCCATGTTGCGCTACCTGTTCATCGCGCTCGGCCTGGTGTTGATGTTTTTCCTCTGGCGCACCTACAAGGCGCTGATCGACCTGGTCGGCACCTCGGTCGATCAGCTCAGAAGCGATCTCAACCACCTGGCCGAGGGGGACTTCTCCCAGCCGATCAAGGTGCCGGCCGGTGCCAAGGAGAGCCTGATCGGCCTGCTCGCCACCATGCAAAGCACCCTCAAGGGGATCATCGCCCAGGTCTCCCACTCCAGCGAAGAGCTCTCCGGCTCGGCCGACAGCATCGCCCAGATAGCGGAGCAGACAGCCCAGTTCGCCACCTCCCAGCAGACCAGCACCCAGACCATGGCGGCCGCCATCGAGGAGCTGGTGGTGAGCATCAGCCACCTCTCGGACAACGCCACCCACGCCGACGAGCTGAGCAAGATCTCCGCCAACACCCTGGAAGAGGGCTCCGGTGTCATCAAGCAGACCCTCGACAGCATCCAGAGCATCTCGGACACCGTCTCCAACGCCGCCAGCAGCATCGCGGATCTCAACAGCCATACCCAGCAGATCTCGGAGATCATCGAGGTGATCCGCGGCATCGCCGATCAGACCAACCTGCTGGCCCTCAACGCCGCCATCGAGGCAGCCCGGGCCGGCGAGCAGGGGCGCGGCTTTGCGGTGGTGGCCGACGAGGTGCGCAACCTCGCCAGCCGCTCGGCTGCCTCCACCCAGCAGATCACCGGCATGATCGGCAAAATTCAGAGCGGGGCGGACGCCTCCATCCGCAGCATGGAGAACACGGTCAACAACGTCTCCCGCGGGGTGAGCCTGGCCAGCCAGACCGGCGCGGCCATCGCCAGCATCCAGGATCACGCCTCCAACCTGACCGGCCTGATGGGGGAGATCAGCCACACCCTGCGCGAGCAGTCCACTGCCGCCAACGAGGTGGTCTCCACCGTCGGTAACATCACCTCCCTCTCCGAGCAGTCGGGGGATGCCGCCCGCCATGTCTCGCAGGAGGCGGCCAAGCTCAAGCAGCTGTCACGGCTGCTGCGCCAGGAGATGGCCCACTTCAAGCTGTAGCGCAAAGCGCACAAAGCAAAACGGCTGCCCGAGGGCAGCCGTTTTCATTGGCACTTTCGATTAACCGCGCAGGGCGGCGATGCGCTGCTCGATGGGCGGGTGGCTCATGAACAGCTCGCTCATGGAGCGCTTGCCGTTGATGCCGAACGCCATCATGGAGCCTTCCAGCTGCGGCTCGGCACCGCGGGAGAGGCGTTCGAGGGCGGCGATCATCTTGTCGCGGCCGGCCAGCTTGGCGGCGCCGGCGTCGGCGCGGAATTCACGCTGACGGCTGAACCACATGACGATGATGGAGGCCAGCACGCCGAACAGCATCTCCAGCACGAACACGGTGATCATGTAGGCAAAACCGCCGGTGCTGCTGCTCTCTTCCTCGTTGTTGGAGCTGAAGAAGTTGCTGATGACGCCAGCCACGATGCGGGCGAAGAACATCACGAAGGTGTTCACCACCCCCTGGATCAGGGTCAGGGTAACCATGTCGCCGTTGGCCACGTGGCTCACCTCGTGGGCCAGCACGGCTTCCGCCTCGTCACGGCTCATGCTGTAGAGCAGACCGGAGGAGACGGCGACCAGCGAGTCGTCACGGCGGGCGCCGGTGGCGAAGGCGTTCATCTCGGGGGAGTCGTAGATCCCCACTTCCGGCATCTTGATGCCCGCTTCACGGGCCTGACGGGCCACGGTACTCACCAGCCAGTGCTCGGTCTCGTTGCGGGGTTGCTCGATGACCTGGACGCCATAGCTGCGCTTGGCCATCCACTTGGACATCAGCAAGGAGATAAAGGAACCCCCAAAACCGAACACGGCGCAGAACACCAACAGACCGGAAATGCTGGACTTGTTGATCCCCAGAACCGAGAACAGGATATTGAGTACCACCCCCAGCACCAGCATGACGGCCAGGTTGGTCACCAGGAATAGCATAATTCGCTTCATATTGACTCCTTGTGAGATATGGATGCGTGGCCCGTCACCAGTTCGCTGCCGGTCGGGCCACACCTGTCACGCATAATAGACAGTTTCTATGAATGTTCGCTGAATGTCGGATTCAGAGCAGGGGCGAAATGTCGAGTCGCCCGCGCAGATCAGCCTCGAGCGGATTGTTTACAAAGGGTATTTCACCCAAAAACGGGGCCGGCAGCAAGCCCCGCAGGGTGTCCAGATTTTCCTGATAGTGGCTCATGGAGCCGTGCAGCCGGTTGATGACCCAGCCCGCCACCGGCAGGTTGTTGTTGCGAATGGCGGCGAAGGTGAGCAGGGCATGGTTGAGACAGCCCAGTTTGGCCCCCACCACCATGATGACCGGCATGTTCTCCTGCTTGACCCAGTCCGACAGCAGGTGCTTGCGATCGAGTGGCAGGAACCAGCCCCCCGCCCCCTCCACCACCACCAGCTCGGCCCCCGCCTGTTCAATCTGGCGCAGCCCGTCCGACAACCCCTTCAGGGTGATGGCGTCGCGCGCTTCGCTGGCGGCGATATGGGGCGCGATGGGCGGCTCGTAGGCGTAGGGGTTGACCAGATCGTAGGGCAGCGGCAGGCTCGCCGCTTCCTGCAACAGCACAGCGTCCAGATTGCGCAGTCCCTCCGGGGTGCGGGCACAGCCGGCGGAGACAGGCTTGTAACCGGCGCAGCGGATGCCGTGCGCGGCGAACTCCAGCAGCAGGGTGCGGGCGACCAGCGTCTTGCCCACATCGGTATCGGTGCCGGTGACGAAGAAGGATTTGACCATGATGACTCCTCAATAGGGCGCAGGTGCCCGGGCTCGATATGGCGGGGCACCGCAGCTCAATTCTCTCGGCCAAGACCGCCGGTTAACGGCGGATCAGCTGGCCGAGGCAAACCTGATAACTGGCGGCCAGCAGACCGTCCGGCTGACGATGGGCCTCATAGGCCTGGCTCAGACGCAACAAGCGCTGACGGCTGCCAAGGCCGGTATGACGCTCGTCATTGACCTGGCTGGCGCCGATCCCCTTGAGATCGCGCAGCAAGCCGTTGAGCTCGGAATAGCCGAGCGACCAGGTCAGGCTCTCCAGCGCAGGGGCGACAAAACCGCCGGCGGCGATGGCATGCTGCAATTGTGGCAGGCTGAGGAAGCGATTGACATGATCACACTCGTCAACCGTGCGCCAGGCCTCACGCAGTTGCCAGAGCGACTCGGCCAAGAGAGTCGAGAACAGCAGCCGGCCGCCGGGTTTGAGCACCCGGTGCAGCTCGGCAAAGGCCTGGGCCGGTCGCTCGCACCACTGCAAGGCCAGGCTGGAGAAGACCCAGTCAAACGTCTCGTCGGCAAAGGGCAATTGCTCGGCATCGCCGCACAGCAGGCGGGCGCCGCTGCCGCGAAGGGCCGCCTGGGCCAGCATGCCGGGGGCGAGATCCAGCCCGGTCAACTCACAGCAAAGCCCGGCCAGAGCCGGCAGAAAGAAGCCGGTGCCGCAGCCGAGATCCAGGCCGCAGACGCCCCCCCCCTCATGCATACCCGCCGCGCTCATCCGCACCAGCAGCGCCTGCCCCACCTCCTGCTGGAAGCGGGCGTGGGCATCGTAGTGACGGGCCGCCGCGCCGAAACGGCGGGCAAGCTGGGCCTTGTCCACCGCCTGAAAACGCTCATGGAGCATGGGCGCCTCCTCTCTCGTCGATGGCCTGGCAGGGACCGAGGGCGTCGAGCAGCCGATCCACGTCCTCAGCGCGGTGCGCGGCGCTCAGGGTGATGCGAAGGCGCGCCGTGCCAACCGGTACCGTGGGCGGACGGATGGCACTCACCCAGACGCCGCGCCCCCGCAGCCGCTCGGCCAGTTGCAGGGCAGCACCGCTCTCCCCCACCAGCAGCGGCTGGATGGGGGTATTGCTGTCACCCAGCTGCCAACCCAGCGCCTGTGCCCCTTGTCGGAAACGGGTGATGAGTTCACCAAGATGGGCACGGGCCTCGTCGGCGGCACGCACCAGTGCGATGCTCTGGCGTACGGCGCAGGCCTGGGCCGCCGGCATATGGGTGCTGTAGACGTAGTGGCGGGCGAAGTTGACCAGATACGCCACCAGCTCGCGACTGCCGCCCACAAAGGCGCCAGCCACCCCGAGCGCCTTGCCAAAGGTGCCCATCTGGATGTGCACGCCGGCCGGGTTCACCCCCTGCGCCGCCAGGGTGCCGCACCCTTGTGGCCCCAGCACGCCGAGGCCGTGGGCATCGTCGATCATCAGCCAGTTGCCGCTCTGGGCGGCCAGTTGGCTAAGCTCGCGCCAGGGGCCCTGATCCCCGTCCATGCTGAACACCCCCTCCGAGACGATAAGCCCCCGGTTTGGCTCAAGCTGCCGCTCAAGGGCCGCCATGTCGTTGTGGCCGAAGCGCTTCATCTTGCAGGGCAGCTGACTGCCCATCTCCTGCAGGGAGGCGTGGTTGAGTTTGTCCTGCCACAGCAGATGATCCTTGCCGAGCAGGGCCTTGAGCACCGCCTGATTGGCGGAAAAGCCGCAGTTGAACAACAATACCGCCTCCAGTCCGAGCCACTCGGCCAGCGTCTCTTCCAGCTGCTGGTGGGCACGGCTGTAACCGGTCACCAACGGCGAGGCACCTGCCCCCGCGCCATAGCGCTCGATGCCCTCCTGGAAGGCGACCTTGATGGCGGGGTGATCGGCCAGCCCCAGATAGTCGTTGGCGGAAAAGTTGAGGTAATCGCCCCCCCCAACCTTGAGGCGCCCGCCACTCGCGCCGTCGGTGGCAACGCGACTGCGCAGCAGGCCCGCCTGCTCGCGCTCGGAGAGCGCTGCGCTCAACCCGAAGGGGCCCGTGACTGCAGGGCCCTTCATGACCGCGCGGCCCCTGCACGGGGGCGGGTTGCGTCATAAAACATCTCGGTGGGCTCGCTCTGGCGGCTCACCTCGGCCAGCAGCTCCTCTTCTTGAACCTGATCCGGCTTCTGGGCCCGCTGGGCGGGGCGAATGCCGAGCCGCTTGAAGAGCTGCATGTCGCTGTTTTCGTCCGGGTTAGGGGTGGTCAGCAGCTTGCAGCCGTAGAAGATGGAGTTGGCCCCCGCCATAAAGCACATGGCCTGCATCTGCTCGTTCATCTTCTCCCGCCCGGCGGAGAGGCGCACGTGGGAAGCCGGCATCATGATGCGTGCCACGGCGATGGTGCGGATAAACTCGAACGGATCCAGGTTCTCCTGGTTCTCCAGCGGCGTTCCCTTCACCTTGACCAGCATGTTGATGGGGACGCTCTCCGGGTGGCGCGGCAGATTGGCCAGCGCCATCAAGAGGCCCGCCCGATCCTTCGCCTGCTCGCCCATGCCGACGATGCCGCCGGAGCAGACCTTCATGCCGGCGCCGCGCACATGCTCCAGGGTATCGAGCCGGTCCTGATAGGTGCGGGTGGTGATGATGTCGCCATAAAACTCCGGCGAGGTGTCGAGGTTGTGGTTGTAGTAGTCAAGACCGGCGGCGCCGAGGCGCGCCGCCTGATCGGCGGTGAGCATGCCTAGCGTCATGCAGGTCTCCATGCCGAGTCCGCGCACCTCCTCGATCATCCGCAGGATATAGGGCATGTCCTTCTCTTTGGGGTTGCGCCAGGCGGCTCCCATGCAGAAGCGGGACGAGCCGTTGGCCTTGGCTTCGCGGGCCCGCTCCAGCACCTTCTCCACCTCCATCAGCCGCTCGGCCTCAAGGCCGGTGTGATAACGGGCGCTCTGGGGGCAGTACTTGCAATCCTCCGGGCAGGCACCGGTCTTGATGGAGAGCAGGGTGCTCACCTGCACCTCGTTCGGATCGAAATGGGTACGGTGCACAGTCTGGGCCTGGAACAGCAGATCGTTGAATGGCAGGGCAAACAGGGCCTGAACCTCGGCGAGGGTCCAGTCGTGACGAAGGGCGTGAGCGCCCGCGGTGACAGCATTCATACATGGCTTCCGGTTGTTATTGGTGGGATCCTGCGCCGCCTTGCTTGCAAGACGTCTTTGTAAGAGCTCCTTGCAAGAGAGAAGCGCAAAACCCGCCGCCTGGCCCGGGCAAACAGGGATGCGCGCAGGGCCAAGTGGCTGAAATTGTTGGCTAGTGTAGAGAGCGCGCGTAGACTGTCAACACCGACCAGATCAATTCAATTGACAACAGAACAACAAGTGACCAACCAAGAATTCGATTTGCACCATGTGTGGCACCCCTATACCTCCCTCACCCACCCCCTGCCCTGCTATGAAGTGGCCAGCGCCAAGGGGGTGACCCTCACCCTCAGCGACGGCCGCGAGCTGGTGGATGGCATGAGCTCCTGGTGGGCCTGTGTGCACGGCTATCAGGTGCCGGAACTGGACGCGGCCGCCACCGCCCAGCTCGGCAAGATGTCCCACGTGATGTTTGGCGGCCTGACCCATGCCCCGGCGGTGGAGCTCTGTCGCAAGCTGGTGGAGATCACTCCAAAGGGGCTGGATCGGGTGTTTCTGGCGGATTCAGGCTCGGTGGCGGTGGAGGTGGCGCTCAAGATGGCCCAGCAGTACTGGCACGCCAAGGGGACGCCTCGCGCCAAGTTCGTTGCCCTGCGCGGTGGCTATCACGGCGACACCTTCGGCGCCATGAGCGTGTGCGACCCGGATGGCGGCATGCACGAGCTCTACCAGGGCTTCCTGCCCGAGCACCATTTCGTGGAAGCCCCCAGCTGCCGTTTCCACGCCGAGTGGGACGAGCGTTGCGTGGTGGAGCTGGCCACCCTGATGGCGGACCATCACGAGGAGATCGCCGCCATCGTGCTCGAACCCATAGTCCAGGGCGCCGGTGGCATGCGCTTCTATCACCCCCGCTACCTGCAGTGGGTGCGCGCCCTGTGCGACAAGTTCGGCGTGCTCTTGATTGCCGACGAGATAGCCACCGGCTTTGGCCGCACCGGCCAGCTGTTTGCCTGCGACTGGGCCGGCATCAGCCCCGACATCATGTGTCTGGGCAAGGCCCTCACCGGCGGCTATCTGACGCTGTCGGCCACGCTCACTACCGAGCATGTGGCTCGCACCGTGTGTGATGGGAAGGCTGGCGTCTTCATGCATGGGCCGACCTTTATGGGCAATCCGCTGGCCTGCGCCGTGGCCAACGCCTCCATCGAGCTGCTGCTGGCCTCGCCGTGGCAAGAACGGGTGCGCGCCATCGAGCATCAACTGCGCACCGAGCTGGTGGAGCTGACCCTGCATCCGGCGGTGGCCGACGTGCGGGTGCTCGGCGCCATCGGGGTAGTGGAGATGAAGGAGCGGGTGGACGTGGCGCGCATCCAGCGCAAGTTCGTGGAGCTCGGCGCCTGGATCCGCCCCTTTGGCAAGCTCATCTACCTGATGCCCCCCTTCGTCATCAGCCCGGCACAATTGACCGTGCTGACCGGCGCCATTGCCGCCGCCATCCACAGCGGCGAGTTCTGAGCCAACAGCGCAGACCCTGCTGCTCAGGCAGGGTCTTTTGAATCTTTTTCATCAGAATGTGAGCAAGACACCAGACCCGGGCGGCCAAGACGCGTAGACTGCGCGGGTTTTACCCAACAGATGTACCGTTCCCATGCGCCTCTCCATTGCTGCCAAAATCAACTTCTTCCTGCTGTTCATCTTCTCCATGGTGCTGGTGTTTTCCGCGGCCTATCAGGCGGTGCGCGAGCGCGATCTCATCCTGACCCTCATCAAGGAGCAGAGCCGCGAGCAGACCGAAGCCTATTTCGATGGCCTCAACATGCTGATGCTGACCGGCAAGATGGAAGCCCGCGATACCCTGCGCGACAAGTTCCTCGAGCACGCTCACGTGGAGGATGCCCGCATCGTGCGCAGCGAGGCGGTGAGCAAGCAGTACGGGGCCGGCCGCGAGCACGAGCAGTCCAAAGACAGGTTCGACGAGCTGGCACTGGCGGGTAAAGGGAGCCTGGAGGTGGTACACGACGGCATGCACAGCAAGCTGGTGGTAACCCGTCCGCTGCTGGCCAAGAAGGATTTTCGCGGCACCGATTGCACCAGCTGCCACCAGGTGCCGGAGAACACCGTGCTGGGGGCGGTGCGCTTTGATTACTCCCTCGACACCCTGTTTACCCGGGTCGAGCAGAACATTCTCACCTCGGCCCTGAGCCTCACCGTCATCTTCGGGCTGGGGCTGCTGCTCACCCTCTGGGTCATCCGTACCTGGATCGTCCGCCCTCTCAACCAGCTGACCCGCTCCATGGAGGAGGCCACCGACCTGCACGACTTCGGCCACCGGCTGGAAGGGGATGAGGGGGACGAGATTGGTCGGGTGGCGCTCGCCTACAATCAGATGCTCGACAGCGTGGAGCGCCAGCTCGGCAAGCGCCCCGCTGGCGAGCAGCCGCGGGCGGGGCAAGCGCCCTCCAGCCGCGACCCCTCCGAGCCGGCAGACTAGCCCAGGTAGTAGAACAGCAGGCTGGCGACGAGGATCAGCAGCAAGATAGCCAGGTGCACCCGCCCCGTGTCCTCCCGCCGCCGGCAGCGCCAACGCTCTGCCAGCAGCACCGCCAGGGTCAGCAGGCAGCATCCCCAGAGCCCGTGCAGCAGCCAGGGGGTGAGCTGGGGATCCCAGCTCTGGCGCACCTTGATCCCGCCATAGACCAGAAAACCGTAGGCCACCTCTGGCCGGGCGAAGTGGTAGAGGGAGAGCAGCACGATAAAGCCGCCCCAGCAGAGGATCACCAGCCCCCGCAACACCCGTGTCAGCCCGTCCGGCCCCCGTCGCCGCTCTTTCACGTCCATCCCCCGTTCCGCTGGCCCGCCAATGAAGTGATTGGCGCCGAAATCCCCCCCAGAGTCCGACATTTTTGCTTGTTTATCAAACCTGCGCGGGTAAGATGAACGGCTTAGTCTGCCATGGTGGGCCATCTGTGCCCGGGCCAGACCCCTAGTGTTGCAAATAGCGCTGCAAGAACAAGCTGGAGACAATATTTCGATGACGCACGCATCCGTAGTAGATGTGCTGGCCGGTAAGTATTCGGTCGGCACCACCCTGACAGTGAAAGGGTGGATCCGGACCCGCCGTGATTCCAAGGCGGGGATCTCATTTTTGGCCGTTTCCGATGGCTCCTGTTTCCATCCGGTACAGGCCGTCGTCCCCAATACCCTGGCCAATTACGAGAATGAAGTGCAGCGTCTGACCACAGCTTGCTCCGTCGAAGTGACCGGCACCGTGGTCGAGTCCCAGGGCAGCGGTCAGGCGTTCGAACTGCAGGCCACCGAGGTCAAGGTGGTGGGCTGGGTCGAAGATCCGGACACCTACCCCATGTCCGCCAAGCGCCACAGCATCGAGTACCTGCGCGAGCAGGGCCACCTGCGTGCCCGCACCAACATCGTCGGCGCCGTGACCCGGGTGCGCAACTGCCTCTCCCAGGCCATTCACCGCTTCTTCCACGAACAGGGCTACCTCTGGATCGCGGCTCCGCTCATCACCGCCTCCGACACCGAAGGCGCCGGCGAGATGTTCCGCGTCTCCACCCTGGATCTGGAAAACCTGCCGCGCACCCCGCAAGGCAAGGTGGACTACGACAAGGACTTCTTCGGCAAGGAGACCTTCCTGACCGTATCCGGCCAGCTGAACGTCGAGACCTATGCCTGCGCCCTGTCCAAGGTCTACACCTTCGGCCCGACCTTCCGCGCCGAAAACTCCAACACCAGCCGCCACCTGGCCGAGTTCTGGATGGTGGAGCCGGAAGTGGCCTTCGCCGATCTGGAAGACAACGCCGCGCTGGCTGAAGCCATGCTGAAGTACGTCTTCAACGCCGTGCTAAGCGAGCGCCGCGACGATCTGGAGTTCTTCGCCCAGCACGTGGACAAGGACGCCATCGGCCGTCTGGAGCGCTTCGTCGCCTCCGACTTCGCCCAGATTGACTATACAGATGCCATCGAAGTGCTGAAGAACTGTGGCAAGAGCTTCGAGTTCCCGGTCTCCTGGGGTATCGACCTCTCTTCCGAGCACGAGCGCTACCTGGCCGAAGAGCACTTCAAGTCACCGGTAGTAGTGAAGAACTACCCGAAAGACATCAAGGCCTTCTACATGCGCCTCAACGACGACGGCAAGACCGTTGCCGCCATGGACGTACTGGCCCCGGGCATCGGCGAGATCATCGGCGGCTCCCAGCGTGAAGAGCGTCTCGAGGTGCTGGATGCCCGTCTGGCCGAGATGGGCCTGAACAAGGAAGACTACTGGTGGTACCGCGACCTGCGCCGCTACGGCACTGTGCCGCACTCCGGTTTCGGTCTGGGCTTCGAGCGTCTGGTGGTCTACGTGACCGGCATGGGCAACGTGCGCGACGTGATCCCCTTCCCGCGTACCCCACGCACCGCCGAGTTCTGATTACGGGACTTTGCCGACAAAGCCGACCTCAGGGTCGGCTTTTTGTTGCCCGCTCCGCTGCCACCGGCTTGTCTTGGCCACAATTAATCACTTTTTTTGCAACAAACCGCTCCCCTCGCCTTTTTATCCTGCTACCCTGCCCGCCTTCAAGCTCCATACGATGCCACCTGTTACCCATAAAATAACAAAAGGGTTAATACGTGGTTTTTATGGCGTTAAATCAAAAAGCGATGAGTTATTGAAGTACCTCAAATTTTTGCCCCCTTGTGGCAGGCAAAATAACCACTAACCCTTTAGGGCTAAATAAAAAACAGACAATCCCGGTCCATGCGCCCAACACAGCACTTACATGGATTAAATAACGCGAGGTAATGGAATGATCTTGATGGAATTTTTGGTGGTACTCGGCTGCTTGCTGCTGGGTACCCGGTTTGGCGGCATGGGGCTGGGTCTCATCAGCGGCATCGGTCTGTTCCTGCTGACCTTCGTGTTCGGTCTGGTACCAGGCGAACCGCCGGTGCAGGTGATGCTGACCATACTGGCGGTGATCGGTTGTGCCGCCACCCTGCAGACCGCCGGCGGTCTCAACCTGATGATGCAGGTGGCCGAGCGTCTGCTGCGCCGTCACCCCCAATACATCACCATACTGGCCCCGCTCACCACCTGGACCCTCACCTTCCTGTGCGGCACCGGCCACGTGGTCTACACCATGTTCCCCATCATCGCCGACATCGCGCTGCAGAAGAACATCCGCCCCGAGCGCCCGATGGCAGTGGCCTCCGTCGCCTCCCAGATGGCCATCTGCGCCTCGCCGGTCTCGGTGGCCGTGGTCTCCATGGTCTCCATCCTGGCGGCCGGTCACGGCATCGGTCAGGCCTACGGTCTGCTCGACATCCTGATGATCGCCATCCCCTCCTCCCTGACCGGCGTCATCGTGGCGGCCCTCTGGAGCCTGCGCCGTGGCAAGGATCTGGACAAGGACGAGGAGTTCCAGGCCAAGATCCAGGATCCGGAGCAGCGCGCCTTCATCTACGGCGGCGGTGAAACCCTGCTCAATACCAAGTTCCCGAAAGAGGCCTACTGGTCTACTTGGATCTTCTTCGCCGCCATCGCTGCCGTGGTACTGCTGGGTGCCAACGAAGGTCTGCGTCCGGTCTTCACCATCAAGGAGAAAACAGGCCCGCTCTCCATGAACCTGGTGATCCAGATGATGATGCTGATCGCCGGCGCCATCATACTGATGCGCTGCAAGGTCAAGCCGGGCGAGATCGCCAACGGCGCCGTCTTCAAGGCGGGCATGGTCGCCATCTTCTCCGTGTTCGGGGTCGCCTGGATGAGCGAAACCTTCTTCCAGGCACACATGCCGCTGCTCAAAGAGACCCTGGCCCACGTGGTACAGGCCCAGCCCTGGACCTACGCCCTGGTGCTGTTCCTCATCTCCAAGCTGGTAAACAGCCAGGCCGCGGCGCTGACCGCCATCGCCCCCATGGGGCTGGCGCTGGGGGTCGAACCCAAGCTGCTGATCGCCTTCCTGCCGGCGAGCTACGGCTACTTCGTGCTGCCAACCTACCCAAGCGATCTGGCCTGTATCGGTTTCGACCGCTCCGGCACCACCCGCATCGGCAAGTTCATCATCAACCACAGCTTCATCATTCCGGGGCTGATCGGGGTGGTGACCTCCTGCTCGCTGGGCTTTATCCTGACCAACATCCTGCTCTGACGGAGTCGCACCGCGCAATCCGTTCCACAGGCCCCCGCTCGGGGGCCTGTGCTTTTCGCTCACCTTCCCGCTTTGCCAACCGCCCGCACTCTGGGTAGCATGACCCCTCTTTTTCTTTGCGGAATCTCCCCCATGTCTCGCGTCATCGTGCTCTGGAGCGGCGGCAAGGATGCCATGCAGGCCCTCTGCCATGCCCGTGAAGCGGGTCATCAGGTGGTGGCACTGGCGACCTTTGCACCTCCCTCGCCCCGCTTTCTGGCCCATCCCCTGTCGCAAGTGCGTCGACAGGCGGCGGCCCTCGGGCTGCCCCACCGGCTGGTCACCATAGAGGCGCCGTTCGATCTCGGTTATGAGCGGGCGCTGACCAAGCTCAAGGAGGAGTGGCAACTGGATGGGGTCGTCACCGGCGATATCGACAGCGTGGCCGGCGCACCGAACTGGATCCGCGAGCGTTGCCGCCCGCTTGGCCTCACCGTCCACACCCCGCTCTGGCAGCAACCCCGCGAGGCGCTGCTGGCGGATCTGCTGGCCCGCTGCATCGTCGCCCACCTCTCCTGCGTCGATACCCGCTTCCTGCCCCCCGAGTGGGCGGGACGCACCCTCGATGCCGCCACCCTCGCCGAGCTGCAGCAGCTGGCGGCCACCCGGGGTTTCGATGCCTGCGGCGAGCAGGGGGAGTACCACACCATGGTGACCGACGGCCCGGGTTTTGCGGCGCCGCTGGTGCTGGGGCGCTGGCAGGTCGCCCGTCAGGAGCAGCTTGCCTATCTGCTGGAGAGTGAGGAGTAGCGCGCAGATCCGTTCGAGCGGTCTGCACCGGCACAACAGATAAAAAACGGGAGGCGATGGCCTCCCGTTTTGCTCTTCATGCTGCCTATCTTGCCAGCTTGCCCAACACCCGCTGCAACAGGCGGATGCGCGGCGCTATGCTCTCCAGCAGCAGGAACTCCGCCTCCGAGTGAAAACCGCCCCCCATGGGGCCGAAGCCATCCAGCGACGGCACGCCCGCCGCGGCGGTAAAGTTGGCATCCGAGCCGCCACCGGCCTCCAGCCAGTTGAAGGAGATCCCCTCCTCTTTCGCTGCCGCCTCCACCAGCGCCATCACGGCCTCTGTGTCACCGCTCGGGCGCATCGCCGGCTTGAAGCTCTGGCGATCCACCTCGACCCGGCAACCGGCGAGGAAGGGGTTGTTGGCCATGAAGGTGAGCCGCTCGTGCACGGTGGCCGCTTCGTCATTGCTCCAGAAGCGCAGATCGACGATCGCCTCGGCAAAGTCCGGCACCACGTTGACGCCGGTCCCCCCCTGCACCACCCCCACGTTCATGGTGGTGCCGGTGTCGAGGTTGACCTGCTGGTTGATGGCGAGCACCCAGTGGGCCAGCTCCGTGATGGCGGAGATCCCCTCGCTCAGCGCCGAGCCGGCGTGGGAGGCCTTGCCGTGGAAGGTGATGCGGTACTTGGCATTGCCCTTGCGGGCGCTGATGAGATCCCCGTTCGGGCGGGCCGCCTCGGCCACCAGCACGCAGCCGCTCTGTCTGGCCTTCTCCACCAGCCACTCCTTGGACCAGGGGGAGCCTATCTCCTCATCACAGTTGCAGCAGACCAGCACCTTGAGCCTGGCCAACACGGCCGGGTCCATCCCCTTGAGGGCATACCAGGTGGAGAGCAGGCCGCTCTTCATGTCCGACACGCCGGGGCCAAAGGCCTGATTGCCTTCCACTTTCAGCGGGCGCTTGACCGCCGTTCCCACAGGGAAGACGGTGTCCATGTGGCCCACCAGCATCACGTCGTAATGGCTGGCGCCAGGGGCATTGGTTGCCTCGAGGCAGGGGCCGCACTCGGCGGCGAACTGGTGACGGGTCACCTGCCAGCCGATGGCCTCATATTTCTCGGTCATGATGTCGGCCACTTTGGCCACCCCGGCCGGGGTGCGGGTGCCGCAATCGAGGTTGATGAGGGGAGCCAGATCCGCCAGGTAGGCGTCCAGGGAAAAAGCGTTGCGAGAGTCTGTCATTGTCATCTCCTGGGACGGGAGGGTACGCCTCCCGTCCGACAGCCGAGTGAAAGGGGCGTACGACCCGTGTCGTCCGCCACCCGCTTACATAAACAGCAGATAGTTGAGGGTGAGCGCCGTCACCAGGGCGCCAGCCATGGGCACACAGGTGCGCTTGACCACCACGAAGGGGGAGACCTTGGCGATACCCGCACAGGCGATCAGCACAGCCGCGATGGGGGAGACGGTGCGGCCGATGCTGGAGGCGAGCTGCATCGGCAACAGCATGGTCACCGCCGGCACCCCGAACTTGGCCGCCACCGCGGGGGCCAGGGTAGAGAAGCTCAAGAATGCCGCGTTGCCCGATCCCATGATGACCGCCGCCACCATGATGAGTCCCACCATCACCAGGGTCATCAGGCCGCTGCCGATGCCGGCATTGCTGGCCGAGTGCAGCAGGGTATCGATGGCGCCGATGGCCTTGAGGGATTCGGCAAACAGCTCGGCACAGACGATGAGCGCCACCACGGGGCCGAATACCTTGCCCATGCCGTCGAGGAAGCTGGAGAGCCCGGCAAAGGCGCTGCGCACCGAGCGGGTACGCAGCAGCTCGCACAGCATGCCGATAAAGACCGACAGCAGCATGGCCACCTCCACGCTCATCTTGATGTCGCTCACCAGCAGCTTGGAGAAGGTCATCATCAGCACGAAGGGGATGATGGGCAGCAGGGCATACCAAGTGGGCGCCGCTACCGCCTCGGTGCCTTTCTCGTCCAGCTCGGCGTGCTCGCCGCGATGCTGGGCCGGATCCCAGCCATCCTGGCGGTCACAGTGCCGCTGCCAGAAGAAGTGCAGCACCATGGTCACCAGCAACATGGGGGCCACCAGCCAGATCTGGTAGTCGACGAAATAGCTGGTGGGATCCATGCCGGATTGGCCGGCGGAGAAGATGGCATTGGTCTGGGTCGGGCCGATTTCGAACGCCTGGGAGGTGGCGATGACGCCGCAGGCGGAGGCCGGGCTGATGCCGAGGTTGCGCATCACCGGGTACATGGTGACCATGAGCAGCAGGCCAAGGCCGGTGGCAGAGGTGACGAACAGGGAGACGAAGACCGCCACCAGGTAGCAGATGGCCAGCATCAGGTAGCTGGACTGGATGCCCGCCACCGGCTTGACCGCCACCCGCACCAGCGCCTGGGAGGCGCCGATATGGGACATGTAGGTGGCAAAGCCAGCCACCGCCATGATGGTGAGGCCGAGCCCCGCCGCCCGGTAGGAGAAGATTCCCTTGAACACCTCGAACAGGTCGAACAGGGCGAAGCCGGTGCTCTTGTCGGCGGGCAAAATGGGGTGCAATCCCAGCCAGTAGGCGACAGTGAAGATGGCCATGCCAGCCAGTGCCAGCACCGCCTGCGGGTTGTAATCCTTGACGATGCCGTAGACCACGGCCAGCAGGACGAGCAAGACGAAGACGAGTTCCAAATATTCACTCCTGATAAAGTTATCGAGGAGCGAAATCTAGTGGTCTGACCGCGCTTTCCCATTGATCCCTGTCAAGAAAGATGGCTTGACCGCACTTCGATAAAATAAAATGCTACACACTTAACAAAAAACGGTCTTTTAAACTAAAGGCAAACCTTTAGAATCCCTTTGCCACGCGTTCTGGCGAATAACCTCAGGCTTTTTTGCTTTGGATCAACGTCAGGGGCCAGTGAACTGGCCAAGATGCGCAACGACACACAGAGACCGTTTCGCGCCGGAGAGAGTTATGACAGACCGAGCCACCGCAGGCATGACGACCTGCGACTACAAGCTATGGGACATCCTCGTCGAGTCTGCAAAGGAACGCACCACCATTCGTTACTCCAAGCTGGCCAGGCAGGCCGGGCTGGAGAATTGCCAGGATGAGCTGCGCACCCTGCTGCAACGCATCCGCATGTACTGCACCGAGCATCAGTTGCCGATCCTCTCCGCCATCGTGGTGGACGATGTGGGCAAATATACCGGCCTCTCCTCCAGTTTGCCGGACGCCCCCTGGGAGCGGGCCAAGGTGTTTGACTACCAGTGGCCGGTTGCGCCCTGAGTGCTCAGTCCCTCACCATAACGCGCCCACCGGCGCGTTTTGTACTTCTTCGGGCCCCTTTTTCCTGAACCGCAGGCAAAAAAAACCCGCCGAGACGGCGGGTACTAAGCAAGCAACGCTCTGGATGACCAGAGTAAAGAGTTCAGGCTGTCGAATCTTGCCACCTCCGGCACCACGCGAAAGAGGTAACAGGACAACATGGGTTTGCATAAATCGCTGATTTACCCAAGCTTCATGCTGACCATCGACGGGAAATGAGACTAAAGTGAAGGCCCTGCTTAAGGAAATGATTTATTAGTATTCCATTATGCACAGAATGAATTTACGAGGCGTCGACCTCAACCTGCTGGTGGTGCTCAAGGCACTGCTGGAGGAGCGCAACACCACCAAGGCCGCCGAACGGCTCGCCATGAGCCAGCCGGCCGTCAGCCGGGCACTGGCCCGCTTGCGTCTGCTCTATGACGATCCCCTGCTGATCCGCACTCCCCAGGGCATGGAACCGACCGCTCGGGCGGAGGCCTTGCTGCTGCCGCTGCGGGAGATCCTGCACGACATCGAGCAGACCTTCAGCCCCCCCGAGCAGCTCGACCCCGCCCAGTTCGAGGGGGTGCTGCGCATCGGGGCCCACACCTATGTGGAGTACGTGATGATGCCGAGCCTGCTGGCCCGGCTGCAGCAGCAGGCGCCCAACCTGCGCATCCACATGGTGCCGCTCAATGCGGACTACGAGAGCCAGCTCGACGAAGGGGTCATCAGCATGGTGATCAGCAAACAGGACGAGGTGCCCGGCCGTTTTCGCCGCATCCCGCTGTTCGAGGACAAGCTGATCTGCGCCGCCCACCGCAGCCACCCGCTGCAGGGCCAGGTGCTGTGCATCGAATCCTTCGCCCAGGCTCAGCACCTGCTGGTCGCCCCCCGCGGCAGCGAAGGGGGCATCGTCGATGATCTGCTGGCCGCCCACGGCATGACCCGGCACACCCCCTTGATAGTGCAGAGCTTTCTGGCCGCCCCCTTCATCCTGCCCTGTGCGCCTCTGCTGCTCACCTCCCCCGCCCGGGTGCTGCGTCCGCTGATGCCGCTGCTGGATCTGGTGGAGTACGAGACCCGCTTCGCCCTGCCCACCTTCGAGGTGAGCCTCATTCGTCATCGTCGCGACGACAACAACGCCATGCTCAACTGGTTCGAATCCGAACTGCACCTCTGGTGTCGCACCCAGAGCGAACTCTGATACCCGCCGGCGCGTCCTGCGCCGGGTACTTTTCCCCTCTTCCCAGGCCCGACCAGCGCCTCGCCTAACCTCCCCCATGCGCATCGGCGTTGCCTTGGGATCGCCACAATGCCAGAATCGGGCCTCTTCTTGATTTCCCGTTTCAGGACTCAAGTTTCGGCTTTCCGGGCCCATGCCCGCAGACAAAGGACTCCCCATGGCCACCACCCTCTATGGCATCAAGAACTGCGACACCATCAAGAAAGCCCGCAAGTGGCTGGAGCAGGCCGGCATCGACTACCGATTTCACGACCACAGGGCCGACGGCCTGAACCCGGCCGACCTCGACCGCTGGCTGAACCAGCTCGGCTGGGAGGCGCTGCTCAACAGCCGCGGCACCACCTTTCGCGCCCTGCCGGACGAAGCCAAGCAGGGGCTCGACACCGCCAAGGCCCGTGCCCTCTTGCTGGAGCACCCGGCCATGATCAAGCGCCCGCTGCTGGACCAAGACGGCGAGCTGACTCTGGGCTTCAAGGCCGATCACTACCAATCCCTCTTCTCTCGTTAAGGAAAAACGATGTCGGATGTCATCGCACTGGCCAAGGATCTGATCCGCCGCCCCTCCGTTACCCCGCTGGATGAAGGGTGCCAGACCCTGATGGCGGAGCGCCTCGCCAAGCTCGGCTTCGTCATCGAGCCCATGGTGTTCGAAGACACCACCAACCTCTGGGCCCGCCGCGGCAGCGAAGGGCCACTGTTCTGCTTCGCCGGCCACACCGACGTGGTGCCCGCCGGCCCGCTGGACAAATGGCACACCCCGCCGTTCGAGCCGACCATCCAGGATGGCGTGCTCTACGGGCGCGGCGCCGCCGACATGAAGGGCTCGCTGGCCGCCATGGTGGTGGCGGTCGAGCGCTTCGTGGCCGAGCATCCGGATCACGCAGGGTCGATTGCCTTTCTCATCACCTCCGACGAGGAGGGGCCCTTCATCAACGGTACCACCCGGGTGATCGACACTCTGGAGGCCCGTAACGAGAAGATCCGTTGGTGCATCGTCGGCGAACCCTCCTCCACCAACCTGGTGGGGGACGTGGTGAAGAACGGCCGGCGCGGCTCCATCACCGGCGATCTGCTGGTACGCGGGGTGCAGGGCCACGTCGCCTACCCCCATCTGGCGGACAACCCGATCCACAAGGCGGCCCCGGCGCTGGCCGAGCTCGCCGCCATCGAATGGGATCAGGGCAACGCCTACTTCCCCCCCACCAGCTTCCAGATCGCCAACATCCAGGCGGGCACCGGTGCCTCCAACGTCATTCCCGGCGAACTGCACGTCCAGTTCAACTTCCGCTTCAGCACCGAGCTCACCGATGCCGCGATCCGCGAGCGGGTCGAAGCCCTGCTCGAGCGGCACGGTCTGGATTACCAGATCAAGTGGACCCTCTCCGGCCAGCCCTTCCTCACCGACACCGGCAAGCTGCTGGCGGCGGCGGTCTCTGCCATCGAGGCGGTGAACGGTCAGCAGCCTGCATTGCTCACCACGGGGGGAACGTCCGATGGGCGCTTTATCGCCCCCACCGGGGCGGAAGTCATTGAGCTGGGTCCGGTCAACGCCACCATTCACAAGGTAAACGAGTGCGTGAAGGCGGACGATCTGGATCTGCTGGCAGACATGTACCAAGGGGTGCTCGCGAGGTTGCTGGCATGACCCAGGATCAGCTACTGGGCCAGGATGAGGGTCACCTCATCCTGGTGGGGCAAGGCCCGCACCGGCTGACGGCCGCCACCGCGGCGGCCTTCAACGACATGCAGGTGGCCGCCGCCCACGCCGGCTTCAACCTGCAGCCCGCCTCCAGCTGGCGGGGCTTCGAGCGCCAGCTCGCCATCTGGAACGGCAAGTGGCGCGGCGAGCGCCCCCTGCTCGATGCCCACAGCCAGCCCATCGACGCCCTGCAACTGAGCGACGAGGAGCGTCTGCACGCCATCCTGCACTGGAGCGCCCTGCCCGGCACCAGCCGCCACCACTGGGGCACCGATCTCGACATCTACGATCCGGACTGTCTGCCCGCCGGCACCAGGCTGGCGCTGGAGCCCTGGGAGTATGAAGAGGGGGGCTGGTTTGCCGACTTGAGCGAGTGGCTGGAGGATCGCATGAACGACTTCGGCTTCTTCCTGCCCTATGCCAAGCCGGCCGGTGCCGGCAGCGGCGTCGCCTACGAGCCCTGGCACCTCAGCTTTGCGCCTGAGTCCCGCGAGCAGCGGCTCGACCCGGCCGCGCTGGCACTTTGCCTGCAACAGGCGGATATTGAAGGCAAGGCGACCATACTGGCCAACCTCGACGAGATCCTGGCCCGCTATGTCACCCTGGCCACCGACGAAAGGAGTAGCACATGAACCTCTGGCTCTGGATAGGCTTGCCCCTGCTCTTCCTGCTCGGCCTGTTTCTCAACGCCATCAAGGACATGAAGCGACTGGAGAAAGAGCTGCCCCGCTACAAGGACAAGATCCGGGAAGTGAAGGACGACGAGGACGACTGACGACCTCGGTCAGCAGGGGCCCGGCGTGGGCCCCTGCCGTTTGCTGCCCGCTGCGGCGCCCGCCTCTCCCTCAAGTGTCCGTTTTGTGAACATCATCACGTTGCCGACCTCTCTGATCCCCCCGCTGACCCCCTTTTGATGGCCAGAACCCTTCGCAGCAATCGCACTGAAAATGTAAAAAACTGCAAATAAATGCACAATTAAGCCACACGGAGCCGGTCAAACTGCATATAATGTGCCTGATTTGCATTTTGACAGAAGGAGTTCGCCATTGGATGCCGTCACCATCAACAGTTTCTTCCTCGTCGCGGCCTTGTTGGTGGGTGCCAGTGTCCTGTTGAGCGCGCTCTCCTCCCGTCTCGGTATCCCCATCCTGGTGATCTTCCTCGCTGTCGGCATGCTGGCCGGTGAGGACGGCCCCGGTGGCATCCACTTCGCCGACTACTCCATCGCCTACCTGGTGGGCAACCTGGCGCTCGCCATCATCTTGCTGGACGGCGGCATGCGCACCCGGGTCTCCTCGTTTCGAGTCGCGCTCTGGCCCGCCCTGTCGCTCGCCACGGTCGGGGTGGCCATCACCACCGGCCTCACGGGCCTCGCCGCCGCCTGGCTGTTTGACCTCAACCTGCTGCAGGGGATGCTGATCGGCGCCATCGTCGGCTCCACCGATGCGGCGGCGGTCTTCTCCCTGCTCGGCGGGCGCAGCCTCAACGAGCGGGTCAGCGCCACCCTGGAGATAGAGTCAGGCAGCAACGATCCCATGGCGGTGTTTCTCACCGTCACCCTGATCGAGGTGCTGGCCACCGCCCAGCAGGGGCTGGATGGCGGCTTTCTGCTGCTGCAACTGCTCAGGCAGTTCGGGCTGGGAGCCGGCATCGGCCTTGGCGCCGGCTGGCTGCTGTGGAAGCTCATCAACAGCGCCCGGCTGGCCCCCGGCCTCTACCCGCTGCTCACCGTCAGCGGCGGCCTGCTCATCTTCGCCCTCACCACGGCGGTAGGCGGCAGCGGCATCCTGGCCATTTACCTCACCGGCCTCTTGCTCGGCAACCTCTCCCTGCGCAGCCGCAGTACCACCCTGTCGGTGCTGGACGGCCTCACCTGGCTCAGCCAGATCGGCATGTTCCTGGTGCTGGGGCTGCTCGCCTCCCCCCACAAGTTGCTGCCCATCGCCCTGCCGGCGCTGGCGCTGGCCATGTGGATGATCCTGTTCGCCCGCCCTATCTCGGTCTGGATCGGCCTGCTGCCGTTCAAGAACTTCGCCCCCCGCGAGCGCTGGTTCATCTCCTGGGTCGGCCTGCGCGGCGCCGTGCCGATCATTCTGGCGGTGTTCCCCATGATGGCGGGGTTGCCCAACGCCCAGCTCTACTTCAATGTCGCCTTCTTCGTGGTGCTGGTCTCGCTGATCCTGCAGGGCAGCTCGCTGCCGCTGGCCTCCCGCCTCGCCCGGGTCGAAGTGCCGGCGCCCCCCTCGCCCATCAACCGCTCCGGGCTCGAGATCGATCTCGACAGCCAGTGGGAGACCTTCGTCTATCGCCTGAGCGACGAGAAGTGGTGCATCGGCTCGCCGCTGCGAGATCTGCGCATGCCCAAGGGCACCCGCATCTGTGCCCTGTTCCGGGAGCAGGAGCTGCTGCACCCCTCGGGCAGTACCTGTCTGCAATCCGATGACATCCTCTGCGTCATCGGCCACGAGCGCGATCTGCCTGCCCTCGGCCAGCTGTTCAGCCAGGCGCCGGAGCAGGATCTGGGCCCGCGCTTCTTCGGCGACTTCCTGCTGGAGGCAGCCGCCAAGCTGGTGGATCTGGCACCGCTGTACGGGCTGGATGTGAGCGAAGTGGCGGATCAGACCCTTGGCCATTTTATTGCACAGCAGTTGGGCGATAATCTGGTGGTCGGCGACCACGTCGAATGGCAGGGGCTGATCTGGACCGTTGCCGAAATGGAAGAGGGTGAACCCCGCAAGATAGGGGTGCGTTTTCTGGAAGAAGATCCGGTCTGATCGCCGTCTGCCTCGTCCTCTGCGAGAAGGGAGTTATCTATGCCTTACCAAACCCTGTTGTCCGGCCTGCAACCCCCTTCGCCCAACCTGGGGGTGATCGAGGGCTTCTTTGGCAAGGGCTGGAGCTGGGAAGCCCGCGCCCGCTACGCCCAGTGGCTGCCCCGCCACGGTTACGGCTTCTATCTCTATGCCCCGAAAGAGGATGGCTATCTGCGCAAGCACTGGGCCAAGCCCTGGCCTGCCGCCCAGCTCGAGGCGCTGCGCCAGCTCGCCCGCCAGTGCCGTGACAACGGCCTTGCCTTCGGGGTGGGGCTGAGCCCCATGGGCGCTCACCACGACTATGCCCGCCAGCGACCGGCCCTGCTGGAGAAGGTGCGGCTCATCGAGGAGGAGCTCAAGCCCGACATCCTGGCGATCCTGTTTGACGACATGAAGGGGGATACCCCGGATCTCGCCCACTGGCAGCTCACCATCACCCACGACATAGCGGCCCATACCGGTGCCGGCCGGCTGCTGTTCTGCCCCAGCTACTACAGCACGGACCCTGTACTGGAGAAGGTGTTCGGCGCCATGCCCCCCCACTATCTGCAGGATCTGGGGCAGGGGCTGGATCGGCGCATCGACATCTTCTGGACCGGCCCCAAGGTCTGCTCCAGCGAGTACCCGGCGGCCCACCTGCGCCAGGCGGCCGAGTGGCTGCACCGCAAGCCGTTTCTGTGGGACAACTACCCGGTCAACGACGGCAGCAAGGCCAGCAGCTTCCTGCACCTGCGCGCCTTCGAAAACCGCCCGGCGGAGTTGGCGGATCTCGTGAACGGCCATGCGGTCAACCCCATGAAACAGGCGGCGCTGTCGGCCCTGCCGCTGGCCACCCTGCCCATGAGCTACCGGCTCGGCAAGCAGTACGACCCGGACAAGGCGCTGCACGCCTCCCTCAACGCCACCTGCGGCCCGCAGATCTCCGCCATGATCCAGGCCGATCTGCCGCTGTTTCAGGACATAGGGCTGGCCCAGCTGACCCCTGAGCAGGTGACTCACCTCAAGGCCCGCTATCTGCCGTTTCGCGACCAATCCTGCGTCGACGAGATCCTGCGCTGGCTGGATGGCGAGTACGTGTTCGACCCGGACTGTCTCACCGACTGACCCCACAGCCACAGGAGGCAGCATGGACGCGTCCCTGATTTACCAGAACCTGGCGGTGATCGCCGCCTTCCTGCTCATCTACAGCCTGATCGCCGGGCGCTTTGAATCCCGGCTTATCAACGGCCCCTTGCTGTTCTTGCTGATGGGCTGGCTGCTGGGGCCGGGCGGCATCGAGCTGCTCTCCCTCTCCATCGACAGCGACGGCATCAAGCTTCTGGCGGAGCTGACCCTGGTCATAGTGCTGTTCAGCGATGCGGCCAACACCAACTGGCAGGTGCTGCTGGCCAACCGCAGCCTGCCCATCCGGCTGCTGCTCATCGGCCTGCCGCTCACCCTGCTGGCCGGCACCCTGTTCGGTCGCTGGATCTACCCGGACCTGCCGCTGCTGGAGCTGGCCATCCTCTCCACCATACTCGCCCCCACCGATGCGGCGCTCGGCAAGGCGGTGGTGAGCAACCCGGCGGTGCCCGCCCCCATCCGCGAGGGGCTCAACCAGGAGAGCGGCCTCAACGACGGCATCTGCGTGCCCGTGCTGCTCCTGCTGCTCGCCCTCATCGCCCCCACCGAGCAGCACACCGGCACCGGTCTGCTGGCCATCACCCTGCTGCTGGAGGAGATCGGCATCGGCCTGCTGGTGGCCTGGGGGCTCACCACCTTCACCCTGCGCCTGCTCAAGACCTCCTACCTCAACGGCTGGCAGCTGCCGCTCTGGCGCCAGCTCACCATGCCGGGGCTGGCCCTGCTCTGCTTCGCGCTGGCCCAGACCCTGGGTGGCAGCGGCTTCATCGCCGCCTTCGTCGGCGGCCTGCTGATGGGCCGCAAACTGGGGGAGCACAAGCACGCCTACTTGGACAGCTGCGAGGGTTACGGGGATCTGCTCTCAGTGGTGATCTGGATGGTGTTCGGCGCCACCCTGATGCCCATGCTGGCAGAGCTGCTGCACTGGCAGTACTGGCTCTATGCCGCCGCCAGCCTCACCCTGCTGCGCATGGTGCCGGTCTGGCTGAGCCTGCTCGGCACCGGCCTCAAGCTCGAACTCAAGCTCTTCATCGGCTGGTTCGGGCCGCGGGGGCTGGCCAGCATCGTCTTTGCGGTGATGGTGCTGCAAAACGAGCCGGCCCTCCTCGGCCAGCGCCCCATCATCGCCACCGTGCTCTGCACCATCATACTGAGCGTCATCCTGCACGGTCTCACCGCCAACCCCTGGGTCGCCCGCTTCAAACCCCATTGAGGGGCGCCGCCAACAAAAAGCCCCGGGCACTGCCCGGGGCTTCTCTTTCTGTCAGACGCAAGGCGTGCTCATCTCGGCCAGGGCCCTCCCTAGGAGCTCGCGTCCTCGGCCTGCGGCCGATAGACCAGGATCCCCGGCTTGTTCTGCACATACTCCAGGAAGGGGGAGTCCACCACCTGCATCTTGCTCGAGAGGGAGGAGGCATTGCGCAGCACGGGGCCGTTCTCGCCGCGGATGAAGATGCCGGTATGGGTGACGTCGAGCCCGGCCAGATCGGTGTAGATGCCGATGTAGTCCCCCTCCTCCAGCAGACTCAGGGTGTTCTCGTCGATGCTGGCGGACGGAATGTAGGTGATGTCCCGCGCCGTCACCCCCAGCCCAGGAATGTAGTAGCCGCCGTCCGCCTTCTGGTTGAGCAGCTTGGCCGTGGTCACCGCAGCGCCGCCCACCAGATGGGTCACATCGCTCACCTTGTTGTCACCATGCACCCAGTCGGAGAAGAAGTGCTTTCTGGTCAGATAGTTGACCTCACCATTCACGTAACGAGTGTGCATCAGGTTCTCGATGAAGTGATGCACACTCGTTGCGCGACGCAGCGACTCGACGTAGTCCAGATAGGTGAAGCAGTCGAGCCCGCCAAAATCCACCACCAGCTTCTCTTGCACCTCGTTCGACCCCACCAGCCGGTTGGCCACATAGGGATTGCCCAGAAACAGGCCGGAGAAGGTCTTGATCGTCTGCCCCGGCGCCCCCTGCTGGCGGGCAAACAGCTCGATAAGTTGCGGCTCCTTGATGTTGTAGAAATCGAGGTTCCTCTCTTTGCCGGCTGTCGCCGCGCCGGCAAACAGGAGCAATGCAATACTGGTCAGCCTCATCATCCTTAAATCTCCTTGCTCGGAATGTTAATAAACGGACCCTGTACACCCTCTCGCAGAGGCAAGAGAATGCCATTTGAGACTGACGGCATCCCGGCCGTTTGCAAACCGGATAAATGTAAGCAAATGTGGCCAACCGCCCGCCAGTATACGAAAAAGCCCCGCATGGCGGGGCTTCTCGGCAGTAACAGACCAGCTGGCAAGTGCGGTATCAACCCAACGCCAGCCAGACCCCGACAAACAGCATGAGAGAGCCGGCGATCCGGTTCATCAGGGTGACGTTGCCGCTCTTGGCGAGGAAGTGGCGCAGGGTGCGACCGCCGCTCGCGTAGAGCAGCAGGCAGGAGAACTCGATGAGCAGGATCAGGGCCACCAGGGCGCTGATCTGGGGGGTCATCGGCTTGGCCGCATTGATGAAGGGGGGCAGCAGGGAGACCATGAAGGCCCACCCCTTGGGGTTGGCAATGGCGGTGACGAAGCCCTGCATGGCCAGCGCCAGCGGCCGCGTCTCCTGAGCGGCCGACAGATCCGCCGGGATCGCCAGCTTGCCCTTGGCCTGCCACATCTGGATACCGAGCCAGATGAGATAGGCGCCGCCCACGTACTTGAAGGCGGCAAACAGCGCCGGGTAGTTGAGCATGACGGCCGCCACCCCGATCACCGACAGTACCGAGACCAGGCCGACCCCGATGAGCTCGCCCCACATCATGTGCAGGGTGCGGCGCACCCCCAGACTCATGCCGAGGGTCATCGCCAGGGTCATGCACATGCCGGGGGTCACGGAGACAAAAAAGAACGTGGGAATAAACAGCGCCAAAATGGCAGGATCGATCCAGTCGGACACACTACACCTCCATGCTAACAGACCGACGATCTTGCCTATCACACTCATTTAACACAAGAAAAAACCTTTTCAAATAGCCGGTTTTGCACCTTAAAAACCTGTGACAAGCTTTGTCGCGCCTGTGTAAGATGCCGCCTTGTTTCTCTTTTGGGTCAGGATCTTTCATGTCATTGAATAATCTCTCTATCCGTCTGCAAGTACTCATCCCTCTCCTGCTCGCCAGCCTGTTGATGATCCTGATGATCGGGATCGGCAAACAGGACATCGACCGCGCCATCGACGACATGAACGAGACCACCGCCAGCGTGACCCGTCACAAGGACGACATCGCCACCCTGATCCACGCCACCTACCGGCTGCGTACCAACGCCATCTACGGCCTCTACGATCCCGCCCGCTTTGCCCAGCTGCCCAGCGAGCTCTCCACCGCCGAGCAGGAGATAGGTGCCATCCTGGCCAGACTGGCCATCGCCGGGGCCGAGCAGGACAACAGCCGGGTCGCGGCCGCCCTGCAGGCCTACCTCGGCCACACCCGCAGCAACATGCTGCCGCTGCTGGCCGCCAAGCACCAGGGCGGCGGCGATCCTGCCGCCTATGAGCAGGCCCGCCTGCGCTTTCGCGATCTGGGGGAAGATCTCATCAAGCAGATCGATGCCATGTCCGCCCACGTCAACCAGCTGATCCTGGCTGAAATTGCCGAGGAGCAGGCTCACTACCACGCCACCCTGCTGCGTACCCTGCTGCTGATGGCAGCCAGTCTGGCCGCCGCCCTGTTTGGCGGCTGGTGGCTCTCCGGCCGCATCGTGCGCCCCATCGGTCAGCTGCAGCAGGTGATGCGCGCGGTGGCCCAGGGCCGCTTCAACGTGCGCGCCGCCACCGACGGCAACAACGAGCTGAGCCAGCTGGCCGCCGACATCAACCAGACCCTGACCCAGCTTGGCAGCACCATCAACACCCTGACCGGCATCAGCGGCAACGTGGCTTCTGCCGCCACCGAGCTCGCCGCCGTGATGACCCAGGCAGAGGTCAATGCCCAGCAGCAGCGCGGTGAGACCGAACAGGTGGCCTCCGCCGTCACCGAGCTGGCCAGCACCGCCGACAACGTCAACCACAACGCCGCCCTGGCCGACGAGCTGGCGCGCGATGCCAACCAGCGGGTCGAAGAGGGGCTGGCGCTGTTTGCCGAGAGCATTCAGGCCAACAGCCGCATGGCCAACAGTCTGGAGAGCGCCGCCTCCGTGGTGGCCAGCCTCAAGTCCCAGTCCGAGCAGATCGGCAAGGTGATCGAGGTCATCCAGGGGATTTCCGAGCAGACCAACCTGCTGGCCCTCAACGCCGCCATCGAGGCCGCCCGCGCCGGCGAAACCGGTCGCGGCTTTGCGGTAGTGGCTGACGAGGTGCGCATGCTGGCGGCTCGCACCCAGGACTCCACCAAGGAGATCCAGGCCATCATCGAGCAGTTGCAAAGCCAGTCTCTCTCCGCCAACAGCGGCGTGCAGGATACCCTGGCCATCCTGGCCCACAACCAGCAGCTCTCCAGCCAGGTGCAGGATCTGCTGGGCGGCATCACGGAGGCGGTCAACCAGATCAACGGCGCCAATGCCCAGGTGGCCACCGCCGCCGAGGAGCAATCCTGCGTCACCGCCGACATCAACCGCAACATCACCAACATCCACGAGATCGTGAACCAGAACGCGGCCGGCATCAGCCAGAGTGCCGCCGCCAGTCACGAACTGTCACAGCTCGCCGAGCAACAGCGCAAGCAGCTGTCCCAGTTCCAGCTGTGACACACACCTGCTGACCAGACAGAGAGGCCCCGCATGCGGGGCCTCTCTGTTAATGACGCTGACGACTTGTTATTGTTTTAAACGCTATTTTTTATGATCAGGCTTCATTGGGGGCTGGGCTACCTCACCAAATGTGGGTATGGTAGAGGCACGTCACTCCCCCTCATGCGAGATCATCATGAAGCTGTCCTTCAAGAAACCGGCCTTCATCGGCCTCGGGCTCATCGCCCTCGTCACCGCCATCTGGCTCGACTACTACCTGCCGGAACATACCATCGCCACCATCACCGGGGTGGAGGTGAAGCGCACCGACAAGGATGGGCCCATCAGCCAGAAGAACCCGGCCGACGGCCCCACCACCGACGTCTACTACATCTATACCGAGCGTCCCGGCGAGAAGATCCGCGTGTTCCGCAACGAGGACACCGAGTGGGGCTGGCCCTTCTACTTCAAGTTCAACGCCGCCGACGTGCAGGCCAAAGCCAAGTCGATGGAGTTCGAAAAACGGCTGGCCATCATCACCTCCTACGGCTGGCGCATCAACATGTTCTCCATGTTCCCCAACGTCACCAAGATTGAGAGCACCGAGCCCGACGCTTCCACCTGGAGCTTCTTCCGCTGGTTCTGGTTCGGCATCTGGGCCCTGGTGATGGGCAAGGCTGCCATCGCCACCTGGCGCTACTTCGATCGTCTCGAGGACGAGATATGAGTGAGCCGAGCAAGACGCGCACCAGCTTCTATCGGCGGCTCTACGTGGCATGGCTGATCAGCCAGGGCACGGATACGGTGCCGGCCATCATGGAGGCGACCGGCATGCCGCGCCGCACCGCGCAGGATACGCTCAGCGCCCTGGCCGAGCTGGACATCAGCTGCGGCTTCGAGCAGACCGAGGGGGCTCGCCATCTGCAGGGGCACTATCGCATCAGTGACTGGGGGCCCATCAATCCCGCCTGGATAAAAGCCCAATTACCGGTTATCAAAGAGACGCTGGGTTACCCCTAAAGACATCGGCGTCACCCGTCAGTGACTGGGGGGCAATCCGAGCCTATCCACCAAATAGAAAGAGGGCCAGCCGACAAGGCTGGCCCTCTTTCTATCTCCGCCAAGGCGTCGGCCTTGTTTCTACTCGGGGAAAGGCTCCTCCGGCAGCGACTCCTGGCTCTCGCCCCGGGTGCAGTCGATGATGGAGCGCTTGGGGTTGTTGGGATCGCGCAGCAGCAGGGGGGCCAGCCCCTCGTCGTGCTTCTGCTCGTCGGAAAACTCGCTGCCGTAGGCATTGTGGGTAAGCCGGCGCGCGTTGGCGATGGGGGTATCCACGAACAGGGCGTGCACCTCGAAGGTGGAGGCCGGAATGAGAAAACCGCTGATGGGCAGGCCGTGCAACTCCTGGCGGGTCTTGTACCAGGCGAAGCCGTCCGCCACCTTGTAGGGGGTGTAGTGGTTGAGCTGCGGGTGCGCCGGCTTGCCCGTCTCGCTATCGAGATAGAGATCATCCAGCTCGCAGGTCGCCAGCCCCTGCCACATCGACTCGAACGGCGTGGCACACCCCGTCAGTTGCAACCCGGCCAACAGTGCCAGCCCTGTCTTCCACATCGCTTCGCCCCTTCTTGCAAGAGTGGAACTGCGTTCAGTCAAAGGCCCGCAGCCGCGTGACCAGCAGATCGATAAAGCCCGCCCGATCCAGCCCCAGCAGCACCAGCGCATTGGCCGGCTTACCGGTCAGACCGTAGCGATCCACCACCGTCATGCCGCTAGTATGGGTGCCGCCTGTCTCGATATCGACCCGGCACTCGACCCCGTGGAACAGCGCGGGAGCCAGCAACCAGGCAATGGTACAGGGGTCGTGCAGCGGCGCGCCAGCAAATCCCCACTTGGGATCCCGGTGGTAGATCATGAAAAAGTCGAGCAGATCGGCCACGCACTGGGCCACCGGATTGGTGATGGCGCGTACCCGTTCGATATCCTCGTCCATCACCTGCGCCTCGTGGGTCACGTCCAGCCCGCACATGGTGATGGGGAGCCCCGACTTGAACACCATATCGGCCGCATCCGGGTCCACATAAATATTGAATTCCGCCGCCGGGGTCCAGTTGCCGGCTCCCGCCGCGCCGCCCATCAGCACGATGCGGGCGATCTTGGATTTGAGCTCGGGGTGAGCCGCCAGCAGCAGAGCGATGTTGGTGAGCGGGCCGGTCGGCACCAGGGTCACGGGTTCCGGGCTCTCGCGCAGGCACTTGGCCATCAGCTCCAGGGCGGTCATGGCCACGGGGGCAAAGGCGGGATCCGGCAATTTGGGGCCATCGAGCCCCGACTCGCCATGGACGTTGTCGGCGATGATAAGCTCGCGGGCCAGCGGCTTGGGAGCCCCCGCCGCCACCGAAATGTCGTCACGCCCCAGCAGGGTCAGGATGCGCAGGGCATTGTTGAGGGTCTTGTCCGGCGTCTGGTTGCCGGCGCTGGTGGTGACCGCCAGCACCTTGAGCTCGGGGCTGGCCAGCGCCAGGATAAGGGCGATGGCATCATCGTGGCCGGGATCGCAATCGAGAATAACGGGCAACGCCATGGACGGACTCCTTACAACATGACAGGGAGCCATACCTTAGCAAGCCGCGGCTGCATTAACTCTGGAAGGGGTCACAAAACGGCCCCTTTCCCGCCTTATCAAGCAGTTAGCCACAAAACGAGGGCCGCTTCTGCAGTTATTCGCCGCGCCCCGCCGGTTCGGGTATGATCCCCCTCCCTTTTCAGACCGTGCGCCCCATGTCCGCCATCATCGACACCTTCATCGCCCCGCCCTGTGCGGCCGCCATCGAGATCCTGTTTGAGGATGAACACCTATTGCTCATCAACAAGCCGAGCGGCCTGCTGAGCCTGTCGGGCAAGAACCCGCAGAACCTCGACTCGGTGCACCACCGGCTGGTGCAGGATTATCCCGGTTGCGCCCTGGTCCATCGCCTCGATTTTGGTACCTCGGGGATCATGCTGGTAGCCAGGAACAAGGCCATCAACGCCCTGCTCTGCCGCCAGTTCAGCCAGCGCACGGTGAGCAAGGCCTACAGCGCCCTGCTGTGCGGTCATCTGGCCGAGGACGAGGGGGTGATCGATGCCCCCATCGCCAAGGATCCGGCGCTGTTTCCGCTGATGAGCATCTGCGCCGTCAACGGCAAGCCCGCCCGCTCCCGCTATCAAGTGATTGAGCGGCTGGAGCAGCAGATGCAGGGACAGACAGTGCCGCTGACCTCAGTGCGGCTGGTACCGGAAACCGGTCGCACCCATCAGCTGCGCATCCACAGCCAACAGCTGGGTCATCCCATTCTTGGCTGCGATCTTTATGGCGGCCTGCTGCCGCCCGGCTGCGCCCAGGCACCGCGGCTGATGCTGCACGCCAGTGAGCTCGACTTTGTTCACCCGGTCAGTGGCGAGCCGATGCGGATCCGCAGTGAGGCCCCCTTTGCGCAGGCGCTGGCGGCCATGACGGAGCAACAAGGGTAACGCGAGAAGGAGGGGGAAAAGGAGAAGGGGAAAAGCGGTCAACGGCGGATAAAGATAGGGGCCGTGCTTTCGCAACGGCCCCCACCCCCCACTCGGTACTCTTTGTTACAAAGAGGGCTATCAGATCAGCTTGCGGGCAGCGCCCAGCACGATCTTGATGGCATCAGATTCGGTCTTCGCCATGGTCTCGGCGTTCGGGATCTCTTGCTGGGTACGGTTCACGATGACACCGGCTACCATGCCGGCGCGCAGGCCCTGGCTGGAGCACATGGTCAGCAGCGTCGCGGACTCCATTTCGAAGTTCAGCACGCCCATGGATTGCCACTCTTTCATGGAACCCTGGAAGCGTTGTACCACGCGGCCGGAGAAGGTGTCGTAGCGCTCCTGACCCGGGTAGAAGGTGTCAGAAGAGGCGGTAACGCCCACGTGCAGCTTGGAGCCCAGCTCCTTGGCGGTGTTGACCAGCGCAGTGGTGCAGTCGAAGTCAGCCACGGCCGGGAACTCCATCGGCGCGAAGTGCAGGCTGGCACCGTCGAGGCGCACGGAGCCGGTGGTGACGATCACGTCGCCCACGTTCAGGTGCGGCTGGATGGCGCCGGTGGTGCCGATGCGCAGGAAGGTACGGATGCCCAGCTGAGCCAGCTCTTCCACCGCGATGGAGGTGGACGGGCCGCCGATACCGGTGGAGCAGATGATCACGGCCTTGCCGTCCATCTCGCCGCGCCAGGTAGTGAATTCACGATGGCTGGCCAGGTGCACCGGGTTATCCAACAGCTCTGCGATGCGCTTCACGCGCTCGGGGTCACCGGGAACGATCGCCAAGGTGGCGCCTTGCAGATCCGCTTTTTTCAAACCCAAGTGAAATACATCAGACATAGTGGACTCCTGGTTGCTCCCCACCAGCATGGTCAGGGGCAAGTTAAGGTGATTCTTTATGGTACTTTCAAGCCTTCACTCCCCTCGTCGGGGAGGCGCCAACTATGGTCGAAAGCGCTTTCCAATTCCTTGAAGCATCTCACACTTCCTTGCATTGACAGCCACAAATTCGGCGCAAAACGTTTGCTAACTTGATGAATTAATTGAAAAACGTTTTTCTGTTCGCGAACAGGCTAGCGCGCTTGTCAATCCCTGTCGCGGCCCATGTTTCCGGTACGTGATCGAGTCCATAAAGTTGCAAAGCAGATACCATTGACCCCTTTTCATCCCCCCTGACGGTGCTATGTTGGCGCCCGTATACCACTTAATGGCTAATCATACGGAGTCCATCATGGCGACATTCAAGTTCTACATTCCCGCAATCAACCTGATGGGAGCAGGCTGCCTGCAAGAGGCGGCAGCCGATATCAAGGGTTATGGCCATCGCAAGGCGCTGATCGTCACCGACAAGATCCTCAACCAGATTGGCGTGGTGGCCAAGGTGGCCGGCCTGCTGGCAGAACATGGCATTGAAAGCGCAGTTTTCGACGAGACCAAACCCAACCCGACCATGACCAACGTGGAAGCGGGCCTGGCCATGCTCAAGGCCAATGGCTGCGACTGCGTCATCTCGCTGGGGGGCGGCTCGCCCCACGACTGCGCCAAGGGGATCGCCCTGGTGGCCGCCAACGGTGGCAGCATCAAGGATTACGAAGGGGTGGATCGCTCCGCCAAGCCGCAACTGCCGCTCATCGCCATCAACACCACCGCCGGCACCGCCTCCGAGATGACTCGCTTCTGCATCATCACCGACGAGGCCCGCCACGTGAAGATGGCCATCGTCGACAAGCACGTCACCCCGCTGATGTCGGTCAACGACCCCGAGCTGATGCTGGCCAAGCCGGCCGGCCTCACCGCCGCCACCGGCATGGATGCGCTGACCCACGCCATCGAGGCTTATGTCTCCACCATCGCCACTCCGGTGACCGATGCCAGCGCCATCATGGCCATCCAGCTCATCGCCAAACACCTGCGCACCGCGGTCAACCACGGCGACGATCTGCATGCCCGCGAACAGATGGCCTACGCCCAGTTCCTGGCCGGCATGGCCTTCAACAACGCAAGCCTGGGTTACGTGCACGCCATGGCCCACCAGCTGGGCGGCTTCTACGACCTGCCGCACGGGGTGTGCAACGCCGTGCTGCTGCCCCACGTGCAGGCCTACAACTCCCAGGTGTGCGCCGGCCGCCTGAAGGACGTGGCCCGTCACATGGGGGTGGATGTGAGCGCCATGACCGATGAGCAAGGGGCCGCCGCCGCCATTGCCGCCATCCAGCAACTGGCACGCGACGTCAAGATCCCGGCCGGGCTGGAGCAGCTCGGCGTCAAGGCCGACGATTTCAACGTGCTGGCCGAGAACGCCCTGAAAGACGCCTGCGGCTTCACCAACCCGAAACAGGCGAGCCACGACGAGATCGTCGCCATCTTCCGCGCCGCCATGTAAGGGGGCGCAATGGGCAGAAAGGGTCGCATGGCGGCCCTTTTTATTGGCTGATGGATCAATGGCTTTTTACTTCCGTAGAGGGAGCCGGTATGATTTGCCGAGCTTAAAAAGACTTGAATGGATGATCTGAACTCGATATGCGGATGAAACACCTGATTGCCGCGGCCCTGACCGCCCTCACCCTGTCCGGTTGCAGCCTGGTCTATCGCATCGATATTCCTCAGGGCAACTATGTGGAACAAAAACAGGTCGACAAACTGCGCCAGGGCATGACCCGCGAGCAGGTCGAGTTCGTGCTGGGCTCCGCCATGCTGCGCGATGGCTTTGACCCGAACACCTGGTACTACCTCTATGAATTCCAGCCGGGGCGCGGCGAGAAAGAGCGCAAGGAGCTCACCCTGACCTTCGTCAACGACAGATTGGCCACGGTCACCGGCGACTTCCCGCTGCCAGCGGCCTTCCATACCCCGCTCTGATCCCATCCACAAAACCGGCCTCGCGCCGGTTTTGTTTTAACACCGCCGGCCACCCATTACCCCCTTGCAGAGGGCAGCCCCTCGCCCAATACTGGCCTCGATTCAATCACACAGGGAGAGCAGCATGAGCAGGATCCTGATCGCCGGAGCCACTGGCCTCATCGGCCGCGAGCTGGTGCGACAACTGCCCGCGGAGCATGAACTGACCCTGCTCTGCCGCAAGCCCGGAGAGCCGCAGCCAGCCCGCCACTGGCTGCCGGTCAATTTCGATATGCTGGCCAGCGCAGCCCTGCCCGGGCCGGTGGATCTCGCCTTCTGCTGCCTTGGCACCACCCGCAAGGAGGCCGGCTCCGCCGAGGCCTTTCGCCGGGTCGATCTAGACTATGTGCTGGCCTTTGCCGAGCTGGCCCGCCGCCACGGCAGCCAGAGGCTGGTGGTGGTCTCTAGCCTGGGGGCCAACCCGCACTCCCCCGCCCTCTATCCCCGTACCAAGGGGGAGATGGAGCAGGCCCTGCTGGCCCAGCCCTGGCAGCGGCTCGCCATCGTGCGCCCCGCCATGTTGCTGGGGGATCGCCAGCCGCCGCGCCGCTCTGAACAGTTTTTCCAGATCATCTATCCCTTGCTGAAGCCACTGCTGGTAGGCAGGTTGCGCCGCTGGCGCGCCATCGAGGCCGGCCAGGTGGCCCGCGCCATGATCGCCCTCTCCTGCCAGCCCGCCGGCTGCGAAGTGGTCGAGAACGAGCGACTGCTCCAGCTGTAACGAAGCGTCTTAACTTGGCAGGTGGATAACGGGATCAAAAAAGGCGCCAAGGCGCCTTTTATATGCGGTGCCGTGCCAGTGCTGGCACTTTTTATACGAAGTATCATGCCTGCCAATACAGGCATTTAGTCAGAGTGTTTGCGGTTGGCATTGGGCCGGCCGCCGGTCACCACGTCGGCACGCCCCTCCTCCTTGGCCTTCTCGGCGCGCTTCTTGCGCATCTCCTTGGGATCGGCGATGAGCGGACGGTAGATCTCGATGCGATCGCCATCTTGTAGCAGCTCGGCGCCCTTGACCGGGCGGCTGTAGATGCCGAACTTGTTGACCGCCAGATCGATCTCGGGATGCTTGCTCATGATGCCGGACTGCTCGATGGCGGCCTGCACCGTCGTGGTCGGCGCCACCCGCAGCCGCAGCACGGTCTGCTGCTGAGGCAGGGCATAGACCACTTCGATATTGAGTTGATCAGGCACCGTACACCACCTTGGCGCGGTTGGAGAAGGCCAACACCATGGAGCTCACCAGGTCGCGGAAGATCTGGCCAAACGCCAGCTCGATGAGTTTGGAGGTGAACTCGAAGTCGAGATCGAACTCCACCTTGCAGGCATCCACGTCCAGCGGGGTGAAGGTCCACCAGCCCGCCAGCTTGCTGAAGGGCCCCTCAACCAGCTCCATCTTGATCTGCCGGTTGGCCTCGAGCAGGTTGCGGGTCGTAAAGGTCTTGGCAATCCCGGCCTTGGCCACATCGACCGAGGCCGTCATATAGTCATCGCCGGTTTCGTGGACACGGCTGCCGACACAACCGGGCAGGAACTCCGGATAGGCGTGAACATCATTGACCAGCCTGAACATCTGTTCTGCGCTGAACATCACCAGGGCACTGCGAGTAATACGGGGCATGGCTTTTCCTCATCCAATCGCCGCGATTTTATCACCATGTTTGCGCTTTTGGAGGTAAAACCTCGGTCAAACTGCTCATAAAGCCATCAGTTGACCCGCTGCGCGTTTTACAGCCGCCCTTGCCCACGTATAATGCCCTCCTCCCAGTCATTGCCGGAAATCGCCCGTCATGAGCAAAAAAAACAGTAAAAACAAAGCCGGGTCCAACACCATTGCACTCAACAGAACCGCGCGCCACGAATACTTCATCGAAGAGAAGATCGAAGCGGGTCTGTCCCTGCAAGGGTGGGAAGTCAAATCCCTGCGGGCGGGCAAGGCCAACATCAGCGAAGCCTATGTCATCTTCCGCGATGGCGAGGCCTACCTGTTCGGCTCCAGCTTCCTGCCACTGCAGGCTGCCTCCAGCCATGTGGTGTGCGACCCGACCCGGACCCGAAAACTGCTGCTGAGCCGTCGTGAACTCGACAAGCTCGAAAGCCTGATCGCCCGTCAGGGCTATACAATCGTGCCGCTCGCCCTCTACTGGAAACAGTGCTGGGTCAAGGTCGAAATCGGCCTGGTGAAGGGCAAGAAAGAGCACGACAAGCGCGAAGATACCAAGGCCCGCGAATGGGATCGGGAAAAAGCGCGCATCATGAAGAACAAGAACCGCGGCTAATCCGCGTGATGCTGCAAGGTCCGGGCTCCTGCCCGGACTTTTTCTTTTCCGGCCCGCCGCTTACCCGCTCCCGCCAGGCGTGCGCACAATAAATCGGCAAACGGAGCAGCTCCCTGCGGGAATGACCATCAACGCCTTGCCATGGCAGGATTTTTGCGTACAATCCCTCTTAACAACTTGGGGCTGATTCTGGATTCGACAAGATTCACGAAACCCAAGGTGCATGCCGAGGTGCGGTAGGCCTCGTTAATAAACCGCAAAAAAATAGTCGCAAACGACGAAAACTACGCACTGGCAGCTTAATAACCTGCGCAGAGCCCTTCTCCCCTAGCTTGCCTGTGTCCTAGGGAATCGGAAGGTCATCCTTCACAGGATCGTGTGGAAGTCCTGCTCGGGGCGGAAGCATTAAAACCAATCGAGCTAGTCAATTCGTGGCGTGTCTCTCCGCAGCGGGTTGGCGAATGTAAAGAGTGACTAAGCATGTAGTGCCGAGGATGTAGTAATTTTGGACGGGGGTTCAAATCCCCCCAGCTCCACCAAACGTTTGGAAAGGGCCACCTCGCAAGAGGTGGCCCTTTTTATTTGGGCTTTCTTTGCAGTGGGTCATTCAGCAAGCTTCGCGGCTCAAAGAGCATCTGCACAGTAGGGGGAAGCGAGATCTTTTGAGTCTTGGATCAACCTAATCAAGCGGATTTTGTGAGATTATTCAGCACAATACTGTTTCTGGATTTATCCATCATCCATGACCGACGCCATTCCCAGCTATGAACACATGATGCCTGCCGTGCTTTTTTCATTGAAAGACGGCAACAGCTATACGCTTCGACAAGTGTATGAAGCTGTATGTGCTCATTATGCTTTTACTCCTGAACAACTGGCTCATACCCTGCCAAGCGGGCAGCAAACCACGGTTCGCTCCCGGGTCGGCTGGGCCAAGACCTATCTGGTCAAGGCAGGGCTCATCGAGCAACCCAAGCGGGGCGTCTGCCTTATTACCGAACGGGGTAAGGCTGCTTTGGCATCGGGCCAGACCATCGACAACCACTATCTGGCTCAGTTCAAGGAGTTCGTGACCTTTACTCTGGCGTCCAGTGAAAGCACAGGTAAGCTGCCACAAGGCACAACCTATGCCGCGGACGAGCCACATAACGTGCAAGCCAGCACACCACAAGAACAAATTGAGCAAGCGCTAGCAGCCATCAATCAGTCCCTTGCCGATGACCTGCTGGCCGAGATCCTTGGTCTTTCGCCTCGCTTCTTTGAGCAGCTAGTGGTCGATCTGATGGTTGCCATGGGCTATGGCGGCAGCCAGCAGGATGCCGCCCGCACCACCCGTTACAGCAGTGATGGCGGCATCGACGGCATCATCAAGGAAGACCGGCTGGGGCTCGACTCTATCTACCTGCAGGCCAAGCGCTACACCGATAAAACCGTTGGGCGTCCCGAGATCCAGTCTTTCGCTGGCGCCCTGGATCTGCACAAAGCCCGCAAAGGGGTCTTTATTACCACCTCCAGCTTTAGCCGTGAGGCGCAGGAGTATGTCGGGCTAATTGAGAAACGTATCGTGCTGATCGACGGCGTACATCTGGCCGCCCTGATGATCGAATACGGCGTCGGCGTCACTATTCGCCAGACCCTCACCATCAAGACCCTGGATTCGGATTACTTTCTGGAAGATTGAACATGGACAAGAGCAATTTCGAGTTTCTCAAAGGCACCAACGACTTCCTCTATGCCATCGCCTGTGCCGCCGAGAACAACTATCCGGATGATCCCAATACCACCCTGGTGAAGATGCGGATCTTCGGTGAGGCGACCGCCAAGCATCTTGGTAAATTGTTAGGTCTGCCTGCGACAGAGAGTCAACTCGACCTGCTAAGAGAGCTCGGCAAGATCAGCTTTGTCGATGACTGCATCATGGGGGTATTTCATACCCTGCGTCGAACCGGCAACAAAGCGGTCCATGACTATCACAACGACCTTGATGATGCCGCCATGTCCTTGCGACTCGGTTTCCGCTTGGGGGTCTGGTACTACCGCCTGATCAGCAAACAGTATGATTTTGCCGCTCCCATTTTTGTGCTGCCGCAAGGGGAGCGCCACGACTATCACCAGGAGGTGATGGCGCTGAAGCAAGAGTTGGAGCAGCGCAGCCTGGCCCAGCAACAGACAGCAGCCGAGATCGCAGCCCAACAACAACAGCTGATAGCGCTCAATGGCTATATCGCCATCCTCGAAGGCAAGCAGCAAGAGACCGAGGCGCAAACGGCAGCGCGTATCGCTGCCCTGGAGGCCCAGCTGGCCGCCAGAGAGGCCGAGCTGGCGAAGCTGACTGCTACCGAACGCGCGCTCTACCTCCAACAGGTCAAGGAGTTTGCAGCGGCTCGTTCGCTCGATCTGAGCGAGAGCGAGAGTCGTTATTTGATCGATGCCCAACTGCGCAAGGCTGGCTGGGAGGCCGATACCCAAAACCTCAAATTCGCCAATGGCACCCGCCCGCAAGCGGGCCGCAATATGGCGATTGCCGAGTGGCCTACGGCTGAAGATGAAACGGGTAAACGGGGTTTTGCCGACTACGTGCTGTTCGCGGGGCTTGTTCCTGTCGGCATCATTGAAGCCAAAAAGGGCAACATCGATGTGGCAGGCAAGCTTACGGAGGCTTACCGCTACAGCAAATATTTCGATATGGCTCACCTCAAGGAGGAGCTCTATGCATCAGCCACCGACGCGCAGGCCCATGATCAGGTCACAGAGATGCATGCCAGCTACCTGCGCCAGTGGCATGAGCCCGGCAGCCTGGTAAGCTACAAAGTGCCATTCTGCTTCTCCGCCAATGGTCGCGAATATCGCGCCGCCATGAAGAGCAAGAGCGGCATCTGGTATAGGGATGTGCGTCATCCGGGCAATATGCCCAGAGCCCTGCCCGAGTGGCATCGCCCCGAAGAGCTGCTGGCCATGCTGGCGCGAGATCCCCAGCGCAACAACCTCTGGTTTGCCAGCCACAGCGATATGAGCGAACTGGGGTTGCGCTACTACCAGGAGGAGGCGGTACAAGCCGTTGAGCAGGCCATCATCGCCGGTCAGCAAGATATCCTGCTGGCGATGGCAACCGGTACGGGCAAAACCCGGACCGCCATTGCCCTGATGTTCCGCCTGATCCAGTCACAACGCTTCAACCGAATCCTGTTTCTGGTCGACAGAACCTCTCTCGGCAAACAGGCATTGGGCGCCTTTGAAGATACCCAGATAAGCGGCGATACCTTCAACGCCATCTTCAATATCCAGGGGCTGACGGACCGTTTCCCGGAAGATAACACCAAGATCCACGTCGCCACCGTTCAGTCACTGGTCAAGCGCACCCTGCAGAGCGATGAGGTTATGCCGGTTGGCCGCTACGACTGCATCATCATCGATGAAGCACACCGGGGTTACATTCTCGACAAGGAGCAGACCGAGGGCGAGATGGCCTTTCGCAACCAGCTCGACTACATCTCCGCCTACCGTCGCATCATCGACCATTTCGATGCGGTCAAGGTGGCGCTCACCGCGACCCCGGCGCTGCACACCATCGATATTTTCGGCGGGTCATCGCGCCAGCCGGTCTATCGCTACAGCTATCGCAAAGCGGTACTCGACGGCTATCTGGTGGATCAGGAGCCGCCCATTCGCATCATCACCCGCCGCAGCAAGGAGGGGGTCTACTTCGCCAAAGGGAGTCAGGTACACCGTCTGAGCAATCAGGGCGAGCTGATTGACGATACCCTCGAAGATGATCAGAACTTCGAGGTGGCCAACTTCAACCGCGAGCTGATCGCCTCCAACTTCAACCGGGTCGTCTGCGAGGAGCTGGTCAATCACCTCGACCCCACCGGCAATCAGAAGACCCTGATCTTCTGCGTCAACAACAACCATGCCGACAACGTGGTCGAGGAGCTGCGCACCGCCTTCAAAGCAAAATTTCCGGCGCTGGAACATGACGCCATCATCAAGATCACCGGCGATGCCGACAAGGACGCCAACAAGGTGCAATCGATGATCACCCGCTTCAACAAGGAGCGGCTGCCCAACATAGTGGTCACCGTCGACCTGCTCACCACAGGTATCGACATCCCCAGCATCTGCAATCTGGTCTTTATGCGCAAAGTGCGCAGCCGCATCCTCTATGAGCAGATGAAGGGGCGCGCGACCCGTCTCTGCCCCCAGGTGGGCAAGAGTGCGTTTCGCATCTTCGATGCCGTCGATCTCTACGCCACCCTGGAGCAGGTCGATACCATGCGCCCGGTGGTGGTGCGCCCTGACGTCCCCTTGCAGACTCTGGTCAACGAGATCACCGACTCGGAAACTTATCAGGTGAAAGAGGCCGATGGCCGCAGCTTTGCCGAGCACAGCCACGAGCAGTTGGTGGCCAAGCTGCAGCGCATCAGCAACCAGGCCAGCTACAACCGCGATCGCTCAAAAGAGGTGGCTGAACAGCTGGCACGCCTCGATGAACTCTGCCGCGAGTCGGCTGGCTGTGATTTCAACCAGCTGGGCCGAACCTTGCGCAGCAATGGCCCGCGCTGGTCTGCTGAGGTGTTCAACCAATTGCCGACCCTGATCCCGCGCCTCGAGCACCTCAAACGCACCATCAACGAGCTGCGGGATCTACCCATCTTCAGCGATATCGACGATGAAGTGATTGAAGTGAGCCGTGCCTATGGCGATCACGACAGTGCAGAGGATTTCCTCGATGCCTTCGACCAGCTGGTCAGCCGCTCCCAAAACGAGCAGGCCGCCATCGACGCCATCATCAACCGCCCGCGCGATCTCACCCGCAGCGCGCTGCTGCAACTGCAGGAGTGGTTCGACAAAGAGAACTACAACGATTCAACCCTGCGCGCCGCGTGGAAAGCAGCCAAGAATCAGGATATCGCCGCTCGCCTAGTCGGCCATATTCGCCGCGCCGCCATCGGCGACCCCCTGCAGCCATTCGAAGATCGGGTAGACAAGGCGCTGGCCCGCATCAAGGGTCAACACGACTGGAACAGCGAGCAGCTTATCTGGCTCGATCGGCTGGCCGACTCCATCAAGGAGAAGGTGGTGCTCGATGATGACACCTTCAAGGTGGGTAACTACCGCCGCCGGGGCGGCAAACCCAAGCTGATGCAGCTTTTTGATGACAAGCTCGATGAGCTGCTCGCCGAGTTCAGCCAACTGATCTGGGATAAACCCGCCTGAAACGGGTACAATCCTGCCCACTTTGGTGGTGCCTGAAAAAGGTTCCTCACTCACTCTTTACAAGGCGGCCTGCGGGCCGCCTGCTCAACGAGAAATACCGATGAACAACACCGATCTGGTCGCCAAGCTCTGGAAGCTGTGCGACAACCTGCGCGACGGCGGCGTCTCCTACCAGAACTATGTCAACGAACTCGCCTCCCTGCTGTTTCTCAAAATGTGCGAAGAGACCGGGCAAGAGGCAGATCTGCTGCCGGAGGGGTATCGCTGGCGCGATCTCAAGAGCAAGCTGGGGCAGGAGCAGCACCGCTTCTACCGCAACATGCTGGTTCAGCTCGGGGTTGACGATCACGCCATCGTTCGCGCCATCTTCCAGAACGTCAACACCACCATCACCCAGCCCGCCCAGCTTAGCGAGCTGGTCAGCAACATGGACAAGCTCGAGTGGTTCGACGGGGAAAAGGGCAAGAGCCGCGACGACTTCGGCGACATGTATGAAGGGCTGCTGCAGAAAAACGCCAACGAGACCAAGTCCGGCGCCGGTCAATATTTCACCCCACGCCCGCTCATCAACGCCATCGTGCAGGTGATGCAGCCCGCGCCCCGCGAAGTGATCCAGGATCCCGCCGCCGGGACGGCTGGCTTTCTGATCGAAGCCGACCGCTATATCAAGGCCCACAGCCGGGATCTCGATGATCTCGACGAGGCGGATCAGATTTTCCAGATGAAAAAGGCTTTCGTTGGCCTCGAGCTGGTGCCGGAAACCCGCCGTCTGGCCCTGATGAACTGCCTGCTGCACGATATCGAAGGGGATGACCAGCACGGTGCCATTCGCCTTGGCAACACCCTTGGCAAGGATGGTGAGACCCTGCCCAAGGCTCACCTTATCCTCTCCAACCCGCCCTTTGGCAGCGCTGCGGGCACCAATATCACCCGCACCTTTGTCCACCCCACCAGCAACAAGCAGTTCTGCTTTATTCAGCATATCTACGATGCCCTCGAACCCGGTGGCCGCGCCGCCGTGGTGATCCCCGATAACGTCCTGTTTGAAGGGGGCAAGGGCACCGAGATCCGCCGTGACCTGATGGACAAATGCAACCTGCACACCATACTGCGTCTACCCACCGGCATCTTCTATGCCCAGGGGGTCAAGACCAATGTGCTCTTCTTCCAAAAGGGCACCCCGGACAATCCGGCGCAAGACAAAGGCTGCACCAAGACGGTCTGGGTCTACGATATGCGCGCCAATATGCAGACCTTTGGCAAACGTACCCCCCTCACCCAGGCGCACTTTGCCCCCTTTATCGCCGCCTATGGCCTTGACAAGAACGGTCAGTCACCGCGCGTGGAGGGGGTCTGGCAGCAATTGGGCGAATTGCCGCAGGAATCCGTGCAGGCGCAGAGCCTGGAAACCGCCCGCTGGCGCAGCTTTAGCCGGGAGTGGATCCGCGATACCAAGGGGGATTCGCTGGATATCAGCTGGCTGAAGGATCAAAACAGCGTCGATGCGGCCGACTTGCCCGAGCCGCTGGAGCTGGCCAACGAGGCTAAAGCCGAGTTGGAAACCGCTTTGGCCGAGCTGCAGGATCTGGTTAAAGCCTTGGAGGGGATGGCGTGATGGCTGCCCAAGATTTCCCGATAGAATGGGTTTCTGCCCGCATTAGCGATATATCGGCTAAATGTGAGCAAAGAACCCCAGAAGAAATAGAAGAGTTTGTATATGTTGATATCGGTAGTATCGACAGAGTACTCAAAAAAATCGCAACGCCTCAGATGTTATACGGGCATGAGGCGCCTAGTCGAGCAAGAAAAGTAATAAATTCAGGTGATGTATTGGTGTCTCTAACCAGACCTAATCTTAATGCAGTCTCGCTTGTCCCTGACCAGTTAAATGGGCAGATAGCATCAACCGGTTTTGAAGTAATAAAACCGATTGGGGTAGATAGTCGCTTTATTTTTAACATTACCCGCTCACGTCATTTTATTGATTCTATCAGTGGTGCTGTTCAAGGAGCGCTTTATCCTGCGGCAAAATCATCTGATGTGCAAAACTATAAAATTCCATTGCCGTCAGCAGCAGAGCAAAAAGAGATAGCCGACCGGCTTGATATATTGCTGGCTCAGGTGGAGGCCACCCAAGCCCGTCTGGCCCGTATCCCGGATATTATCAAGCAATTCCGCCAATCCGTGCTTGCCGCTGCGGTGAGTGGCAAGCTGACAGAAGATTGGCGAGGAACATCTTCTATTGATATTTCTCATCCATCCATGTCGATTGGTTCTGAGTCAGAGTCAGCACCAAAAGGTTGGAAATGGGAGAAACTAACTAGACTAGCGATATTAGAGTCTGGTCATACTCCACGCAAATCAGTTCCGGAATATTGGGAAAATGGAGATGTATATTGGTTGAGTCTTCAGGATATTCGTGAAGCTAACGGAACAATAATTAAAAACACTAAATTCAAGCCCACAATGAAAGGCATCGAAAATTCAAGCGCCCGTTTACTTCCTGAAGGGACAGTTTGTTTCTGTCGTGATATCTCTGTCGGTTATGTAACGATCATGGGCAAGGAGATGTCTACGACTCAACACTTTGCAAACTGGATTTGTGGTGATGAGCTAAACAATAAATTTTTAATGTATTCATTTATGGCGGCTAAAGATCATTTATTAAACTCTGGGCAAGGTACAACCGTAAAAACAATTTACATGCCGGCATTAAAAGATCTCCGGATTTTGTTGCCTAAAGTGGAAGAACAAACCGAAATCGTCCGTCGGGTGGAACAGCTATTTGCCTATGCCGATAACCTCGAGCAGCAGGCCAAAGCCGCAAAGGCGCGGGTCGATAACCTGACCCAAGCCATTCTGGCCAAGGCGTTTCGCGGCGAGCTGACCGCCGACTGGCGCGCAGCCAACCCGCACCTGAGCAGTGGCGACAATAGCGCCGCCGCCCTGCTGGCCCGCATTCAAGCCGAGCGGGCCACTGCCAAGCCGCGCAAACGGGCATCCAAACCGGCTATCAGCCCCACATCATCAGGAGTCCCCCAATGACCCCAGCTCGCTCCAATAAGAATCGTTCCCGCCGCCTGCGCAAAAAACTCCATGTCGGCGAGTTTCAGGAATTCGGTTTTCAACTCATGTTTAGCCTGAAGCCTCAGCTGGTGAGTTTTGAAGAGGCGCTCGATCGCTGGCTTGAGTTTATCGAGTCGCAAGGCTGGGGCTTTGGCGGAGGTGGTACTCTCTCTGTACACGAGATCAGTGGCTACCTCTGCCAGTTTGCCAGAGGCTCCCTGACTGAGGCCGATCGGGAACAGGCGGCTTGTTGGTTGGCCAGCCAGCCCTGGGTTGCCACCCACCAGCTCGAGCCTCTGAGCGATGCCTGGTACGGCCCCTGGCCAGAGTGATCGAGCTATCGGTTGAGTCTGCCTCCAGGCTCAACCTTTCCCTCATCCTGCGGATTTTATTAGCTTCGCCTGACGCCGCTCTTTTCAAGAACCATCACGACCTAAAGGGGATAAGTGGCCATGAAATGGATAGTCCTTGCCGGGTTGCTTGGCGCAGCACCGGCTTATAGCAGCGAACAGCTATACAAGGCGTTGTGGCGTGATAGCAAGGGCAAGCATGAGGTCACGCTGTCGGTCGATGAGATCCCGGCTACGGAGAAAGACAGTCGCTCTCTGGCTATTACCGGATTGGGCACCCTGAACGGTGAGCAGGAGTGGGTCCTGTATGACAGCGTCACCAACTGCAACCTCGATATATTCATCCATATCAACCCTGCCGGATTTGAGGTCGTCGAGCTCACCGGCAAGGGGGATTATTATCTGCTGCTCTCTTATTCAATGGCCTGTCGCGGTGGGCTCGATCCCGGTGATGTGAAATATTTTGCTTACCGAGATGGCAAAAAGTTTGCCCTGCGTGGTGTTGAACACTTTGTCGCTGATGGCAAACCTCTTTACCCAGAGGGCAAGCCTGATCCTGTTGCAGGAACAAATCTTAAAAAACACCCAGAACTCTACCGCTACATGATGAAGAAATGGCCTGAGCTTTCCACCGTTGTGATCCAGTGACAGGCGCGATTTCCCAACCATCAGCTTGAACAGAAAAAGGGCCACTTCCCAAGAGGTGGCCCTTTCTATTTGCCAGCCCTTATCTACAAAACCGGCGCCCTCTCCCCCGCCTGCTGGCAGGCCCAGTCGATAAAGGCTTGCGCCTTGGGGTTCTGGCAATTGGGCAGGGTGGCGATGTAGTAGCGCTGGGCGCAGCGCACCGCCATCTCCGGGAAGGGGGCCACCAGCTCGCGCCGTGCCAGCCGCTGGCTCACCAGGTTCTGGCGTCCCATGGCCACCCCGGCGTGGTTCATGGCGGCGATGATGGCGAGATCGGAGCGATCAAACCCCATGCTGCCCCTGCATGCCGAAAGCGACACGCCGGACTGCTCGGCCCAGCTGGACCACTCATCATCGTTGGAATCCTGGCTCCAGGCTTGCCGATCGTGCAGCAGGCGGCAGTGTGCCAGGTTGGCCGGGTTGCCTAGCAGCCCGTGCTGTTCGGCATACTCGGGGCTGCACACCGGCACCATGTACTCGTCCATCAACGGGTGGATGGCGAGCCGCGCAGGCGTCTTGTCGTCGAAGCAGAGGGCGAGATCGATGCCGTAACCATGCAGGTTGATGTTCTCGTTGCCGGTCATGACGTTGAGCTCGATTTGGGGATGCAGACGGGCGAAATCCGCCAGCCGTGGCACCAGCCAGCACTGGGCGATGGAGGGTCGTGAGAAGACGGTCAGGGGGCCCGACAGCTCCTGATGACGGATCTCCAGGATCTCCTGGTTGATGAACTCCAGCGATGACTTGAGCGCCCAGAACACCCGCTGCCCGTCTGCCGTCAGCGCCACCTTGCGGTGAAAGCGCTGGAACAGCTTGAAGCCAAGATCCTCCTCCAGGGCGCTTATCCGGTGGCTCACCGCACTCGGGCTGAGCGCCAGCTCGTCGGCCGCCAGCGCAAAGGAGCCGTGTCTGGCTGCCGCCTCGAAGGTGTGCAGCCTGGCCAGCTGATAGCCGTTGAGCAGCTTGTTGCCCGCGATACGGCTTCTCGCCACCTGATGATCCTGCTTATACATGACGCCCCCATTGCCCCCTTCAACACATGCGCCGATGATACCGAAAAAGCGTCCCCTTGCATCAGCTCACACCACCCAATATCACCATCAGGTCAACAATGTGATGAATGCAGCACCCTTGCATCAATCCAGCTCATCCAAGACGCTCATTTCATCATTTGTCACGGCCACCTCGTTGGCATTGAATAACGCCAGCCTTATTCCCATGCCGGGGTGCGCCATGAGCGCCTCAACAGGGCTCGGCGCCCCCGGCCGACAGCCATCATGGACCCCATGGCTCTGTGCCAGGTTTGCCACGGTGGGCGCAACCCTGCTGGCACCTGCATGCCCGAGTTCAATGACGAAGCCGAGAACACCATGAAAAACATCGCCGTATCACAACTCACCCAGCAGTTTCCGCTGCTGCAATCCCTGATCGCGCTGGAACCGGTCAGCTGGTTCAACCCCAAGGCCACCACCCTAGTGGAAGGTCTTCCCTATGTGGGGCTGGATGGCTGCGATGTGGCGGATGCCTCCGCCCGCCTGGCCCGCTTCGCCCCCTACCTGTGCGAAGCCTTCCCCGAGACCCGCGCCAGCAAGGGCATTCTGGAGTCCGAGATAGCCGCCATTCCCGCGATGCAGGCCACTCTCAACCAGCGTTACGGCGTTGAGGTCAGCGGTCGATTGCTGCTCAAAAAAGACAGCCATCTGCCCATCTCCGGCTCCATCAAGGCGCGCGGCGGCATCTACGAGGTGCTGGCCCATGCCGAGCAGCTGGCGATCAAGGCCGGCCTGCTCTGCGAAGAGGACGACTATCGCAAGCTGTTCACGGACGAGTTCCGCCAGTTCTTCAGCCAATACAGCATCGCGGTAGGCTCCACCGGCAACCTCGGCATGTCCATCGGCATCATGAGCGCCCGCCTCGGCTTTCGCGTCACCGTCCACATGTCGGCCGATGCGCGGGAGTGGAAGAAGCTCAAGTTGCGCGAACATGGCGCCATCGTGGTGGAATACGCCGAGGATTACGGGGTGGCGGTGGAGCAGGGCCGCAAGGAGGCCGAACGCAACCCCAACTGTTTCTTCATCGACGACGAGAACTCCCGCACCCTGTTCCTCGGCTACGCGGTGGCCGGTGAGCGGGTGAAAAAGCAGTTTGATGACATGGGGATTGTGGTGGATGCCGACCATCCGCTGTTTGTCTACCTGCCCTGCGGTGTCGGTGGCGGCCCAGGCGGGGTGGCCTTTGGTCTCAAGCTCGCGTTCGGGGACAACGTCCACTGCCTGTTCGCCGAGCCGACCCACTCCCCCTGCATGCTGCTCGGGGTGCACACCGCCTTGCACGATGCCATTGCGGTGCAAGACCTTGGCATCGACAACCTCACTGCGGCCGACGGCCTCGCCGTAGGGCGCGCCTCCGGTTTTGTCGGCCGCGCCATGGAGCGGCTGCTGGCAGGTTTCTACACCCTGAGCGATCAGGAGATGTACGACCTGCTGGGACTGCTGGCGCGCGATGAGCAGATCAAGCTGGAACCCTCGGCGCTGGCCGGCATGGCAGGCCCGTGGCGCGTCGCGGCCGACCTTGAGTGGCAAACTGGTCAAGGGCTGGATGCCGCCAAGATGGCCAGCGCTACCCACCTGGTGTGGGCCACCGGCGGCGGCATGGTGCCCGCCGAGGAGATGGAAAAGTACCTGGCCAGCGCCCGCCTCTGATCTTTTTTTCAGCCATAAAACCCGCCAGACTGGCGGGTTTTTCTCGTGTGAGATCAGCAAGATGGCGTGCATGCTTAGGTGTATCGAATGTAGACGGCCAGACAGCTGGACACCCTGAATTGCTGACAATCCCCCCAAGCTGGTTATTTTGTGATACGATAGTGACCGTTTTTTGACATCTGCACCCACGTTGGCGCCCTGTTCGGGCGAGATCGCGACCCAATCCGTCGATCACAACCATCACGGGCATGCAGAAAAACCGTGGCCTGATGGCCCCGTCCGGCACGAAGCCTGACGGCGGTCAGCAAGACACACGAGATAAGGAGATCGGGCAATGAAACAATATCAAAGCTGGCTGGGACAATATCTGATGAGTCGCCGCGATGGGGACCACGCCATGGCATCCGAACTCGCCAGCTCCATCTGCGAGTTCTGGCAGACCCAGGGGGACGAGGCCGAGCAGGACAAATGGCAGCAGATCTACCAGCACCATCTGGAACGAACCACCTAATCATCCGAATCCTTGCCTTGCAGCCCCAAACTGCAAGGCTCTCTTTTATCCAGCCCCTTCCTCCCCTAGCCTCCTTTGTGCTCTCGCCATGACAGCGCAGATCTGCCTGCCTGCTTCATATCGTTGCCCGCATCCTTTCAATAGGTTACCGCGCAAGGCCACCTGCCATGCACAATTCGGCGTCACATCGGCCCGTACGCGCCTTGCCCCTGCCCCTCCCCTTTGTTAGAGTCGCGCGCCGCGCGGCCACCGCGCCCATAACGACAACGCGCGCCCAGAGCGCCAGCAACGAGCGAGAACAATCCATGCGTGAGCGCATCAGACAAGAGTGGTTTGGCAACGTCAGGGGGGATCTGCTGTCGGGCACGGTCGTGGCCCTGGCCCTGATCCCGGAGGCCATCGCCTTCTCCATCATCGCCGGCGTCGATCCCAAGGTGGGGCTCTACGCCTCCTTCTGCATCGCCGTCATCATCGCCTTCACCGGCGGTCGCCCGGCCATGATCTCCGCCGCCACCGGCGCCATGGCCCTGCTGATGGTGACCCTGGTACGCGAGCACGGCCTGCAATACCTGATGGCCGCCACCCTGCTCACCGGCCTGCTGCAGATCCTGGCCGGCTACCTGCGCCTCGGCGCCCTGATGCGCTTCGTCTCGCGCTCGGTGGTGACCGGCTTTGTCAACGCTCTGGCCATCCTCATCTTCATGGCCCAGTTGCCGGAGCTGACCAACGTCAGCTGGCAGGTCTACGCCATGACCGCAGCCGGGCTTGGCATCATCTACCTGTTCCCGCGCCTGCCACGCATCGGCACTTTGCTCCCCTCGCCGCTGCTGTGCATCGTGCTGCTCACCGCGGTGAGCGTCGGCCTCGGCCTCGAGGTGCGCACGGTCGGCGACATGGGCGCCCTGCCGGATACCCTGCCGGTCTTCATGTGGCCCGACGTGCCCCTCAATCTCGAGACCCTGGCCATCATCTTCCCCTACTCCGCCGCCCTGGCCGTGGTGGGGCTGCTCGAATCCCTGATGACCGCCGCCATCGTCGACGAGATGACCGGCACCCGCAGCGATCGCCACCGCGAGTGCAAGGGCCAGGGGCTGGCCAACATCGCCGCCGGCCTGATGGGCGGCATGGCGGGCTGCGCCATGATCGGCCAGTCGGTCATCAACGTGAAATCCGGTGGCCGCGGCCGCCTCTCCACCCTGGTGGCGGGGGCCCTGCTCATCGTCATGGTGGTGTTCCTAGACGAGTGGATCCGCCAGATCCCCATGGCCGCCCTGGTGGCGGTGATGATCATGGTATCCATCGGCACCTTCTCCTGGGGCTCAGTGCTGCGCATGCACAAGACGCCGCTGGCCACCAACCTGGTAATGCTGAGCACGGTGGCCGTGGTGGTAGTGACCCACAACCTGGCCCTCGGGGTGCTGACCGGGGTGCTGCTGGCCTGCCTCTTCTTCGCCCACAAGGTGGCGCGTACTCTGCTGGTGCACAGCGACAGCGAGCGCCACGGCGCCACCCGCACCTACCGGGTGCACGGCCAGGTCTTCTTCGCCAGCACCGAGCAGTTCTGCGCCGGCTTTGATACCGGCGAATCCCTTGAGCGGGTGGTGATCGACTTAAGTAACGCCCACTTCTGGGATCTCAGCGCCGCCGAGGCCCTGACCACGGTGCGCCGCCGCTTCGAGGCTGCCGGCACCGAAGTGCAGCTGACAGGCGTGAGCGACGCCAGCGCCGCCCTGCTCGGCCGCTTCGCCCCGGCGACCTGACCGAGCGCCGCTTTGGCGCCAGGCGCCCATAAAAAAGGCCAGCCCCCTGGGGCTGGCCTTTTGCATCTCTACAGACTTACATCTGGTCGACCATGTCCTGGGCGAACTGGGAGCAGGAGCGCAGGGTGGCGCCTTCCATCAGACGCTCGAAGTCATAGGTGACGGTCTTGTTGCGGATCGCCGCTTCCATCCCCTTGATGATGAGGTCGGCCGCCTCAACCCAGCCCATGTGGCGCAGCATCATCTCGGCGGAGAGGATGAGGGAGCCTGGGTTGACCTTGTCCTGACCTGCGTATTTCGGCGCGGTGCCGTGAGTTGCTTCGAACAGGGCGACGCCGTCGCCGATGTTGGCACCCGGCGCGATGCCGATGCCGCCCACCTGAGCCGCCAGCGCGTCGGAGATGTAGTCGCCGTTCAAGTTCATGCAGGCGATGACGTCATACTCGGCCGGACGCAACAGGATCTGTTGCAGGAAGGCGTCGGCGATGACGTCCTTGACGACGATGGTCTTGCCGGTTTTCGGGTTCTTGAAGGAGCACCAGGGGCCGCCGTCGATGAGCTGGGCGTCGTACTCTTTCTGGGCCAGGGCGTAGCCCCAATCCTTGAAGGCACCTTCGGTGAACTTCATGATGTTGCCCTTGTGCACCAGGGTCACGGAGTCGCGATCGTTGTCGATGGCATACTCGATGGCGGCACGGACCAGACGCTCGGTACCGGCCTTGGACATGGGCTTGATGCCGATACCGCAGGTCTCGGGGAAGCGAATTTTCTTCACGCCCATCTCGTTTTGCAGGAAGGAAATCACCTTCTTGGCTTCGTCGCTGTCGGCTTTCCACTCGATGCCAGCGTAGATGTCTTCGGCGTTCTCGCGGAAGATCACCATGTCGGTCAGATCCGGGCGCTTGACCGGGCTCGGGGTGCCCTCGTAGTAACGGACCGGGCGCAGGCAGATGTAGAGATCCAGCTCCTGACGCAGGGCCACGTTGAGGGAGCGAATACCGCCACCGACCGGGGTGGTCAGCGGGCCCTTGATGGCCACGCAGTATTCACGAATGAAATCCAGGGTTTCGGCCGGCAGCCAGGCACCTTCGCCATAGACATGAGTCGATTTCTCGCCGGTGTAGATCTCCATCCAGGCGATCTTGCGCTCGCCTTTGTAGGCTTTCTCGACCGCGGCATTCACCACATTCAACATGGCCGGGGTCACGTCCACGCCGATGCCATCCCCTTCGATAAACGGAATGATCGGATGGTTGGGAACCTGCAGCTTGCCGTTGGCATCGACTGTGATTTTCTGGCCCTGGGTCGGGATAACTACTTTGCTTTCCATCGGCATCTCCTAACTTCCGTTTGTTATCAATCTGTAAGTTGCGCGCGGCCATCTTAAGCCCATCCATTGGCAGAATCAAATGGCGAGCACGCATGTCAGACCATAGTCGCGCACTGGATCACAATGCGTCCATTCAGCCGGCTCCGGATCCGAAGCAGCCCCGCCGGCGCCTGAGCTGGGCAGGCTCCGGCGGCATCCCTGTTTATCCCGCCAGCCCCTCGGCCTGCCCCTGCGGCTGGCTGAGTGCCCGGTACTGGGAGGGGGTCAAGCCGGTCTTCTGCTTGAACACCCGGCAAAAATAGTTCACATCGCTGTAACCACAGCGGCTGGCCACCTCTTCGAGGCGAAAGCGGTATTTCTTGAGCATGAACTTGGCCCGATCGATGCGCACCCAGCTGATGTAATCGGCCAGGCGCATGTGCCCCTGCTCGCGAAACAGGTGCGACAAATGGCTGGCCGAGATGTTGAAGCGATGAGCGATCGAATCCCGGCTGATGGGGCGGTGAAAGTTCTCCTGGATATAGATGCAGATCCCGTGAAACAGCTCGGCCCCCCGCGGCCGCTCGAAGGTGGACTCGGCCAGCAGCTGGCGCACGCTGGTGAGCAGCGCCTGCAGCAGATGATTGTCGGTGGGGGAGCGCGCGGGATCCTCGGTCAGCACGTTCAGTGCCGCCAGTATGTGTTCGTTCACATGGCCGGCCCGGGCCATGATGCTGTGCTTTTGCACGTCAAAGAAATCGGGGTCTTCCCGCCGCTTGCTCACCAGACTGAAACCGAGCTGACGCTTGCCGAACAGCAGGCTCAGCACCGAGCAGTCGGTGGTCCAGAGCGGCTTGTTCCAGCCGTTGGGGGGGATGTAGAGCGCCTGCCCCGGGGCGATGCAGATCTCCTGGCAGCCCTGCTCCCTGTCCCAGATCTGGTTGCGGTACTCGCCGCTGAACACCAGCTCGAGGCGGGGAAAGTTGACCTGATAGCTGAAACCGGGCGGCACCCCCTGATCCTGGGCAAACCAGATCTGGTCGAAGGGGGCCTGCTCGTGGAGGGCGCCATCGAGCAACTGGCTGAAGACAAGAGACATGCTGATCCTGATCAAGAGAGAGGCAAGCGGTTGCGGTGCCCGCGACCGCCCATGTTATAGTCCGGTCCACGGCAGCAATGCCACCCTTTTCTGCACCCGATTTTCTGCACACCAAATGAGGCATCCCTTATGAGCAGTCGCGATCTGCCCTCTTTTTTGTCAATGCAAAATCCGATTCAAGGCTACGACTGGGGCAGCCATGACGCCCTCACCACCCTGTTCGGCATCCCCAATCCGGCGGGCAAACCCCAGGCCGAGCTGTGGATGGGTGCCCACCCCAACGGCTGCTCCGAGGTAGTGCTGGCCGGGCAGACGCAAAAGCTCTCGACCCTGATAGAGCGCGCCCCCGCCGCCGTGCTGGGTGAAGCCACCCAGGCCCGCTTCGGCAGCCTGCCGTTCCTGTTCAAGGTGCTGTGCGCCGAGAAGGCCCTCTCCATTCAGGTGCACCCGAGCAAGGCGCAGGCCGAAGCGGGCTTTGCCAAGGAAGAGGCCGCCGGCATCTCGCCCAAGGCCGCCAATCGCAACTACAAGGATCCCAACCACAAGCCCGAGCTGGTGTTTGCCCTCACCCCCTATCAGGCGATGAACGGCTTTCGCGCCATCCCGGCCATCCTGGCGCTGTTCGAGCGGGTCAAGCTGCCCGCCCTTGCCGAGCTGGTTGCCGCCCTCGCCGCCAGCCAGAATGAAGCGGGCCTGCAGCACTTCTTCCACCAGCTGCTGGTGCTGGAAGGGGCGCGCAAGGAGGAGGCTCTGGCGGGCCTGCTGGCCTTTGCCGCCAAGCATCAGGATGAAGAGACCTTTGCGCTGATCACCAGCCTGGCCGCCCAGTACCCGGGGGATGTGGGGCTGTTCTCGCCGCTCTTGCTCAACGTGGTGACCCTGCAGCCCGGTCAGGCGATGTATCTGGACGCCTGTACCCCGCACGCCTATGTGCGCGGCACTGGCCTCGAGATCATGGCCAACTCCGACAACGTGCTGCGCGCCGGACTCACTCCCAAGTACATAGACGTGGCCGAGCTGTTGGCCTGCACCCGCTGCCTGCCCAAGCCGGACGACCAGATCCTGCTTGCCCCCCGCCTGGAAGGGGCGGTGCAGCACTTCGAGGTGCCGGTGCCGGACTTCACCTTCAGCGTCTACCCGGCGGGCGAGCACCAGCTCAACACCGCCAGCGCCGAGATCCTGTTTGCCATCGATGAGGCCGTGATCCTCAAGCGCGGTGACGACACCCTGCGTCTCGAGAAGGGTCAATCCGCCTTCATCCCGGCCGCCACCGGCCGCTACCAGCTGCTGGCCGAAGGCCGGGTCGCCCGCGCCGGCAACCGCTGCTAAGCCGGTTCAAATCGAGCCATGACAACAAGGGCCATCCAGGATGGCCCTTGTTGTTGGCAGTGACCGCCACTGTCCACTTCCGCCTTTGCCGACTAATTTCTTGATGTGCGGCATAAAATCATCAGATCCTGCTGTCGCCCTCTGCCGGGTTGGCTATCATGCCCGTCTGGCTATCACACGCCTTGATACCCGCCGGAGCAGCACTGTCAGCCGGCCCCAGTTCAGGAAGAACATCATGAAAGGCTACTGTGGACTATCCGTTTTACTGCTGGCGCTGCTGGGCGGCCCGGTGCACGCCGCCTGCGACAGGGGGGTGGCACTCAGGCTGGCCAAGGCGTTCTGGAGCGAGCACAAGGATTTCTATTACGCCGATCCGGCGCCGCTCAAGGCGCTGCTCACCCCCGACTTTTTCGCCGTGCTGAGCAGCGAGGCCGAGTGCAACGCCGACGGCGAGGTGTGCGCCATCGATGCCGACCCCTGGATCAACGCCCAGGATGGCGAAGTGAGCGAGCCCGTCAGCTTCACCCTGGCCAAGGAGCAAGAGCAAGGGGTAACGGTCAGGATGCACTATCTGTTCGCCCTCTCCGATACCCAGAAAGAGCCGCAGACCGTCAGCCTCCACTTTCAGAAGAGCGGTGACAACCGCTGCTATCTGATGGATGACTTCACCCCCCCTGGCGACGGTTCGCTCAAGCAACGCCTGCGCCAGTGGCAGAACCACAACGCCATCGAGTTGCAATAAAAAACCCCCGCCATACAGGCGGGGGTTTTGCATTCAGCAGGGCCACACGCATCAGCGCCGGGCCCGTGGCGAGGTCACTCCTCTACCGCCTCCGACTGAGGCTCTTCAGCACGGATCTGCTGCAGCTCTTCGACCCTGGCCTGCCATTTGTCGTGGGCCTGTTTGCGCTCCTGTTGCTTGAACTCTTCGCGCATGGTGTCGATATTTTGGGCCAAATTTTCCATCAGGATGTCTCCTTACATCTGGGTGAACATGACAAGTAAAACGGGTTGACGGCACACTCCGCATCAAGGGCGTTGGCCTGTCGGTTCATCAAGTTTGACTTCCGGTTTGCCAAAACTGTCCAACTAAATAAACGATTGGATATGCACAAAGCAATCTAAAAAATGATTAAACGTCTCTCGTAAAACCATCTAAAGGCGGTCAATAGGCCCGCTTTACGCTCCTGTGGAAGAGATGCAAGCCATTAAATATCAATTACTTAAAATACGTTCATGGCGAGTGTACACGCCCTTTTCAAGCCGCCAATTATGCACTGATTTTTCACGCCCCGTGTTTGCGTCCCTTGCAATCCCGCCACCATGAGCGCCGCCTAGGGCCAGGCAGCCGCTTTTGCCGACCGGCTCACAGTTTTGCTGACCACGTGAGCACACAAATCTCCATCCTTCAGCCCACAAAAAGCAGGCCCTCCAATCGCCAGCTGGTGATCAACCTCCCTCAAACCAATAATAATCATCTGTTTTTAAAGCTGTTTTTGTTCATCACCCGCGACCCTGACCAACAGAACAAAATGCGAGCAGGGTCACAGGCAGGTACCATCAACACAAAAATCCAGTAAAGGGCACATATGTCCGATTTCGGCCGAGGCACTTGGGAGAAACAATAGGCAGGTCAACCAGTTACACCACCGTTTTCAACAAGACCAGTTCCATTCGGACGGCACCAGCCAGGAGAGAACCATGCTCACCACCCTGATAGATGAAGGATTGATCTGCCTCGATCTTGCAGCCCACGACAAGCAGGCGCTGTTTGTCGAGCTGGCCGAGAGGCTCAAGGCCAGCGGCAAGATAGCCAGTCAGGATCAGTTTGTGCGCGACCTCTGGGCGAGAGAGGCGCTCGACAACACCGGCTTCGAGCAGGGGGTCGCCCTGCCCCACGCCAAGAGCGAGGCGGTGCGAGAGCCTGCCATCGTGGTCGGCATCAGCCGCCAGGGCATCGACTACGGCGCCGAAGATGGCGAGCCCTCCAAGCTGTTCTTCATGATTGCCTCCCCGGCGGGCGGCGCCAACCACCATATCGAGGTGCTGGCCGAGCTCTCCACCAAGCTGCTGGAACCCGGTTTCATCGCCAGCATGCAGGCGGCCACCAGCCGCGCCGAGGTGCTCGCCTTGCTGGCCGCATCAGGGCCGTCCGCAGCCCCTGCCGCCCCCCGGGAGCAACCCGCCCAGCCGGCAGAGCCGCAGGAGCGCGGCATCAAGGCCCAGCTCAATACTCTCAAGCAACACCTGCTGTTCGGCACCTCCCACATGATCCCCTTCATCGTCGCGGGGGGCGTGCTGCTGTCGCTGTCGGTGATGATCAGCGGCAAGGGCGCCGTGCCCGAGGCGGGCGTGCTCAAGGACATGGCCGACATGGGGATTGCCGGGCTCACCCTGTTTACCGCCGTGCTGGGCGGCTACATCGCCTACTCCATGGCGGACAAACCGGGCCTGGCCCCCGGCATGATCGGCTCCTGGATTGCCGTGCAGCAGTTTCATACCGGTTTTCTCGGCGCCATCCTGGTGGGCTTTATCGCCGGCCTCATCGTCAACCAGCTCAAACGCATCAAGCTGCCGGACTCCATGAGTTCGCTCGGCTCCATCTTCATCTATCCGCTCATCGGCACCTTCCTGGTGTGCGGCATCGTCATGTGGGTCATCGGCGCCCCCATCGCCGCCATGATGGAGGGGATGAACCACTGGCTCTCCGGCATGGCGGGCTCGGGCAAGGTGATGCTGGGGGCCATCCTCGGTGGCATGACCGCCTTTGACATGGGCGGCCCCATCAACAAGGTGGCTACCCTGTTTGCCCAGACCCAGGTCAACACCCAGCCCTGGCTGATGGGCGGGGTCGGCATCGCCATCTGCGTGCCGCCGCTCGGCATGGCGCTGGCCACCCTGCTCTCCCCCAAGCGCTACAAGAAAGAGGAGCGTGAAGCGGGCAAGGCGGCAGCCATCATGGGCATGATCGGCATCAGCGAGGGGGCCATTCCGTTTGCCGCCGCCGACCCGGTGCGGGTCATCCCGGCCATCGTCGCAGGCGGCATCGTCGGCAACATCACCGGCTTCATGATGCACAGCATCAACCACGCCCCCTGGGGTGGCTGGATCGTGCTGCCGGTGGTGGAGGGCAAGATGGGCTATATCCTCGGTACCCTGCTCGGCGCCCTCACCACGGCCCTTATCGTCAACCTGCTGAAAAAGCCGGTCAGCGACACCGAAGAGAGCAACGAGCGCCAGGAGGAGTACCAGATCATCGAGGCGGAAGGGGAAGCCGAGGTGCTGGCCATCACCGCCTGCCCCTCCGGCGTGGCCCACACCTTCCTGGCCGCCAAGAGCCTGCAAAAGGCGGCCGCCAAGGCCGGCATCAAGCTGAAAGTGGAAACCCAGGGCGCCAACGGCATCATCAACCGCATCAGCGCCAAGGACGTGGCCAACGCCCGCTGCGTCATCCTGGCCCACGATGTGGCCATCAAGAACAGGGAGCGCTTCGCCCATATCGAGGTCATCGACGTCAAGACCCGGGAGGCCATCCACAACCCGGAGGGGCTGCTGGCCCGCACCCAGCCGGGGCGTCAAGTGGCCTGACAACGGCACTTGAGAGTACCAACGACAGAAGGGGCCAAGGGCCCCTTCTTTTATCCCGGCATCAGGCAGTAAACCCTGTTCGTCAGCCGCCCGAACGGGGATAGCACCCTCCCACTCAGGATCGATAAGATAGGAGCCATATCGTGCCTTCGCCTGCCAGCCGGCCTGGCGACCACATATGGACGGAGCCTTGCACAGATGGACCTGACGGACGTACGGCTCACCCTGCCCGAGTGCCTCGTCCGCCATCCCGAATAAACGCCAGTTGCTGTGCCTGCGGTTCGCACAAGGTTCGGTTTCGAAGCCGCGCTATTCTCTGACAGATTCATATATCAACTAGATGAGTGAAGGGACGCCCAGTGAGTAATCGAACAGCCGCTGCCCGTTGGCGCTGGCTTCGCCAACATATAAAAACATTACGCAATGCTGAGCTGGAACCCGAAGAAAAGGGGACGACTTGGCGCTTTGCGGGATTGGTCGTGGCGGCCATTCCTGCCCTGACAGCAGCAACCTATCTCCTGGGGATGGCCTATCACTATGGCTATACCCTGGCGTTTAACCTCGACTATGCCGAATTTTCTCCACCGGCGGATTATCTGCTGGCCCTTAGCCTTCTCACGACTCTCAATATGCTCAAGCCCTGGATGTGGCCTGTATTGGGTAGCATGCTCACGATTTTTTCAGTGGCGATCACCCTACTCATCTGCGCTCGCTGGCGAATTCATCTCACATGGCTGTGGCAAAGCTCAATGTTCTATCGTTGGCTGATCAAAAGAGCGAAAAAGATTGGGCGCTACCCAGCCCCCTCTCTTTTCAGAGCATTTGTTTGGATGGGGAATAGCTATGACAAATTTGCCTTCTTGTTGTTATCCGTATTGATCCCCGTCATGGGTGCGCTCTGGTTCTTTGTGAAAGGTGTCGAAGAGGCACAAACACAGATCTCCCGCCTCGAACAAGACAAGTGGCCGCAGACAGAGGCCCATAGTCAGTCTCCCCTGCTGGGGGATGAGCCTCATATTCGCATCGCCTGCAACACTTCCCACTGCGCCTATCGCCTCAAGGGGGGAGACACCCTGATCCTGCGCTTCGATCAGATAGAAGAGACCCGCTATCGGCCTGACAAGGCCGCCTCGAAATAGTAACCGCCGCCCGAGGGCGGCGGCGCGCTATCCGGCCAGCAGCTCTTGTAGTGCGCTTATCAGGGCATCGAGGCCTTTATCTACTTTTGAGCGAGGGCAGCCGACATTGAGGCGAAGATAGCCTTTGCCTTCAGGGCCGTAGGTGTCGCCGCGCATGATGGCGACCCGGTATTTCTCCACCAGCAAGGTTTGCAGCGCATCCATCCGCTCGGTGGCGTCGATGCCGAGGCCGCTCAAGTCAATCCAGGCGAGATAGGTCCCCTCGGGCACCCGATAGTCGATGGCGGGAAAAGCAGCGTTGAGCCGCGCCGCAACCTGGACGAGGTTACCGTGCAGATAAGCTTTGAGGGCATCAAGCCAGGCACCACCGTCCCGATAGGCGCTGATATGGGCCAGCACCCCGAGAATGGGCGGCGATGAGAGACCATGGCCCGCCTTGAGCCGCTGCAGATAGGCGGCGCGCGCCGCTGCGTTGGCAATAAAGGCGTAGGCGCCGCCAAGGGCCGGAATATTGAAGGATTTGGAGCCCGAGCTCACCAGCGCCCAGCCATCGTCCGGCGCCACCTCGCTCCACGGCAGGTAGCGGGCAAAGCTCATATCCATATGGATGTCGTCCGAGATGACCTTGACCCCGTGACGCTGGCAAATGTCGGCCATCCGGCCCAGTTCATCCCGCGTCCAGACCCGGCCGGTGGGGTTGTGGGGGCTGCACAGCAGCAGAACGCGGCAATCGGGGCGGGCCGCCTGTTGCTCGAAGCTGGCCCAGTCAATGTGATAGCTCCCTTCCCCCTTTATCAGCGGGCAAGGCAGCAGCACCCTGTCGTTGGCGGCCAGCATATTGCCGAAGGCGTCGTAGGCGGGGGTATGCACCAGCACGCCTTCGCCGGGTGCAGACCAGAGGCTCACCAGCTGGGCGATGATGTAGATGACTGAGGGGCCGTAGACCAGGGTTGCGGGGTCGAGGCGAGCCCCGTAGCGGCTGGCAAACCAGTCGCTCACCGCCCCCTTGAAGTCGTCGTGATTCCAGCGACTGTAGCCAAAGACCCCGTGATCAAGGCGCCTGGCCAGGGTCTGGCGAATGCAGGGGGCAGTCTCGAAGTCCATGTCGGAGATGGTAAAGGGGAGCAAGTCGGCATGGCCAAAGCGGTCGGCCACATAGTCCCACTGGGTGCAGTAGGTGCCGTGGCGATCGACGACGCGATCAAAATCAAAGGATTCGGTAGTGGGCATCTCTTTCTCACCAGTAAAACAGCAATGAACAAGGGGGCATGGCGCCCCCGACGTACGTTAACAGAGAGCCAACTCAGACCCCCATCAGGCTCTGCAGCTGGTTTTTCACCAGATGGACCTGGGGCCCGATCACCACCTGCAGGTTGTGCTCGTCGAGCTTGATCACCCCGATGGCGCCGTTCGCCTTCAATACCTTGTCATCGACCCGGCTCATGTCCTGCACCGACATCCGCAGGCGGGTGATGCAGTTGTCCAGCGCCAGGATATTGCCGGCGCCGCCCAGTGCATTGAGGATCACCTCGCCGTTGTAGCCGCTGTTGCCAGCCTTCTTGCCTGCGGGTTGAGCCGCCTCGCTGGTCTCGATTTCCCGGCCAGGCGTTTTCAGGTTGAAGCGCACGATGGCGAAGCGGAACACGCTGTAGTAGATGGCAAACCAGATGGCGGCCGCGACCGGCACCAGATACCACTTGGTGGCGGTACCCTGCAGCACGCCGAACACCAGAAAATCGATGAGGTTGCCGTCGGTGTTGCCGATGGTGACGCCGAGCAGCCCCATGGTCATAAAGCCCAGACCCGTCAGGATGGCGTGAATGACGTAGAGCACGGGCGCCACGAACAGGAACAGGAACTCCAGCGGCTCGGTGATGCCGCCGATGACGCAGGCCACCACGCCGGAGACCAGCAGCGCCTTGATCTTGCCGCGGTTTTCCGGGCGGGCACAGTGATACATGGCGAGCGCCGCCCCCGGCAGGCCGCCGAGGAAGGCCGGCATCTTGCCCTGAGAGAGGAAGGAGGTGGCCGACACCGAGAACTGGGTAGTGTCGGCGCAGGATAGCTCGGCGTAGAAGATGTTGAGGGCGCCACTCACCTCGTTGCCGCACACCAGTTGGGAGCCGCCCGCCTCGGTGAAGCGAATGAGCGCCACCAGGATGTGGTGCAGACCGAGCGGCAGCAGCAGCCGCTCGCCGGTACCGAACAGGAAGGGGCCGAAGGGACCGGCGTGGGAGATAACCGCCCCTATGCCGTTGATGCCGGCGGCGAACCAGGGCCAGACCAGGGGCACCACCAGACCGACCACCCCCAGCACGATGGCGGTGATGATGGGCACGAAGCGGGCGCCGCCGAAGAAGGCGAGCGCATCGGGCATCTGGTAGGTGTAGAAGCGGGCGTGCAGTTTGGCGACGATCACCCCGACGATGATGGCCCCCAGAATGCCGGTGTCGATGGAGCTGATGCCGAGGATGGCTTTCACCCCGTAGGCCTTCTCCGCCGCGGCGTCACCAATGACGTTGGCCACGGTGAGGTAGAAGTTGATGGATAGGTTGAGGGCCGCATAACCGACGAAACCGGCAAAGGCCGCCACCCCCTTCTCTTCGCGCGCCAGCCCCAGCGGAATGGCCACCGCGAACATCACCGGCAGGTAGATAAAGGCCACCAGCCCCACCTTGGTCATCCAGAGGAACAGCAGTTGCAGCACGGTATTGTCGAGGAAGGGCATGCTCTGCTTGACCGCATCGCTGGTGAGCGAGCTGCCGACACCGAGCAGAATGCCCGAGAAGGCCAGCAGGGCGACCGGCAGCATGAAGGTCTTGCCGAGGCTCTGCAGGAACTCCCAGATCGTAGATTTGGCGGGGGACTTGGCCATGTGTCAGATCCTTGTGAGGTGAGGGTCATTCGATACGACTGCCCGGTGGCCTCCCTGACGGATGACAACGGCGAGTCGCATCTGGTTTTGTTGGATGATAAAACGTTTTATCAGCTCACAAGTGCCGACAGGATCACAGAATATAAGTGCTACCAGGGAAGCGCTTGCAAAACTGTGAGCCGGATCGGCCCGAGGGTGATGTAACGTTTCACTCAGGCATATGAGCAGGTATGCTGGGGCCTCGCTCTCAACTTTCCGTCGCCCGTTCGCCCTATGTCGCCCAAATCCCTCTCTGCCAAAGCCACCAAGATCACCGATGTCGCCCAGTGGGCGGGGGTGTCGGTCACTACCGTCTCCATGGTGCTCAACGGCAAGGGGCGCATCTCACCGGCCACCGCCGAGCGGGTGCAGCAGGCGATCAGGGCGCTCGACTATGTGCCCAACAGCGCCGCCGCCAACCTGCGCAGCCAACAATCCAACCTGGTGGGGCTGATCCTGCGCGACATCACCGACCCCTTCTACACCGAGGTGACCGCCGGGGTGAGCGAGGTGCTGGAGCAGCAGGGCTATCTGCTGTTTCTGACCCAGTGCGGCCACAGCCCCGAGCGGCTGCAACAGAGCATCCAGTCCCTGTCACGCCAGGGGGTGGCGGGCATCATCTTCAACCCGGTGCGCGGCGCGGCCGCCAAGCCGCTGGAGCACCTGCTCGACTCGGCGCTACCGCTGGTGTGCGCCGCCCGCTCCTACTATCGGGACGACGTGGACTTTATCGGCCCGGACAACACCCACGCCGCCCAGCAGGCCACCACCTACCTTATCGAACAGGGTCACCGCCATATCGCCTACGTCGGCGGGCGGGCCGACTCCCTCACCCGCGCCGAGCGGATCGGCGGCTACTGCGCCAGCCTGCTGCAATACGGCCTGCCCTTCAAACCCGAGTGGGTACTGGAGTGTGAACGCACCCAGCGTAGCGCCGCCGACACCATCGCCCAGCTGCTGCACCAGCACCCCAAGGTGACCGCCGTGCTCTGCCACTACCCCGAGGTGGCCCTCGGTGGCATCTACGGCATCGAGGCGAGCGGACGCAGCGTGGGCAAGGACAACTACATCGGCCAGCAGGTGGCCCTGCTCGGCTTTGACGACGTGGCGGAGGCCGAGCTCACCTCCCCCGCCCTCACCTTCGTCAGCTCGCCGGCGCGAGAGATAGGCCGCCAGGCCGCCCTGCGCCTGCTGACCCGGATGCAGCAACCCGAGCTCGCCCCCACTCGCCATATCATCACCCCCAGCTTGCAGAAACGGGCGTCGGCCTGAGTTGGCAAGGCAGGTCCGTCTGCAGCAGCCCGAACTCGCCATATCATCACCGCTCACCAGCAAACCGCAAAAACGGGCATCGGCCTGAGTTGGCAAGGCTGGCAGATTCACGAGCCGCTACCTCTTCACTTTTCCTGCACCTTGATCCAGCGTCGATAGCGGGCGTTGCCAAGCAGGGTCTGCCACTGCTGGCAGGCCAGCGCCAAGGCGGGTGCGATCTTGGGGCGGCTCGGCTGGCTGTGCCCCAGCCGCCGCAGCTGGTATTTCACCATCGCCATATAACCTACCGAGGCCAGCACCTTGTTGCGCCAGGGGATGGGCCTGAGCTCGGCACTTGCCGCCTGCTCACGGTGCCATCTGGCGGGCAGATCCGGGGCAATGGCCAGCGCAGTGGCCATGCCGGCGACCGCCACCCCGCTGCCAAGCACCTGCTCCACCACCGGGTAGCGGCGAATTCCCCCGGTCACCATCACGGGCATATGGGCAACAGAGACGATCTCCCGAGCAAACTCCAGAAAATAGGCCTCCCGCGCCAGAGTCCGACCATCACGGGCCTGGCCGTGCATGGCGGGCGCCTCGTAACTGCCGCCGGAGAGCTCCACCAGATCCACCCCGAGCGGGTTGAGCATCTCCACCACCGCCTTTGCATCCTCGGTGCTGAAGCCGCCACGCTGAAAGTCGGCGGAGTTGAGCTTGACCGACAGTGCGAAGCCGCTGCCCGCCTGCTGGCGGATCCCTTCTACTATCTCCAGCAGCAAGCGGGCTCGATTCTCAAGGCCGCCGCCCCAACGATCACGGCGCTGGTTGGTGAGCGGCGAGAGGAACTGGCTCAGCAGATAGCCGTGCGCGGCGTGGATCTGCACCCCGTCAAAACCGACACGCTGTGCCAACAGCGCCGTATTGATAAAGCGCGCCTTCACCTCGGCAATGTCGGCCTCGCTCATGGCTCTGGGCGGGGCGAACTGCCTCGAGAAACTGCCGAGCGCCATGGGCACGGCGGAAGGGGCCAGGGTGGGCTGCCCCAGCGCCGCCGGCATCTGGCGACCGGGGTGGTTGATCTGCATCCAGATCTGGGCGCCCCCGCTCTTGGCCGCCTCGGCCCAGGCACTGAAACGCTCGGCCAGCTCTGGGGAGAGATCGTGGGAATCTAGTACCACGCCCCCCGGCCCCGTCATGGCGTGGCCGTCCACCATCACATTGCCGGTGATGAGCAGGCCGGCGCCACCCTCTGCCCAGGTACGATAAAGCTGGATCAGCGCCTCTGAGGGGGCATGGTCACGGTCGGCCATGTTCTCTTCCATGGCCGCCTTGGCGAGGCGGTTGATAAGCTGGCTGCCATTGGGCAGAGTCAGGGGAGTAAATGGGTTCATGGCGATCTCCTCGGTAATGAGGACCCCACCATAAGTTTGAAGCTGACTTGAAGGTCAAGCCCCTTTATCGGGATGCCGTCGCGATGGGGGAAATGCTATCCACTCGCACAGTCCCTGCTCAGGGCCGTTGACATTCAAGCTGGCTTTAATCTTAGAATCCCCCTGATCCCGCCCTTCGTCCATGACAGTGGGCAGACCCGCCAACTCGCAGCCCAGGAGGCAAGATGAAGATCGGTGAACTGGCCAGACAGACCGGCATGGCGGCCTCGGCCATCCGCTTCTACGAAGCCAGAGGCCTGCTCAGCAAGGTACGGCGGGGTACCAACGGCTATCGCGACTACCCGCCCGAGACGGTACCCTTGCTGACCATCATTGGCCAGGCGCAACAGGCGGGCTTCTCCCTCGACGAGATCAAGCAGTTGGTGCCCGCAGATATCAGTTCTTGGCAACACGCCCCGCTACTGGCGGCGCTCGAGGCCAAGGTGAGCGACATAGAAGCGCTGGAGGCAAGGCTTGCCCACAGCAAGCAGCAATTGCAGGCCCTGATCCGGCTGGTAGAGTCCAAACCCGACGATATGCCGTGTGAAGAGAACGCCGCCCGGGTATTGGCCAGCATGGGTATTCCCTCCCCCGAGGGCATCGCAAAAAACACCATCGCAGCCAAGCCCGCTACGCGCCCCAAAAAGTGATCCCGCTTGCAACCAGCACACGCCCCCAGCATGGGGGATTGAGAGCCAACTGAAGAAGACTATGATGGGCGCGCCATCCATAACAGGTCATCATCATGACAACAGAGCGCACCGCCCAACCCCAAAGCGAGCCACCAAGCGAAGTCCATCGCTGTGACAAATGCCGGGAGCGCACCCGCCATATCGTGGTGCTGGTGCCACGGGATCACAGCCAGGACATCATGCCCAAGGATCCGCGCAAAGCCTTCTGGCAAGCCTTTACTTCCAGCAGCCTCACCAACTGGGCGTTTGGCGAAACGCTGGCTTACCAGGCCACCCATGTAAAGCACCTGATCTGCGAGCGCTGCGGCGAGAAGTTTCTGGAGTATTGAGGCCCAGAAGACGGCGCACCCCAGACAGTCAGAGCGAGATAAAAGAGAGAAAGATGAAGTTTGTCGAGATGGCCCCTGGTCAACTACCGCTAGCGCTGCTGCTGGAGGCCGATCCCGCAGAGCAGCGCATTGCCACCTATCTGCCCGGCGCCTGGGGCTTTGCCGCCCTGGCGGGCAACGAGGTAGTGGGCGCCTGTGTGGCGGGTCTGGTGGGGGAGAAAACGGCCGAGATCTTCAATATCGCCGTTGCCCCCAACCGCCAGCAGCAAGGCATCGGCTCCGGCCTGCTGCGCTTCATACTGACCAGCCTGGCCGGGAAAGGGGTATGCCGCGTCGAGCTCGGTACCGGCAGCTTCGGCCACCAGCTCACTTATTACCAGCGCCACGGCTTTCGCGTCGATGCCGTCGTCAAGGATCACTTCCTTACCCACTACCCGGAGCCCCTGATGGAGCACGGCATCCAGCACAAGGACATGCTGCGACTCTACCTTGAACTGGGCTAGGCTATCCCCACCCTCAGCAGCCTGTAGCGCCCTGGGGATAAATGGTGGGGGGAGCAATTCAGCGTCGCCACATCTCATCGAAAGCAACGAAAGCCATATCGAGCACCATGACACTGGTAAAGGGATGAATGCAGGATGCAGACAAGAAAAGCCAGCCCAGATGAACTGAATGCCATCTTCTGGATGGGCTTTGATACTTGGGGCAAAGGACTGTCACCGACTGAATATCTGGCGAGCTGCCACGCCAGTCAAAAATACCGCTCCGGTGTGTGGTATGTCCTTATTGTGGGCAATCAGCCTGTCTCTTCCCTTATCGTCTATCGGGACCGATTTGGCCTTGGCCAAGGCTGTTTTGGCATAGGTTCACTGGCAACGACACCTGCGATGAGGGGGCAAGGATTTGGCACCCATCTACTGCGTGGGGTGACAGGCATGCTGCTGGATAGTCCCGATGCCGTCGCCACCTTCCTCCATGCAGATATCGACCATCACTTCTACGAGAGGCTGGGGTATAGGTGCATTCCGGGGGGTGATTGCATGCATTTCTCTCATAGGCTGCCACGCTATGTCGGCGAACCGCCAACCTACTTTTAATCCACTCTCAGCCACCATCCACATGGCAGCCACCCGATGGCTCACGACGTTTCTCCACCTTGCCACCCCTCCCCTTCCCCTGATGACCGCCATTTATGTGCTTTGGCTCACATCCAAGAACCTCTCATTACCTCACAAATTTCTAGCAATGTAGCTCCCTTAGCCAAGATGAAGGCTGGCTCCATGGCAGCTACACATCGGCACACACACATTCAATTGATTGATTTTTAACTATAAAAAAGCAATTGGTGATTCAATCCAGACCCATTTTGTCAGCTGGTCTGCTATGCGATCAGGATCACACTCAAGGCCATATCGCACAAAAATCCAGTATTTCGCAGTTTTGTCCGATAGGTGCGCTGCCCTGCGGGCGGGATAATAGTGGGGTCACTTTTGTCTGCATCTCCTGGGCGGTAGCCCAGGAAAAGATGCCAACAGGCTCCGGCCAGGAGCAGGGAGAACGCCATGATCACCACCCTTATCAACGAGCAGCTGATCGCGCTCGATTTAAAGGCCACGCGCAAGGAGGAGGTCTTCACCGAGATGACCCGTCTGCTCGCGGCGCAAGGCAAGGTCAGCGACGAGCAGCAGTTCATCAAGGACCTGTGGGCCCGGGAAGAGCTGGACAACACCGGCTTTGAAGAGGGCGTTGCCCTGCCCCACGCCAAGAGTGCGGCAGTGAGCACCCCGGCAGTGGCCATCGGTATCAGCCGCGCCGGTATCGACTACGGCGCCGAGGATGGCAAGCCCTCCCGGCTGTTTTTCATGATTGCCTCCCCGGCTGGCGGCGCCAACCACCATATCGAGGTGCTGGCCGAGCTATCCGCCAAGCTGATTGAAGAGGGCTTCATCGATGCCCTGCTGGCAGCCAAGACGCCTACCGATGCGCTGGCACTGCTGCTCGAGAAGAAAGAAGAAACAGTTCCGGCACCCGCCGCCGACAAGGGGCTGATCATCGGTGTCACCGGCTGCCCGGCCGGCATCGCCCACACCTATCTGGCGGCGGAGTCCCTGGAGCGCGCCGCCAAGGAGCTGGGCTTTGAGGTGAAGGTGGAGACCAACGGCTCCATCGGCGTCAAGAACAGCCCGACTGCGGCCGAGATTGCCCGTGCCAGCGCCATCGTGGTGGCCTGCGACAAGCAGGTGGACATGGCCCGCTTCAACGGCAAGCCGCTCATCAAGACCGGCGTGAAGGCCCCCATCAAGGATGGCAAGGGCCTCATCGAGCAGGCGCTGAAGGCCCCCGCCTATGTGGCGGACAAGGATGAGCGCAAGAGCGAAGAGAAGAGCTCAGGCGGCAGCTCGGATCTCTACCGTTACCTGATGAACGGCGTCTCCCACATGATCCCGTTTGTGGTCACCGGGGGTCTGCTGATCGCCCTGGCTCTGGCCATCGGCGGCGATCCGACCCCGAGCGGAATGCAGATCCCGGCAGGGAGCATGTGGAACCAGATCCTCAACGTGGGGGTCGCCGCCTTCACCCTGATGATCCCTATTCTGGCGGGCTACATCGCCTACGCCATCGGTGACAGACCCGCACTGGCGCCGGGCTTTATCGGCGGCTGGATCGCCAACAACGGCAGCTTCTACGGCGCCGATGCCGGTACCGGCTTTATCGGTGCCATCATTGCGGGCCTCCTGGTCGGTTATCTGGTGCGCTGGATTGCCACCCGTCACTACCACAAGATGGTGCAACCGCTGGTGCCGATCCTGATCGCCCCCATCGTCGGGTCGCTCTTTATCGCCGCTGTCTTCATCTTCATCATCGGTGCCCCCATTGCCGACATGATGACGGGTCTGAACGCCATGCTGCTCTCCATGAGCGGCGGCAGCCTGGTACTGCTGGGGATCGTGCTGGGGGGCATGGCCGGCTTTGACATGGGTGGCCCGGTCAACAAGGTGGCCTTCCTCTTCTCGGTGGGCATGATCGCCTCCGGCCAGACCCAGTTCATGGGCGCCATGGCCTGCGCCATCCCGGCCGCGCCGCTCGGCATGTCGCTGGCTACCGTGCTCGGTCGCAAGCTCGGCATCTTCGATGCCACCGAGATTGAAGCGGGCAAGGCTGCCGGCGCCATGGGTCTGGTGGGGATCTCCGAGGGGGCGATTCCGTTTGCCGCCCGTGATCCGCTCGCCGTCATTCCGGCCAACGTGCTGGGCAGCATGACCGCCGCCGTGATGGCCTTCCTGTTTGGCATCACCAACAGCGTTGCCCACGGTGGCCCCATCGTGGCCCTGCTGGGTGCAGTCAACAAGCCGCTGCTGGCCCTGCTCTGCATGATCTGCGGCGCCATCGTCACCGGCGTGGTGGCGGTTGCCCTGAAAAAACTGCGGGTCAAGAAGAGTGATGAGGTGACGCTGGCCAAGGCCGCCTGATCCCCGCCCAACCAAGCCGCCCCCTTGCGGGACGGATGACAAACCGGACGAGGCCACCTGCGGGTGGCCTCCTCTTTTGTCGGGTTCGAGAGAGCCCGCTCACCTCTGCTTTACGACGCAGGCTTGTGATCCTCTTCACGCTTCGCGGCCGGATCTCGCCAAACTAGGAAATTTTCCTACCCCCCCTAGGGATGGCTCTCACGCCATTTGCAGCGCGCCTCATTAAAGTCACGCTACCTGATGTGGTTACCCGACCCGCGCCATGGCGCAAGGGACGGGCATGGGTTCAATCGACAGGGACTCGCCGCGCACCGCGCCCGCTTCCTGTTGTTCTTTCCGTGGCGTGACCTCCAACTCCAATCAAAAAGTGAGGAACGCGGCGGAAACAGCGTCTATCTCGCAGAGGATGAACGAAGATGTTTAAACTGCTCGAACAGGTCCGGGTCCCCACCCTGAACCTGCCGGTCGAAGCCCGGCGCAAGCTCTGGTTCAAACCGTTTATGCAATCCTATCTGGTTGTGTTCATCGGTTACCTGACCATGTATCTGATCCGCAAGAACTTCAACATTGCGCAGAACGACATGATCCAGGAGTACGGTCTCTCCATGACCGAGCTCGGCATGATCGGCCTTGGCTTCTCCATCACCTACGGGGTGGGCAAGACCATCGTCTCCTACTATGCCGATGGCAAGAACACCAAGCAGTTCCTGCCGCTGATGCTGATCCTCTCCTCCCTCTGCATGCTGGGCTTCAGTGCCAGCATGGGCGGTACCGGTTTCAGCCTCTACCTGATGATCTTCTTCTACGCGGCCAGCGGTTTCTTCCAGAGCTGCGGCGGCTCCTGCAGCTACTCCACCATCACCAAGTGGACACCCCGCAACAAGCGTGGCACCTACCTCGGCATGTGGAACCTCTCCCACAACGTGGGCGGCGCCGGTGCGGCCGGTGTGGCGCTGTTCGGTGCCAACTACCTGTTCGATGGCAACGTGCTCGGCATGTTCATCTTCCCCTCCATCATCGCGCTGATCGTCGGCTTTATCGGCCTGCGCTTTGGTAGCGATTCGCCGGAGGCCTATGGCCTTGGCAAGGTGGAAGAGCTGTTTGACGAAGTGGCGAGCGAAGAAGACGTCGCCACCGAAGAGCAGAAGCTGACCAAGTGGCAGATCTTCGTGAAGTACGTGCTGCTCAACAAGGTGATCTGGCTGCTCTGCTTCGCCAACATCTTCCTCTACGTGGTGCGCATCGGTATCGACCAGTGGTCCACCGTCTACGCCCACCAGGAGCTGGGCTTCTCCAAGGACGTTGCCATCCAGGGCTTTACCTTCTTTGAAGTGGGCGCCCTGGTCGGTACCCTGATGTGGGGTTACCTCTCGGATCTGGCCAACGGTCGCCGTGGTCTGGTGGCCTGCGTGGCGCTGGCGCTGATCATCGCCACCCTGGGGCTCTACCAGCACGCCACCACCCAGTTCATGTTCCTGGGCTCTCTGTTCCTGCTGGGCTTCCTGGTGTTCGGTCCGCAACTGCTGATCGGCGTGGCCGCCGTGGGCTTCGTACCCAAGCAGGGGATCAGCGTGGCCGATGGCGTCAAGGGCACCTTCGCCTACCTCATCGGTGACAGCTTCGCCAAACTGGGTCTGGGCATGATCGCCGACGGCACCCCCATCTTCGGCCTGACCGGCTGGACCGGCACCTTCGCGGCGCTGGACATGGCAGCCGCTGCCTGTCTGGTGCTGATGGCCTGCGTCGCGGTTGCCGAAGAGCGCAAGATCCGCCGCATCAAACGTGAGCTGAAAGCTGCCACTTTGGCGACCCAGTCCGTCTGAGCCCCGGCATCCGCCCGATCTTAAGATTTCACTCCGTAGTGTGTATTCGGCCCGCCCTCTGGCGGGCCGTTTTTTATCCCCTCTTTTCCCCACTCGTCCCTTTTGTGGCCGCAAAAACGCTCACCCCTTGCCCATCCCTTCAACAGAGCGCAGTCGGGATCCCATTTTTGCCTCCGTCCCTTTGGCAAGGCCGTCCCTTGGCGCTATCTTGTTGCCCCACCCGAATTTGCCGTGAGAGCCCATGAAGATCCTCGCCGTCACCGCCTGCCCCACCGGCATCGCCCACACCTACATGGCCGCCGAGGCGCTGCAAAAAGCCGCCGACAAGCTGGGGCTCAAGATCAAGGTCGAGACCCAGGGAGCCATGGGGCTGGAGAACATCCTCACCGCCCGCGACATCGCCGGCGCCGATCTGGTGCTGATCGCCTCCGATATCGAGATTGAGCAAAAAGATCGCTTCCTCGGCTGCCCTATCCACCAGGTGGCGCTGGAGGCGGTGCTGCTCGATGCGGTGGCCGTGCTCAAGACCGCCGCCCCCGGCGTCTGAATGCTGATCCGCGAGATCTCCTTTCACTGCCGGCTGGGGCTCACCATCACCCAGGCCAAGCAGTTGAGTCGGCTGGCCGGGCTGTTCAAGTCCCATATCCAGTTCATCAACGTCACCCGCCGCCAGGCGGTAGAGGCGACCAACCAGCTCTCCCTGCTCACCCTGGCCACCCAGCCCGGCGATCTCTGTCTGCTGCTGATCGAGGGGCTGGATGCCGAGCTCGCCCACATGGCCTTCACCTGCTGGTGCGTGGAGCTGGGCCAACCGCTGGGGCGCCCCGGCAGCGCCGCCCTGGCCGAGCAGCGCCTGGGCCAGGCCCTGCCCGACTATTGCTTCACCCTGGCCCAGCTCGGCCATGCCACGGCGCCCCTCGACAAGGCCCAGGCACTGGCGGTGCTGGTGGATCTGCTGCCCGCCGCGCTGATAAGCGACAGACCCATGCTGGAGCAGGCCATCGCAGCGCGCGAGCAGCTGGCCGCCACCATCATCCGGCCCGGCCTCGCCATGCCCCACGTCATCTGCCCAGCCATCCGTCGCCCCGCGCTCTCGCTGCTCAGCAGCAGCGAACCCATCGAATGGGGCTCCGCGCTTGGACCGGTGCAGACCCTGATTTTGCTGGCGGTGCCCACCAGTCTTGCCCCCGAGCAGTTGCGCCCCCTCACCCGGCTGGCCCGCGCATTGATAGACGAGCAGGTGGGCACCGCGCTGCTGCACGCCGGCTCCGCCCCCGCCCGTCAGGCCATCGTCATCGACAGCCTGCTCGGCTGAGCGGCTGGCCTCCCGTCCCCGTCGTTCATGCCCGTGACAGCCCCCTGTGGTACACTCGCCCTTCCTCTGTTTTTGGTATGCATGCGATGAAATCAGCCCGTCCCCGTCTCTCCCTCTCCGCCCGCCCTGACACCGAGCACAATGCCAAAGGGCCCGCCACGGCGCGCCCATCCCAGCGCCGGGAGGCACAGCACACCATGAGAGACAAGGAGGGCGAGCGCAAACCGGCACCGGCGCCTGCCGATCGCAAGCTGCTGCTCTTGAACAAGCCCTACATGGTGCTCTGTCAGTTCACCGACGAGGCGGGCCGCGAGACCCTCAAGGATTACATCACCGAGCCCGGCATCTATGCCGCAGGCCGGCTCGATCGCGACAGCGAGGGGCTGTTGCTGCTCACCAACGATGGCAAGCTGCAGGCGCGCCTCACCCAGCCGGGGGAGAAGACCCCCAAGACCTACTGGGTGCAGGTGGAAGGCATCCCGAGCGAGGAGAAACTGGCCGCCCTGCGCGCCGGGGTGGAGCTCAACGACGGCATGACCCTGCCCGCCGGGGCGCGCATCATGGATGAACCTGCGGTGTGGCCGCGCAATCCGCCCATTCGCGAGCGCAAGGAGATCCCCACCTGCTGGCTGGAGATCAAGATTGTCGAGGGGCGCAACCGCCAGGTGCGGCGGATGACCGCCCATATCGGTCACCCCACCTTGCGCCTTATCCGCTACGCCATCGGGGAGTGGACCCTCGATGGTCTGGCGCCGGGGGAGAGCCGCGCCCTGCCCGCTCCCGAGTTGGCAGCGGCACCGCGGCAATCGGCTGTGCACGGCAAGGCCCGGCCGGCCCGTCACGCCCAACACCAGGAGCGGGACAGCCGCGAAGCGAGCCCCCACCCGGCCAATCGCAGCGGCGGGCGTGGCACCGCGCGCCGCCCGGCCCGCAGCAAGCCATCGGAATAACACGAGCAAGCCATTTGGCCAGCGTGCCGCAACATAGATGGCGCAACCTGATCGAGTGCCACAGCAAGGCACAATACACAAGACAAGGAGTCCCAATGAGCGATCATCCCCCCCTGCCTGCCCGCCTTACCGTGGCCGCCCTGGTGCACTGGCAAGGCCGCTTCCTGCTGGTGGAAGAGGAGATAAAAGGCCAGCGCCGCTTCAACCAGCCCGCCGGCCACGTGGAGCCGGGGGAAGATCTCGTCCAGGCGGCCTGCCGCGAGCTGAAAGAAGAGACCGGGCTCACCGCCGCTCCCACCGCCTGGCTCGGGGTCTATCTCTACAAGCCGGCAGACAGCGAGGCCACCTTTGTGCGCATCGCCGTCATCTTCGACCTTGAAAAGGCGCCGGGCCAGCACCATCCAGAGGATCCCGACGGCGACGTGCTGGCCTGCCACTGGCTCACCCTGGAGGAGATTGCCGAGTGCAAACCGGCCCTGCGCAGCCCTCTGGTGTGGCAGTGCATTCAGGACTATCTGGCCGGCACCCGCTTGCCGCTATCGGCCCTCAAGGCCTTTATCTAAGAGCCGTTGGAGGCTCTTTTTGACGCCGTGAGGCCGAGACAAGAAAAACGATTTCCTGCTGCCGGGTTCCTGATGGGAACGGTGGCATGGATATGTGACCGGGGGCGCGAAATTCTGGTAGAATACGCCCCGTTTAAACGAACTGGTAACTTCGACTAATGACAGACAACAGCCAAATCAAGGTGATCGTCGGCATGTCCGGCGGCGTGGATTCTTCCGTCTCGGCCTACCTGCTCCAGCAGCAGGGCTATCAGGTCGAAGGCTTGTTCATGAAGAACTGGGAAGAAGACGACACGGACGAGTACTGCTCTGCCGCCCAGGATTTGGCTGATGCCAAGGCCGTCTGCGACAAGCTGGGGATGAAACTCCACACCATCAACTTCGCCGCCGAGTACTGGGACAATGTGTTCGAGCACTTCCTCGAAGAATACAAGGCCGGCCGTACGCCGAACCCAGATATCCTGTGCAACAAGGAGATCAAGTTCAAGGCGTTCCTGGAGTTTGCCGCCGAGGAGCTGGGGGCCACCTACATCGCCACCGGCCACTATGTGCGCCGTGACGACAGCACCGGCCGCCCGCGCCTGCTGCGCGGCCTCGATACCAACAAGGATCAGAGCTACTTCCTCTACACCCTGAGCGAAACCCAGGTGGGTCAGAGCCTGTTTCCGGTCGGGGATCTGGAAAAACCCGAGGTGCGCCGCATCGCCGAGCAGCTGGATCTCATCACCGCCAAGAAGAAAGACTCCACCGGCATCTGCTTTATCGGTGAGCGCAAATTCAAGGACTTTCTGGCCAAGTTCCTGCCCGCCCAGCCCGGCCCCATCGAAACCGTGGACGGCAAGGTGATCGGCGAGCATCAGGGGCTGATGTACCACACCTTGGGCCAGCGCAAAGGGCTTGGCATCGGCGGGCGCAAAGATGCCACCGAAGAGGCCTGGTACGTGGTCGACAAAGAGGTCGAGCGCAACACCCTGATAGTGGCGCAGGGCGAGCATCCCCGCCTCTACTCCGATGGCCTCATCGCGAGCCAGCTGCACTGGGTGGATCGCACCCCCATTCGCGAACCGCGCCGCTGCACCGTCAAGACCCGTTATCGGCAGGAAGATATCCCCTGCCTGATCCAGCCCATCGACGATGAGACCATCCGGGTCATCTTCGACGAAAGCCAAGCTGCGGTCACCCCGGGTCAGTCCGCCGTCTTCTACGACGGGGAAGTGTGTCTGGGCGGTGGCATCATAGAGCAGCGTTTTAGCCACCCGGTGTAAGGGCTGGACGCTCACAAGCGTCCGCGCTCTACTCCCTTCTCCCCTCTCGGGGAGAAGGGACAAAGAAAAAACAGCACAAGGCAGCGATACATGATTGGCAACTTCCTGGCCGGATCATGACATCGGCCGGTGAATGAACAGAACAGGGCTGTGAAGATATGAGCGACAAATTCCAAGACAGAACCATGGCCTTTGCCGGCATCTGCCAGGCCGCCTACCTGGTGCAGAAGGTGGCCCGCGACGGCACCTGTGACGAGGCCTCCCTGCGCGAGAGCCTCTCCAGCATCCTGGTCACCGACCCCAAGCAGCCGCTGGACGTGTTCGGCAACCACCTGGCCATTCGCGACGGCTACCGCGCCCTGGTCGAGCAGCTGGGCGCCGACGGCAGCCAGAAGAATGCCGAGCTGACCCGCTACGTGGTGAGCCTGATTGCGCTGGAGCGCAAGCTGGCCAAGCGCAAGGACATTCTCAACATGCTGGGTGAGCGGATCGGCCAGATCGGCCGCCAGCAACAGCATTTCGACCTGCTGGACGAGCAGATCCTGGCCAACATGGCGAGCATCTACAGCGATCTCATCAGCCCGATCGGCCCCAGAATCCAGGTGGCGGGTACACCGCTGTTCCTGCAGCAGCCGCTGGTGCAGCACAAGGTGCGCGCCCTGCTGCTGGCCGGCATCCGGGCCTGCGTGCTGTGGCGCCAGCTCGGCGGAAGCCGTACCCAGATCATCTTCGCCCGCAAGAAGATGGTGGAACTGGCCAAGCGTTACTAATCATTGGCTCGCGCAAAGGCAGAGGGAGAACAAGGTGAACAGCCGCACATCAGCCTTGATGGCCCCCGGCCCGCGCGCGAGTGGATACGAATCCCCCACACCAATCATCAGGAGTTCACCCCATGGAGCTGTCCGCGCTGACTGCTGTTTCCCCGATTGACGGTCGTTATGGCGACAAGGCCGATGCCCTGCGCCCTATCTTCTCCGAATTCGGTCTGCTGCGTTTTCGCGTCGAAGTCGAGGTACGCTGGTTGCAAAAACTGGCCAGCCACGCCGGGATCCCGGAAGTCCCTGCCCTGAGCGCGGCAGCCAGTGCCCTGCTCGACGGTATCGTCAGCAACTTCAACGAGAGCGACGCTGCCCGCATCAAACAGATCGAGCGCACCACCAACCATGATGTGAAAGCGGTGGAGTACTTCCTCAAAGAAAAAGTCGAAGTAAACCCTGAGCTGGCCGCCGTCAGCGAATTTATCCACTTCGCCTGCACCTCCGAAGACATCAACAACAACTCCCACGGCCTGATGCTGAAGACCGCCCGCGAGGAGGTCATCAAGCCTTACTGCGAGAAGCTGATTGCCGAGATCAAGCGTCTGGCCGCCGAGTACCGCGACATGCCGCTGCTGTCGCGCACCCACGGTCAGCCGGCGACCCCGAGCACCATGGGCAAGGAGATGGCCAACGTCGCCTACCGTCTGGAGCGCCAGCTCAAGCAGATCATGGCGGTGGAGATCTTGGGCAAGATCAACGGCGCCGTGGGCAACTACAACGCCCACATCAGCGCCTATCCGGAAGTGGACTGGCACCAGTTCTCCGAGGAGTTCGTCACTTCTCTGGGCCTGACCTGGAACCCCTACACCACCCAGATCGAGCCGCACGACTACATCGCCGAGCTGTTCGACGCCATGGCGCGCTTCAACACCATCCTGATCGACTTCGATCGCGACGTGTGGGGCTACATCTCCCTGGGCCACTTCAAGCAGCGCACCATCGCCGGCGAGATCGGCTCCTCCACCATGCCGCACAAGGTCAACCCCATCGACTTCGAGAACTCCGAAGGCAATCTGGGTCTGGCCAACGCCGTGTTCCAGCACCTGGCGAGCAAACTGCCCATCTCCCGCTGGCAGCGTGACCTGACCGACTCGACCGTACTGCGCAACCTGGGCGTGGCGGTGGGTTACTCCCTGATTGCCTATCAGGCGACCCTGAAGGGTATCTCCAAGCTGGAAGCCAACGCCGATGCCATGGCCGCCGATCTGGATGCCAACTGGGAAGTGCTGGCCGAGCCGATCCAGACCGTGATGCGCCGTTACGGCATCGAGAAGCCCTATGAGAAGCTCAAAGAGCTGACCCGTGGCCGCCGCGTCGACGCCGAAGGGATGCGCACCTTTATCGACACCCTGGAATTGCCGGAAGCCGTGAAAGTCGAGCTGAAGAAGCTGACCCCGGCCAACTATATCGGCGACGCCCAGCGTCTGGTCGACCTGCTGAAATAAGCGGGCGAGAGAGTATCGGGGGCCCTGGGCACTAGCCACAGGGCCCCCTGTTGTTTTCCCTGCCAAGGCAGGGCCATGAGTGGCGTTGCCCAAGCCCGTCTTGGGCAACACCTCTCTCACAGAGACACGAGAAGACCATGTACCAACTCAATCTGGATATCGCTCACTTCCTCGAGCACTACTGGCAGAAGCGCCCGCTCCTCATCAAGGGCGGTTTCACCGACTTTCAGGATCCCATCAGCCCGGACGAGCTGGCGGGTCTGGCCATGGAAGAGGTGATTGAATCGCGCCTGGTAACCCGCTTCAACAACAAGTGGGAGGCGGCCCACGGCCCCTTCGAATCCTACGATCACCTGGGCGAAGAGAACTGGACCGTGCTGGTGCAGGCCTGCAACCATTGGGCCCCCGAGGTCAACGAGCTGGCAGTGCCGTTCCAGTTCATCCCGGGCTGGCGTTTTGACGATGTGATGGTGAGCTTCTCCACCCCTCACGGCGGGGTCGGTCCCCACATCGACAACTACGACGTCTTCATCACCCAGGGCCAGGGCAAGCGCCACTGGCGCGTCGGCGATGCCAAGCCCTTGAACGAGTTTGCCGCCCACGCCGCCCTGCTGCACTGCGAGCCGTTCGAGGCGATCATCGACGTCATCATGGAGCCGGGCGATATCCTCTACATTCCGCCTGGATTCCCCCACGAGGGCTACGCCATCGAGCCCTCCCTGAACTTCTCGGTGGGCTTTCGCGCGCCTGACGCCAAGGCGCTTATCTCCTCCTTTGCCGATCACCTGATCGACAACGAGATCCGCACCGAGCGCTACGGCGATGCCGACCTCAAGCCCCGTGCCCGCCACGGCGAGATCCAGCCCCATGAGCTGCACCGCCTGCGCGAGCTGATGCAACAGGCACTCGATGACGAGACCCTGTTCAAGGAGTGGTTCGGCACCATGATCTCCGAGGCCAAGCACGATCTGGACGTCAATCCGGTGGAGCCTGACTACAGCGCCGAGGAAGTGGCCGACCTGCTGACCCAGGGCGAGCCCGCCATCAAGGTACCGGGCCTGCGCTCTGTCTGGTTCAGCGGCGAAAGCCAGACCTGCTACATCGACGGCGAAGCCTGGACCCTGCCAAGCGAAGATGCGGCAGCCATTTCGCTCTTGTGCGACAAGGACATGGTCACCCAGGCCGACATGGTGGAACTGGCCGATCAGGCCGGCTTCCTCCAGCTGCTGACCCGGCTGGTCAACCGCGGCTACTGGTTCTTCAACTGATCCCCCCGCGGTGACAGAAGGCGCCCTCGGGCGCCTTTTCTATCTCTGTTGCCCGACCTCACCGTCTCTGCTGCCGACCGGGCCACCCCGGCGGCGCTTTCACTTCTTGCCTTGTCCACAACTGGCTTTCGAAGCTGAACCCACTCTTGACGGCACACCTGATGATGCTTTTTTGCGCAAGTGAAAGCTCGTATCATGCGGCCATTGCTCAAGCAGCCAGGTTTAGCAGAGAGGTATCCCATGCAGATCAGCACTCGTCCCATGCCGTTGCCCGGTTATGGCAACGCCTATCCCAAGCTGACCCCGGAGCAGCTCAACCAGGGCCGTGACAAGGCGCTGGACAAGAGAGATGAATACGTGGCGACGCAGGAGGAGAAAGAGACCACCCGCCGCACTCTGGCCGTCTCCTACACAGAGCAGCAGCAGGACAAGGCCGCCGTGGATCGCTATCTGCAAGCCAGTGGGCAGGAGATCGATGAGCAAAACGCCCCGACGGCCGTCGATCTCTACCGGATGGAAGAACGCCACCAGCAGCAACAGCAGCTCGGCGACTACCTGCAATATCGGCAGAGCCCCCTTGGCAAGCAACTGGCGGGCATGACGGGGGCCGAGGATCGCAAGGGCAACCTGCTCGATACCCGCGCCTGAGCAAGCCTTGTACACGCAAGGGGATGACATAAAAAAGCCCTCGCTGAGGGCTTTTTTTATGGGTCAGGATGCCGTCTCTTCCGGCAACTCGTCAAACAGCGGGTGGTAGAGCACCTCCCCCTGCATCCCGACCAGACCGCCCTCCTGCAGCTCCATCGCCATGAAGCAGTCGGCGGGCACTTCGTAAATACAGTGCAGGCCGAACTCGCTGGCGGGACGAAAACCGAAGCGGCTGTAATAGGTCGGGTCACCCAGTACCACCACCGCCTTCCAGTCCATCTCCAGCGCCGTATCCAGCCCCTCGCGCACCAGATCCGAGCCGATCCCCTGCCCCTGCCAATCCGGGTGGACCGCCACGGGCGCGAGACCAAGCCAGGGCCCCTCCACCCCGTTAATTGTGATCGGGCTCAGCATCAGGTGCCCCATGAACTCGTACTCCTCCTCCTCGACCATGGTCACCACGGCGGCGCCGCATTCGCGCAGGCGGTTGACCAGTTCGGCCTCGTCGGTACGGCCAAAGGCGGCACTCACCAGGTCATAGACCGGCAGCATGTCGCCAGGGCGCTCGGTTCTCAGCATACAGCGTTACTCCTCGTACAGCAGAGCGGGCATTATTCCACAAACTGCCCGCCGCCCTGAGCATCTTTGTCCAGAAATGGGAGGGTGGACTCAGGAAAACGATCCGCCACCTGCGCCAGCAACTCATGCAGATCGGCCGGTTGCAGGCGGGTGATGGCGGTTCGATAGGCGTTGAACAGCAGCGGTTCGGCCCGTGCCAGCCAGGCCAGGGTGTCGTCGGCATCCCGATGCCAGCGACCGGCCAGCTCATCGAGCAGAGCGGGCAAGGCCACCAGCAAGTCGAGCAGATGATAGCGATGGGTGAGCGGCTCAGCGGCCAGCAGGGCGAGTCTGGACTCCTCCCTTGCGAGCCAGCGCAGACGCTGGCGCCGCTCCACCCGGGTCAGCAACACAGGTCCCTGGCGCTGCAGGCTGGCCAGCTGCAGCAGGTAGTCCAGCCCCTGCTCCTCGGCGTCTTTCAGCAGCAGGCCGCGCAGCAGATGGAGCTGCTCCGGCTCGGCCTGCGCCAGCGCATCCTGGTCGTAGTATTCCACCGCCAGCGGCCCGTCAGTACCCTGGGAGCGTAGCGGCGCGGCGGCGAGCTCGGTCCCTTCTTCCCCATCCCGATTCGTCATGAACAGCGCCAGCCACTGCGGCGCCCCCTCCCCGACCTGTGTCTGCAGGATGGCTGCCACCACCCGCTCGTCGGCCAGCAGGGGGGCTAGCAGCCGTTCGACCGGCGCCGCCAGCGTCAGGCTTCGTGCCAGCTGCCAGTAGCTCACCTCGCTCTGGTTCTGGCTCAAGCGCTGGCCACTCAATGCCCGTCGGCCGCAATAGCGCATGCCCAGCTTGGCCATCACCCGGCCGGAGGCATGGTTGTCCGGCATGTGGCGGGCGGTGAGCACCGGCAGCTGCAGCCGGTCGAACGCAAAGGCCTTCACCAGCCGGGCGGCCCGGGTCGCCAGCCCGCGGTTTTGCCAGGGCACGCCCACCCACCAGGCCAGCTCGCCGTTCCAGTGCAGCGAGATCACCCCCACCAGCGGAGCATGGCCCTCGCCTGCCGGCAGGGTCAGCGCCCAGCTCCAGCCCAATCCGAGCGCCGCCTTGCGCCAGCAGCCGGCCAGCCAGTCGCGAGCCGCCTCCGGCGGATAGGGATGGGGAATGTTGAGGGTGTAGCGGGCGAGCGCCGCATCGCTGCAATAGCGCACCACCTCGGCCTCATCGCACGCCAGCAGGGGGCGCAGCTGCAGGGCGGGTTCCGACCGGGAGGGAGGTTCGGCCAGCACCGGCACCGTCAGGCGGCGGGCCAGCAGGCGGTTAAGCACGGCGCCCAGATCGTCCTGCGCCGTCAGCGCCAGATCGGCCCCCTGTGGCCCCAGGGTCAGCAGCCCCTCCTCCCGCGCTAGGGTCAACAAGGAGGTCGAGCCGCTGATGAGGATCTGCCGGCTCGGATCAACGGCCTGCTGGCCGGGCAGATCGCCGTCCAGCCAGGCCGCCAGCAGCGCGCTGGCCGAACACACGCCATCGGGCGGACAACAGGACCAGAGTCCGCCGGCATCGCTCGGCAAACACTCATCGACCTTGCTCTGCAGCAACTGCCAGCCATGGCCCTGCCGCTGCCAGGCCTGCAACACCGGCGCCCAGTGGGGCTGCCACAGGGCGCGCTCGATCAGCAGTTCCATCAGCCGGCCTGACAGGCTGCGGGCAGGCTCAGGTGGCGGGGATGCGCCTCGATACGGGCAATCCAGGCCCGAATGGCGGGCCACCCTTGCAGCGAAAAGATCCCCTCCTCCGCCACATGGGTGTATGCATAGAGCGCCAGATCGGCGATGGTCGGCGCCTCACCGCACAGGTAGGGGCTCTGCTTGAGCTGCTGCTCCAGCACCGCCAGCGCCTTCTCGCCGCCGGCTTTGAGCCCGTCGAGGCGCGCCTCCTGGGACTCCGGCCGCCCCAGATAGTGAACGATGAAACGGGCTACCGCGATATAGGGCTCATGGCTGTACTGCTCGAAGAACAGCCACTTGAGCACCTCGGCCTGCTGACGCGGCTCGGCCGGCCACAGGGACGACCCCTGCGCCAGGTAGAAGAGAATGGCATTGGACTCCGCCAGGGTGTCGCCCTGGGCCAGCTCCAGCACCGGGATCTTGCCGTTGGGGTTCAGGGCCAGAAAATCGGGGGTGCGGGTCTCCCCCGCCAGCACATCCACCGGCACCCAGTCGAGGGGCAGCTCAAGCCAGCGGGCCAGCAGCCAGGGCTTGTAGCAGTTGCCGGACTTCAGATCGCCATACAGACGCATACAGACTCCTTGTCAGCAGCAAAAGGCTAGCGGGGCACTCAGGGCGCCAGCCGCTCGATGTGCCACCCTTCCCCTTCGCGGGTGTAGTAGAAGCGGTCGTGCAGGCGATGCTCGCCCCCCTGCCAGAACTCGACCGTGTCGATGCGCACCCGGAAACCGCCCCAGAAGCTCGGCAGCGGCACCTCGCCATTGGCAAACTTTTGCTTGAGCTCAAGGAATTTGGCCTCCAGTACGCCGCGCGCCGAGATGCGGGTCGACTGTTTGGAGACCCAGGCGGCGATCTGGCTGTCTTTGGGGCGGCTGTGGAAATACTTCATCACCTCGAAGGTGCTCATCTTCTCCACCCGGCCGGTCACGTGCACCTGTCTGTCCAGGGTGTGCCAAGGAAACAGCAGGCTGATGCGGGGGTTGCCCTCCAGCTGGTGTGCCTTGCGGCTGCCCATGTTGGTGTAGAACACCATGCCTTCGGCGTCGTAGTGCTTGAGCAGCACGGTACGCTGCCAGGGCTGGCCGTCGGCATCGACGGTGCCCACCACCATGGCGGTGGGGTCGGTCAGCCTGGCTTCGCACGCCTGGGCCAGCCACTTCTCGAACAGGGCGAGGGGCTCGGCTGGCAGATCGGCCCTGTGCAGTCCACCCCGGGTGTATTCACGGCGCAGATCGGCTACATCCATCATCTTGATTTTCCTTCTCTCTTTGCCGCCCATGCGGCCATGCGTGCAGGCATTGTGCGACGAGCACGCCATGGGTACAAGCCTTGTGACCGGCAAATGGCAGCCGTAAAAAAGAGGGAGGCTAGCGCCTCCCCCTGTTGACCTTGACGGCCCTCTGTCACTGCCGATCCGTTGCCGGTAGTGACAGGCAGTGCGCCAGCATGCGCCGGTTGTAGTCGGCCGCGTAGGCCGCCAGCTTGGCCTGGGCCTCCTGCTGGCCTGGCTTGATCACATCCCCCAGCCCCTCCAGATAGCGCACGCCGCAGCGGGCCTTGGCTGATGCCTGCTGCTCCGGCGCTATGCCGGGCGCCACCTCGCCTCGCCCGGCCCGCACGATCAGCCGGTAATCCTGCTTGGCCAGGCTGGCGCTGACCGCCTGCTCCAGGGTATCGGCATCGGCCTGACAGCCGCCGAGCAGGGACGCCAACACCAGCCAGGCCGCCCTCATCCGCGCCTCCGTTGCCAGCCCAGCAGGGCCAGCGCCAGGGTCCAGAGACCGAGGGCGCCACCGCCACCACCGCCCGAGCTGCCGCCGCTTTGGACGACCGGCAGCTTGGCCGGGCTGATGGCGAAGAAAATGTTGTCGCTGCAAGCAACCTTCAGACGGGCGGCGCTGGCCAGATCCGCCGGCAGGGTCACGGTGGCCGAGCCGCTGTTGGGCTGGCTGACCGCCAGGCTGCTCCAGCTGGTTCCCTCGTTCTGGGTCAGGAGCAGGTCCACCTTGCTGCAGCTGATCGGTGCCAGGTTGGTACCGGCCACATCCCAGCTGACCGCCTGACTTGCCCCCGGCGTCAACGACACCCCAAGCGGCGCAGTCAGCCGGAAGGCGCTGCCGGTATTGACCACCTGCACCTTCATGTCATCGCTGGCGACACCGCCCTTGCCGTCACGCACCGTCAGCCGGAAGTTGAGATCCCGGTTGGTGGTGGGCCAGGCCTCGCCCTTGGCGAGCGTGCCCGAGAGCAGGGAGGGCAGGCTCGGCAGGATCCGCTCCGGTGAGCTGGTGGGGGAGACAAAGCGAAACAGCGGCCGGCTGCCGTCATCCACCATGGTGGCCAGGCTGCTCGACTCCGTGCCCAGATCGATCTGCTCCCAGGTGTAGGTCAGGGGATCCCCGTCCAGATCGGCGCCGGCCCCCTTGAGCACGAACGGCGTGTTGGCCGGAATGATGCGGCCGGCCCCGGCCGCCGCCTGGGGCGCGTTGTTGACAAGATCGATGGAGGTGCCACAGGTCGGCACGGTCGCCATGTGTGCCCGCATCTGCTCGATGGACTTGCTGTGGAAATAGGGATCGCTGTGGGGCTGGATATTCTCCTCCCCGCAGATGCCCGCATAGGCCATGATGGAGGTACCGCTGCCCGGCTCCCAGGCCTGCTCTGGCGTCCGGTTGTCGCCGCCACAGCTGTTGGTGGTGCCATTGAAGGTGTGATCGGCGCCGAACTGGTGGCCGATCTCATGGGCCACATAGTCGATAAAGAAGGCATCCCCCACCGGGGTGGCGGAACCTGTCATGCCGGCCGACTTGTCAGCCATACAGAGCACGCCGAGGCCGGCCAGACCGCCGCCTCCGGTATTGACCACATGGCCAATGTCAAACGGTCCCAGCGGCGTACTGGGCAGGGTCTGGGCATTGGCCTGCACCACGCTGTTGATATCGACGTCGGCGTCACTATTGGTGAAGGGATCGCTGGCCGGATCGGTAAAGATAATGTTGTCGTTGCCACTGGCCAACTGGAATTCGGCCCCCACGTCGCGCTGGTACACCTCGTTGACCCGGTTGAGCAGGGTGGCGATGGCCGCGGTAGCCAGCACCTTGGAGCCGCCGTGGAACTGGGTGTACTCCCCCGCCGCCGAGATGGCGATGACGTAGCGCTTGCGCACGTTGCCATCCACCTGCACCTTGTGCGCCAACGCCTTGCTGGCATCGCTGCCGATAACCTTGTCCGCTTCCTCCGCCAACCTGCTGTAGGCGTCTTGCTGGTAATAGACGGCATACCCCTCGGCATTGCTGAGGGGATCGACGAACACCGTCTTGCCCTGATGGGTGAACATGGCGTGGAAACCCAGCGGCCCCAGATCAAAGCGCCCCGTCTCTACCGGCGCCGCCGGATTGTGACCCTTGAAGGTCTTGATTTCGGGGAATTTGGCAGCCTGATCGGCCGGCAGCAGATCATAGGCCTGCAGGGTGAAGGTCACTTCTCCCCCGTCGGGCAGCGGCAGGGTCAGCGAACCCGCCCCGGCTTGTAGTCCGGCAAAATAATCGATGGGTACCTTGGCTACCCGAAACTGGTTGGCCCGCACTTCATAACCGTCGGCGGCGGTGGCGCGCGCCGCGACCGTATCCCACTCTTTGGCGGCAAGGCCGCCCGAACTCATCAAGCTGGCAACCACCAGCGCCAAGGGAGAAAATTTCATCAACTGCATCTTTTTAGTCCTTTTAAAATGCACTCACCTGAACTGCAACCGGCATCATTCGCCTGCTGGTCCGATTAGTCCAGCAGCATCCACCCTATCTTCCCCGAATGGGGAGTGTTGCACCAACCCTGTCTAGCCCCTATCATTGCGCGGATTTATCAGTTTTTGAGCCGCGTCACCATGGCGACGGTTCGTCTTTTTCTGACCAAGGTTAATCTCATGCTCAAATCCCCACTGTTGCCCCGTCTCGGGGACCTGGTCGTTGCCATTGTTGACGATGTGCTGGGCCAGGGTCTCACCCTGGATCGCGCCTATGCCCGTCACTTCTCCGGCATCGAACTCAAACCGCAAGAACAGGCAAGGATTGCCCTGGTCACCGGCGATCTGCTGCGTCGCCTCAGCCTCTACTGCGCCCTGACCGGTATTCAGGTCCGCCAGGCCGAGAAGCACGTCTGGCCGCTGCTGCACAGCTGGCATGCTTTCCACAAGATAGCTCAACCCAACCACCCGACCCTGGATCGCTTCAATGAAGAGGCGTTTCGTCGCCGCCTGACCGAAGCCAAGAAAAACCCGGTGCTGATGGATGGCTGCCCGACCTGGCTGGAAAAGCTCGGCAGCGAACAGCTGGGCGATGCCTGGCCGGCCGAGCGTGCCGCCCTGACCGCCATGCCCAAGCGTTACCTGCGGGTCAACACCCTCAAGTGCACCCGTGACGAGCTGCAGGCGGCGCTGGCCAAAGAGCAGGTCACCACTGTACCGGTGGAAGGGGTCGAGAGCGCCCTGGAAGTGACCTCGGATGCAGCCCTGTTTCGCACCAACGCCTTTGCCGACGGCTGGTTCGAGCAGCAGGATGCCGGCTCCCAGCACATCGCGGCGGCGCTGGACGTGGCCCCCGGCATGCGGGTGATCGACGCCTGTGCCGGTGCCGGCGGCAAGACCCTGCATCTGGCCGCCATGATGAAGGGCAAGGGCCGCCTGCTGGCGATGGACGTGGAAGAGTGGAAGCTGGAGAACCTCAAGCAGCGCGCCCGCCGCGCCGGTGCCCACAACGTGGAGACCCGGGTCATCACCAGCAGCAAGACCGTCAAGCGCCTCAAAGAGAGCGCGGATCGCCTGCTGCTGGACGTGCCCTGCTCCGGCCTTGGCGTGCTCAAGCGCAATCCGGATGCCAAGTGGCGCGATACCGCCGAGCGGCTGCCGGTGCTGGTCGCCCTGCAGGAAGAGATCCTGCAGCGCTACAGCCAGATGGTGAAAGTGGGCGGCATGCTGGTCTACGCCACCTGCTCCATCCTGCCCGAGGAGAACCGCCAGCAGGTGGACAAATTCCTCGCCGCCAACGACAACTTCCGCCTGCTCAGTGATCACACCGTGAGCCCGGCGGCCACCGGTTTCGACGGCTTCTATCTGGCGCGCATCGAGCGCATCGCCTGATACCTGCTTGCAGCATAAGAAAAGGGGAGCCAATGGCTCCCCTTTTTGCATGATGCGATGGCGGCCTTATTCGGCGGCAGCGTCATCCTGCTTGTGCTTGGCGGCAGTTTCCTTGATCAGGGTTTGCAGTTCGCCAGCCTGGAACATCTCGATCATGATGTCGCAGCCGCCGACCAGCTCGCCCTCGACCCACAGCTGCGGGAAGGTGGGCCAGTTGGCAAACTTCGGCAACTCGGCGCGGATGTCCGGGTTTTGCAGGATGTCGACGTAAGCAAACGGCTCGCCACAGGACATCAGGGCCTGGGAGGCCTGGGCAGAGAAACCGCAGCTGGGTAGCTTGGGGGAGCCCTTCATGTACAGGATGATGGGGTTTTCAGCCAGCTGCTGTTTGATCTTTTCAATAGTTTCCATAGGTGCCTCACTAGAGCGATTTCGGCGGCCATTCTACTGCAATCCGGGCAGACCACAAACTGGCAAACCGCGGCAACAGCAAGAAGTGACGAATCAATACGCCGCAGCTTGATCCGGATCATGGCGAGAATCAAGAGTTGTTAGGCCATCTTTGATGCTGGTACAATTGATGGGCTTTGGGCCAACTGGCCCCATCACTTCAAGAACAATTCTTTTCAAAATAGAAAAGAGTACGCAATGTCTTGCAACCGTCGCCTTCGCACGGCCAGCCAATGGAGAGTAGAAAATGGCATTCGAACTTCCCGCTCTGCCCTATGCAATCAATGCTCTGGAACCGCACATCTCCCAGGAAACTCTGGAATACCACCACGGCAAGCACCACAACACCTACGTGGTCAACCTGAACAACCTGGTGCCGGGTACCGAGTTTGAAGGCAAGTCTCTGGAAGAGATCATCAAGACCTCCACTGGTGGCATCTTCAACAACGCCGCCCAGATCTGGAACCACACCTTCTACTGGCACTGCCTCTCCCCGAACGGCGGTGGCGAGCCCACTGGCGCCCTGGCCGATGCCATCACCAAGGCGTTCGGCTCCTTCGCCGAGTTCAAGGATGCGTTCACCAAGTCTGCCATCGGCAACTTCGGTTCCAGCTGGACTTGGCTGGTGAAAAAGGCTGACGGCTCCTTGGCCATCGTCAACACCTCCAACGCCGGTTGCCCGCTGACCGAAGCCGGTACCACCCCGCTGCTGACCGTCGATCTGTGGGAGCACGCCTACTACATCGACTTCCGCAACCTGCGTCCGAAGTACATGGAAACCTTCTGGGCCCTGGTCAACTGGGAATTCGTGGCCAAGAACCTGGCTGCCTGATAGCGCCACACTCTTGCCAAAACGCCTCGCTCTTGCGGGGCGTTTTTTATGGCGCAAGGGGCGGCCAGCGCAGCAAAAAGGCGCCCGCAGGCGCCTTTGTCATTCGAGCCGGGACGCACAGGCATCACTGGTCGATCTCGTCCAGATAGTCATCCAGATTGCTGTCGTCTTGCTTCTCCTGCTGCTCTTGCTTGAGCTCGGTCTGACGACCAGTCACCTTGTTCTGGTTGTACTGCAGATAGAAGTCCTTGGTCAGGGCGTAAGGATCGAGCGCGTTGTCGATGATCCGCTCCTGATCGATCAGCTTGGAGCGGGTACCCAGACCATCTAGCGCCCAGTGCACCACTTTCAACGGGAAAGTCAGCAAGGCATAAGGGAAATACAACGTATCCACGGTATCCCCCACCAGCTTGCGTGTGGTAGTCGGGCCGTAGACAGGGACCATCAAGTAGGCGCCATCGCCGATATCGGCCCGACCCAGCACGGTATCAAGCTCCAGCTTGTTGCGCGCAAGGCCGGCATGCTTGGCCACGTCGAAGATCCCCAGCAGACCCACAGTGGTGTTGAGGGTGAAGCGGCCCAGGTTGGTACCCGCCCCCTTCAAGTCGCCGGTCAGCAGGTGGTTGACCATGCTGCTCGGTTCATTGAAGTTCTCCACCAGATTCTCGATGCCATCCTTCATTCCCTGCGGAACGTAGCGGGCGTAGCCGTGCACCACGGGGCGAGCCACGTAGGGCTCCAGCACATCGTAGTTGACGGCCCACATGGCCCGGTTGGCACCCTGAAACGGGTCACGGCTGTCACTGGCCGTGCTGGTCGCTTCGGGCCGGCTCGGCGTCTCCTTGAGGTCAAGGCTCTCGGGGCCCGGCTTGGGCGGGCCGCCAGCACAGCCACCCAGCAACAAGGCCACCGTCAATGCCCCTACACGCACATGCATATGGAAGTCCTAGCTTTTTATTGTGATTAATCTGAATTATAGGCAGCCCGGCCCCATCGAGGGCCGGGCCAGAGGCGTATTAGAGGGCGTGATCGATGCGGATGTCAATCGGCGCTGAAGGAATTGAGCCGGTGGCGACCGGGACCGAGGCCCCTTCGAACGCCCCTTCCTTGTTCATGACGTTGCCGCCACGGGAGAGGCGCGCCTTGAACTGCAGCTCGGGATAGGCGGCCAGCTTGTTGCCCTCCATCATGGCATCACCGTCACCCAGCGACAGCGTCACCGGGAAGTGCGGGCCCGGGATACGCTTGACCGCGATGGGCATGGGCGGCCCGTTGGGGATCACCGCAAACACGAACAGATGGGCATCTTCCGGCAGCGCAATGCCATCGGCCAACGTCACCTTGAGCGGGAACTCGCCGGCCTTCACTTCCAGCACCTGGGCGGAGGCGGTGCCCTGTCCGCTCGCCTCTGCCGGCACGACCGCACTGGCCATGCCGCGTTTCTTCAACTGCTGCTCGGCATAGTCGATGGAGCGCTCCACCATGGTGTAGCGGGTCGAGCCCTTCTCCATCAGCGGCAGCATCTCGCGCCAGCGTTGCAGGGCAGTCTTGAAGTCCTCTTTTTGCAGGGCCATGAAGGCGTAGACGGAGCGCGCCTCGATATTGGCCGGATCCTGGGCGATGGCTCCCCGCAGCAGCTGATCGGCCTGCGCGTCATCCCCTGTCATCATCAGCGCCTGGGCATAGGGCACTGCCACCATCCCCTTCTGCGGTGTCAACCCGTAGGCCCGCTCCAGCGCCTCGCGGGCCATATCGGGATCATTGCCATCCAGCGACAGTCGACCCAGCAGCAGCCAGCCGCGGTAATCGTTCGGTTCCTCTTTCAAGCGGGTGCGCAGGGCCAGGGTGAAGTCCAGCAGATCCTGCTCGGTGACCTCGGCATTGCGCTCCACCAGGATGCGGTTGCTGAGCTCGCCCAACCGGCTGCTGGCGTCCTGCCAGCGGCTGACCTCCTGCCAGGCGCCCAGCTTGTAGTAGAGCCCCAGGCTCACCACCAGCAGCACCAGCACACCCGGGATCCAGATCAGACTCTTGCCGCCGCGAGCGGTCTGCTCCACGTCGGGGATGTCGTCCAGCAGGCTGCGCTGCAGCTCGATCAGGGTGTCCTGCTCTTCCGCCAGCACCCCCTGTTCGCGCTCTTCGCCGATCTCCAGCAGACGCTGACGATAGAGCTGTTTGTTGAGGGCCGAGCGGCTGATGCTCTGCCGGCCCTCTCCCCGCCACAGGGGCAACACCAGTGCCAGGCTCACCAGCACCAGCAGGGCCGCGATCACTATCCAAAATGCGGTCATTGTTTCTCTTCCTCTTTGAGCAGGGCAGCCAGACGACGCTGCTCCTCCGCGCTCAGGGCGCTATCCGCCGGCGTAGCTGCCGCGGGACGACGGCGACTGCGCACCACCACCAGGACTATGCCCACCACGATCACCAGCAGCGGCCCCAGCCAGAGGATCAGGGTGGAGGCCATCAGCGGCGGGTTGTACAGGATGAAGTTGCCGTAGCGGGCCACCATGTAGTCCACCACCTCCTGCTTCTCCTTGCCCTCGCGCACCATCTGGTAGGTCTTGTCACGCAAGTCCTTGGCAAGGCCCGCATTGGAGTCGGCGATGTCTTGGTTCTGGCACTTGGGGCAGCGCAGCTCCTTGGTCAGTTCACGAAAGGTCTGCTCCTGGGCGTCGTTGTCGAAGGTGTAGACATCGATGGCGGCCAGCGCCTGACCCGCCCCGCCCAGTCCCGCCAGCAGCAGCAGCAGGGATGCAATCAAGATTCTCATCGGGTTCTCCCTCACTTCATGGCGTCATAGATGGGTTTGAGGGTCGATGCCCACACCTCGGGGTTGACGTCACCCACGTGGCGATAGCGGATGATGCCCTGACTGTCGATGAAGAAGGTCTCCGGCGCGCCGTAAACCCCCAGATCCAGCCCCAGCATGCCGTCGGGATCATACAGATTGATCTGATAGGGATTGCCGAGCTCCGCCAGCCAGTTGATGGCCTTGGCCCGCTCATCCTTGTAGTTCATGCCGACGATGTAGATCCCCTGCCCCGCCAGTTGCTTGAGGTAGGTGTGCTCCCCGTAGCAGGTCGGGCACCAGGTGGCCCAGACGTTGAGCAGCATGGGGCGTCCCTTGAGGATGCTCCTGTCATGCTGCTTGCCCAGGTCATAGATATCCTGCAGGGTGAACACGGGCACCTCCTTGCCCACCATCACGGACTCGAGCTTGGTGGGATCGGAGTAGAGCCCCTTGAACAGAAACACGGCCCCCAGCAGAAAGACGATGAAGGGGATCAGAAACAACCAGGTCTTCTTGCTCATGCCTTGGCCTCCTCTTCACGACGACCGAAACGGTAGCGCTTGTCCAGCATCGCCAGCACGCCGCCAATGGCCATGAAGACGCCGCCGAACCAGATCCAGCGCACGAAGGGTTTGTAGTAGATCCGCACCGCCCAGGCGCCGTTGTCGAGCTGCTCGCCAAGGGCCGCATAGAGGTCACGGGTAAAGCCGGCATCGATGGCCGCCTCGGTCATCGGCATCCGGGTCACCTTGTACATCCGCTTCTCCGGCTTGAGCAGAGCCACCTGCTTGCCATCCTTGTGCACTTCCAGCACGCCCTTGAAACCGTCGTAGTTGGGGCCGTTCTTCTCCTTGATACCGGTGAAGACGAACTCATAATCGGCAAAATGAACCCGATCGCCGGCCTGCATGCGCAAGTCCTTCTCGATGCTGTAGTTCTGGGTGCAGGCGATGCCGATGATGCTCACAGCAAGACCCACGTGGCCCAGGATCATGGCCCAATGGCTGTTGCCAAGGCGCCGTACACCGACGGCAAAGCTGTGTTTGTGGGTGGCACGCGCCCAGGTTTCCTGCACGCTGGTCACGATGATCCAGGCGCCAAGCCCGATACCGAGCGCAGCCCAGGGCTTGAACTCCTCGGCCAGCAGCAGCGGCAGCAGGATGGCGGCGGCCAGGCTCAGCAGGAGCGCCAGGACCACTTTGCCCTTGAGCTCGCCCAGCTCCTGACGGCGCCAGCGAAACAGCGGGCCGACCCCCAGCAACAGGGCGAACGGGATGATCAGCCAGCTGTAGATGTGGTTGAAGAAGGGGGTGCCGATGGAGATGCTACCCAGCCCCAGCTCCTTGTGTACCAGCGGCAGCAGGGTGCCAAGCAGCACGGTCAGCAGACCCGCCACCAGCATGATGTTGTTGCACAGCAGCAGGGTCTCGCGGCTCCACAACTCGTGCTTGCCGTGGCTTCTCACCTGGGAGCCCTTGAAGGCGAACAGCAGCAAGGATGAACCGATTACCGCCAACAGGAAGCCCAGAATGAACAGGCCGCGGGTCGGGTCGGAGGCAAACGCATGCACCGACACCAGCACGCCGGAGCGCACCAGGAAGGTACCCAGCAGGCTCAGAGAGAAGGCGGAGAGCGCCAGCAGCACGGTCCAGGCCTTGAAGGTGGCGCGCTTTTCACTGACTGCCAGCGAGTGCAGCAGGGCGGTGCCGGCCAGCCAGGGCATGAAGGAGGCGTTTTCCACCGGATCCCAGAACCACCAGCCGCCCCAGCCGAGCTCGTAATAGGCCCACCAGGAGCCAAGCACTATACCCAGAGTGAGGAAGACCCAGGCGGCCATGGTCCAGGGGCGGGACCAGCGCGCCCAGGTGGCATCGAGCCGGCCGGTCATCAAGGAGGCGATGGCGAAAGCAAACGCCACCGAGAAGCCCACATAACCCATGTAGAGCATGGGCGGGTGGAAGATGAGACCCGGGTCCTGCAGCAGCGGGTTGAGATCGCGCCCATCCACCGGGAAATAGGGCAAGGTGCGGGTGAAGGGGTCGGAGGTAAACAGCACGAAGGCGGTGAAACCGACCGAGATGAGGCCGAGCACGCCGAGCACCCGCGCCACCGCGTCGAGCGGCAGGCGGCGGCTGAACATGGCGACCGCCGCGGTCCAGCCCCCCAGCGTCAGCACCCACAGCAGCAGGGAACCCTCGTGGGCACCCCACACCGCGGAGATGCGATAGGCCAACGGCAGCAGGCTGTTGGAGTTGGTGGCCACGTACTGCACGGTGAAGTCGTTGTCGATGAAGGCCCAGGTCAGGCACAGGAACGACAGCAACAACAGCAGGAACTGGGCATAGGCGAGCGGACGGGCCGCCGACATCATGCCAAGGCGCCCCCATTTGGCCCCGAGCAGCGGATAGCTGCCCAGCAGCAGGGCGGTGGCAAAGGCCAGGATCAGTGAAAACTGTCCTAATTCCGGGATCATTGCTTGCTCCCCTTCAACTGCGCGTCGGTGTATTCCGGCTTGAAGTGCATGCCGTTGGTGGCATCGGCCACTTCCGGCGGCATGTAGTTCTCATCGTGCTTGGCCAGCACCTCGAAGGCGGCGACCGTGGTGGCATCCTTGAGGGTGCCCTGGGCGACGATGCCCTGCCCTTCGCGGAACAGATCCGGCAGGATGCCGTCAAACTCGACGGTCACCAGATGCCCACCGTTGTCCACCAGCTTGAAGGCCACCTTGAGGCTCTGGGGATCGCGCTGCACCGAGCCCGGCACCACCAGACCCCCGATGCGCAGGCGCTGCCCCTCTTCCGGCTTGATCTTGTCCGGTCCCTTGCCTTCCACCAGCTCGCTCGGGGTATAGAAGAGATCGATGTTCTGGCTGAGGGCATAGAGCACCAGGCCAATCACGGCGGCGAGGCCGGCACTGATCGCCAGGATGATGGTGAGGCGTTTTTTGCGTCTCGGGTTCATAGGGTGTTCTCCATCTGCTGGGCCGCCTTGCGACGGGCCTCGCGCGCCTGCTTGCTGCGCAATTCGCCAAGCAGGCTGCGGGTTTTCATACGGGTGGAAATGACGATGCCGACCAGGCAAAGCAGGGTCAGACCGAAGGAGAGCCAGACGTAGAAGGCGTAACCGCCCATCGCCAGAAAGTCACTGAATGAGGCAAAGTGCATGCTTACTTCTCCTGCTCGGCTATCTCTTTGACCCAGGGGCGGTGCCACTCCCGCATCAAGAGCTCGTTTCGAAAACGCATCAGGGAGAGGGCCCCGAGGAAGGCGGCAAAGGCCAGGATCATGATGAGCAGCGGCCACAGCATCTCGGGGGAGATGGAGGGCTTGTCAAACTTGGTGATGGTGGCGCCCTGATGCAGGGTGTTCCACCACTCCACCGAGTAGTGAATGATGGGCAGGTTGATCACCCCCACCAGCGCCAGGATGCCGGCGGCCCGGCCGGCCAGCACCTTGTCGCTGAAGGCGTTGTAGAGGGCGATGACCCCCAGGTAGAGGAACAGCAGGATCAGCTCAGAGGTGAGCCGCGCATCCCACACCCACCAGGTGCCCCACATGGGTTTGCCCCAGGCGGCGCCGGTAAACAGCGCAATGAAGGTAAACACGGCACCGACCGGCGCGATGGCGGCCACCGTCATGTCGGCCATCCTCAGCTGCCACACCAGACCGATGAAGGCCGCGACCGCCATGGTGGAGTAGGCCCCCATGGAGAGAATGGCGGCGGGAACATGGATGTAGATGATCCGGAAGGAGTCACCCTGCTGGTAATCGGCAGGGGCGAACGCCAACCCCCAAAGGGTGCCGATGATGAATGCCAGCAGGCTGGTCACGGCAAACCAGGGCAACAAGGCCCCTGCCAGCTGGTAAGCGCGCTCGGGTTTAGCGTAAGGGTGCAACCATTTCCACATAGCTCACAAAACCTTTCTGTTATTAATATCGTGGCGAGGCCTACCTTACCCACTGCCGGAAAACATCACATCCCCCGAAAGCAATAAGCAGCCATCCTCTTGATCTATCTCAATTATATTTTTTATAACGGCCCTTCCATGGCCACTTTTTCAGACGCTTTCATCAATTCACGCTGACCCGCAGCGCCGCCGAGACCGCCAACGGGGTCAGGGTGAGCGCACCGGCCAGCATGGCCCCCAGAATCGCCAGCTGCCCCGAATAGGGCAGTCCCATCCCCGCCGCATCGATGGCGGAGGTGGCAAAAATCAGTACCGGAATATAGAGCGGCAGGATCAGCAGACTGAGCAGCACTCCCCCTTTGCGCAGACCCACGGTGAGGGCCACCCCGATCGCCCCGAGCAGGCTCAGCACGGGTGTGCCCAGCGCCAGGGTGGCGACCACCGCCAGATAGGTGTTCATGTCCAGCGACAGCAGGATGGCGAGCAGCGGGGAGATGAGCAACAGCGGCAGGCCGGTCAGCAACCAGTGAGCGATCACTTTGGCCAGCGCCAGCAAGCCCAGCGGATGGGGCATCAACATCATCTGCTCCAGCGCGCCATCGCCGAAGTCGTCGCGAAACAGCCGCTCCAGGGAGAGCATGGCCGCCAGCAGGGCCGCCACCCAGATGATGCCGGGGGCAATGCGGGCCAGAAGCTTGGGCTCGGGGCCGATCCCCAGCGGAAACAGGGTGATGACGATGAGAAAGAACCAGAGCGGGTTGAGGATGTCGGAGCGCTGGCGCAGGGCCATCAGCAGCTCACGGTGGATCAGGTGCATTACGGCGCGCAACATCAGAACTACTCCTGCAGCAAGGGCGTGAGAGAGAGGGTCTTCAGCCGTCCCTGCATCAGGGTCATGTCCTGATGGGTGGTGAGGATCACCATGCCCCCCCGCTCGGCATGGGTCAGGAACAGCCGCTCCAGCACCTTCACCCCCTGTTTGTCGATGGCGGTGAACGGCTCGTCCAGGATCCAGAGTGCCGGCTGGTCACTCAGCCACAGACGGGCCAACGCGACGCGGCGCTGCTGACCGGCGGAGAGCTGACCGGTGGGGTTGTCTTCAAAGCCGGCCAGACCGACCTGGGCCAGCACCCGCCACAGGTCCACGCTGGTATCGGCCGCATGGTGCAGTTTCTGGTAGAAGGCGAGGTTTTCAAGCGGTGTTAGGGCAGCCTTGACACCTGGCTGATGACCGAGATAGAGCAGATTGGCGTGATATTCGTCGCGGCAATGGCGAATATTCTCGCCATTCCAGCACACTTCACCGGCAAAAGGCTGAGACAGGCCGGTCAGCAGGCGCAGCAGGCTGGTCTTGCCCACGCCGTTGGGACCTTCAATTTGCACCAGATCACCGGGAGCCACCGCAAAGGAGAGATGTTCAAACAGAGTGCGATCTTCACGCACGCAGCTCAGGTTGTGAATTTGAAGCAGCATGAGGATGTAATCAGTGAAAAGAAGCGGCCTGCATATTAACACAGTATCGGGAAGCGTCTTTTCAAAGATGCCAATTATCAGCAGGATTTGTGGGGGAGATCCCGCCTTGGAGAGCCGCAAAGCGGGGCGGGAAAATCAGGAAGGCAGACGCCTTCCCGATCGATCATGAGCGGCCTTTTCGCAATGAAATCAACAATTCAGCCTCGGCCTTTGGCAATTCACACTCGTTCATGACCTCATCGAGGTCAGCACCGAGCTCCACCATCTTGGCGGCCCGGCTGTACAGGCGGCGTTCCGGATCCTGCAGGGTAAGCTCCTGCTGGCGGTCATTGACCTGCTGCATGGCCCCTTCAACGGATTGCAGACGCTGGCCCATGCCGATGGCTCCGGTATGCAGCTCCATCATCTGCTTGCGCAGACTCTCGAGCTGACCCTGCAGCAGCTCCACCCTGGCCTCGGACTCTCGCTGGCCACGTCGGCTGCCTAACACCCCGTACAGGGCCAGCGCCAACGCCAACAAGGACACCCCCAAGGCGGCAATTTCAATCATCAACACATCATCTTCCTATCAGAGGGAACCGATATCTTCCCACTCTTCATCGGAGAGCAGCTTGTTCAGATCGACCAGGATAAGCAGCTGGCCATCGCGATTGCTGACCCCCTGAATGAACTTGGCGCTCTCTTCGGTACCCACGGCCGGGGCCGCATCGATCTCGGACGAACGCAGATAGACCACCTCGGCCACGCTGTCGACCATGATGCCGATCACCTGCTTCTCTGCCTCGATGATGACGATGCGCGAGTTTTCACTCACATCGCCAGAAGGCAGGCCGAAGCGGGAACGGGTGTCGATGACGGTCACCACGTTGCCGCGCAGGTTGATGATGCCCAGCACGTATTCGGGGGCACCCGGCACAGGGGCGATCTCGGTGTAGCGCAGCACCTCCTGCACCTGCATCACGTTGATGCCGTAGGTTTCATTTTCCAGCTGGAAGGTGACCCATTGCAGCACTTCGTCTTCGGCCAGATTCTGTGCAATATTGCGCTTTTCTGTCATGTTTTTATTCCTTTTATGAAAACGTCTACTGGTAAAACTAGCAATAAAACAGCCCGAGTGCAGAAGTTATCAGCGACCTTCTATGTTGACCCCGCGCTCCAGCAACAGGAGCAATTCCTTCACGTGCAGCAGGGCACACATCTTCTCCTTGACCATGCCGGCCAGCCAGGGACGTTTGCCCTCCTGATGGCGCCATTTGACCTGATCACGGTGCAATAACTCGGTTCCCTTCAGATGATGGCAGGCCAGCCCCCAGGGGGATTCACCCAACATGATAAGATACTTGTAGTCATCTATTTCCAGATGCTGGCCCGGCATGACCCACTGCGCAGTGTCCACCACGTTCATCTTCTGCTCGCGGGACGTCATGATCCCCTTGTACCAGCCGGGCTGGCCAAAAAGAGATGACACCTCCCCCAGCTGATGAATACCGCCAAGCTCGGTCAGCGGCACGGCAAAGGTGACGCCGGCCACTTCAAAGAACAGGGCCTGAAACTCCTTGCCGGTATCGATGTTTTCCCAGGTGGAGGGGGCAACTTCCTCCTGTGGCGCCAGCGCCACCTCGGTCTCCGTCACCACCAGAGTCGCGGGATCCGCCGCCACCGGCTCGGGCATCTCCTCGGGCCAGACCGGCTCAACCGGCAGCAAGGCATCTTCGGCCTCGATCTGCAGCGGTTCAGTGACCACCTCTTCATGGCTCAGGGCGTCGATTTCATATTGTACCTGACCGACCTGGGCCAGCAGTTCACTCAACTGTTCCAGCCGCTGATCCGCCTCCAGATAGGGCTGGGCCACTTTCTCGGCAACCGGCTGGGGCTTGCGTTGCAGCTGGATGACGGGCGCGGAGTCAGGCTCGTCGGCATCCAGCAGCAGGGCATCTTCCAGCAGCAGGGAGTGGAAGTAGTCATCCATGGCCCGAACTTGGGTGGTATCTCTCATGATGTCACCTCATGAGCACGTTGACGCTCTTGCGCATCAAGATAGTTGAGCAGCGTCTCATAGGCGTAGGTGCCACGGCTGCTCGGCGAATAGATGGAGGGGGGAATGTGAAGCAAACTGGCATCCCGGAACTTGGTATCTATGGGTATGACGGCATTCCATACCGCACTGCCGTGCTGCTCCTTGATGGACTGCAGGGTCATCAGCGAGGCGCGGGTTCGCTTGTCAAACATGGTGGGAATGACGGTATAGCGGAACTTCTCCCGCTTGGAGCGCTGCATGATCTCGAAAGTCTTCATCATCCGCTCCAACCCCTTGAGCGCCAGGAACTCGGTCTGCACCGGCACCAGGATCCGGTCACAGGCCGCCAGCGCATTCACCATCATAACCCCCAGCACGGGCGGGCAGTCGATCAGCACGTAGTCGTATTGATCCTGGATGCGCAGCAGTGCCCGCTTGAGCACCAGCCCCATCCCTTCCCGATTGCCCATCACCCGATCCAGCGTGGCCAGGGTAATGGAGGCGGGCAGCAGGTGGATGTTCTCAAACTTGGTACGCAGCGTCAGTTTATTGACGAGCTCCGCCGTGGGCTTGACCGCCTGGAACAGCTCATAGAGGGTGCCATCCAGCCGATCGGAGTCAAAGTCGAGATATGAGGTCAGGGAAGCATGAGGGTCGGTGTCGATCAACAGCACCCGCTGACCACGCTGAGCCAGAATACCGGCCAACGAGACCACCGTGGTGGTTTTACCGACCCCACCTTTTTGGTTGGCAACCGTCCAAACAATCACTGTATCAATCCTGCCTCGTTGTTATGCGTATGCCACCACCTGGCAGCGAGATCACCTTGACCTCTCCTGCCTCGACTGCCTGCTGAACTGCCGGGACCGGCTCCTCCGTCACTGGCTTAACGGGAGGAACCGGGGTCGGAGGTGGTACCCAGGCGAACTTGGAAATAGCGACCACCACCTTGCGATTCTGTAAACGCCCCTGCTCGGTACTGTTGTCCGAGAAGGGAGAGAACTCCCCGTACGCCTCGTAGGCAAGTCGCTGCGGGGCTATCCCCTTGGCGATGAGCGCAGTGAGTACGGCCTCCGCCCTTGCTGCCGACAACGTCCAGTTGGAGCGAAAAATTTCATTATTTATCTGCTGGTTATCCGTGTAACCCCGCACTCTCACATAGTTATCGACCGGTTTCAGGATACTTGAAAGAGTATTGAGCACCGGATCTGCATTGGAGCTCATAAACGCGCTGCCACTGCCAAACAGCAGGCCGGAACTCAGTTCCACCGTCAGCCAGTTGTCATCCTGTGTCAACTTGACGACCCCGGCATCCACCAGAGACCCCATGTTCTCCTGCAGTTGCGAATCTATCTTCGCAAGAGTCATACCATCTTGCAGAATGGGAACACCAGAAATAGGAGCCTGCGAGGGTGAACGGGCCTTGGCACTCTCCAGCACAGAGGTTGCGGCGGACACTTCATTGTTCAGCAACGACTTTCCCTGCCCCTCCAGCAAGCCATCGCTGCGGGGCTGCATCACATTGAATGCCTGGGTCATGCCGTCGATGACGGCGCGATACTTGTCCTTGTTAACCAGTGCCACCGAGTAGAGCACCACGAACAAGGCGAAGATCAGCGTCATGTAGTCGGCGTAGGAAACCAGCCAGCGGTCGAGGTGTTCCCGACCTTGCAGATGCAAACGATAGCGCTTGCGCATGGCTACTCTCCCTTCAGATAAGCCTTCAACCGCCGTTCAACCTGGGGGCCATTCTCGCCATGGGCGATGGCCATCAGGCCTTCCAGCGTCATCTCCTGAAACAGGGCGTAATGATAGTGAAAAGCACGCAGGCGATTGGCGATCGGCAAGTAGAGCAGGTTGGCAAAGCCGACCCCGTAAATGGTGGCAACGAAGGCAACGGCAATACCGGCACCGAGAGCGGCGGGCTCCTCCAGATGAAACATCGCCTGGATCAGCCCGATGACGGCACCTATGATGCCGATGGTCGGACTGTATCCTCCCATGGCCTCGAAGACCCTGGCAGAGTGCTCGTTGCGCTCCTGCTCGATATCGATATCCGCTTCCAGCAACATGCGAATGTCGTCTACCGAAACCCCGTCCACTATCATGGTGAGGCCATGACGGGTAAATTCGTCACTCTCCTGCTCGGCCTGATTCTCCAGCGCCAGCAACCCTTGCTGGCGTGCAAAGATAGCCCAGGATTGCAATCTCTCGGCCTGAGCGACCAGATCCCAGTCCGGCGGCAGCACCATCCAGCGGGTCTGCCTGAGCGCTTCCAGCAGGAACTTGCGCGGCGTCTGCAAAATGACCGCCCCCCAGGTTCCCCCCACCACGATGACAAACGCGGGTCCATCGAGCAGGGTCAACAGGTTGCCGCCATGCCACAATTGGGCAATGGCAATGGCTCCCAGTGCCAGGATCAGGCCAAACATGCCCATCGTTAGCGGCCCAGCTCAACCAGGATACGTTGTGCGACCCGATCCAGCGGCAGCGATTCAGTGGCAATACCGGCTTTGGCAACCGCCTGCGGCATGCCATAAACCACGCAGGACGCTTCATCCTGGGCCCAGATGGTGGAGCCCTGCTCCTTGAGCAGGCGCGCGCCATCCCGACCGTCCGCTCCCATCCCGGTCAACACGATAGCAAGCACCTTATCGGCATAGGTCTTGGCGGCAGAGGCGAAGGTAATGTCGACACACGGCTTGTAGTTGACCTTGTCATTACCATCGACGATGCGGATGCGGGCACCGGCACCACGGCCTTCCAGCAGCATCTGTTTGCCACCGGGGGCCAGGTAGGCGTGACCGGGCTTGAGCACATCGCCATCTTCCGCTTCCTTGACACCTATCTGGCACAAGCCATTGAGACGTGCGGCAAAGGCCGCGGTGAAGGTCGCCGGCATGTGCTGGATAAGCAGGATCGGATGCGGGAAATCGCCGGGCAGCTTGGTCAACACATTCTGCAGGGCGACCGGGCCGCCGGTGGAAGTACCAATGGCCACCAGCTGATAACTCTTGCCGCTGCGCTTGAATGCGGCCACAGGAGCAGCACGCTGCGGCTCTGCCTGACGTTCTGCCGGACGTGGCGCATTCAGAGGTGTCCTGGCCACAGGCTCGGGCGCCTTCGGGCGTGCCGGCGCAGACATCAGGAAGCGCTTGCGTGAAATTTCCTTGACCCGCTGCTGCAGCAAACGGACGGCTTCATCCTTGTCACGGGCAATGTCTTCGAATTTCTTGGGCAGAAAGTCGAGCGCCCCTGCATCGAGCGCATCGAGCGTGGCTTTGGCCCCTTCATGGGTCAAAGAAGAGAACATCAGGATCGGCGTGGGGCACTTGGCCATGATCTCACGCACGGCACTGATGCCATCCATCACCGGCATCTCTATGTCCATGGTGATCACGTCAGGACGCAACTGCTGTGCCTTTTCTACCGCTTCCCGCCCATTTTGGGCCGTGTCGATGACCGTCAGCATGGGATCCTGAGTGATGATCTCGCTGACCCGACGACGGAAGAAGCTTGAATCGTCGACAACTAATACCTTGATTGCCATTGTTATTCTTCTAACTCCTTGAGCCTGGGGTATCAATGTCTACGGGCGTACGCCTTGAGCAGACTCGGCACATCCAGAATGAGCGCAATACCGCCATCACTGGTGATGGTCGCCCCGGCCATGCCGGGAGTCCCCTGCAGCAGGCTGTCCAGCGGCTTGATCACCACCTCTTCCTGGCCAATCAGATTGTCCACGACAAAACCGATCTGCTGGGTACCAATCTGGACAATCACAACGTGGCCCGTATCCTGACGCGATTTTCGGTTTTTGCCTCTGACCAGCCAGTTGTGCAGATAGAACAATGGGATGGCCTTCTCGCGCACTATGATGGTGAGCTGTCCATCCACCATGTTGGCCTTTTTCAGATCCAGATGGAAAATCTCGTTCACGCAGCCCAGCGGCAGCGCGAAGGTCTGTTCGCCCACTTCCACCATCAGGGTCGGCAGGATCGCCAGGGTCAGCGGCACCTTGATCTCGAGACGGGTGCCCTTGCCCCAGGTCGAATCGATATGCACCGAGCCATTCAGGCTGACGATGCTGGTCTTCACCACATCCATCCCGACGCCACGGCCGGAGATATCGGAAATTTCTGACTTGGTCGAGAAGCCGGGAGCAAAGATCAGGTTGTAGGCATCGTTGTCGCTCATGCGTGCCGCAGTATCGGCATCCAGCACACCACGGCTGATGGCAATGGACTTGAGCTTCTCGGGATCCATCCCAGCACCATCATCCTCGATGCAGAGCAGGATATGATCGCCCTGCTGGGACGCGCTCAGGGTAATGGTACCTTGCCGTGGCTTGCCCGCCTTCTCGCGGACATCCGGCATCTCGACGCCGTGGTCGCAAGAGTTGCGCACCAGGTGAACCAGCGGGTCGGCAAGGGCCTCCACCAGGTTCTTGTCGAGATCGGTCTCTTCACCGACCATTACCAGCTCGATCTCTTTCTTGAGGGTACGGGCCAGATCCCGCACCACCCGTGGGAAGCGACCAAATACTTTCTTGATAGGCTGCATGCGGGTCTTCATCACCGCGCCTTGCAGATCCGCCGTCACCACATCAAGGTTGGCAACGGCTTTTGACATGTCTTCATCGTTGCTGGCGATGCCGAGGCTCACCAGACGGTTTCGTACCAGCACCAGCTCACCCACCATGTTCATGATGACGTCCAGCGTCTTGGTATCCACCCGTACCGTAGTATCGCTTTGCACCGCACTGTCGGCGGACGCTGGCGCAGCCTGCTTGGATGGCGCCGGGGCAGGAGCCGGTTTTGCCGCGGCCGGCGCGACGGCTGGCTTGGCCGCAGCAGGTGCAGGAGCCGGTTTGGCTGCCGGCGCTGGAGTAACCGGTGCTGCTGGCGCTGGAGTCTGGGGCGCCGCCGGGGCTGACATGCTGCTCTGCGGACTCTGACCGCGACCGTGCAGTTCATCCAGCAGACGTTCGAACTCATCGTCATCGATCAGCTCGTCCACCTCTTTCTGTACCGATTTCAACGGGTTGACTTCGGGGGCACCACCGTGCTGACCTTGGCCATGGAGCTGGTCAAGCAAGGCTTCAAATTCGTCATCCGTGATGTCGCCGGAACTCGGCGCAGCAGGGCTAACCGCTGCGGTAGGTGCACCACCGACGCCATGCAACTCGTCAAGCAGGCGTTCAAACTCATCGGCCGAGATCTCATCGATGGAACCACCACCGCTGACCACGGAGGCCTCTTGCGCGGGTTCCGGCACGGCCGCAGGCTCCGGCTCGGCAATCACAGCCACCTCTTCAGCCACGGGAGCGGCAGCCTCCACCGGAGCACTGCTGCCTGCAGAGGCAGTCAACAGCTGCTCTTCCCCTTCGGGTTTGCAGAGCTCGTGCAGATCATGAAGGATTTCGGCGGACGCAGGACTAGGCGGTTCCCGATTCTGCACCTGGGCAAACATCACATTGATGGCATCCAGGGCCTGCAGGATCACGTCCATCAACTCGGCGGTCACGGTCCGCTTGCCATTGCGCAAGATGTCGAACACGTTCTCGGCACCGTGGCAGACGTCCACCAGTTCGGTCAGCGAGAGAAAACCGGCGCCGCCCTTGACGGTATGGAAGCCGCGAAATATGGCATTCAACAGATTCTTGTCATCGGGTCGCTTTTCCAAGTCGACCAGTTGTTCAGACAACTGTTCCAATATTTCGGATGCTTCGACCAAAAAGTCTTGCAGTATGTCTTCATCAACTTCGAAGGCCATGCGTCACTCCATTAAAATCCCAGGCTAGACAGCAGATCGTCCACATCATCCTGACCATTGACCACATCGGAACGAGTCTCAGGGTTCATGATGGGGCCTTCGGCTTCAATCCCGCTTACAGGAAGGCTGCGAGAAGAATGCTCGGCAGATGCCTCACCAAACATAGTCAGCATTTCTATTAATTTAGTTTCAACTTCCTGGACCAACTTGATGACCTTGCGGATCATTTGGCCGGTCAAATCCTGAAAATCTTGCGCCATCAGGATTTCTGTCAGCAGTTGCCGTAATTTATCGGCATCAGATTCAGAAGCCTTAATAAAATCATCCAGTTGGTGACACAAAGACTTGAATTGCCCAACACTCATGTCTCTGCTCATCAGGGCATTCCAGTTGGGCAGAACGAGTTGAATGTTGTCATTTAACCGATCGGCAATGGGCAGACTGGCTTCCACCGCATCCATGGTGCGATTGGCAGCCTTGTCCGTCATGTCGATGACATAGCTGAGGCGCTCCCGCGCATCGGGAATTTCATGGGTGGCCAGATCGGGGATCCTGGGATCCAGCCGAAAATCTTGTAGGGAATCATGCAGTTGTCGGGTCAATTGACCCACTTTGTCAAACAGGGCCGCCGCATTGGGCGCACACGCATCGGCGATGAGAGTGTCGGCCTGTTCGAATTCACCTTGCTCAAGATGGGCAACAAGCATCCTTGCCTGATCGAGCGAAATCATTGCACTCGTTTTGGCCTTCATCCCTGCTGCTCCTTAGCCGATTCGTTCAAAGATTTTGTCGAGTTTCTCTTTGAGCGTTGCAGCAGTGAAAGGCTTGACGATATAACCATTGACGCCGGCCTGGGCGGCTTCAATGATCTGCTCGCGCTTGGCTTCGGCAGTCACCATCAGTACCGGCAGGTGTTTGAGCTTGTCATCGACGCGAATAGCCTTGAGCAAGTCGATGCCTTGCATGCCAGGCATGTTCCAGTCGGTCACGACAAATTGAAAATCGCCATTTTTCAACATTGGCAAGGCCGTGTTGCCATCGTCTGCTTCGTGGGTGTTGTTGAATCCCAGGTCACGCAGCAAGTTCTTGATAATCCGGCGCATCGTTGAAAAATCGTCAACAATGAGGATTTTCATGTTCTTGTCCAAAATTCCCTCCTAAATAGCCGCCAGAGCGGCTCACTTACATGATGCAGATCGCAGGTTTTGTTTTGCGGATTATGCCTTAGAGTTTTGTTTCAGTGTAGCCAGTACAAACACTTATACATGCCAATCTCTTAAACGCGCGCGTAATCTGTGCATCGCCTGACTATGTATCTGGCTCACGCGAGACTCGCTGACGTTCAATACCTCGCCTATTTCACGCAAGTTCAGTTCTTCATCGTAGTAAAGGGAGAGCACCAGCGCTTCCCGTTCCGGCAGGCGGGCAATATGTTCGGCCAGCGCCCCCTGGAAACGTTCGGCCGCCAGTTCATCAAAGCCGTTGCTGCCCGGCTCGTCATCGGGGTGACCGATGACATCCTCGCTGACACCAAGATCCTCGATGCCGATGATCTTGCCGCAGGACACATCCTGCAGCATGGTGTGATACTCGGCGAGGCTGACCCCCATCTGGGCGGCCACTTCGGTGTCGCGAGCATCACGACCGTGGGTTTGTTCAACATTTTCGATGGCTTCGGCTATGGTGCGGCTGTTGCGGTGCACCGAGCGCGGCACCCAGTCACCGCGCCGGATCTCGTCCAGCATGGATCCGCGGATGCGGATCCCGGCGTAGGTTTCAAAACTGGCCCCCTTGCTGCCATCAAAATTGCGGGAGGCTTCGAGCAGCCCAATCATACCTGCCTGGATCAGGTCATCCAGCAAGACACTGCTTGGCAGGCGAGCCAATAAATGCTGGGCGATCCGCTTCACCAGCGGAGCATGGCGCTCGACCAGCACGTAGGAATCCTGATGACGCAAGTACGCTTGGGCTTTATTCACGGGAACCTTCCTGTGCTATGACCGGCTTTTGCAGCAAATTTTCCAGGAAAAATTCGAGATGACCGCCGGGTTGGTTAGGAATGGGCCAGCTTGCCGCCTTGTTGGCCAGCGCTCTGAATGCCAGTGCGGCCGGAGACTTGGGGAAGGCTTCGACAATCAGCTTCTGCTTGCGCACGGCAGCCCGCAGATTGGTGTCATAAGGCACGCAGGCAACCAGCTCCAGCGAGGTATCCAGGAAGCGGTCGGTCACCCGGGTCAGCTTGGCGTAGAGCTCCTGCCCTTCACGCAAGGAGCGCACCATGTTGGCCACCACCTTGAAGCGAAACACTCCGTGCTCCTTGGAGAGGATCTTGATGAGCGCGTAGGCATCCGTGATGGAGGTCGGTTCATCGCAGACCACCACCATGATGTCCTGGGCAGCGCGGGTGAAACTCAACACCATGTCGGAGATGCCCGCCGCGGTATCCACCAGCAGGATGTCGACCTGGGTCTTCATCTCGCTGAAGGCGCGGATAAGCTCGGCGTGTTGCACCGGCGAGAGCTCGACCATGGACTGGGTGCCCGAGGTCGCCGGCACTATCATCATGCCGTAAGGGCCTTCGACTATGATGTCGTCGATGGTGCACTCGCCCGCCAATACATGGGAGAGGTTGCGATGCACCCGCAGCCCCAGCATGACGTCCACGTTGGCGAGGCCAAGGTCGGCGTCCAGCACCATCACCCGTTTGCCTTGTGCGGCCATGGCTCCCGCCACGTTCAGGGTTACGTTGGTCTTGCCTACGCCCCCCTTGCCACCAGACACGGCGATCACTTTTACTCGATTGTTTTGACGCATTTTGCGCAGACCACTCGCCTGATCCATATACATGTTACTCATAAAACTCCGAATCTTCGGCCTCGCCAAAGCCTGTGCCCCAGAAATAGGGTTCTTCTGTTTCCCGCTCCAGCGAGCCCATGGCAGCTCCGACGAGCTGCGCCGCATTGGCGACCTGAATATCTTCCGGAACCCTTTGTCCATCAGTGATATAGCTGATGGGCAACGCATTCTGGATACACACGTTAATCACTTCGCCCAGATTCAGACTCTCATCCAATTTGGTAAGTATGCAGCCGCTCAATGGAATACGCCGGAAATGGTCCACCGCTTCCTGCATCACCCGACGCTGGGAAGTGGCCGACATCACCAGGTAGCTGCGGATGCGCACCTTGGCATTCTTGACCAGGGTATCGAGCTGCTCGGTCAGCCGGATATCCCGCTGCCCGACCCCCGCCGTGTCGATCAGCACCAGCCGGCGGTGGCGGAACTGATAGAGGGCATTGGCCAGCTCTTCGGCATCACGCACCTGGCGCACCGGGCAGCCCATGATGCGACCATAGGTCTGCAGCTGTTCATGGGCCCCGATCCGGTAGTTGTCGGTGGTGATGAGGGCCACCTGCTCGGCACCGTACTTCATGGCAAACCGCGCCGCCAGTTTGGCGATGGTGGTGGTCTTGCCCACCCCGGTCGGCCCGAGCAGAGCAACCGCTCCGCCCTGGCGCAGAATCTCGTCTTCGCTGATCTTGAGCTGGGCCGTCAGCACCTCGGCCAGCTGGGCCATGGCCTGATGGATCGGCATATCCTCGGGGATCATGCCGGCCAGCTGATCGGCGAAGGCATCGTCGAAGCCCATCTTCTTGAGCTCCTTGATGAGCAGGGCACGCATCGGCTCGCGGCGCTCCACCTCCTGCCACATCAGGCCGGAGATCTGGTGCTCCAGCAGCTTGCGGATGCTGGCCATCTCCTTGCGCATCCCTTCCATCTCCTGATCCCGCTGAGGGGATTGGGGAGCACGACCGGGCGCGGCAGCCCTCGCCTTCGGCTTGGCCGGTTCGGGAGCATTTCCCCACTGTCCCTGTTCGGCCAGAGTGCGGGGAGCATCGCTGGCGGCGGCAGGCGCAACGCCGTTGAGCCCCTGGCCGGCCGGGTTCAGTTTTTGCTGGCGGGCCAGCAGGGCGGCCAGGGTATCGGCATAGTGTTCATTCTGCTCTTTGGCCGGGCTCGGCGCGGAGCGCGTCATCTGCCGGCCGGCAGACGAGATATTGACGCTCTCATCGTTCAACTGACGGCGAACCGGCGCGTCCTTGGGTCCCGGCACCTGGGACTGATAATCGACAGCGGCGACTATCTCCACCCCACCGGTGACCTTCTTGTTGGACATGATGACGGCATCGGGCCCGAGAGTCTCCTTGACCTCGGCCAGAGCCGTTCGCATGTCCTTGGCAAAAAACCGCTTAATCTTCACCCGTCATCTCCGCTAACTAGTTCTGTCCTACCGCACTGACGATGCGGATTTGCTTGTCATCAGGCACTTCCTGATAAGACAGAACGCGCAATCCAGGAATGGCATTCTTGACAAATTTCGCCAGGGTATTGCGCAGTATCCCTGATGTCAGAAGCACGGCCGGCTGGCCTTCCAGTTCTTGTCGTTGTGTGGCTTCCACCAGCGAGCGCTGCATCCGCTCCGCCAGTCCCGGCTCGATGCCGGCACCATCACCACCCCCTGCCTGCAGGGATTGATGCAATATACGTTCCAATTCAGGTGCCAAGGTGATCACCGGCAGTTCTGGATCCGGTCCGGCAATCTCCTGCACGATCAGGCGCCGCAGGGCGATACGGCAGGCGGCCGTCAGCACTTCCGGATCCTGGCTGCGCGGGGCATATTCCACCAGGGTCTGCAGGATAGTGCGCATATCGCGGATTGGCACGCCTTCATTGAGCAAATTCTGCAATACCTTCACCAGGTTACCCATGGAGATGACCTCAGGAACCAGCCCTTCCACCAGCTTGTTCTGATGCTTCCCTATCATGTCGAGCAGTTGCTGCACTTCATCGTGACCCAGCAGCAGGGCGGCATGGTTGGAGAGGATTTGGCTAAGGTGGGTGGCCACCACGGTCGCGGTATCCACCACGGTATAGCCCAGGGTCTGCGCCTGGGAGACCTGCTCCTTGGCGACCCAGACCGCCTCCAGCCCGAAGGCAGGGTCCCGGGTGGCAATCCCCTGGATCTGGCCGAACACCTGACCCGGATTGATGGCCATTTCCTTATCATGGTAAACATTGGCCTCGCCGGTACTGACCCCCATCAAGGTGATGCGATACTGGTTCGGGGCGAGATCCAGGTTGTCACGGATATGCACCGCAGGCACCAGAAAGCCCAGCTCCTGGGAGAGCTTCTTGCGCACCCCCTTGATCCGGTTGAGCAGCTCGCCGCCCTGATTGCGGTCCACCAGCGGGATGAGCTGATAACCCACCTCCAGTCCGATGATGTCCACCGGCATCACGTCGTCCCAGCTCAAGTCTTTCTGCTCGTGAGGCTGCTCCGCGTTCGCCGGCATCAGCTCGCCCTTGGCGGCCTTGGCGGCCAGCTGTTTCTCGCGGCGCAGCAGCCACCAGGCGCCGGCGGCGGCGACGCCACCCAGGCTAAGAAACGCCAGATGGGGCATGCCGGGCACGCTGCCCATCATCAGCAGGATACCGGCCGAAATGATGAGGGCTCTGGGGTTGTCGAACAGTTGACCCAGCACCGCGGTACCCATGTCCTGATCGGTATTCTGACGGGTGACGATGATGGCGGCGGCGATGGAGAGCAAGAGCGACGGGATCTGGGCGACCAGACCGTCACCTATCGCCAGCAGGGTGTAGATCTGGGCCGCTTCGCCGAAGCTCAGCTGGTGTTGCACCATGCCGATGATGAAGCCGCCCAGGATGTTGATGAAGAGGATCATGATCCCCGCCACCGCATCCCCTTTCACGAATTTCGAGGCACCATCCATGGAGCCGTAGAAGTCGGCTTCCTGGGTCACGTCCTGGCGGCGCTTCTTGGCCTCTTCCTGATTGATGAGGCCGGCGTTCAGATCCGCGTCGATGGCCATCTGTTTGCCGGGCATGGCATCCAGGGTGAAGCGTGCACTCACCTCTGAGATCCGGCCCGCACCCTTGGTGACCACCACGAAGTTGATGATCATCAGGATCATGAAGACGATGATGCCGACCGTGTAGTTGCCGCCGATCACCACGTTGCCGAAGGCCTCGATCACGTGGCCGGCCGCCGCACTGCCGTTGTGGCCTTCCAGCAACACCACCCGGGTGGAGGCGACGTTGAGGGCGAGACGCAGCAGGGTTGCTATCAGCAACACGGTCGGAAAGGCGGCGAATTCCAGCGGCCGGCGGGTGTAGACCGCCACCAGCAGCACCACGATGGAGAGGGCGATGTTGAAGGAGAAGAGGATATCCAGCATCAGCGGCGGGATGGGCAGCACCACCATGCCAAGGGAGGCCAGCACCAGCAGCGGCGTCCCCACGCCCTTGGTCAACAGCCACTTGTACTCTTTGATACGGCCCAATGATGCCTGGAGTTTCATCGTTTTTCTCAATCTCAAACCGCTGATGCCAGATTAAAGCAAACATCAAGCCAATAATGCAACGCATTGAAATGCAATGCTTTTATTTTGACTGTGTCAGAAGTTTGTCATTTGCGAAATTCGGGCGGGATGGGCAGATCCTTGGCCAGCGGGTTGGGGCGACGACCACGGCCACGGCGGAACTTCCTGAGCTGATAGACATAGGCCAGCACCTGGGCCACGGCGGCAAACAGCCCCTCCGGGATCTCGTGGCCTATCTCGGTAGCGTGGTAGATGGCGCGGGTCAGTGCCGGGGACGGCATCACAGGGATCTCGTACTCCCGGGCTATCTCCCTGATCTTCATTGCGATTTCATCGGTACCCTTGGCTACCACCTTGGGCGCGCTACCAGGTTTGGCGGAATCGTACTTGAGCGCCACCGAGTAGTGGGTCGGGTTGGTGATCACCACGTCCGCCTTGGGCACGTCCCCCATCATGCGGCGCATCGCCATCTCCATCTGCAGGCGACGGATCCGCCCTTTCACCTCGGGTTTGCCCTCGCTGTCCTTGAACTCGTCCTTGACCTCCTGCTTGGTCATCTTGAGCTGGCGCATGTGGTTCCACTGCTGGAACGGCACGTCGATGGCGACGATGGGAATGAGGGCGCAGCAGAGGATGATCAGCATCCACAGCAGCAGATCCAGCGCGTCTATGATGCCGCCCGGGTAGCCCTCGAGGGAGAGGTTGAGCAGGTGGTTGAACTGGCTGGAGAGCATCCACCAGGCGAACAGGGTGATGAACACCACCTTGGCGATGGACTTGATCAGCTCGACCAGGGACTGCACCCCGAACATCCGCTTGATGCCGTTGAGGGGGCTCAGCTTGCTCCACTTGGGCAGCATGGCCTCGGAGGAGAAGTTCATCCCCCCCATCAGCACGTTGCCGACGAAGGCCGCGATGGCCACCAGCATGAACAGCAGACCAAGAGGCTGCAGCAGTTCGCGCAGCAGGGCCGGCAGCATGGTCATCATGGCGTTGGGATCGAACGCCTGCTCCCTGTCCAGGGTAAAGCCCATGGTAAGCACTTTGACCATGGCGCCGGCCAGGCTCTCCTTGACCATCAGCAGGCCGAATACGGCCGCCAGCAGGACGCTGGCGGTGCCCAGCTCCTTGGATCGTGCAATCTGCCCTTTTTCCCGGGCTTGTTGCAGTCGTTTGCCCGTGGGTTGTTCGGTACGTTCCTGATCAGTATCAGCCATGCTGACCTCCGCACAGGTTGAGTGGGCGAGCCGGAACGCGCGCCCGCTCGCCGCCGTTCAGCATTGCGAATGCAAGGCCGCGGGCCAGCGCGGCCTGCGGCAGGTAACGGCGCCCCGCAGCCATCTTACTGGCCCCCCAGACACTGGGTGCCGATGAGGGTACAGCTGGTCTCCTGCACCCGCTCCCACATGCTGTCGAAGTGACCGAGGAAGCCACCTATGGTGAGCCAGAGGATCAGCAGGCCCGACATCATGCTGACCGCAAAGCCGATGCTGAAGATGTTGAGCTGGGGGGCGGCGCGGGTCATGACGCCAAAGGCAAAGTTGATGAGCAGCAGGGCGACGATGGCGGAGAGCGCCATCACCAGCGAGGCCTGATACATGACCCCGAGAAAACCGATCAGATCGCGGATGGAGGGCAGGCTGAGGCCGCTGTCAGACACCGGCAGGGTCTCGAAGCTCAACACCACCATGCGCAGCATGATGAGGTGGCCATCCACCGCCAGAAACACCAGGGTCGCCAGCATCAGATAGAACTGACCCACCACAGGGGCCGACTGGCCGTTCATGGGATCCACCAGGGTAGCGAACCCCAGGCTGGTCTGCATGGCGATGATCTGGCCGGCCATCACGAAGCTTTCCATCAGAAACTGGGTCATGAGGCCGAGGGCGATGCCGATGAGCAGCTGCTGCCCCAGCACCAGAAAACTGCCGACGGAGAAGAGCTCTATCCTGGGCATGGCGGGCAAGAGGGGGGCGATCATCAAGGTGAGCGCCAGCGCCAGGCTGATGCGAATGCGGGCCGGGGTCAGCCGGCTGCCGAACACTGCCATCACCATCAGCAGCCCGCTCACCCGCGCCAACGGCCAGACGATGGAAGACAACCACTCCATGATGAGAGCGGTTGTATAGGTCATGCGGGCACCTTGCCGGCCTGCGGCAGCGGCAGGCGCACGGCCTGGCTACTCATCCCACCACCTCGGGTATTTGACTCACCATCAGCATGAAGAAGTCCATCAGACTCTGCAGGCCCCAGTGGGCCCCCGCCCCCAGCGCAAACAGGGTGACGATGAGACGGGGCAGAAAGCTCAGGGTCTGTTCGTTGATGGAGGTGGCGGCCTGGAAGATGGCCACCAGCAAGCCGACGCAGAGGCTCGGCAGGATCACGGCACACACCATGATGGTGACCAGCCAGAGCGCCTCGCGAAACACGTCGATAAAGGTTTCAGGACTCATGCCATTCGCTCCTTGCGTCGTTCGCCCTTAACCACCGGCACCCAGCCCGAAGCTGTTGGCCAGGGATCCCAGAATGAGGTTCCAGCCATCCACCATGACGAACAGCATCAGCTTGAACGGCAGCGACACCAGCATGGGCGACAGCATCATCATCCCCATCGCCATCAGGATACTGGCCACCACCAGGTCTATCACCAGAAAGGGCAAAAACAGCATGAAGCCTATCTGGAAGGCGGTCTTGAGCTCGCTGGTGACGAACGCCGGGATCAGCACCCGCAGCGGCACGTCGGCGGGCTTGTCCACCTGCACGTTCGCTATCTCCATGAAGGTGTTGAGATCCTTGATCCGGGTCTGGGCCAGCATGAACTGGTGGATAGGCAGCTCGGCCCGCTCCAGCGCCTCCTTGGCCTGGATGGTTTCGGCCAGATAGGGTTGCAGCGCCTCGTTGTTGATGCGATCCAGCACCGGCGACATGATGAAGAACGACATGAAGAGGGCGATGCCGATCAACACCTGGTTGGAGGGGCTCTGCTGCAGGCCGATGGCCTGACGCAGGATGCCGAGCACTATGATGATGCGGGTGAAGGAGGTCATCATGATGACCATGGCCGGCAGGAAGGAGAGCGCCGTCATCAGCGCCAGCACCTGCAGGGTCAGGCTGTATTCCTGGCTGCCATCCGCCATGGTCTTGATGGTGACCGCCGACATGCCGTCCTGGGCCAGCGCCAGCGGCGAGCAGAGGAGCAGGAGGGATAACAGGCCGACCAGCAGCCCACCGTGCGGCCGTGAGCCGTTAGCTTTTTTCATGCTTGCCCATCAATTTGCCAAGCTGCTGGGAAAATGCCTGGGGCTGGCTCTCGTCCAGCGGCTCTTCCAGGCGGTAGAGAAAGTTGACCTGCTGCGGCGTCACCCCGAGCAGCAGTTGCTGCTCACCCACCTTGACCACCAGCAGCTTCTCCTTGTAGCCCACCGGCAGGCTGGCGATGACTCGCATCTGGCCGCCGCCCATGGCGGTGGCAATCTTGCTCTTCTTGAGCAGGAAACCGAGCACCAGAATGAGGCCAATCACCATCAGACTGGAGAGCAACCAGGAGGTGAGGCTGGGCGGATTGGCGCCCGCACCGGGTTCAGCCAGTGCGGGAAGGGATAGCAGCCACAGCGACAAGAGACGGATCATTTGAGTTTCTTGATCCTTTCAATTTGGCTGACAACGTCGGCCAACACAGAAGGGATACCGAACTTATTGGTTAGCATCCGGGCCCCCTCAAACGGTGACACTATGAGTCTGGTCATTTGAGCTTCTTGATCCTTTCGATTTGGCTGATGACGTCGGTCAACCGGATACCAAACTTGTCGTTCACCACCACCACCTCGCCGTGGGCGATCAGGGTGCCGTTGACCAGCACGTCCAGCGGCTCGCCCGCCACCCGATCCAGCTCCACCACCGAGCCCTGGTTGAGCTGCAGCAGGTTGCGGATGCTGATCTGGCTGCGGCCCACCTCCATGGCGATGGTGACCGGGATATCCAGAATGGTATCCAGCTTGCGCCGCTCCTCGGCACTGATGGGGGCATCGTCCTTGAGCTCCTCGAGAGGAGCGGGCTTGGCTTCGGCAGTCACCTGCTCTTCCAGCGCGGCAGCCCAGGCGTCCGCCATCAGATCCTCTTCCTCAGTTCCGCTCATCTTGAATTCCTTATGCTGTTTTCGTGACGGCCTGCCCAGGCAGGCCGTCGTTTATTGCTGTTGGTCTCCGATGCTGCGCTCGAGCTCTTCCAGCTCGGCCTCGCCATCGATGCGTACGCCGCCCCGGGTCACCAGATGCATCTCTGTCTTGACCCCTTCCGGGCGTTTGAGTTTGTCGGTGATCTTGAGCGCCACATTGTCCTTGGTGCGGCCCATCTTGGCGTGGAAGGTGGGCAAGTCCTCCACGAACACCAGCAGGTTCTCCGGCATCTCCACCGGGATGATGTCGCCAGGCTGCAGCTCCATCAGCTCGCGCAGGGTGAGCTCGGTCTCCAGCAACTTGGCCCGCAGCTCCACCTTGACGTCCATGATCTCGTCGCGCAGCGCCTTGCTCCAGCGCACGTCGGTGTCGCCCTTGTCGCTCTGCACGCCGGCATCCAGCAGCTCGCGGATGGGCTCCAGCATGGAGTAGGGCATGGCCACGTGGAAGTCGCCACCGCCGCCGTCCAGCTCGATGTGGAACGAACTCACCACGATCACCTCGGTGGGGCTGACGATGTTGGCCATGGCCGGGTTCACCTCGGAGTCGAGGTACTCGAAGCCCACGTCCATCACCGGCGCCCAGGCGTCCTTGTAGTCCTCGAACACCAGCTTGAGCAGCATCTGGATGATGCGTCGCTCGGTGGGGGTGAACTCGCGCCCCTCGATCTTGGCGTGGTAGCGGCCGTCACCACCGAAGAAGTTCTCCACCAGGATGAAGACCAGCCGCGCCTCCATGGTGATGAGCGCCGTCCCCTTGAGGGGGCGGAAACGTACCATGTTGAGACTGGTCGGCACGAACAGGGTGTGGACGTATTCGCCGAATTTCAGCATCTGCACGCCGTTGATGGAGACCTCGGCGGTGCGGCGCATCATGTTGAACAGGCTGATCCGCATGTGGCGGGCGAAACGCTCGTTCACCAGCTCCAGGGTCGGCATGCGACCACGGACGATGCGGTCCTGGGAAGAGAAATCAAACTGGGCGACACCGGGATCCCCCGCCGCGCCTATCTCCTCCTCTTCGACATCATCGACCCCGTGCAAGAGGGCATCAATTTCGTCCTGACTTAACAGATCGCTCACGCTTCACCCTTATTGCATGACAAAGCCGGTAAACAGCACTTGTTCGATAACGGGGGAAGAGACCAGGTCATTGAGCACCCGACGGCACTCTTCCAGTGAATCCTTGCGCAGCTTCTCCTTGCCCTCGAAGGTCATCAGCTGCTCGCTGGTGGCCGCACTGAAGACCCGCAGCAGGGTGCCTTCGATGAGGGGGATATTCTGCTTGGCCAGCGTTTCGTCGGCGGTACCGCGAACCATCAGCTGGATCTTGATCTGCACCAGCCGGTCGCGCTGACCGCCGGAGACGTTGAACACGAAGGGGCGCGGCATGCCCACGTAGAGCGAGGGCTGAGGCGCCGCCTCCTTGGGTTTGGCATCCTTGCCCTCCCCCGCGGCTTCGGCCGCCGGCTTGTCACCGCCGGCCAGCATGAACCAGGCACCGGCGCCACCGCCGCCCAGCACAATCACGGCCAGGGCGATAATCATGATCAGCTTCTTTTTCTTGCCTGCCGCCGGATCTTTCAGCGTCAGTTCGTTATCGTCTGCCATCCCTTGTCCACCCTAGTCTCAAACTTGTTCGATATCATAAACTTACTCGGGCTGGCATCAAGCATAGAAATCAATTCCGCGGTCGTTTGTCGATTCCCTCGACAAACTCATGCCGGCGCCCGTGACCTCTGCCTCAGTTTGGCCTGTTTCGGCAAAAGATCCGCTGCCTTTTTGTCCCTGCTGGCCCTGACCGGAGAAGCCCGACTGCCCCTGTGACTGCTGTTGCGGCTGTTGCTGCACCTGGGTCTGGCCAAGCTGGATGCCCTGCCCTGCCAGCATATCACGCAGCCGGGGCATGGCCTGCTCCAGCATTTCCCGGGTCTGGCCGTGCTGGACCACGAAATGCACGTTGGCCTGGTTGGAGGAGTCTATCTGGATCTGGATCTTCATCTTGCCAAGCCCGAGCGGGTCAAGCTGGATCTCCGCCTGCTGCAGCTTGTCCGCCAGCATCAGGTTCACCTTCTGGTGCAGCTGGGCCGGCGCCTCCGGGTCGGCCAGCTTGAGGTGGGGCAGATTGGCGGGATCCCGCCGCGCGGCCAGTTCGGCGGTGGCAGGCCGGTTGTCATGGCCAACCGCCTGGGGCTGGCTGTTCTGTTGTACCTGCTGGCTGTGGCTGCTATCCGGGGTGGCGGTCGTCTCACTGCTGCCCTGGCTGGTGCCGCGAGCCAGCTCTGCCGCCTTCTGTTTCAGGTCAACCTTGACCTCGCTTCTGCCTCTGGCGCTGTCGCTGCGCTCGGTGGCTTCCATCTGCTTGAGTCCGGCCGACAGGCTGGCCAGGGAGGCTTGCGGGCCCTGGGGTTCACTGCTGGCCAGCACCTGCTGCGGCGCCACCAGCACGGGTTCGCTCGGGGTGGCGGCCGGCGCCGGCGTGCTGCCGGCAGCAGGCGCTGGCTGGCTCTCCGTCTTGGCCGCCGTCGCGGGTCTGGAGTGGTCATCCCCCTCGGCAACGCCCTGCGGCTGCGCCTTTTCAGAGGTCAGGTTCGCCTCGCCATCGGCCCGGCTCATCCCCTCGGCAAACGCCCTGGCGGCGCCCGGCTGAGCGGCCACTGTGCTGTGGGTGGTCTGCAGCGGGGAAGGCCTGGCAGGCTCATCCTTGCCGGCCATGGGCGGCACCACAGGCTTGGCCCCCTTGTCGGCACCCTCCATCTGGATTTGGGCGTTCTCCTTATCCTGTCCGCTTACCGCAGCAGCGGCTGGCAACTTGCTCTGCAAGGCCGCCCGCTCGGCGGCGGAGAGCTCGCTTTTGCTCCCCTTGGCATCCTTGCCATTTTTATCGGCATGCTGGTCGGCATTGGCGCCACCGGCGCCGCTCTCCTTGCCACTGCCCTCTTTCCCGGCTTCCTGCAACTGAGCAGCCAGGGCGGCGTCATCCGTCACGACGGCATCCGGCTGCGTGGCTTTCGCATCAACCGGTGCACTTGTTTCGCCCGTGAGCAAGCTGGCAGCCTGACGGGCCAGCGCGGCGGCAGCGGTCGTCGTTCCCTGCTTGTCACCGCTGCCGGCCAGCGGCTGGGTGAGGGTGGCCGATGTCTCGGCCGACGCAGCCTGCGCGTCATCCGGCGGCAACATCTTGCCGTCCGTCTCGACCACGGGTGCGCTGGCGACCAGAGTGATGGCCGCCGGGGCGACCAGGGAGGTGTCCTGTTTGAGGGCATCCTGCAGACGCTGCAGGAAGTCGTTGGGGGCGAGGGCGGGGTCGGGATCGCTCCCCTTCTGTGGCTTGTCGTCGGCGCCAGCGGCCTCTTCGGCTTCATTCGCCAAAGATTTGGCAGCCTCGCCCTTGGCGTTCTGCAGTGGCTTGTCGCTCTCCACTGCACCGGCACGCTCCGGCCCGGCCTTGCCATCAGCGTTGGCAACATGGCCATCGGCTTTGGCATTGCCCTTGCCGGCCTGCTGCACCCGGTTCATCACCTCGGAAAAGCCGCCCTTGCCGTCGCTCTGCAGGGCTCCTTCGCTACCATCCTGACTCGCCGTCAGCACCGCACTCTTGTCGGCAGCGGCGGCTGTCGGTGCGGCGGAAGAATTGGTTAACAGTGTCTGCATCATGGTGAAGATTCCTGACGGCATTCGGCTTCGGGTTTCTCCTCAGCTCCCCGCAGGGAGTGAGGCGCACACGGGATGGCAAGAAGAAAGCAAGTTACAGGCCAGAATGGTGGAAACGGCGCAGCGTGGCGTACTCATCCAGCATCTTCTGCTCCTGGCGCTGGGCTTTAAGCTGCTCGCGCCCCGCCTGCTTGGCCAGCAGCAGCTCCACCGCCTTGCGCCGCTGCTGGGCGGCCAGCCACTCTTCACGGCGCAGCTCCAGTGCCTGGCGTACCTGCAACACCCCTTCGTACTGCTGGGTCGCCGCCTGCTCGAGCTTGTTGATGAAGGCGTGATACTGGCTGTTCTGCTGGGCACCGATCCCCTGCAGACCGCGGTCGGTCCACTGCTGGTGGTAGATCTGGCGGTACTGGTTGAGTGCATCCTGCTGCTCCAGGAAGATTTTCAGATCCTGCTGGGCCTTGGCCAGCGCCAGCGCGGCCTGCTGCTCGGCCTCCACCAGCCGCTCCGACAACATCATCAAGCCTTTACTCATGGTCACGCCTCCCCTTCATCTTCTCGTCAACGCATCAGCGGCATGGCCACCAGCTGCAGGGCCTGCAGGCCGGCATCATAGTGAATGACCTCGCGCATCCCCTGCTGCAAGAACTGATCCAGATAGGGTTTCTGGATGATGGCACGGTCGATGCGGGGGTCGGAGCCCTGGCTGTAGGCGCCGATGGTGATGAGATCCCGGTTCTGCTGGTAGAGGGAGTAGAACTGCTTGAGGGTGCGCGCCAGCTCCATGTGCTCCGGCGAGGTCACCATGGGCATGACCCGGCTGATGGACTTCTCGATGTCGATGGCCGGGTAGTGGCCGGAGTCGGCCAGCTCGCGCGACAGCACTATGTGGCCGTCGAGGATGGCCCGCGCCGCGTCGGCGATGGGATCCTGCAGATCGTCCCCCTCCGTCAGTACGGTGAAGAATGCCGTGATGGAGCCTTGGCCGTCGCTGCCGTTGCCGGCCCGCTCCACCAGTGCCGGCAATTTGGCGAACACCGAGGGCGGATAGCCCTTGGTGGCCGGCGGCTCGCCCACCGCCAGGGCGATTTCGCGCTGGGCCTGGGCGTAACGGGTGAGCGAGTCCATCAGCAGCAGCACGTTGAGCCCCTGATCGCGGAAGTACTCGGCGATGGCCAGCGCCGTTTCACACCCCTTGAGTCGCATCAGCGGCGAGGCATCGGCCGGCGCCGCCACCACCACGGCGCGCTCGCGCCCCTCCTCCCCCAGGATCTCCTCGATGAACTCCTTCACCTCGCGGCCCCGTTCGCCGATGAGCCCCACCACCACCACGTCGGCCACCGAGCCGCGGGTCATCATGCCGAGCAGCACGGATTTGCCGACGCCGGAGCCGGCGAACAGCCCCATCCGCTGGCCTTGGCCCACAGTCAGCACGGCGTTGATGGCACGCACCCCCACGTCCATCGGTTGATGGATCGGGCGGCGAGAGAGCGGATTGATGCGGTGCTGGGCAAATTGCACCGTCTGGGAAGAGAGGATGGGACCGAGCCCGTCCAGCGGCTGGCCGATGCCGTCGATGACCCGGCCCAGCAAGTTCATGCCGACCGGAATGCCATGCTCCTCGGTGATGGGCACCACCCGGGCGCCGGGAATGACCCCCTTGAGCTGTTCGCTCGGCATCAGAAACAGGCGATCGCCGGAGAAGCCGACCACTTCGGCCTCAAGCGAACCATCCTGGGTGTCGATGCGACAGAGTGCCCCGATGGCGGCGCGACAGCCGATGGCCTCCAGGGTCAAGCCCACCACCCGGGTGAGCTTGCCGGCCACCGGGGGTTTGGGGGCGATATCGCGTACCCGATACCCCTGCAACCGATTGAGTAACGAGCCGCTCATCCGGCCTCCTGAAAGCTGGTGTTGAATGCGTTGAAAAATAGACGGGGCAAGCAGGCCGGGCCGCTAGCCGCGGCCATCCTGACCGGCATTGTCCCGCAGAAAGTTGCGCAGCAGCTGGTCGATGCGCCCGGAGAGGGTCAGATCGATGCTGGAGAGCTCGGTGGCCAGTTGCAGATCGCCGGGGGAGAGGGTGGGATCGCTTTGCAGTCGCCAGTGACGCTTGGCGCACTCCTCGGCGCCAAATGCCTGCTCGACCCGGGCCAGATCGTCCGGATGCAGCATCAGGGTGACCCCCAGCTCGGCGGCGGGCAGCAGCGCCAGCCCCTGCTTGAGCGCTTCGAGCAGCAGCCTGGGCGAGGTCTCGGCTTCGTGACGAATAAGGGCGCGGGCCAGTTGCATCACCAGCGCGATGAGCTGCTGCTCCACCGCGCTGTCCAGCTCCTTGAGCGGGTTGGCGAGGCGATCGATCAGTTCCTGCCAATGGCTCATCTGCTGCTCCACCAGCTCGCGGCCGAGGGCCAGCCCCTCCTCCTTGCCCTGCTCCAGTCCGGCGGCATGGCCCTGCTGCAAACCTTCCAGCTTGCCCTCCTCGAGCCCCTTGGCGTAACCGGCTTCACGCCCCTCGGCCATCCCCTCTTCCCAGGCGGCCTGGCGAATGGCTTCCAGCTCCTCGGCGGTGATGCTGGGGGCCGGCTCCTCGGCCGGCTCTTCGACCGGCACCTCTTCCTCCTGCCGATACCAGTCCGGGGTCAATCCGAGGGCATTGGTCTCGACCTCGGCCTCGACCTCCATCTCAGGCCAGCCCCAGGTCTGAACCTGGCTCTCGTCCCCGTCGGGTCTGACATAGCCGCGCAGTTTGTTGTTGTTCATCTGGCTGCCGCACTCCTCGTCATCACGCTGCCGGGAGTGCTATGCACGTCGAAGCGAGCGTTCATCAGAGGAACTCCTCGCCGCCACCGGCACCCAGCATGATCTCGCCGGCATCCGCCAGACGGCGGGCGATGGAGAGGATCTCCTTCTGGGCGGCTTCCACTTCGGAGACCCGGATCGGCCCCATGGCCTCCAGATCGTCCGCCAGCATCTCGGCGGCCCGCTTGGACATGTTCTTGAAAATCTTCTCGCGCATCTGGTCGTCGGAGCCCTTGAGGGCTCGCTGCAGCAGATCGCCAGGCACTTCCCGCAGCATGGTCTGGATGCCGCGATCGTCCACGTCGATGAGGTTCTCGAACACGAACATCAAATCCTGGATCTGCTGGCTCATCTCCTCGTCCGACTCGCGGATGGAGTCCATCAGCTGACCCTCGATGTTGGTGTCGAGGTAGTTCATGATGTTGGCCGCCGCCTTCAGGCCGCCCATCTTGGCTGCCTGGGCACCCGCCGCACCGGCGAACTGTTTCTCCATGATGTCGTTGAGCTCTTGCAGCGCCGCCGGTTGCACCTCTTCCAGATTGGCGATACGCATCACCAGATCCAGGCGCACCTGTTCCGGGAACTGGCTCAGGATCTCGGCGGACTGCTCCGGCTCCAGATAAGAGAGGACGATGGTCTGGATCTGCGGGTGTTCGTTCTGGATGATGCTGGCCACCTGGCGGGCATCCATCCACTTGAGGGAATCGAGGCCGCGGGCGCCGGAACCCAGGATGATCTGATCCACCAGGTTGCTGGCCTTGTCCTCGCCAAGGGCGGCCACCAAGGCCTTGCGCACGAAGTCTTCGCTGCCGATACCGATGTTGGTGTACTTCTGGATGTCGTCGATGAATTGACGGTGTACCGCCGCCACCCGGTCGTGACTGAAATCCGACATGGAGGCCATCGACATGCCGAGCCGCTGCACCTGCTTGGGCTCGAGATGGCGGAAGATCTGGGCGGCGTCCTCTTCGTTGAGGCTCAGCATCAATACCGCCGCCATCTCCATGCCGCTCATCTGATCCAGGATCTGGCGCTGACTGTCGGTGATGTCATTGCCGGTGACCTGTGTCTTGTTTTCGTCAGCCATCTTTGTTCGCTACCCATTCTTTAATGACCTGTGCGGCCAGATCCGGTTCGTTCGCCACCAGGGCACGTACCGCCTTGAGCAAGTCTTCGTCACGGTGTAGATCCGGCAGTTTCAGATGGCCGTCACGTACCCCGAACACCGGCTCGGCTTCGGCCTGAGCCGCCAGCAGACTGAGCTCGTCATCCCCACCCAGCACGGTGTGGTTGTCGAAATCCAGTTCCCCTTCCGGCTTGGCATCCGGATAGAGCAGGCGCTTGAGCATGGGGCGCACCACGGTGACGATCAGCACTATGATGACCAGCACGGAGGCGGCGATGCGCACCGCGCGCCAGAACCAGGGCTGCTCGTAGAGCGGCGCCTCGGCCACGTTTTCAAGCTCGGGCCGGTTGAACGGGATGGCGACCACCTCCAGAGTATCACCACGGGTCACATCAAAGCCAAGGCCGCCGCTCAGCAGACGACGCAGGGTATCGAGTTCGGCCTGGGTGCGCGGCTCGCGGCTCACCTTGCCATCGGCGGCAGTGGCCGACTTGTAGTCCACCGCTACCGAGACGGTCATGCGGCGAATGCCACCCATCTGGCGCCGGATATGGCTGACGGTGGTATCCAGTTCGAAGTTGCGGGTCGCCTCCTTGCGGGAGCGGCCGGAAGAGGACGCGGTCGTTTCGGCGTTGGGGCCGGTCGCCTGCTGAGGAATGTTGGAGGCGGCGGGCGGCTGGTTGGAGAGGGCGCCGGGCACGCCACCGTTGCTGCCGTTGGCGCTGTTCTCTTCCATGGTCATTTCGGAGCGCACCGCCGGCAGGTCCGGGTTGTAGGTCTTGCGGGTCTGCTCCTGCTGGGAGAAGTCGAGGGAGAGGTCGACCTCCGCCGTATAATTGTCGGCGCCGAGCACCGGGATCAGGATGGCGTCAATTTTTTGTTTGTATTCCAGCTCCTGCTTCTGCTGCATCGCAAACTCCTTGCGAGTCTGGGCAGAGACGGGATCCTGGGAGCCGGAGTTGAGCAGGCGGCCGTTCTGGTCGGTCACGGTGACGCGGGTCGGCTCCAGACCGTGCACGGCGGAGGCGACCATGTCGACGATGGAGTCCACTTCCCCCTGACCGAGGGCATTGCCCTTGAGGCTCAGCACCACGGTGGCGCTGGGCTTGCGTTCGTTGCGGGCAAACACGTTGTCTTTCGGGATGGCCAGCAGCACCTGGGCCTTGGCCACGTTCTGGAACTGCTCGATGGCGCTGGCCAGCTGGCGCTCGCGGCTCAGCTTGAGCCGTTCGCTCTCCATCCGCTGGCTGACCCCGAAGCTGGAGTCCTTGAGCAGGATGTCTTCCCCGTCGGTGCTGGCGTCAGTGGCGTTGGCCAGACCGGCACGGGTCAGCGCCAGCCGGATGTTGGAGAAGTTTTCGGCATTGACCAGCACGCTCTTGCCATCCACCTGATAGGGGATCTTCTGCTGATCGAGGAAGTCGAGGGTCTTGACCAACTCCTGGGTGGTGTAGGTGCCAAGGGGACGCATGTCCGGCTCCTTGCCCCACAACAGGATGAAAACGGCGATGGCCAGACAGATGGCCAGCCCCAGGATCAGGGTGATCTGGCGCAGCACGTCCGTGTTGGAGAGGAAGCCGAGTGCCGAACTCTTCTGCTCATTCTCATCGAGGGCGGCGGTGCCCTCATCGTTCATCAGCAGTTCGCCGTTTTGATCAGTAGCCACGATTTATGTCCTTATTGCTGACATGTTCATGATGCTCAGTCGCCATGGGCCTGAGTTACACCGGCATGTTCATGATGGTCTTGTAGGCATCGACCATCTTGTTGCGCACCTGCACCGTCGCCTCGAAGGCGATGGAGGATTTTTGTCCGGCGATCATCACTTCGGACAGGTCGACCGAGTTGTCGCCCATGTCGAAACGGGTGCGCAGATCGTTGGCGGCCCCTTGCAGCTCGTTGACGTTGCCAAGGGCCTGCTGCAGCAGTTGACCAAAATCGGAGCTGACCTGACGGCCAGGCTGGGTGAGCGGCGTGGCGCCGGCTTCCACCTTGAGGGCCTGCATCTCTTGCATCAGGCTGCTTGCACTGATTTCCATATTTCATCCCCAGACAAATCATTGACACTGACAGGCTCCAAGCAATAAGAGTGCCAATTAGGGAGAAGTGGCATCGAAGCAGGGGTTGGGATGCTCGCCGGGATGATGAGCCGGCCCCTCAGGGGCGCGGCACGGCCCCCTCCCCCAGCAGCAGCCTCAGATAGCTCAGGTGGAGATCGTAGTGCTCCCCGGCGGGCAGCTTGACCAGCACCTCGTCATGCAGGTAGCCCGCGCGGCTCGCTGCCAGCTCGGGGGGAACCAGTCCTACCGCCACCAGCCTGGCGACAATGGCCTGCGCCAGAGCCATGGTCGCCTCGTCGGCACGCCCCCAGCCGAAGTGGCCCTGGTATGCCGACCCCTCGGCGCCGGGCTCGAGGGGGGAGACCAGATCCCCGCTAACCCAGAAGGCCGTGGGGATCCCCTCCTGCAGGCGCAGATAGATGCTCTGCTTGTCCCACTCCCGACGCAGGGCTCCATCCGCCCCGTCCTGTGCTGATGCTTGTGTCATGCCACTCTCCTTGTCTTGCTGACGAACCTGGCTGCGCCCATGAAAAAGAGGGCCGAAGGCCCTCTTTTTACTGTAATTCGCACCAATTAAACAGACGGCAATCCGCGCCGTGTGAAGAAAAACTGGCGGGGGCTCACCCTCTGCTCAATCAGCGGGTCAGATCCTTGTCCACCCAGTACTTGGAGCCCGAGATATTGGCGTCCAGCAGCAGCCCCTTCTCGCCGATCTGGTAGATGGCCATGCCGCCGTTGTATTTGGCGGTCAACTCGGCGCTCTCCTTGCCCGCCACGGCACCCACCTCGGAGGTGGCCTCCCAGCCCTGGCTGACGAAGGCATCGAACCTGGCCTTGTCCTCAAACAGGATCACCTGCTGATAGAACTTGCCGCCCAGCCCGGCCGCCAGCCCGGCGCCGAACATCTTCATGTAGGTGTGCTTGCCGGTGGCACGATTGACGGCCACCCCGGCCCCCTGGTTGGTGTGGAGCATCAGGGAGAACTTGCGCGAATCGAACACCGCATAGCCGTATGCCTTGTCAAACAACAGCTTGGCCGAGGGCTGTTCGTTGAACAGCCGCACCAGGGCGGTGTCGGCCATGGTATTGAGGGCAAGACGCGCCTCGTCCGCCGTCTTGGGCTCCAGCATCTCGTCGAGCTTCTTGTCGGCCACCGCCAGCCACTCCTTGCCGGTGGCCACGCTCTTGTCGGTCCAGGCGCCGGCGGTATTGAACGCCTCCGACCCCCACTGGGAGACCGAGGCCCAAGTCGCCTTGGAGAAATCGGTGACGCTCTGCCACGCCTCCTTGCTGGTGTCGCTCACCGCGTTGCCAAGCTCGGTCGCGGCCGCCTTCACCTTGGCCCAGTCGGCCAGACCAGGGGCCGAGGTCAGCGCCAGTGCCGTGGCTATCACCAGGAATCGAATCTTCATGCTGTTTCCCCCGCTGTGATGAGTCGAGGGTCACAGTAGCAGATCCGGCGCCCACCCGGTAAGTGCATCTGCACCGTCCGGGTCAGCCGGTGACGCTCGGCCCCGCTCCCTGTCAACGCAGCCGCTTGCCGTGCTCGTCCACCACCTGCTCGCCATCTTCCTTGGCGAAGGCCCCTTTTTGCTGATCGGGCAATATATCGAGCACCAACTCCGACGGGCGGCACAGTCGGGTGCCAAGGGGGGTGACCACGATGGGACGGTTGATGAGGATGGGGTGGGCCAGCATGGCGTCGATCAGTGCGTCATCGCTGAAGCGATCTTCTGCCAGAGCGAGCGCCTCATAGGGAGGCACGTTCTTGCGCAGCAGCTCGCGCACCGGCATCCCCATGGCGGCGATCAGCGCCACCAGCTCATCGCGTGAGGGGGGCGTCTCCAGATAGTGGATGACGGTCGGCTCGACGCCGCTGTTGCGAATAAGCTCGAGGGTGTTACGGGAGGTGCCGCACTCTGGATTGTGATAGATGGTGATTGCACTCATTGGCATGTCTCTCATGGCTTAAGTGAATAAAAACATTGGATAAAAAGGGTTAGCGGCCATCTGTTAACGGCTTAGCCCCGCTTCGTACCAGGGTTTGCTGGCGTTGACGATGCGCACCACCAGCAGCATGACCGGCACCTCGATCAGCACCCCGACCACGGTGGCGAGCGCCGCGCCGGAGTGGAAGCCGAACAGGCTGATGGCGGCGGCCACCGCCAGCTCGAAGAAGTTGGAGGCGCCGATAAGGGCGGAAGGGCAGGCCACCGAGTGCTGCTCCCCCACCTTGCGGTTGAGCCAGTAAGCCAATCCCGAGTTGAACAGCACCTGGATCAGGATCGGCACCGCCAACAGGGCGATGACCAGCGGCTGCTCGATAATGGCATTGCCCTGAAAGGCGAACAGCAGCACCAGGGTGAGCAACAGGGCCGCCACCGACCAGGGCTGAATGCGGGTCATGACGCCGTCAAAATGGGCCTCTCCCTTTTTCAGCAAAGCCTTGCGCAGCAGCTGGGCGATGATGACCGGAATGACAATGTAGAGCACCACAGAGGTGAGCAGGGTATCCCAAGGCACCACTATGCTGGAGACCCCGAGCAGCAGCGCCACCAGCGGAGCAAAAGCAAACACCATGATGAGGTCGTTCACCGCCACCTGTGACAGGGTGAAGTAGGGATCGCCGTTGGTGAGGCGACTCCAGACAAACACCATGGCGGTGCAGGGGGCCGCTGCCAGCAGGATCAGCCCCGCCACGTAACTGTCGAGCTGATCCACCGGCAGCCAGTCGGCAAACAGCACCCGGATGAAGAGCCAGCCGAGGAAGGCCATGGAGAAGGGCTTGACCAGCCAGTTGATGAAGAGAGTGACCCCAATCCCCTTGAGGTGCCCCCTCACCTGATGCAGGGCGCCAAAGTCTATCTTGAGCAGCATGGGGATGATCATCACCCAGATAAGCAGCCCCACCGGCAGGTTGACCCTGGCCACCTCCATGGCGCCGATGGCCTTGAAGAGTTCCGGCAGGCCCTGCCCTAGCCCAATCCCCACCAGAATGCAGAGGGCCACCCAGGCGGTGAGGTAACGTTCAAAAAAGCCAATCGCCGGTTGGCTCTTGGCATCACAGGTTGCAGACATGAGGGCTCCCGATGCGGTCATCCCGCATCTCTTTCGTTAACGACAAATATCCATCCGCCCCGACCACGCGGCCGGGGCCCTTGTTCAGTGATGCTGACTGCTCAGTGGTGCTGACAGAGGCGGCGCAGGGCATCCGCCCCCACCGGCTCCTCGGCAAGCAGCGGCACCACGGCGTAGCGGCTGGCATGCTGCCGCTCGACCGCCTCGACATGGGGCTGCTGGCGCTCGGCCCGCAGTTGCAACAGCGGCGAGCTGACCGCGGCTTGCTGCAGACTGTGGTTGATGAGCCAGGCCCAGGGCTCGATGCCGGCACGGCGCAGATCGGCCTGCAGATTGGCCGCCTCCTGCACCGGCGTCGGCTCGGGCAGGGTGACGATCAGCACCTTGGTCTGCTTGGGGTCCTGCAACTGCATCATGGGGGTGGTGAAGTGCAGCCCCTTGTTCCCCATCTGACGGGCGATCTCCCTGTGGTAGGCGCCGGTGGCATCGAGCAGCAGCAGGGTGTGGCCGGTGGGGGCGGTATCCATCACCACGAAGCGCTTGCCCGCCTCGCGGATGATGCGTGAGAAGGCCTGAAACACGGCGATCTCCTCGGTACAGGGGGAGCGCAAGTCCTCCTCCAGCAGCGCCCGCCCCTGCTCGTCCAGTGCCGCCCCCTTGCTGGCCAGCACCTGGGCGCGGTAGCGCTCGGTCTCGGCGCGGGGGTCGATGCGGCTCACCTCGAGATGGGGCAGACTGCCTGCCAGCGTCTCGCCGAGGTGCGCGGCCGGATCCGAGGTGGTGAGGTGAACCGGCAGGCCGCGGCTTGCCAGCTCCACCGCCACGGCCGCCGCCAGGGTGGTTTTACCCACCCCGCCCTTGCCCATCAGCATGATGAGGCCGTGACCGTCGGCAGCCAGCTCGTCCACCAGCGAACTCAACTCGGGCTGGACTGGCAGATGGGCTGACGTTGCCAGTGGTGCCTGCTCACCAGCATCCTGTGGTTGCAGCAGCTGGCGCAAACTGTCGAGCCCCACCAGATTGGTGGCCAGCAGCGGCACCTGATCCCGAGCCAGCCCCTTTATTCCCTGCGGCATGTCGGCGAGGGCCTGCTGCTCACGCCGCCAGATGGCCTGCGCCAGCGTGTCACCGGCGATAGCGTCCTCGGGGAAGAGGCCGTTGATCACCAGCTGCTGGTTCGCCAGGCCGATAGCCGCCAGCTCCTCATGGGTGCGGGCCACTTCCCGCAGGGTGGAGTGCTGGGCGCGCGCCACCAGCACCAGCCGGGTACGAGCGTCGTCGGCCAGCGCTGCGACGGCCTCGGCATACTGGCTGCGCTGTTTCTCCAGCCCCGCCAGCGGGCCGAGGCAGGAGGCATCCCCCTTGCCCTGCGCCAGAAATTCGCTCCAGGCCCCCGGCAGCTGCAACAGGCGAATGGTGTGACCGGTAGGGGCTGTGTCGAAGAGGATATGGTCGTACTCCGAGCGCAGCGCCGGGTCGGTCAGCAGGGCGGTGAACTCGTCAAAGGCGGCGATCTCGGTGGTGCAGGCGCCGGAGAGCTGCTCCTCGATGCTGCGCACCACGCGCTCGGGCAATTTGCCGCGCACCGGCCCGACGATCCGCTCCCGATAGGCTTTGGCCGCCGCGGGGGGATCTATCTCCAGCGCCGACAAACCGGGCACGGCAGCGATGGCGGTGATGCGATTGCCGATGTCGGTGGCAAACACCTGCCCCACGTTGGAGGCGGGATCCGTACTCACCAGCAGCACCCGCTTGCCGGCGTCACAGAGGGCCACCGCACTGGCGCAGGCCAGCGAGGTCTTGCCCACCCCGCCCTTGCCGGTGAAGAAGAGAAACGGCGGCGGATTGGTCAGAAAGTGATACATAGCCTCTCCCTTTACGACATGGTTTGGAATATCAATGTCTTAGCAGCAACCACTGCCAGGACGGCAGGCCGCTTTCGCTATGCCCTTGATGGTGGCCTGCGGCACGGGCAGTCCGGCATAGCGGGCCAGCTCGCCACGGCTCGGATAGCGGCCGGTCAGCACCACCTGACCCTCCACCAGCACCAGCGGCAGCCCCTCCTCCCCGGCGTGGGTCAGAAAGGCGCTGACCGCAGGTGTCTCGGCAAACTGCAGCGGCTGCTGGGCCAGATTGAAACGCTCGATGGCAACGCCCTGCTCCCTGGCCCAGGCCAGATCGGCGGCAAAGGTGACCAGCGCCTGATCGACCTCGGTGCCGCAGACGCCGCTGGCGCAGCAGAGGGCGGGGTCGAAAATCTGAATGACTGACATGGCATTACTCCTTGTGGCAGCAGGGCTGCACAGGCAGCACATGGGGTGAGCAAGTGGACTCGGCGCGCATCATGCCGCACGCCTCCGGATGGCCGGCGCAACACTCCTCGGTGAGATAGCCGATAAGGTCCAGCATCAAGGGGATATTGGCGCGGTAGCGCAGGAAGCGCCCCTCCTGCTCCACCGACAAGAGGCCGGCATTGAGCATCGCCTTGAGATGAAACGACAGGGTGTTGGGGGCGATGTCGAGCTCGCCGGCCAGCTCGCCCGCGACCCGCCCATCCAGTCCCGCCTTGACCAGCAGCCGCCACACATCGAGCCGGATCCCGGATGCCAGCGATTCAAAGACCTTGGTGGCCGTCTCTTTGTTCATGTTTGTCTCTCGTTGGATGCGCCTTTATTTCAACTATACAAGAATCATTGAAATGATCAAGTTGCCGCCAGCTCTGCTCGTAAAGCCGCAACCTCCCTCTCAACAAGATCATGCCTTTCAATTACATTTTTCTTTAATTTGCATATGCCATTTATGCGGCGTATATGTGGCATATGCAAATTAGGAGTCGTTATGCCGAGACCAAAAATAGCCCGTCGTATCTGCGGGCGCCCCGCCAACAGCTGCTTCAAGCCCAATGGTGTCCCCATGCATGAACTGGAGCAGGTGGCCCTCGCCGCCGATGAGTTTGAGGCGCTGCGCCTGGTGGATCTGGAGGGCATGCAGCAACAGGAGGCCGCCCGCCTCATGGGCGTTTCTCGCCAGACCTTGGCCAATACCCTCAAGCGCGCCCGCTACAAGGTGGTGGAGTGCCTGAGCTTAGGTAAGGCCCTGTTGATGCAACCCGACGTCCCGCAACCCGGTGGAGAAACCGCGCAATGAACCAGAACGTGAATACAGCAGCCGTGCCAGGCAACCATGCCATCCTGTTGAGCCGGGGCCAGCCATCCGCCCACGTCAGCCGGGCTGAGCAGCTGCAGATTGTCAGCCCAGCCGGCGAGGTGCTCGCGACCATGTCCAACCCGGCCAACGGCGAGGGTTGCCGTGGCAAACAGGCCCTGCTGGCGACGCTACAGGCCCATGCCGTCACTCAGGTGCTGGTGCGAAACATCGGTGAGCACATGCTGGGCCGACTGCTCGATGCCGGGATATCGGTATGGCAGTACCGCTCGGAGCACCTTGATCTGTCTGCTGCCCACCTTCAGCCGCTGACCGACGCCAGCCAGGCCAGTCCGTCACGCCGCAAGGCCAGCAAGGCCGGGGAGCTTGTCAAGGGGATCCGGCCATCCTGCAACGGCCGCAAGGGGGAACAGATCGGTAGGGAAAATGGTTGTCACCAGGCAGAGCAGTGCGGCTGCAATCATCAACAGGGGGACAAATCATGTCACACCTGCTGCTGAGCATGCTGGCCTCCTTCGCATTGATCCTGGCCATGAGCGCCCTGCTCTGGTGGCGCCAAACCCGGCTAGCGGCAGAGCGCCAGGGCACTAGCGACCGGCCTTGTGGCTGCGCAAGCGCTTGCTCCGAGCATCTCTATCAAATTGCAGAGCCCGCCCCCAGGCATTCACCCCGGTAGGTAAGCCGACCCTAGCACCGAGAGCGTGAACGAGAGGTCAAGTTATGGCCGGATCCCGATACTGCTGATGGATGGCGCGAAACGCCTCCTTGCTGCGCAACGCCGACGCGACACAGACGGGGTCGAACTGACTGCCTGCATGGGTCTTGAGGTACTCGAAGGCCGTCTCGAACGGCCAGGCCTGCTTGTAGGGACGCTCGCTGGTGAGCGCGTCGAACACATCCGCCACCGTGACGATGCGGGCCTCCAGCGGGATCGCCTGCCCCGCCAGCCCCTCCGGGTAGCCCTGGCCGTCGAAACGCTCATGATGGTAGGCAATGATGTTCTTGAGCATGTCGGTGTGATGGATGCCGTCCAGACCAAACTCCTTGATCATCAGGGCGATCATCTCCCGTCCCTTGAGCGGGTGGATCTTCATCACCGCGTACTCCTCCGGGGTCAGCTTGCCCGGTTTGAGCAGGATGGCGTCCGGCACCGCAATCTTGCCGATGTCGTGCAGCTCGGAGAAGAGATGGATGAACTCCACCTCCTCGTCGTTGAGGGGGTAATGGGCTGCCACCTCGCGGGCGATGAGCCGTGAATAGGCTGACATGCGGTGCAGATGGTTGGCGGTCTCCTCGTCCCGGTAGCGGCTGAACTCCCGCGCCGTGGTCAGCGCCCCGTTCAGGGTCTGGATGGAGAAGAACTCAACGGCGATGATGGCTGCCAGGATCTGGGCATAAGCCGCCAGCTCACCGCGAATGGCTGCATCGAAGTAGCCGGGCTCCCTGGCATCGCAAAACAGAAAACCGAACAGCCGGCTGTTGAACAGCAGCGGCTCGGTGTAACTCGACTCATAGCCGGCCGCCAGCAGCTTGCGGCTGTGCTCGGCGGGGGACCCCTGCAGCGAGCCCAGGGTATCGAGCACCCTGGGTTGCTGGCGCTCGGCCAGATAGCGCAGGGAGGGCACCTCGCTCAGCTTCACCTCGTACTGCAACAGCGGCGAGCCCCCCTCCGTGCTGTGGGCAAAGGTCTTGAGCTTGTCCGTCTGCTGGTCATAGATGGCGACCGCAACCCGGCTCAACTTGTCAAACCGCTGTCTGAGCGTGGCGTGCACGTTCTGCACTTTTTCGCCAAATGAACTCTCCATCCCGCACGTCCTTCTGCTATTCCTGCAGGGAGTATAGTGACCCCTGTTTTTACTCTCCTGCCAAATTGACTCAAGCGTCAGCAACAAACATCAGGGCCCAGCTGACCGGCCGGCAAGGCCTGTTGCCACCATGGTTTTCTCCTTTGACGGCCCATTGTGGCCCGGGCAAAGAGATTGTTCGCTTCCGGCGTGCCGGCTGTATAGTTTTTGGTTAGCCATTCCGGTAAAATCCGCGCCCTAAAACTAGAGCCACCTAAGAGTGATTGAGCGATGTCCAACACAAAACAGGCCCCCAAAGTAGGATTCGTCTCCTTGGGTTGCCCCAAAAACCTGGTCGATTCCGAGCGCATCCTGACCCAGCTGCGTACCGAAGGGTACGACGTGGTGCCCAGCTATGACGATGCGGAGCTGGTGGTGGTCAACACCTGCGGCTTCATCGACAGCGCGGTGCAGGAGTCGCTGGAAGCCATCGGCGAAGCCCTGGCCGAAAACGGCAAGGTGATCGTCACCGGCTGCCTGGGCGCCAAAGAGAACCAGATCCGCGAGATCCACCCCAAGGTGCTCGAGATCACCGGCCCCCACGCCTATGAAGAGGTGCTCGGCCACGTCCACAAATACGTGGAGAAGCCGACCCACAACCCCTTCACCAGCCTGGTGCCGGCCCAGGGTGTCAAGCTGACCCCCCGTCACTACGCCTATCTGAAGATTTCCGAAGGCTGCAACCACCGCTGCACCTTCTGCATCATCCCCTCCATGCGCGGGGATCTGGTGAGCCGCCCCATCGGCGAGGTACTGGCCGAGGCCAAGCGCCTGAAAGAGGCCGGCGTGAAGGAGATCCTGGTGATCTCCCAGGACACCTCCGCCTACGGCGTCGACGTCAAGCACCGTACCGGCTTCTACGACGGCATGCCGGTCAAGACCAGCATGGTGGCCCTGTGCGAAGAGCTGGCCAAGCTCGGCATGTGGGTGCGCCTGCACTACGTCTACCCCTACCCGCACGTGGATGACGTCATCCCGCTGATGCGCGATGGCAAGGTACTTCCCTACCTCGACATCCCGCTGCAGCACGCCAGCCCGCGCATCCTGAAACTGATGAAGCGCCCGGGCACCGTCGAGCGCACCCTGGAGCGGATCCAGAAGTGGCGCGAGATCTGCCCCGAGATCACCCTGCGCTCCACCTTCATCGTCGGCTTCCCCGGCGAGACCGAAGAAGAGTTCCAGATGCTGCTGGACTTCATCGACAAGGCGGAGCTGGATCGGGTCGGCTGCTTCAAATACAGCCCGGTCGAGGGCGCCAAGGCCAACGAACTGCCGGATCCGGTGCCGGAAGCAGTGCAGGAAGAGCGTTTCCAGCGCTTCATGGAGCTGCAACAGCAGGTCTCCATCCGCAAGCTGGCCCGCAAGGTTGGCAAGGAGATGCTGGTGCTGATCGACGAGGTGGACGAAGAGGGTGCCACCGGCCGCTCCGCCGCCGATGCCCCCGAGATCGACGGCCTGGTCTACCTGAACGGTGAAACCGGCCTCAAGCCCGGCGACATGGTCAAGGTCCGCATCGACGAAGCGGACGAGTACGACCTGTGGGCCAGTCTCATCGACTGATCCCCGATAAGCGCCAATAAAAAGCCAGTCAGCCCCTGACTGGCTTTTTTGTTGGTGCAATGCAAGGAAAAAAAGTGTTCAACCATGATTGCTCGAAGCGTCTGCGCATGGTCTGGAGGCATATAACCAATGGCGGGCTGATTCAGTCCCGATACAGGCGGGGCTGTTAGGATCCGGATTGACTCTCCCCGTCATAAGCCCTCTAATTGACAGCCTGGATCCCCATGATCGCGCACCTTATGAAAATTTTGTTGGTCGAAGACGACAAGCTGCTCAATCACCACCTCACCACCCTGCTGACCGAAGCCCAGAATCAGGTCCACAGCACCGAGAGCGCCCAGGTGGCGCTCCATTACGCCGCTGACTACCCCATCGACGTGGCCATCATCGATCTGGGCCTGCCGGACATGGACGGTCTGCAGCTCATCCGCCAGTTGCGCGAGCAGCAGATCCCCTTCCCCATCATCGTATTGACCGCCCGTGGCAACTGGCAGGACAAAGTAGAGGGGCTGGAAGCGGGGGCGGATGACTACCTGGTCAAGCCGTTCCAGAAGGACGAGCTGCTGGCCCGCCTCAACGCCCTGGTGCGCCGCAGCGCCGGTTTCATCTCTCCCAGGGTCAAGGCTGGCGACTACGAGCTGGATCTCTCCCGCAAGGAGCTGACCATCGCCGGAACACCGGTGGTGCTCACCAGCTTTGAGTACCTGATCCTCGAATACCTGATGCGCAACGCCCGCCAGGTGGTCTCCAAGCAGCAGCTGCTGGATCAGCTCTACGGCGACGGCGAGGGGGACCCCAACACCATAGAGGTGATGGTGAGCCGGCTGCGCAAGAAGCTGGATCCGGAGGGGCTCATCCAGCCCATCTCCACCATCCGCCGCCAGGGCTACATCTTCAATCTGTCGTGCAGCTGATGGGTTTTCGTCTGCCGCGCCCCATGCGCTTCATCCGCCGCTCGCTGCACATCAAGCTGATGCTGAGCGCCATGCTGGTCATCGCGCTCATCATGTCCTTCTCGGTCTACATCCTCTATCTGGGCCACACCGATGAGCAGGCCCAGAAGGCCAGCACCCGCATGCAGGAGAACCTCTCCAAGCTGTTCTCCTCCAAGATGCCGGACGCCCAGGCCAGCACGGATCTGGGCCGGCTCACTCCGGATGCCATCGACCCCAACCTGGACACCCTGATCTGCCGGGCCGATGGCCAGCTGAGCTGGTCCAGCCTGCACATGCCGGAGGTGATCCAGGTCAAGGACTCCATCTGCGACGATCTGATGAAGTACCTGGGCGGGCTGGATCAGGACTACTTCTTCAAGCGCCTCACCATCAAGAATGGCGAGAGCTACTTCATCTACAGCCTGCGCTTCTTGCGCAACCACGGTGACGGCCCCACCACCTATTACGTGGTGATGGTCGATTCCGCCAAGCGCTACCTGCTGCAGACCCGCGACTACCTCTACCAGTGCATCCGCCAGGCCCTGCTCGCCTACGCCCTGCTCGGCGCTCTGCTGCTGCTCACCAGCTTCTGGAGCCTGGGCTCCCTGCGCACCATGGCGCGCCAGATCGACGAGATCCGGGCCGGTAAGCGGGAGGCGCTCTCCAACGACTATGAGCGGGAGCTGACGCCGCTGACCGAGTCGGTCAACCAGCTGCTGGAGAACGAGCGCCAGCAGACCCAGCGCTACCAGCATGCCCTCAACGACCTGGCCCACAGTCTGAAAACCCGGCTGGCGCTGATCCAGATGACGGCGCAGGAGGTCAAGCTCGGGCGCGACATTCACGACAACATCAATGAGCAGATCCTGACCATGGATCAGATCATCCAGTACCAGCTGCGCCGCGCCGTCACCGGCCGCAAGCGCCTCGCCAGCAAGGGGACCGAGCCGGTGCCGCTCATCGAGAAGCTGCTGGCCAGCCTCGCCAAGGTCTATCGCCACAAGAAGCTGCAGACCCGCTTCAAGTTCGACGACGACGTCTTCTTCGCCGGCGAACAGGGGGACCTGATGGAGCTGATGGGCAACCTGCTCGACAACGCCTTCAAGTTCGCCATCAGCGAGATCAAGGTGACGGTGAGCCGCCGGCTCGACCGGCTGCGGATCGAGATCGAGGACGACGGCCCTGGCATCGACCCGGGCAAGTCACAGCAGATCTTCCAGCGCGGGGGGCGCGCCGACAGCTCCCCCGGTCAGGGGATCGGGCTGGCGGTGGTCACCGAAATCGTGCACAGCTACGGCGGCCAGATCATGGTGGACGAGTCCCCGCTCGGCGGCGCTCGCTTCACCCTCGACCTGCCCTGAGGCCATCTCTGCCCACCCAGTGCGCCTGCCAACCGGCAGGCGCACTGCATTGTGGCCCCGCCACCTCACACAGACCCGGCTGATGCCATCGCCAGCAAAACAGGCCGGCAGTAAATGGCGGGCATAAAAAAACCGGCCGCAAGGGCCGGTGAAACAGTTCAGGCTTGTCAGGTGACAAACGCACCCAGCGGATGAAGAGAAGTCCCAATTCCTTATGGCGCCCTCTCTTCTTGAGTACGTAGGGACACTCTACGCCATGGTCACTGAATCAAGGCTGAACCATGGCCATTGCGTCACCCGCCCTGTCGTTGCTTACAACTTGATGCCCAGCGACTGGCGCAGATAGGCACCGGCACCGAGCAGGCCCGGCCCTTCATGGGTGATGAGGAAGACGGGAATATCCTTGAGATAGGATTTGAAACGCCCCTTGTCTTCGAAGGCCACCCGAAAACCCGAGCCGATGAAAAACTCCTGGAAGCGCGGCACTATGCCACCGGCGATGTAGACGCCGCCGAAGGTGCCCATGTTGAGCGCCAGGTTGCCGGCAAAGCGACCCATCAGCACGCAGAACAGGCTCAAGGTACGGCGGCAGTCCAGGCACTCGCCCGCCAGCGCGCGCTCGGTGATGTCCTTGGGTTCGAACGCCTGCGGCTCGCGGCCGTCGGATTTCACCAGACCACGGTAGATGTTGACCAGGCCGGGGCCGGAGAGCAGCCGCTCGGCCGAGACGTGACCCAGCTCGGCGCGCATCACCTGCAGCACCGCATCCTCCTCTTCGCTGTTGGCGGCAAAGTCCACGTGACCGCCTTCGCCCGGCAGGCTCAGCCACTGCTCACCCGCCTGCACCAGGTGGGCGACGCCAAGACCGGTGCCGGCCCCGTAGATGGCGATGGGCTTGCCGGCCACGGGGGCCGCGCCACCCAGCTGGATGCGATCGCTTTCCCCCAGCACGGGCACCGCCATGGAGACGGCGGTAAAATCGTTGATCACCTGCAGCCGGGTCAGCCCCAGATTGGCCTGCATCTCGCTGATAGAGAACTCCCAGCTGTGGTTGGTCATGGCGACCCAGTCGCCGTTGATGGGGCAGGCGATGGCGATGCAGGCTTCACCCACCTGCACCTTGTGCTCATCCAGATAGAGGCGAACCACGGCTTCGAGAGTGGGATGGGCCAGCCCGGAATAGGTCTTGGCCTGGGAAATGGTGCCGGTTGCCAGCTCGCACAGGGCCAACCGGGCATTGGTGCCGCCTACGTCGCCGACCAGCGCATGGGTATGCTGCATAAAACAACTCCTTCGTTACTGGGGTCGGGGCGGCCGTTACCGTCCCGCACTTATTATTTGGTGCCAATTCTACCCGAGCCCCTCCCCTTGCGGCGCGTTTGATGGGTGCAACTGTGCGCCCGCTCACAGTGTTGTTGCTTTGCAACATTTGTAAGCGCTTTCACGGAATGACTGGAAGTTTGTAACCAAAACAACGAAATAATTAGACATGAGTCATACTTTGCAGGGCCGAGATTAGTTTCGATAAGAGCTTGTCTTGTATAGTCATCAAGTTGATTGGAAACCTGCTTAGCCATGAATTTAGTGCAAAGACACTGAAGCTAAATTACAAAAACGCCTGGTGGTGATGATGAATACCCTTGATAAAATTACTAATAATTTGGAAAGTTTCAGTAAATCAGAGCGTAAAGTCGCCGAGGTCATCCTGGCCTCCCCACAGACGGCCATCCACTCCAGTATCGCCACCCTCGCCAAGATGGCTGACGTCAGTGAACCGACCGTCAACCGTTTCTGTCGCCGGCTCGATACCAAGGGCTTTCCCGATTTCAAACTGCATCTGGCCCAGAGCCTGGCCAACGGCACGCCCTATGTGAACCGCCACGTGGAGGCAGAAGACGGGCCCGATACCTATACCGCCAAGATCTTCGAATCCACCATGGCCTGCCTCGATGCCGCCAAGAATAGCCTGGACATCTCGGCCATCAATCGCTGCGTCGACATCCTGACCCAGTCCAAGAAGATCAGCTTCTTCGGCCTTGGGGCCTCCTCCGCCGTCGCCCGCGATGCCCAGAACAAGTTCTTCCGCTTCAACATCCCGGTGGTGAGCTTCGACGACATCGTCATGATGCGCATGAGCTGCATCAACAGCAGCGAAGGGGACGTGGTGGTGCTCATCTCCCACACCGGCCGCACCAAGGCGCTGGTGGAGATTGCCGCGCTGGCCCGTGAAAACGACGCAACCGTCATCGGCATGACCGCCAAGGACTCCCCGCTGGCGCGCGAGTGCAACCTGGTGCTCTCCATGGACGTGCCGGAAGACACCGATGTCTACATGCCGATGGCTTCGCGCATCGCCCAGCTCGCCCTGGTGGACGTGCTGGCAACCGGTTTCACCCTGCGCCGCGGCATGAAATTTCGCGAAAACCTGAAGAAAGTCAAAGAAGGTTTGCGCGAATCCCGCTTTGATACACCCCACTCTTCGTGAACAACGGGGGCCCCGGCCCCCGGCTGTCTCTGCCACCTTCCTTGGTGTAGTATTGTAATTTAGTAACAAAAGCCACCCAGATGGCTTGCAAGCGGGTGCAATGGGTCATGCGCTTGACGGGGCAGTATCTCAAGTCATATCAACTTCAAAACTGGAGTCTTTCATGCCAAGACGTACAAAGATTGTAACCACACTCGGTCCGGCCACCGATCGCGAAGGGATCCTCGAGGGGATCATCCGTGCCGGTGCCGACATGGTGCGGATGAACTTCTCCCACGGCACTGCTGAAGACCACATCCTGCGCGCCAACCAGGTGCGTGACATCGCCGCCAAGCTGGGCCGTCACGTCGCCATCATGGGCGACCTGCAGGGCCCCAAGATCCGCGTTTCCACCTTCAAGGACGGCAAGATCTATCTGGCCATCGGCGACAAGTTCATCCTCGACGCCGCCCTCGGCAAGGGTGAAGGCTGCCAGGAGCAGGTCGGCATCGACTACAAGAGCCTGCCCAATGACGTGGTGCCCGGCGACATCCTGCTGCTGGACGACGGCCGCGTGCAACTGAAAGTGGAGCAGGTCGAAGGCACCCGCATCCACACCACGGTCACCGTGGCCGGTCCGCTCTCCAACAACAAGGGCATCAACAAGAAGGGTGGCGGCCTCTCCGCCCCGGCCCTGACCGAGAAGGACAAGGAAGACATCAAGACCGCCGCCCGCATGAACGTGGACTACCTGGCCGTCTCCTTCCCCCGTTGCGGCGATGACCTGCGCTACGCCCGCGAGCTGGCCCGCGAAGCCGGCTCCAACGCCAAGATCGTGGCCAAGGTCGAGCGCGCCGAAACCGTCGCCACCGACGAGGCGATGGAAGACATCATCCTCGGCTCCGATGCCGTCATGGTGGCCCGTGGTGACCTTGGCGTCGAAATCGGCGATCCCGAGCTGGTCGGCGTGCAGAAGAAGCTCATTCGCCACTCCCGTCGCCTGAACCGGGTGGTCATCACCGCGACCCAGATGATGGAGTCGATGATCAACGCGCCGCTGCCGACCCGTGCCGAAGTGATGGACGTGGCCAACGCCGTGCTGGACGGGACCGATGCTGTGATGCTCTCCGCCGAGACCGCCGCCGGCCAGTTCCCCATCGAGACCGTTACCTCCATGGCCAGCGTCTGCGTGGGCGCCGAGAAGCACCCGAGCCTGAACGTCTCCAACCACCGCATGAGCTATACCTTCACCTCGGTGGAAGAGGCGGTCGCCATGTCCACCATGTATGCGGCCAACCACCTGGAAGGGGTCAAGGCAATCGTGGCGCTGACCGAGTCGGGCACCACCCCGCTGCTGATGTCCCGCATCAGCTCCGGCCTGCCGATCTTCGCCCTGTCGCCGCACAACAAGACCCTGGCCTGGACCAACCTCTACCGTGGCGTCACTCCGGTGCTGTTTGACGGCGACGAGACCAAGCCGGTCTACGAAGTGTGCCGCGACGCGCTGGACGTGCTCAAGGCCAAGGGGCTGCTGCAAAGCGGCGACATGGTGTTGCTCACCCACGGCGACAAGATGGAAACCGTCGGCAGCACCAACACCTGCAAGGTGATGATGGTCGAGTAATCGCCCCTCCTGTCTGCAACAAAAACGGCTCCCGCGGGAGCCGTTTTTCATGGTGACCAAGCTGGATCAGCCGCGAAACAGCTCCACCTTGTCGCCGTCCTGCAGGCTGCCGGCGCCGCGCACCACCACCCTGTCACCCTGCTTGAGCGCCCCGCTCACCGCCACCTGCCGACTGTCGCCGAACAGCACGGTCACCGGCACCCGGTTCACCTTGAGCTCTTCGCCGTGCTGCTCCACCTGATAGACCACGCTCCCCTCGGTGTTGAGCACCAGGGCATCGCGCGGCAGCAGCATGGTCTGCTGCTCCGCCAGCGGCAGCGCCACCCGCACCGGCGAGCCGATGATGAAGCGACCCCCCTCCGGCTTGAGGCGCAGTTCGATGAGGCGCGACTTGGGATCGGCGCTGGCCGCCCGCTGGTAGTAGACCCCGTGGCCACTGAGCTGATCCCCTTCCACCCGCAGCCGGGTCTGGGGCGCCAGCTGGCCGGCCCAGACGATGGGGGCCTGCAGGCGGATGTCGGGCTGATCGGGGTTGACCAGCTCCAGCGCCTGCTCGCCGGCATCCACATGCTCCCCCGGCTGGATAAAGTGATTGTTCACCACCCCGTCGAACGGCGCGAAGATGTGGCTTCTGCGCAGCTGCTCCTCAATCTGGCGTACCTGCACCCGCGCCAACCGCTCGGCCAGTTCAGCCTGCTCCACGTCGTAGCGCGCCTTGTCGTACTGGCTCTGGGAGGCGCTCTTCTGGCGGTGTAGGGTCGCCAGCCGGCCAAATTCGGCGCGTGCAAAGCGCACGTTGCTCTCCCACTTGGCCTGCTCGGCCTGGGCCTGCTCCAGCGAGAGCCGCAGCGCCGCGCTGTCGAGGCGCAGCAGCTCATCCCCCTTGCTGACCCGGCTGCCGAACTCGGCGATCCACTCCACCCGGCCGCTCACCTCGGCGCTGAGCGCCGCCTGCTGGCGGCTCGCCACCGTGCCGCTGACCCAGATGCTGGCCGCCGCCTCCCCCCGGGTCACGTCCGCCAGGGTCACCATCTTGCCCTGTGCCAGCGCGGGGAACACGCCCCCCGCCAGCAGCGCCGCGCCCACAACCATCCTTGTAAAACCGTGTGTCATCGATGAGCTCCTTGCTCAGGCCCGCTGCCGAATGGCCTGCGGCACGTCGACCCGCTCACCCAGCCGCAGGAAGGCGGGCAGCAGGACCAGGGTAAACAGGGTGCTGCAACTCATGCCGCCAACGATGACGGTGGCCAGTCCCCGGTAGATTTCGCTGCCCTCGCTCGGGCTCAGCATCAGCGGCAGCATGCCGAAGATGCTGGTGAGGCTGGTCATGGCGATGGGCCGCATCCGGCTTTGCAGGGCATCGGCCACCGCCTGCTGGCGGCTCATCCCCTCCCGCTCCGCCGTGCGGGTCTGGTGCACCAGCAGGATGGCGTTGTTGACCACCAGCCCCAGCAGGATGACGAAGCCGATGATGGTCAGCAGATCCATCGGCAGCGGCACCAGCAGGCCGCTCAGGTAGAGCGCCAACACACCGCCGACGGTGGCGAGCGGCAGGGTGAGCAGCACCAGCACCGCATCCTTGAGGGAGGCAAAGACCCCCCACAACAGGATGAGCAGGATCATCACCGCAAACAGGAAGATGGCCCCCAGGTTGCCCAGCGCCTGCTGCAGACTGTCGGCATTGCCGGAGACCCGCAGCTCGCCGCCGGCGGGCAGCAGCGGCCGGATGGCAGCAAAACTCTTGCTCTGCAGGGTGTCCAGCACCTGCTCCATGCTCATCCCCGCCGGGGGCGAGATCTGCAGGCTGATGCTGCGCCGCCCATCAGCCCGAAAGATGCTGGCCGGCCCCATGTCGTGCTCCACCCGCAGCAGCTCGCCGAGCGGTACGATGCGCCCGGACGGGGTCGCCAGCGGCACCGCCTTGAGCTCGTCCGGGTTGGCGGAGGTCTGCCCCATCAGCATGATGTCGAGCCGCTCCTCCCCGTCGAAATACTCGCCGACCCGCAGCCCGTCGCCGAAGGTCTGGATGATGGCGGGCATGGGCGTGCGATCCCAGCCCACCTCGGCGAGACGCCTGTCTTGCGGCACCAGCCGCAGCTCGGGGGCGGTGAAATCGAGATCCGGCTGCGGCCTGACCTGGGCCCCTGGCAGATCCTGTTTGACGATGGCCATGGCGGCCCGCGCCGCCCGGTAGAGCTCGACCAGATCGCCCCCCTGCAGCAACAGGGAGATGCCGTTCTCGCTGTCAAAGCCGCCGAACAGCGACCCCTGACCGCCAAACACCTGGGTATCTGGGATGCCCACCAGCAACTGCTTCATCAGCAGCTGCTCCAGCACCTTGATCTGGTCCTCCTCTTTCGGCCGCACCCCGATCTGGGCGCCACCCGGGTAGCGCAATATGTAGTAGTTCTTGAGGGCCGGCTCCTGTTCCCCCTTCATATAGGGATCCAGTCTGGCGATGAGCGTGTCGATCACCTCCTCGCGCTGGGCCTTGAGGTTGAAGCCCGGAGTGAAGTTCATCCAGACATCCACCGCGTCGCGCTTCACGTCCGGCAGGTAGTCCATCTTCGGCAGCAGGGCCCAGGTCGCCAGCGCCGGCAGGCTCATCATCAGGGTGATGACGGTCCAGCGCCGACGGGGCGTCGCTGTCCAGCGGATCACGTGGCGGGTGGTGCCCTGCCACAGCCTCTCATAGGGATCAGTCAGCCGCTCGCGCCCCATCCAGCGCGCCGCCACCGCCGGCAGCACGGTCACCGCCACCAGCATGGAGACGGTCACCGCGCAGGCGATGGTGAGCGCAAGGTCAGCAAACAGCTGCCCCTCGACGTCGTTGAGCAGCAGCACCGGCAGGAAGATGGCGACCGTGGTCAGGGTGGAGGCCACCAGGGCGGTCCACACCCGACTGGCACCTTCCAGCGCCGCCTCCCCTTTGCTCAGATCCCCTCGCTCGTGGCGCCGGTAGATGCTCTCCAGCACCACGATGGCGGCATCGAGCACCATGCCGACCGCAAAGGCGATGCCCGCCAGCGAGATGACGTTGAGGGTGCGCCCCAGTACCTTGAGCAGACAGAAGGTGAGCATGATGCTGATGGGGATGGCGATCGCGATCATCAGGGTCGCCTTGAGCCGGCGCAGAAAGACCCAGAGGATGGCGCAGGAGAGCAGCACGCCGAGCCCCAGGTTGGCGGTCACCATGCTCACCGCCCGGTTGATGTAGAGAGAGGCGTCGAACGACTGCTCCATGTGCAGGCCGACCGGCTCCAGCACCTCGCGGTTGAGCTCGCCCACCTTGAGCTTGATCGCCTCCAGCGCCGCCAGGGCGTTGGCCCCGCTCTCCTTGAAGATCTGCGCCGCGATGGCGGTGTTGCCGTTCTGGATGCGCAGCACCGGATTCTCCTCCAGGGCCAGCTGGATCTCCGCCACGTCCCGCAGATAGATGGGCAGGCCGTCGCGCCAGTCCACCACCTTGTCTCCCAGGGTCGCCACGTCGTAGCGGCCGGCAAAGCGCAGCTTGTACTCCCAGCGGCCGATGTCGAGGGTGCCGGCGGAGACATCCCAGCCGGTGCTGGCCCGGCTGGCCAGCACCGGGATCTCCACCCCCAGCTCGGCGGCGCGGTAGGGGTCGAAGCGGATCTGGATCTGGCGCTCGTTGATCCCCTGGATGTCGACCGTCGACACCCCGGGGATCCGCTCCAGCTCGGGTTTTATCCGCGCCTCGATCAACGCCTGGTGATCGTCGATCGGCCCCTTGGCGCCGGGCAGCTGCTGGATAAAGAAGAAGGTGAGGGTGTCGTTGCTGCTGTAGTTGTTGACGTAGGGACCGCCAATCTTGTCCGGCAGGCCGGAGACCCGGTTCAGGCGGGAGATGACGTCGAGCTGGGCCCGCTGCATGTCGGTGCCGAGGGCAAACTCCAGATCGATCTCGGTGAAGCCGGGGAAGCTGTTGCTGGTGAGATTCTTGAGCCCCTGCACCCCCTGCATCTCCTGCTCGATGGGGTCGGTTATCTCCGACTCCATCTCCTGGGGTGAGGCCGAGCGCCAGTCCACCGAGATGTTGAGGTGCGGGCGATCGATGTCGGGAAACAGCTGGATCGGCAGCCCCCGGATGCTGAGCAGGCCCAGCAGAAAAATCAGCACGATCGAGACCGCCACCCAGATGGGACGTTCGATCGCCGTTTTGGCGAGGTTCATTCACTCTTCCTGAGTTTGTTGTTGTCGGCCATTCCGCTGGCCTTGCTTCCTGCCCCAAGGGTGGGGGGCCATTGCATTAAACTGGAATTAATCGAGGTTGTAAATGCATGGTTAACAAACAAAAAAACCGGCCATATCGGCCGGTTTCAGATTCAGGAGCGAGTGCACTCTCAGGCGGCGTGCACCACCGGATTTTGCTGGGATAACCCCTCCAGCTCGCCCGGGGCGAAGTTGTCTACCTGAATGGCTTCGTAGCGCAGGGCATCGGCGGCCAGCAGCTTGTCCGCCTCGTCCTTGCTCAGGATGGATTGAGACAGAGCAGCGGCAACCAGCTCCGGCAGGGCCAGTTTGCGGGGCAGCTTGCCCTCTTTCTGGGCCTGCACCAGTTTCTTCTCGTAAGGCTGCACTGCGACCATGGCCTGGAAGGCGCGCTCCATCAGGCCGACCGGGTCCGCCTCGTCCTTGCCCACATAGCAGAGCGCGGTCAGACGGTCGCGGAACTCACCCGGCTTCATCATGGCCAGGCAGATGGCATGGCAGCGATCGTCGGCCGGCATCTTGTAACCCACGCCGAACGGGAACACCACCCGCTTGAGCACGGCGCCCACCACCTTGTTCGGGAAGTTCTGGAAGAAGCCCTCGAACGCCTTGCCAATCAGGTAGAGGTTGCGCTCCACCGCGTACTGCACGAACGGCAGATCGGAGACCATACGGCCCTGATCCTCGTAATGCTTGAGGGTGGCGGAGGCCAGATAGAGGTGGCTCAGCACGTCACCCAGACGGGCGGAGATCATCTCCTTGCGCTTGAGGTCGCCACCCAGCATCAGCATGGAGACGTCGGCGCACAGCGCTAGCCCCTTACTCATGCGAGAGAGCTGCTTGTAGTAGCGGGCGGTTTCACCGGCCACCGGGGCACTGTTGAACTGGCCCAGGGTCAGCCCCTGGAACAGGGAACCGAAGAAGTTGCCGGCGCCGAAGGCGATGTGCTTCATCAGCAGGGCGTCAAACTTCTCGAGACCGCGCTCCACATCGGTATCGGCCGCCGCTTCCAGCTCGGCAAACACGTACGGGTGGCAGCGGGTGGCCCCTTGCCCAAAGATCATCAGGTTGCGGGTCAGGATGTTGGCCCCTTCCACCGTGATCGCCACCGGAATGCCCATGTAGGCGTAGCCGGTGTAGTTTTTCGGGCCCAGCTGGATGGCACGGCCGGCATGGATATCCATGGAGTCATCCATGATCTGGCGCGCCATCTCGGTCATGTGGTACTTGGAAATCGCGGTGACGATGGCCGGAGCCTGACCCAAGTCCAGGGAACCTGCAGTCATGCGACGGGCCCCTTCCAGCTGATAGGTGAGGCCGCCGATGCGGGCCAGCGCTTCCTGCACCCCTTCAAACTTGCCGATGGACATGCCGAACTGTTTGCGCACGTAGGAGTAGGCGCCGACGGTGCGGCTCGCCATGTGACCACAGGCGGTGCCAAGGGCAGGCAGCGAGATGCCGCGCCCGGCGGAGAGGCACTCCACCAGCATGCGCCAGCCGCGACCGGCGTAATCCGGGCCACCGATGATCCAGTCGAGCGGAATGAATACATCCTTGCCGAAGGTCGGGCCGTTCAGGAACGCCAGCCCCATGGGGTAGTGGCGATCGCCGACGCGCACGCCGGGGTGACTGGTGGGGATGAGGGCGCAGGTGATGCCCAGCTCTTCCTTGTCACCCAGCAGTTTTTCCGGGTCATAGAGCTTGAACGCCAGCCCCAGCACGGTGGCGCGCGGCGCCAGGGTGATGTAGCGCTTGTTCCAGTTGAGGCGAATACCCAGCACCTCTTCACCCTTGTGCATCCCCTTGCAGACGATCCCCTTGTCCGGGATGGCGCCAGCGTCGGAGCCCGCTTCCGGCCCGGTCAGGGCGAAACAAGGCACTTCCTTGCCGTTGGCCAGCCCCGGCAGCCAGAAGTCCTTCTGGGCCTGGGTGCCGTAGTGCATCAGCAGCTCGCCCGGGCCGAGGGAGTTCGGCACCATGACGGTAACCGCCACGCTCAGGCTCTTGGTGGCAATGCGGGTAACGATGGTGGAGTTGGCGATCGCGGAGAATTCACGGCCGCCGTAGGATTTCGGGATGATCAGGGAGAAGAAGCCTTCCTTCTTCAGATAGTCCCAGACCAGCTCCGGCAGATCTTTGGTTTCGTTGACGATCTTGAAGTCGTCGACCATGGCGAGCAGGGTCTCGACCTGGTTGTCGATGAAGGCCTGCTCCTCGGCGGTCAGCTCGGCCTTGCCGTAGCCGTGCAGTTTTTTCCAGTCGGGGTTGCCGCGAAACAACTCGCCATCCCACCAGACGGAGCCAGCTTCCATGGCCTCCCGCTCGGTGGCAGACAAGGGCGGCAGTATCTTCTTGAAGATGCCGAACACCGGGCGGGTGACCACCTTTTTACGGATGGAGGGCACGCCGAGCACGACGGCTATCGCCAGCACCAGCAGGATAAGCAATGTGATCATACTCAAGTTCCTTCTATTTCACTGTTTCCGTTGATTTATTGTTGGTTGTTACACGGCCAGGGAGAGCCTGGTCGACTCCACGGGCGCCCCGACACCGGACGCCAGATAAGGAATGACGTTGCGTACCAGCCCCTCCACATCGAGCTGCTGGTCGAAATCGGCCTGGGCGATGTCGCGCAGCGCATCGGCCGAAGCCATGGTGAACACGACGGTGCCCAGGGTGAAGTGCAGCCGCCAGAACAGATCCGCCGGCGACAACTCAGGGTTGGCCTTGGAGATGGCCTGGGTGATCCGCTGCAAAATGGGGCCGTAGTGGGCGGTGATGAAGCGGCGCAGGTGGCCCTGGCTGTCGATGTAGCCGCGTCCCAGCAGCTGCATGAAGATGGCCGGGCCGTTGGTGCGCACCGCCACCAGCTTCATCAGCGGGTCGACGAAACTCTCGAACACCTGCAGCAGGGTCAGCTGCTCCTGCGCCATCAGGGTATGCAGGCGTGCATCCAGCTCAGGCATGAACAGGCTCAGATAGCGATCGAGCACCGCCTGGATCAGCTCCTTCTTGGAACCGAAGTGATAGTTCACCGAGGCCAGATTGACATCGGCCTCGCTGGTGATCAGACGCAAAGAGGTATCGGCGAACCCCCGTTCGGCAAACAACACCTCGGCGGCATCGAGAATGCGGTTTTTGGTATCGATTTTACTCACAGGACACCTCACTTAAACGAATGTTTAAAAAGTACGTTTCACAACCTTTTGTGTCAAGAGAATGTGAACATGTGTTAGTGAAATGTTTTTCGTGAAAATGGGGAACAAGGCGGGAACTTCACGGACGAATCGGACTCTATATCTATGCCACTGCAATTAAACATTAAGTCTCGCCCAACCTGCTCCATGCTAGTTGGGCATTTTTTTACCCTGCTGCTATCCAGAACCTTGGCAAACGGGCAAAAAAAACCGTCGCAGGGCGCGACGGCGGGGAAATGAGGTTGCACCATCCTGATCCAACCCATCGATGCGAGTTCAGGCTTTCATCGATACACCCATCATGGCTGCCAAGCGTGTTCAAACTTTGTCAACCAGCCCTCAATTTGTGACAAAGTATGACAAGCCACCACATGGTCTCGACCCGCCGCCTTTGCTATGCTGGCCCCTCACGCCAGAGGGGGAGATAAGATGAAGTACACGGTCGATACCCACACCCACACCGTCGCCAGCACCCACGCCTACAGCACCATTCACGACTACCTGCCCATCGCCAAGGCAAAGGGGATCAAGCTGTTCGCCACCACGGATCATGGCCCCGACATGGCCGATGCCCCCCACTTCTGGCACTTCGTCAACCTGCACGTGTTGCCACGGGTGGTCGACGGGGTCGGCATCCTGCGCGGCATCGAAGCCAACATCAAGAACATCGATGGCGAGATCGACTTCCCCGAGCGCTACGAGTCGCGGCTCGACATGATCATGGCGGGCTTTCACGAACCGGTGTTCCCCCCCTGCGACCAGGCCACCCACACCCAGGCCATGATCAACGCCATTAAGAGCGGCCGGGTCGACATGATAAGCCACCCCGGCAATCCCGCCTTCCCCATCGATATCCAGGCGGTGGTCAAGGCGGCGGCAGAGTATCGGGTAGCGCTGGAGCTCAACAACTCCTCCTTCAGCCACTCCCGCCCGGGCAGTGAAGGCAACTGCCGCGCCATCGTCGAGGCGGCGCGGGACATGGGGGCCTACCTCACCTTCGGCTCCGACTCCCACGTGGCCTTCAGCCTCGGGGATTTCGAGCACTGCCACCGGCTGGTGACCGAGGCCGGCTTCCCCGAAGAGCGGATCCTGGCGCGCTCCCCCCGCGCCCTGCTCGATTTTCTCGAAAGCCGCGGCCGTGCCCATATTCCGGAGTTCACCGACCTCTGACCTTGACCGTAACTCCATGAGCTCACTCATAAAACCGAGTACAGCTCATTGACTTGCCCCCGGGTTTTCAGGAATCTAGTGGCACGCCGGTATAGCTCAGTTGGTAGAGCAGCGCATTCGTAATGCGAAGGTCGCAGGTTCGACTCCTGTTACCGGCACCAGAGCTGAAAAACAACAACGCCGCATAGCTTATGCGGCGTTGTTGTTTATAGGATGTCCAGGCTCTGCTGCATGGGGCTGGCCGGCTTGAACCGGCTAGCCTGCAAACCTCTCAGCTCATAGCAGCAACAGATTGTCCTGCCGATTGGAGGCTGTCACCAGCACCGGGATGGACTTGGAGGTCGGGGTAAACGAGCCCGCCCCTATGCTGTCAATGGGGACCAGCGGGTTGGTCTCCGGGTAGTAGGCCGCGATGTTGCCGCGCGGGATCTCGTAGATCACCACCACAAAACCGGTCACGCTGCGCTCGCGCCCGTCGTTGCAGATGGCCGCCATGTCGACCCTGTCCCCTTCGGCAAAGCCAAGCTGGCGAGCATCCCCCTCGTTCATGAACACCACGTTGCGCTGGCCCTTGATGCCGCGATAACGGTCATCCATGCCATAGATGGTGGTGTTGTACTGATCGTGGGAGCGCAGGCTCTGCAGCAGCAACACCGGCTGATCGCTCATCTGCTCGGCATGACGGGTACACTCCGGCAACACAGAGTGCGGCAGGGTGCTGGCACGAAACTCGGCCTGGCCGCTGGCGGTGTTCCACACCAGCTTGGCGGCGGAGTTATCCAGATGAAAACCGCACGGCTGCTGGATGCGGGCATTGAAATCGGCAAAACCGGCGATGGTCTGTTCGATAAGATCACGGATACGAGCATAGTCATCGCGCAGGGTCAGCCAGTCGACTCGCTCGCTGCCCACGGTGGCATGAGCCATCCGCGCGACTATGTCGGTTTCGGAGAGGCAGAGCGGCGACACCGGCTCGGCTGCGCCGGTCGAGGCGTGCACCATGCTGAAGGTGTCCTCCACCGTGATCTTCTGGTTGCCGCTGTGTTGGATATCGAGCTCGGTGCGACCGAGACAGGGCAGGATCAACGCCGCCTTGCCCACCTGCAGATGGCTGCGGTTGAGCTTGGTGCTGATCTGCACGTTGAGCTCGGCCTTTTTCATCGCCCCGTAGGTGAAGTCGGTATCGGGCGCCGCTGCCGCCAGGTTGCCACCCAGGCAGATGAGCACCTTGCTCTTGCCCTCATGCAGCGCCTTGAGCGCCTCGTACACGTTGTGACCTGCGGCCCGCGGCAGACTCACCTGCAGGTGACGCTCGAGCCGGTCGATGAAGGCAGCGGTGGGCTTTTCGTTGATCCCCATGGTGCGATTGCCCTGCACGTTGCTGTGGCCCCTTACCGGACAGAGGCCTGCTCCCGGCTTGCCAATCTGGCCGCGCATCAAGTGCAGGTTGACGATTTCGCGGATGGTATCGACCGAGTGCAGGTGCTGGGTCACCCCCATGGCCCAGCAACTGATGATGCGCTGGCTGGCGGCAAAGACCCGGGCGGCCTGCACGATCTCGGCGCGGGTCAGGCCGGACTGCTGCTCGATCGCCGCCCAGTCGGTGGCCCGTACCTGTGCCTCGTACTCGGCAAAGTGGCGGGTGTGGCGGGCGATGAAGTCGCGATCCACCGCCTCTGGCGCCTCTTCCAGGATGTACTTGGCCATGCCACGCATGGCGGCCATGTCGCCCCCCAGTTTCGGCGTCAGGTACTGGTGGCTGATGGTGGTGGCCGCCGGGGTCAGCAGTTCGAGCGGGCTCTGCGGGCTGGCGAAGCGCTCCAGCGCCACCTCTTTCAAGTTGTTGAAGCTGACGATCTTGCAGCCGCCACGCGCCGCCTGGCGCAGGGCATTCATCATGCGCGGATGGTTGGTACCCGGATTCTGGCCATAGACGAACACCGCATCGGCCAGGTCAAAGTCATCCAGCACAACAGTGCCTTTGCCGATGCCGACCGACTGGATCAGCGCCACCCCGCTCGCCTCGTGGCACATGTTGGAGCAGTCGGGGAAGTTGTTGGTGCCAAACAGGCGGCCAAACAGCTGATAAAGATAGGAGGCCTCGTTGCTGGCTCGACCCGAGGTGTAGAACTCCACCTCGTCCGGGCTGGCAAGCCCCTTGAGGGTGTCGGCAATCAGGGCGAAGGCATCGTCCCAGCTTACCGGCTCGTAGTGATCGGTCGCAGGGTTGTAGCGCATCGGCTCGGTCAGCCGCCCCTGATACTCGAGCCAGTAGTCGCTCTGGGTGGCCAGCTGGCGCACCGAGTGGGCCGCGAAAAACTCGGCCCCCACCGTCTTGCCGGTGGATTCCCAGGCCACCGCCTTGGCGCCGTTCTCGCAGAACTGGAAGGTGCCGTGGTCGTTGTCACCCCAGGCGCAGCCCGGGCAGTCGAAGCCGTCGGTCTGGTTGACCCGCAGCAGGTTCTTGATGTTCTGACGGGTCTTCTGGCTGCGCAGCACCTGTTTCATGGTGGATTGCAGGGACGAAAAACCGCCGGCTTTGGCGGGCTTTTCAATATGACTCATGGCACTCTCCGATGGGATCCGCCGGGCGATAGCTGGAGTAGCTGACCGGGGCATCAAACTTGGGAATATGAACGACGTTGAGGTTGTATTTGAGGGCCAGCCTGACCGCCAGCTGGCTGGGCGATGCCAGACAGATGAGGTGACGGGCACCGAAACGGGCGGCTTTTTGCACCAGCTCGCTGCCGCAGCGGCTGGTCACCACCAGGGTGTCGCACGCACTGTGCCGGCGCAGCAGCAGGCCGATCAGCTTGTCGAGGGCATTGTGGCGCCCGATATCTTCCCGGCAGTGCAGGATCCGGCCCTCGGCATCCAGCGCCAGCGCCGCATGCAGGGCGCCGTGTTGCTGTCCCTTGAGCTGCCACTGGGTAATCTGCGCACGCAGCCCCGCCAGCAAGGCCCCATCCAGCGGCGGCGTCAGCGACAACACCGGCAATGCGGGCAACGCCTGCTCCACCGCCGCCACGCCGCAGATGCCGCAACCGGTCGCCCCGGTCAGCCGGCGCTTGTGCTCGGTCAGAGCGGCCAGGGAGCGATTGGCGATGGTGATGTCCAGCACCATCCCCTGCTCGGCCGGCGCAATCTGGATGTCGTGGACCTCGTGGTTGTGCCGGATGATCCCCTCGCCAAACAGAAAGCCGACGGCAAAGTCGTCGAGATCGTCCGGGGTCGCCATCATCACCGCATGGTTGATGCCATTGATGTTGATGGTGACGGCCACCTCTTCCACCAGATGATCCAGTGCGGGCGAGGCAGGCAAATTGACGGGTATCTCGACGGGCGTGTAGGCAGGCATGCAGGTTGGCCTAAAAATGCAAACTGCATTCAAGTTTAGAGAGGCGGCAGACGCAAAACCAATGAAATAAATCTATATGGCAATAGAGTTGTTCTATTGACGATGATTTTTCAATTGATTAATTTTTAAATCCATCCTCCCATCACCTCCCGCATGATCATGAACATCAAGCAGTTGCACTATTTCCACGAGCTGGCCAAACACCAGCATTTTGCCAAGGCGGCCAAGGCCTGCCACATCACCCAGCCGACCCTCTCGGCCAGCATCACGGCGCTGGAGAAGAACCTCGGCACCGATCTGGTGGTGCGTACCAGCCAGTTCGTCGCCCTCACCGAAGCGGGCGAGCTGGTGCGCCAGTATGCCGAGCGGATGCTGCTGGAGCAGGAGGCGCTCAAGCAGGAGCTGGCGCTGTTTCATGGCGAGCTCTCCGGCACCCTGCGCATCGGCATAGTGCCCCAGTCCAATGTCGACATCATGCCGCTCATCGCCCGCTGCAAGCAGCGCTACCCCGACATCGTCATTCGCCTGTCGGTGCTCAGCAACGAAGCCCTGCTGTCACAGCTGGAGCTGCACCAGTGCGACATCGGGCTGGGGTTTGACGAGCCGCTCACCGGCGCCGCCAGACAGACTTTTCACCTCTATCCCCAGGGGCACAACCAGATGGCGGTGCTGATGAACCGCGACGAGGCGGATCAGCGCCTCCCCGGCGACGAGCTGACCCTGACCGCACTGCAGCAGCAGCCGCTGGTACTGCCCAGCCGCACCATGCAGTTTCGCAAGTACCTGGACCGCGCCGCCGAGCGGGCCGGCATCCGGCTTGACGTGGTACTGGAAACCGACTCCCTGTTTCACCTGGTGAGCGCCGTGCGCCACCGGCTGGGCTGGGCCATCGTCAGTGCCGGCCTCGCCCGATCCGCCAGCAAGCTCTCGGATCTGGTCTGCCTGCCGCTGGCACCGCAACGCGACATCGGCCACACCGCCTTCATCACCCGCCAGCACAGCATCACCCCCGCCATGCGCGCCTTCCTCGAGCTGGTGCAAGAAGCGGACGCCCCCCTGGAAAAATAGGGTGACGCCAACAAACACACTGCTTTTTTATATTTCTGCCAGACCAAAGGTGGCAGAAATATATACCTTCCCGCTAAAAAACAACCGCTCACTGGCTAACAAGAAGAGATAAACACTCAGGAAAATGATTGCTGAAATGAGGTAAATAAATGACAACTTAATCCCAATCCAGACTCCTTTAAATAGTTATTCCTCATTGAAAATGACTTTAATCAGGAGATAAACTCGTCGTGATCAACAGACAAGCTGAGTTCTCAAATAAATCCAATTTAAATATTTAAAGCGACTCTCTCATCGTTATTTAAAGGTTATTTGTGAAGCACCACACAATAACGACTTTTCCTTCCGCTCCCCATTTCCTCATATTGATGGCGATCAAGAATGATCATACCGTCTGGTCGGTATGATTGGGCCATGAACATCGACACCCAACATAGAAAAAAAGACCCTGTACGTCTTTATCGACAACTGCTGGAGTCGGCCGCCACCATCGCCGGCCGGGATGGTATCGCCGCCCTGTCGTTGAACGCCGTTGCCTTTGAGGCCGGGGTGAGCAAGGGGGGCTTGCTGCACCACTTCCCCAACAAGCAGGCGCTGATCTTTGCCCTGTTTGCGCGTCTGCTGGCCATCATGGAAGAGGCCATCTCAGCACTGATGTCGGCAGACAAGACCGCCTACGGCCGCTTTACCCGTGCTTACCTGCACTATCTTTCTGCTCCTGAACTGACGGACACCCAGGAGAGCCGCCAGCTGATGGTACTCTCGCTGGCCATGCCGGATGAGCCGGTGCTGCGACAATGCTGGCGTGACTGGATGCTGGCGCATCTGGCGCAAGGGGATGAGCTGGATAATGGCCATACCGGCACCCTGGTGCGTTATGCCGCAGACGGCATCTGGCTATCGGAATTGACCGAAGGGCGCACCATGAGCACCGAGCACCGTCAGGCGCTGGTCAAAACCCTGCATAATATGACGCTCCCCACGTGAAGCTGATGGATTGAGGCCGAGATGCGCTACCACATCAATGCCCGCTTCATTTATGACGCGACCGATGGTTCCCTGACTCAGCGGGAAAGTGTTGAGCCGGACAGCCAATTATCCATCACCGCCAATGCGCTGTTTTATTTTTTCTTGCGAAATACCGGAATTGTCAGCCGCGAAGAGGTGCTTAAAAAAGTCTGGGACGATAACGGATTAACCTCATCGAACAGCAACCTCAACCAATACCTGAGCATATTGCGCAAGGCTTTTCGCCACTACGATATCGACAATATCATCATCACGGTGTCGCGCGGTTATTTGCAGCTCAATCCCGAGGTCATCATCGAGCCTATTGAGCATGTGCCTGCACCATCCATTGAAATAGTGCCTTCGCCCTCTACGGTGGCCGCCGCCGAGACGGCATTCGACCCTGCCGAGTGGCCACGTCCCCTCACCCCCCGTTCACGCGGCATCTGCTGGTACATCGCGGGGGGCTGCATGCTCGCGTTTGCCCTCATGCTGCTGGCATTCGGTCTGCTGAATGGCCGTGAGCCGCGCCCCGTCACCCTGACCGGGATCCCCAACAGCCAGTGCGAATTGCTGGCCAACGACGAGATGCTGCGCTCGGTCAGCGCCACGACCTACGGTGAGCATTTCGAGCAGGTGCGCCAGCGTTTGAACATCAGCTGCAAACCCGGCGAGCGCTTTCTGTTTTTCTACGGGGACAGACTGGAAACCAACGGCCTGGGCCGGGTATTTCTGGCCCACTGCGCCATGCACGAAGACAACCCGTTCAGCTATTGCGACAACTATTTCTACTACTCCTGGAAGCCGTGATGAGACTTGCGCCGCGTCCCTTCTTTCTCTTCTCCTGCACCCTGTTCCTCGCCGCGGCACTCTATGCCTGCTACCAGCTGCCCACCGAAAATGATGGCGTCATGAGCTGCGCCACCAAAGGCATCATGCGCTTTGAGGACATGAACAAAGAGAACGTCAACGGCAATATCCACTTCAATTTCGGCCGCCAGGGGAAAGGCTCCATGGTGGTTGAAGGCTATACCGATTCGGCCGCAGGCTGGCTCTACCTCCAGCGCTACGTCACGTTTACCTACAGCAGCAACCGGGTCTCCGCCACCGAGCGTCAGTACCGCATCAACAAATGGGAAGCGAGCGCCTCCTCCATCGATCAATCGCCGGACGTCATCTTCGACTACTTCATGCGCGAGATGTCCGACAGTCACGATGGGCTGTTTCTGAGTGCCCAGCGACTCAATCAGCAGGCCATACTGCTGAGCTCCATCAACTCGCCGCTCTGGATCTGCACCCTCAAATCCGGCAGCGAACTGAACTAGTCCCGGTAATACGGCGAATGCCCCTAACCCAAGCGCCGATGACGCGCATATATCGCCCTGCCCCCACAAGCTGACCCGCGCAAGCCCCTGATAACTCTGCTCTCATGCGGCCTGTCCGCCTGTTTGCCCTGAAGGCAATACCGTGGTGATTGCCTGCCACCCCTTCTCCCGACTGCACATCCGTGCCGACAAGAAGCCCCTTGCGCATCACCAGGCAGGACCGGCACCCGCTACTTTTTCAACTCACCCCATCCACTCTCGCGCTGGCATCCACATGACTCGCGCCCCACTCTCAATGCAACCTCATCCCGTCTCACCGCCCTTATCTCTCCTTCCCGTCACACCCGGCTCACTTTTTACATTTAGCCTCGCCGGCAAAACATGAGCTCCGCCACAGTTAGCAGCCGGCCAAATTACCTCTCGGCCCCCATTACCCAACAACTCATTAACATCGACCGACGATCTTTTCCCGGGCCTGAATTCGGCCTTATGCAAGGCGAAAACAGCCTCGTTGTCGCAGCATAAATAGATAAATACGACTTATGAAAAACATAAATTCAGAATAACAAACTAAATATCTCAATTTTACAGATTCAAATTCCACAAATACCGCCAGTACCTATAGTGGCGATTGAACGCCGCAACCGTGGCTCAACGCCGTGACACGGACGGGGTTCCTTAACCACACCACACAATCTGTTCTGAGGAGATCACCATGGGTGATGCATTGGGGCTTATCGAAACCAAAGGTCTGGTGGCCTGCATTGAAGCCGCGGATGCCATGTGCAAATCCGCCAACGTGGAGCTGATCAGCTATGAAAACATCGGCTCCGGCCTGGTCACCGTCATGGTGAAGGGGGATGTCGGCGCGGTGAAAGCGGCGGTGGATTCCGGCGTGGAGTCGGCACAGCGCATCGGTGAAGTGGTGACCTCGCTGGTCATCGCCCGTCCGCACAACGACATCAACAAGATCGTCATTAAACACAAGGCTTGAGGCCGGGAGATCGCAAATGGGTGATGCATTGGGTTTGATTGAAACCAAAGGCCTGGTGGCCTGCATTGAAGCGGCGGATGCCATGTGCAAAGCCGCCAACGTCGAGCTGATCGGCTATGAGAACGTCGGCTCTGGCCTGGTCACCGCCATGGTGAAAGGCGACGTAGGGGCCGTGAAAGCCGCGGTGGACTCCGGCGTGGAATCCGCACAGCGCATCGGTGAAGTGGTGACCTCGCTGGTCATCGCCCGTCCGCACAACGACATCAGCAAGATTGTCGCCCACTACAAAATTGCCGAATAACGGGAGAGAACATGATGAAAGAAGCGCTTGGTCTGATTGAGACCAAAGGCCTGGTGGCCTGCATCGAAGCGGCAGATGCCATGTGCAAAGCCGCCAACGTCGAGCTGATCGGCTATGAGAACGTCGGCTCTGGCCTGGTCACCGCCATGGTGAAAGGCGACGTCGGCGCGGTCAATGCGGCGGTGGATTCCGGAGTGGAAGCGGCGAAACGCATTGGCGAAGTGGTTACCTCTCGCGTCATCGCACGCCCGCACAACGACATCGAAAAAATCGCGGCGCAGCACAAGGCATGACCTGAGAGGGCACGCCCCGCCCGCACTTTTTTAGTCTGATGAAGGATAGATTCATGATTGAACTCGATACCGATTTGCTCTCCCGCCAGAACGCGAGAGAACTGGTGCGCAACGCCAAACAGGCGCAGGTGATTATGGCCACCTTTTCGCAGCAGAAAATCGACGCCATCGTGAAGAACGTGGCCGAAGAAGCCGCGCGCCATGCCGAAACGCTGGCGAAAATGGCCGCAGAAGAGACCGGTTTTGGCAACTGGCAAGACAAGGTGCTGAAAAACCGGTTCGCTTCGCTGCACGTTTACGATGCCATCAAAGAGATGAAGACCGTCGGGATCATTCATGACGATCAGGCGAAAAAAGTGATGGACGTGGGCGTGCCGCTGGGCGTGATCTGCGCGCTGGTACCCTCCACCAACCCGACCTCCACCATCTTCTACAAAACCCTGATCGCCCTCAAGGCGGGCAATGCCATCATCTTCTCGCCGCACCCGGGCGCACGCCAGTGCAGCTGGAAAGCCATCGAAATCGTCAAGCGCGCCGCCGAAGCCGCCGGAGCCCCGGCGGGCATAGTGGACGGCGTCACCCAGCTGACCCTGGAGGCGACCTCCGAGCTGATGCACAGCAAGGACGTGTCGCTGATCCTGGCAACCGGTGGCGAAGGCATGGTGCGCGCGGCCTATGCCTCCGGCACCCCGACCATCAGCGGCGGCCCGGGCAACGGCCCGGCCTTTATCGAGCGCAGCGCCGACATTCACCAGGCGGTGAAGGACATCATCACCAGCAAGACCTTCGACAACGGCGTGATCTGCGCCTCCGAACAGTCGATCATCGTCGAACGCTGCATCTACGACGAGGTTCATCGCGAGCTGGCGGCCCAGGGCGCCTACTTCATGAACGAAGAGGAAGCCGCCAAGATGGCCGCCCTGCTGCTGCGCCCGAACGGCACCATCAACCCGAAAGTGGTGGGCAAGACGGCGCTCCATCTCAGCCAGCTGGCCGGTTTCAGCGTCCCCCCCAGCACCCGCGTGCTGGTGGCCGAGCAGACCACCGTCTCCCACAGCAACCCCTACTCCCGCGAAAAGCTCTGCCCGGTGCTCGGCCTCTACGTGGAAGAGGAGTGGCGCGCCGCCTGTCATCGGGTGGTTGAGCTGCTGACCAACGAAGGGCTGGGCCACACCCTGGTGATCCATACCCGCAATCAGGACGTGATCCGCCAGTTCAGCCTGGAAAAACCGGTCAACCGGATCCTGATCAACACCCCCGCCGCCCTCGGCGGCATCGGTGCCACCACCAACCTCACGCCAGCACTTACCCTTGGCTGCGGCGCCGTCGGCGGCGGCTCCAGCTCCGACAACGTCGGCCCGATGAACCTGCTCAACATCCGCAAGGTGGGTTATGGCGTGCGCACCATCGAAGAGCTGCGCGCCCCCATCCAGCCGGTTGCGGTGCAGCCCGCCAGCGCCGCCCCGGCCGCGCCCCAGCCCTGCAGCATCCTCGACGATGCCCGCTTCAGCGCCCCGGCGCCGGCCTGCCACAGCGCCGACGACCGCTTTGCCGGCGCCAGCGCCGAAGTCGGCGGTGAGATCAGCGAGCAGAACGTGGAACGGGTCATCCGTCAGGTGCTTGAGCGCCTTGGCAAGTAACCCATTGAGATAAGGCGATAAAAACCATGATTCTCGCAAAGGTAACCGGACATATCGTCGCCACGCAGAAATGCGATGAGCTGCGTGGCAGCAACCTGCTGCTGATCACCCAGCTGGACGATCAGCAGCAACCGATGAAGGACCGCTCCTGGGTCGCCGTCGACAGCGTCGGCGCAGGCATGCACGACGTCGTACTGGCCGAGGAGTACCTCGCGCTCAACAGAGACCGCTACAAGGCCATGTCGGTAGTCGCCATTGTCGAGAAGGTGTTTCGGGACGCTTGAGGAGTGAATGACCCAATGAGTGAATTTTTGCTGAAACCCCGGATCCGCTTTGGTCAGGACGCCCTGTCCGCCCTGGCTGAAGTGCCCGCCCGCCAGGCACTGCTGGTCACCGATCAGATGATGGTGAAAGTTGGCCTGGCCGACCGGGTGACGCAGATCCTGCGCCAGCGCGGCATCCCGTTCCAGAGCTGGGACGATGTAGTGGCCGATCCGGACATCACCACGGTCGTGCGCGGCATGAAGCTCATGGACAGCTGCTATCCGGATCTGGTGATCGCGCTCGGCGGCGGTTCGGTGATTGATGCAGCCAAAGCGGTCATGTTCGCCCTGGCGCAAACCCGCCCGAATCTGGGGCGCGAGCGCCCCTGCTTCGTGGCCATCCCGACCACCAGCGGCACCGGCTCGGAAGTGACCAGCTTCTCGGTGGTCAAGGCCCGCAGCGAGAAGCTGGTGCTGGTCGACCCGTCATTGCTGCCGGATATCGCCATTCTCGATCCGTCGCTGGTGGCATCGGTACCGCCCGCCATCACCGCCGACACCGGGATGGACGTGCTGTGCCATGCGCTGGAGGCCTATGTCTCCCGGGCGGCCAGCGACTTTTCCGACGCATTGGCGGAGAAGGTGGTGCAGCAGGTCTTTCGCTACCTGCCCGCCTGCTGGCGCGACGGCCACGATCTGCTGGCGCGGGAGAAGATGCACAACGCCTCCTGCATGGCGGGCATGGCCTTCACCAACGCCTCGCTCGGCATCACCCACAGCCTGGCCCATGCCCTCGGCGGCGTATTCCGCGTCCCGCACGGGCGTGCCAACGCGCTCCTCATGGCGCAGGTCGTGGCATGGAACGCCGACCACGACGGGCTGTGTGATACCCAGGCCGCCCACAAGTATGCCCGCCTGGCCCACCTGCTGGACCTGCCCGCCAATACGCCGCGCGAAGGGGTCAACAGCCTGCTGGTGGCCATCCAGGCGCTCAAAGACGAGATGAAGATGCCGGCCGGCATTGGCGATACCGGCCTCCTCGCAGCCGATTTCGACCAGCGGCTGGCGGAGATGGTCAGCCAGGCGCTGCGCGACAACTGCACCCCGACCAACCCGCGCGCACCGGATGCCCGGGCATTGACCGAACTCTATCGCAAGGCATGGTGCGGCACTCTCGCCGCCGGCCACTAAGAACAAGAACTGGAGAACCTACCTCATGGCACACTACAGCTTAACGCCGCGCGTCAACGTGCTGGCTGAACGTTTACTGGCGCACACCAGCACCCTGTGTAGCGAACACGCCACGATTCTGAGCGGGCTGGATGGCGACATCGCGGGCATTCCCGCCGCCGTCAAACCGGCACGCCGCTTTTACGAGCTGATGCGCCAGCTGCCGCTGACCATCAGTGCCGACGAGTTGATTGTCGGCAACCAGACCCGCACCCCGCACGGCGCCATTTTCCACGACGAAAGTGCCGGGCAGCGCCCGTCCACCTTCCAGTTCCTGAATCTGAACAGCGCCATCGACTCCCCCGACTACAAGCTGGTGGTAGAGAAGGGCGTGCTGGCCATCAAGCAGCAGCTGGAACAGAAGACCCGCGCGCTGGGCAGCGCCGTCAGCCGCAGTGGCATGGACGAGGTCAACGGCTGCCGCGCTGCCATCCACGCCTGCGACGCCCTGATGGCACTGGCACAGAACCTGGCCAACAGCGCCGAAACCCTGGCCGCCGCCGAAACCAACCCGTTCCGCCAGGCCGAGCTGCGCGACAGCGCCGCCATTTTGCACCATGTACCAGCCCACCCGGCGCGCAACTTCAAAGAGGCCTGCCAGTCGTTCTACCTGTTCCAGCTGGCGCTTCAACTCGACAACGGCAGCTATGCAGTCAACCCGGAAGGGGCCGACAAGGCGCTGCTGCCCTACTTCCAGCGCGATATCGCCAACGGCGCACTGACCGAGCAGCAGGCGTACGAGATCGTCGAGTGCCTGTGGTTCAAGCTGGCAGAGCTGAGCGAAGTGCGCGCCACCTGCGCCATCGACGGCTACCCCATGTTTGATGCCCTGCTGCACGGCGCCAGCCTGGAGCAGGCGAGCATCAACCCGCTCTCCGAGATGTTCCTCTGCGCCCAGCAAAACCTGAGCGCCCTCAAGCTGCCGGTTCGCCTCTTTCGCGGAGTGCAGCACGTCTCCGCCGCCCCGTTCGCCGCCTGTGCCGATACGCCGGTGATGGAGGGGCTGACGCCGCGCCTGCAGCGCCTGCGCAACCACTATCTGACCGTGCGCCCCAGCGTCTCCATCTACCGGGCACAGGCCTTTACCGAGGTCGTCAAGGCCAACCCAGGCATGCCGACCATCTTGCTGCGGGCCAAGGCGTTCCGTCACGCCTGCGAAACCGCCCCCATCCTTATCCAGGATGACGAGCTGATCGTCGGCCACCCGTGCGGCAAGCCGCGCGCCGGTGCCTTCTCGCCGGACATTGCCTGGCGCTGGGTTCGCGACGAGCTCGATACCATGAGCACCCGTCCGCAAGATCCCTTTGAAATCAGCGAAGCGGACAAGAAAACCATCCGCGAAGAGATAGTGCCGTTCTGGGAAGGCCGCTCGCTGGACGAGATCTGCGAAGCGCAGTACCGGGAAGCCGGCGTCTGGGCCTTCAGCGGCGAAACCTTCGTCAGCGACCTCTCCTACCACCAGATCAACGGGGGTGGCGACACCTGCCCGGGCTACGACGTGCTGCTGTTCACCAAGGGGATGAACGGCATCAAGGCAGACGCCCAAGCCCATCTCGACCAGCTAAGCATGGAGAACCCGGACGACATCGATCGCATCTACTACTACAAGGCAGCGATCGAAACCTGCGAAGGGGTGGTCAACTACGCCCGCCGCATCGCGGCCCATGCCCGCGAACTGGCGGCGAAAGAGCAGGATGCCCAGCGCCGCGCCGAACTGCTGACCATCGCCGAGGTGAACGAGAACGTGCCGGCCAACCCGCCCAAGACCCTGCAAGAAGCGCTGCAGAGCATCTGGACGGTGGAGTCGCTGTTCGAGATCGAAGAGAACCAGACCGGTCTGTCACTCGGTCGGGTCGACCAGTACTGCTACCCCATGTTCGAAGCGGATATCCGCGAGGGTCGTCTGACCCACGAAAGCGCACTCGAGCTGATGCAGGCCTTCATCATCAAGTGTGCCGAGCTGATGTGGATGTCGAGCGAGCTGGGGGCGAAATACTTCGCCGGCTATCAGCCCTTCATCAACCTGACCGTGGGTGGCCAGAAGCGCAGCGGCGGCGATGCCTGCAACGATCTGACCTACCTCATCATGGATGCCGTGCGGTTCGTGAAGGTCTACCAGCCGTCGTTGGCCTGCCGCATTCACAACCAGTCACCGCAGAAATACATGGAGAAGATCGTCGACGTCGTGAAGGCGGGGATGGGTTTCCCGGCCTGCCACTTCGATGACTCCCACATCAAGATGATGCTGCGCAAGGGCTTCGACTTTGAAGACGCCCGCGACTACTGCCTGATGGGCTGTGTCGAGCCGCAAAAATCGGGACGCATCTATCAGTGGACCTCCACCGGTTACACCCAGTGGCCCATCGCCATCGAGTTCGTGCTCAACCGTGGCCGCATGGTGCTGTTCGACAGCCATCAGGGGCTGGATACCGGCGACCTGCGCGAGCTGCGCACCTTCGAGCAGTTCGATGCGGCGGTCAAACAGCAGATTGCCCACATCGTTCGCATGTCAGCAGTCGGCACCGTGATCAGTCAGCGCGTGCACCGCGACGTGGCGCCGAAACCGCTGATGTCACTCATGGTGGAAGGGTGCATGGAGAGCGGAAAAGATGTCTCCGCTGGCGGTGCAATGATCAACTATGGGCCCGGACTCATCTTTTCTGGCCTTGCAACTTATGTCGACTCCATGGCGGCAATCCGCAAGCTGGTGTTCGAGGAGCAGAGATACACACTCGAACAAATTCGCGATGCGCTGCTGGCCAACTTCGAAGGGTTTGAAGCGCTGCGCCGCGACTGTCTCAATGCACCCAAGTACGGCAACGACGACAACTACGTCGACCAGTACGCACTGGATATCACCGAGTGGACGGAGAAGGAGTGTCGCAAGTACAAGATGCTCTACTCCAGAATGAGTCACGGCACCCTCTCCATCTCCAACAACACCCCCATCGGCGAGCTGACCAACGCCACGCCGAACGGGCGCCTGGCCTGGATGCCGCTCTCCGACGGCATCAGCCCGACCCAGGGGGCAGACAAGCAGGGGCCGACGGCCATCATCAAGTCCGTCAGCAAGATGAACGTGGAGACCATGAACATCGGCATGGTGCATAACTTCAAGTTCCTCAAGGGGCTGCTGGATACCCAGGAGGGACGCCATGGCCTCATCACCCTGCTGCGCACCGCCTCCATCCTCGGCAATGGCCAGATGCAGTTCAGCTATGTCGACAACGAAGTGCTGAAAAAGGCGCAGCAGGAGCCGGAGAAGTACCGCGACCTCATCGTGCGCGTCGCCGGCTACAGCGCCTATTTCGTCGAGCTGTGCAAAGAGGTGCAGGACGAGATCATCAGCCGCACCGTGATTGAGAAGTTCTGATCGATGCGTTGATAACCCGTCTTTCTTAATCACCAAAATAACCGGAAGTACTCCGTGATGGCAGGTCGCAAATAATGCGACTGCGGCCTGCCACATCCGGAGAGGAGGCAAGCGTGATCGCAAATAATGAATTAACCGGCCGCATATTCAATATCCAGAAATATTCGATATATGACGGCGATGGCATTCGCACGCTGGTTTTTTTCAAGGGCTGCAACCTTCGCTGCCCCTGGTGCGCCAACCCTGAAGGGCTCAGCAGCCAATTTCAGGTGATGTTTTCCCACGACAAATGCATCAACTGCGGTGACTGCGTAAATGTCTGTCCGGCCGGAGTCCATTACCGGGCCGAAGAGAACGGCAGCATGAAACACTTCGTCGATCGCAATAAAGATTGCATCGGCTGCCGCAAATGCGAGGAGGTCTGCACCCAGCATGCGCTGGACATCATGGGCAAGGATGTCACCGTCAGCGAGCTGATGGAGATCATCATGCAGGACTATGACTTTTACATCTCCTCCGGCGGTGGCGTCACCATCGGCGGCGGCGAGATGAGCCTGCAGACCGACTTTGCCGTCGCGCTGTTTAGCGAATGCAAGAAGATGATGATCAATACCGCCATCGAGACTCAGGGCACCACCTCGCTGGCCAATTACCAGCAGCTGGCTCCCGTCACCGACACCTTTTTGTTCGATATAAAGCAAATCAACAGCGAACAGCATAAGGCGATGCTGGGTATCGGCAATGTAGGGATTCGCCGCAATCTGGAATGGCTGGTTGATTACGGCGCCAAGGTGATTGTGCGCATGCCGCTCATCCGTGGATATAACGACTCATGGGATGCCATTACCGGCGCCATCGAATATGTACAGAACTTGGCGAAGCGGGGAAATATCCTGCGGATCGACATGCTGCCGTACCACCAGCTGGGCCGCAAGAAATATGAGCGGCTGGATATGCCCTACCCGATTGCGCAGGACCCCTCTTACACGCCGGACGAATTGGATCGGCTGGAGGCTTTCTTTGCACAATTTGATTTCGATATTCGCTTGGTCCGCCATTAACAGGAGTCGACGATGAAAAGTTTGGGCGTAATTGAAACGCGAGGATGGGTCGCCGCCATTCAGGCCGTAGACGCCGCCTGCAAAGCGGCAGGCGTCAGCTGTATCGGTTATCGCAAGGTGGGCTCTGGGCTGGTGAGTGTCTGCTTCGAAGGGGAGATCAGCGCCATCCACACCGCCATCGAGCGTGGTGTCGCGGTGGCCGCCACCATCGACCAGCAGGTCCATTCCCTGGTGATTGCCCGTCCGGAGCCAAGCGCGGTAGTAGCCCTCAGCAACCTCAAAGGCTACCCGCCGCGCGCACCGGCCAACACCAAGAAGGAGATTACTACCGCAACAAGCGCTGTGCCGGCCCTGTCACCGGAAAGCAGTACCGATGCCGAACCGGCCACTCCAACGGCTAGCCAGCCGGCCCCAGATCAGGCGGAAGACCGACAGTCCGCGGCAAGAAAAGGGAAGAAAGCATGATCGATCCCCAGCTGCATCAAAAGATCGCCGCCCGTCTGAGCCTGGTCAGCCCGGCGATCCCGGTCGGCATCTCGAATCGCCACGTCCACCTGGCACAACAGGATGTGGAGGCCCTGTTCGGCAAGGGCTACACCCTGACACCGCTCAAACCGCTGCGCCAGCCGGGCCAGTTTGCCGCCGAAGAGTGCGTCACAGTGGTCGGCCCCAAGGGCTCGCTGACCCGTGTACGGGTACTCGGCCCGACCCGGCCGGTTTCACAGCTGGAGATCTCCCGCGCCGACTGCTTCACCCTCGGCATCAAGGCGCCGGTCCGTGAGTCAGGCCAGCTGGAAAATACCGGCAGCGCCCTGCTCATCGGCCCCGCCGGCCACGTGGAGCTGCGCTCTCAGGTGATCTGCGCCTGGCGCCATATCCACCTCTCGCCACAAGACGCTCGCCAGCTCAACGTGACCCACGGTCAGAAGGTGAGGGTGCGCAGCGACGGCGAGCGCCAGTTGACCTTCGATGAGGTGGTGGTGCGGGTGCGCGACGATTTCGCCCTGGAATTTCACATCGATACCGAAGAGGCCAACGCCGCCGGCTTGAAAAACGGCGCGCAGGTCAGGCTGCTCGGCTAACGGAGATCCCCATGACCGACGAACAGATTGAACGCCTGGTCGAACAGATGCTCAGGCGCCTGCAGCCGCCACTGCTGGTGATGGTGACCGCGGCCCAGGGCTATCGGCAGGCCATTCGAAATCGTCTGGCCGGCTGTGGACTACCCCTGCAGCTTGCGCTGGCAGCAGAGATCGAGGATGGCGCACTGTGGCAACCGCTGGGAGAAACAGTGCCGGCCAGCATCTGGCAACAGGCCCTGCCGCCCACCCCCTATCGCGCGCTGGTGCTGCCCTTTCTCGACTACCCGCTGGCGATGGATCTGCTGAGCGGCTCGCTGCAAAGCCCCGTCGCCCGGCGGCTGCACGATGCCCTGCTGAGCGGCTTGCCGGTGCTGGCGCTGCGCTATCACTGCGATCCCGCCAGCGAGCTGAACCAGCTGCTGGGGGCACAACCGAGCGCGCCATACGCCGGGCACATGCAGGCGGCGCTCAGCCGTCTGGGCGAGAGCGGTGTGGTGCTGTGCACCATGAATGAGCTGCTGGAGAAGCTGGCACCGGCGAACGACGCGGCTCCTACGCCAGCGTGCACGACGCGCCGTTATCTCACGGTCAGCGATGTAGAGAAGGATCCGGCGCTGGCACACACGGCCGAGGCCCAGCTGACCGATGCCGCCATCGATTTTTTGAAAAGCAGAAGAAAAGAAAAACAACCTTACCTTAAATAACAAACCCGGAGTTTAACTTATGTCTTCAAAAACAAAATGTTGGCTATGGATGCTGCTGGTGATTGTGTCCGAAACCTCGGCCACCTCCACCCTCAAGATGTTTGGCAGCAGTGAAGGAACCACCAAGATGCTGCTGCTCGGTCTGCTCGTGCTGCTCTATTGTACCTGCTACTACTCCCTCTCCCGCGCGGTAAAAGACATTCCCGTTGGGCTTGCCTACGCCACCTGGTCCGGCACCGGCATTCTGGTGGTTTCCACGCTGGGGATGGCGTTTTACGGCCAGCACCCGGATACCGCCGCCATGATCGGCATGGCCGTCATCGCCAGCGGCATCGTCATCATGAACCTGTTCTCCAAGATGGGCAGCGAAGAGGGCAGCGATGCCTCCGCCGAGCCGCTCACTCCCCCCATGAACAACAACATCGCCAACTGACACAAAAGGAATGACCCATGTTTAATTTCGGATTCTTATGGCTGGCGCTCTCTATCGGCTCTGAAATCACCGGCACCTCGATGATCAAGAAGACCAACGGCTTCAGCAGACTGGGGCCATCCATACTGGTCGTCTGCGCCTACAGCCTGTGCTACTTCGCCCTCACCCGCGCCATGAGCACCATTCCGGTCGGGGTGGCCTATTCGCTCTGGTGCGGCTTCGGCATCGTCGGGGTCACCATCTGTTCGATGCTCCTCTACAAGCAAAAGCCGGATCTGCCCGCCATCCTGGCGATGGCGCTGATCATCTCGGGCGGGGTGATCATGAATGTCTTCTCCAGCATGTAACGCCGTGACAAGACCCTGGCAGTGGCGCTCTGCCCCTGCCACCGGCATGCCAGCCCTGACACGCCCTGCCGGGTAACAAACCGGCAAGCGTTGCAAAAGAGAAAGGCCCAAGCTGGCTGGCAGCTTGGGCCTCATATTTGATCCCGTTGTCGTTCCCGTGACTACACGCCCCCCATCGCATGCCTCAACCCCATCACCATGAGAAGGGAAAATAGCCTCTCTTGCTGGCAGGCTGTTGGCCTAGATTGGCCAGGAGAGCGTGAATGTCGTTCCGCCACGTTCGGTTGGTTGGCAAACCACACTGCCACCGTGGGCCTCGACAATGGCCTTGACCACGGCCAGTCCGAGCCCGCTGCCGCCGCTCTTGCGCGAGCGTGACGGATCCCCTCGACGAAATGCATCGAAGATATGGGCTGCAACCTCCTCGCTGATGCCGGGCCCCTCGTCTTCCACACTCAGAATGCACAGGGTGCCCGAGCGATACAGACGCACGGTCAGCAGGCCCGGCACCCCATGCTTCTGGGCATTTTCCAGCAGCGCCATCAGGGCCTGGCGGATGCGAAGTGCATCGCAGCAGACACGGAGTTCATCATCGAGCTCCCGCTTGAGCGTGAAGCCGCTCGCGGCCAGGGGGGTGGCAAACTCCTCGATCACCACGGCAAGCTCGTCTGCCAGCCTGCTCTCCTCTCGTTGCAACTCCAGATGGCCGCTGTCGTTGAGACTGAGCACCCGCAGGTCTTCGATCAGGTGGGTCAATCCCTCCACCTGACGTAGCAAGCCTTCAAAGAGCGCACGCTCTGGCGGAAATACCCCTTCGGCCAGCCCCTGCAAACGGCCACGCAAGATAGTCACCGGGGTGCGCAATTCGTGGGCGATGGCGGCATTCCAGAACTCCCGCTCGCGGGTCATGCTCTGCAGCCGTTCGGCCATGGTGTTGAAGTCCCGCACCAGTTGCGCCGTCTCCCCAATTGCCTGTTCATCCAGCGGCACGCGCGCATCGAGTTTGCCCTCTGCCACCTCGCGCAGGCTGTTCGCCACCGAATTGAGCGGGGTCAGGATGCGCCGAGAGAGGCGAACCGCCACGTACAGCGCCATCCCCAATGCAATCAGAATGGTCGAGCCTATCCAGAGCATCTCGACCCTGGAGGGTATCCAGCTCTCGGAGATGCTGCCAGGCACATAGGTCACGGCAATGGCGTAGAACACATAGGTGCCGATCACCGCGAGGGAGATGATGCCAAGCGCCATCAGCCCCAGGGAGCGGATGATCTGCCTGCGCAGGCCGGGGGCCGATGTCATGCATCGCCCCCGAAGCGATAGCCTACGCCCCAGACACTGGCGGGCACCCCCTGGATGCCGTGCGCCTCCAGCTTCTTGCGCAGCTTGCTGATGTGGCTGTCCACCGTGCGCTCCTGGGTATCCCCCTCGGGCAGGCAGTGGGTCAGCAGTTCGGCGCGGCTGAACACCCGTTTCGGCGCCCGCATCAGGGAGGCGAGCAACTTGAACTCGGTCAGGGTCAGATCCAGCACCAGTTGCCCCTCATCGCGGCAAAGGCTGGCCTCGTGGCTCTCCAGATCGATCTGGAAGGGGCCGACCCGCAGCACCCGGGACGTGGCCTGTTTTGCAACCTGGCTGCGTCTGAGCACCGCCTGCACCCGGGCCACCACTTCGGCCGGGTTGAAGGGTTTGACCACATAGTCATCCGCCCCCATGCGCAGCCCCATCAGCTTGTCGAGGTCCTGATCCAGGGCGGTCAGCATGATCACCGGCGTGTCGCCACGGGCCCGGATCTCGCTGAGCACCTGCCAGCCGTCGAGCTGCGGCATCTGCACATCCAGCAGCAGGAGATCGGGTTTGCATGTCTGGTGCATGGCCAGGGCTACGCGGCCATCGGCGGCATGCAAAGTGCGCAATCCGTGGCGTTGCAGGTAAGCGGCGAGGATCTCGGCGATCTCGGCTTCATCCTCTGCAATCAGTACCAGTGACTGGGCCGCCGGGCTGGCGGAGGCAGGAAGATACGACATGGTCGGCCTCGAAAATGGTGGGTTTGAACTTTATCACCGCCTCCATGGATTCTCCACAAAGCCTCGAATCATTCGCAATAGCCCCTCTCCATAATGCCCGCTCGATGTGCTCTCGCAGCAACACCATGCCGGGGAGACGGTTTAACGAGGTGAATATGATGTTTGTCAGACAGCGGTATGCGGGCGCTCTGCTCGCCGTCATTGCCGTATTCGGGTTGGCGGGTTGCGATGGGGTGCCGCAAGCGCAAGACACGCCGGCCCCCCCTCAGGTATCGGTGATGACGCTGGCAGGGCAGGAGCTGGTCATCAGCGAGGATCTGCCCGCCCGGGTGGCCGCGGTGCGCAGCGCCGAAATTCGCGCCCAGATAAGCGGCATTGTGCAGCGCCGCCTGTTCGAGCAGGGCGCCGAAATCAACGCAGGCACAGTGCTGTTCCAGATAAACCCGGCCCCCTTCAAGGCGGATGTCGACAGCGCCGCCGCCGCATTGCAGCGAGCCGAGGCCGTGCTGGCCCGCGCGCGCATCCAGATTGACCGCCTGGTGCCGCTGCTGCGCACCGAGGCCATCAGCCGCCAGACCTATGACGATGCCGTCTCCCAGCGGGATCAGGCGGCCGCCGACGTGGCTCAGGCCAGGGCGACCCTGGCCCGGCACCAGCTGAACCTGCAATTTGCCAGTGTGGAGGCTCCCATCGCCGGGCGCATCGATCAGGCCCTGGTGAGCGAAGGGGCCCTGGTGTCGCCGACCGATGCCACCCCCATGGCCAGGATCCAGCAGATCGATCAGGTCTACGTCGATGTGCGTCAACCGGCCTCGGTACTGGAAGCCCTGCGCCAGCAGACAGGGTCGACGGCGCCTGAACTGACGGTGGAGATCCTCGGCAGCAATGGCAAGCCGCTCGGCATGCAGGGGCACATCCTCTTCTCCGGCATCGAGGTGGATGCCGGTACCGGTGACGTGCTGCTGCGGGTGCTGGTGGACAACCCGGAGCGGCGCCTGCTGCCCGGTCTCTACGTGCAGGCGCGCATTCCCCGTGCCCGCTATGCCAACGCTCTGAGCGTGCCCCAGCAGGCGGTGGTGCGCACATCGGGCCAGACCAGAGTGTGGGTGCTGGATGCCAATGGGCAGGCACAACAGATAGCTGTCACAACCGGTGAGCTGGTGGCGCGCCAGTACCGCATCGCGTCCGGGCTCAGCGCCGGACAACGGGTGGTGATCGAAGGGATAGACCGCCTGACACCGGGTATGCAGGTCATTGCCCACCCCTGGCAACCCCTTGTTGCCGACCAGTAAGCCGGCACCCACACCCGCTGAATCGGAGACATTTCATGCCGCAGTTTTTTATTCATCGCCCGGTGTTTGCCTGGGTGATCGCCCTCTTCATCGTGCTGGCGGGGGTCATCGCCATTCCCAAGTTGCCCATCTCCCGCTATCCCTCGGTGGCGCCGGTGTCGGTGACCCTCTATGCCACCTATCCGGGCGCCACGCCACAGACCCTGAACGATGCGGTGGTGAGCCTTATCGAGCGCGAGCTGTCGGGGGTCAAGAACCTGCTCTACTTCGAGTCGTCGGTGGACGCCTCGGGCAGCGCGCAGATCACCGCCACCTTCAAGCCGGGCACCGACCCCGAGCTGGCCCAGATGGACGTGCAAAACCGCATCAAGGCAGTCGAACCCCGGCTGCCACAGGCGGTGCGGCAAACCGGCCTGCAGGTGGAGTCCGCCTCGTCCGGCTTTCTGATGATGGTCGGCATGACCTCGCCAGATGGCCGCTTCGATGAAATAGCACTGAACGACTACATGGCGCGCAATATCGTCCAGGAGCTGCGCCGCATCGAGGGAGTGGGACGGGTGCAGTTGTTCGGCGCCGAGCAGGCCATGCGCATCTGGGTGGATCCGGGCAAGCTCGCCGCCTACGGGCTGACCATCAGCGAGGTGGCGCAGGCCATCGAGCAGCAAAACGTGCAGATTGCACCGGGACGCCTCGGCGATGAACCCGCCCTGCCGGGGCAGCGTGTGACGGTACCCCTTACGGTTCAAGGGCAGCTGACGACCCCAGAGGCGTTCGCCGCCATCGTGCTGCGAGCCGGTACTGATGGCGCCAAGCTGGTGCTGGGTGATGTCGCCCGGGTCGAGCTGGGGGCGCAATCCTACGCCTTTGCCAACCGCGAGAACGGGGTGGCCGCCACCAGCGCCGCCATCCAGCTCTCCCCGGGTGCCAACGCCGTGCGCACCGCCGATGCGGTGCGCACACGCCTTGCCCAGCTCGCCCCCACACTGCCGGCGGGCATGGCCTACTCCATCCCGTTCGACTCGGCCCCCTTCGTCAAGGTCTCCATCGACAAGGTGATCCACACCCTGCTGGAAGCCATGGTGCTGGTGTTCCTGGTGATGTTCCTCTTCCTGCAGAACCTGCGCTACACCCTGATCCCGGCCATCGTCGCCCCCATAGCGCTGCTTGGCACCTTCGCGGTGATGCTGCTCGCCGGCTTTTCCATCAACTCCCTGACCATGTTCGGCATGGTGCTGGCCATCGGCATCATCGTCGACGACGCCATCGTGGTGGTGGAGAACGTCGAGCGCCTGATGGCCACCCAGGGGCTCTCGCCCAGGGAGGCGACATCGCGGGCCATGAAGGAGATCACCGGGGCGGTGATCGGCATCACCCTGGTGCTCACGGCGGTGTTCATCCCCATGGCGTTCGGCAGCGGCTCCGTGGGGGTCATCTACCAGCAGTTCACCCTGTCGATGGCGGTCTCGATCCTGATTTCCGCCTTCCTCGCCCTGACCCTGACGCCGGCGCTCTGCGCCACCTTGCTGCGCCCGGTCAGCCCGAGTCATCATGAGAAGCGCGGCTTCTTCGGTGCCTTCAACCGGGGCGTAGAGCGACTCACCGCGAGCTACGGCGTTCGGGTCACCCGGCTGGTCGGGCGCAGCGGACGCATGATGGCGGCCTTCATCGCCCTCTGCGCCGTGCTGGCCATCGCCGCCGCCCAGCTGCCCTCCTCTTTCCTGCCGGACGAGGATCAGGGCTACTTCATGACCTCCATCCAGTTGCCGACCGGTGCCACCAGCGAGCGCACCCTGGCGGTCATCAAGGAGTTCGAAGCCCATGTGGCCTCTCGCGAGGCGCTGGACACCAACCTGGTGGTACAGGGCTTCAGCTTCTCCGGCGCCGGCCCCAATGCGGCCATGGCCTTCACCATGCTCAAAGACTGGGACCAGCGTCATGGTGCCACGGCTGCCGAAGAGGCAGAGCTGGCACAGGCCGCCATGGCCAATAGCAAGGAAGGCACAGTGATGAGCCTGCTGCCGCCCGCCATCGACGAACTGGGCACCTCTTCGGGTTTCACGCTATTCCTGCAAGACAGGGCCAACCAGGGGGAAGCCGCGCTGCTGGCCGCCCAGGCGCAACTGCTGGCACTGGCCGCCCAAAGCGAGCTGGTGAGCGATGTCTATCCGGACAGCCTGCCCCCCGGCGAGAGCATTCACCTCGAGATCAACCGGCAGAAGGCCGAGGCCATGGGACTTTCGTTCACCAGCGTGAGCAGCACCCTGTCGGCGGCGATGGGGTCGCTCTACATCAACGACTTCCCTAACGGCGGGCACATGCAACAGGTCATCCTGCAGGCCGATGCCAAGGCGCGCATGCAGCTTGATGACGTGCTCGGTCTGCGGGTGCGCAATGCCAGCGGCGGCATGGTGCCCCTGCGGGAGGTGGTGACGCCGACCTGGCGCCAGTCGCCGCAACAGATGATGCGCTTCGAGGGCTTCCCCGCCGTGCGTCTCTCCGGGAGCGCCGCCCCCGGGGTTTCCAGCGGCGCCGCCATGGCACAGATGGAGCGACTGATGGCACAGATGCCGCCGGGATTTGCCCTGGCCTGGACGGGCCAATCGCTGCAGGAGCGCCAGTCGGCGGCCCAGGCCCCCATGCTGATGCTGCTGTCGGCGCTGGTGGTCTTCCTGGTGCTGGCCGCGCTCTACGAGAGCTGGTCCATTCCGCTCTCGGTGATGCTGGTGGTCCCCCTGGGCCTGCTCGGCGCCGTGGCGGCGGTGATGCTGCGCGGCATGCCCAACGACGTCTTCTTCAAGGTGGGCATGATCACCATCATCGGTCTGTCGGCCAAGAACGCCATCCTCATCGTGGAGTTTGCCCGCCAGTTGCACGGCGAAGGGCGCACGCTGCTTGACGCTGCGGTGACCGCCGCACGCCTGCGTCTGCGCCCCATCCTGATGACGTCGCTCGCCTTCACCCTCGGCGTGGTGCCGCTGATGCTCGCCAGCGGCGCCAGCGCGGAGACCCAGCATGCCATCGGCACCGGCGTGTTCGGCGGCATGATCAGCGGCACCCTGCTGGCCATCTTCTTTGTGCCGGTCTTCTTTGTCTTCATCATCGGGGCGCAGGAGCGCCTGCAAGTCTGGCGGGCCCGGCGTGCTAAGCAATGGGGAGAGCAGTAATGGCCGGGTTCTGTCCCCTGAGCCTGTTGTACGGCCTGAACGAGGGCCGCCAGACAGCCCTGGTTGAGGTCTGCGTTGTCAGTCCTCATTCACCCACCATTACGGAGGAGCCACGCCATGTTTTCTGACACTCAACGCCGCTGGCTGGTACTCCTGGCCTTCTTGCCGGTAGTCATCGACATGACCATATTGCACATTGCCGTACCTTCGCTGACCCAGGTCCTCGGTGCATCCGCTACCGAGGTACTGTGGATCATCGATATCTATCCGCTGCTGATGCCGGGACTGCTGGTGGCCATGGGCACTCTGGCGGATCGTATCGGCAACCGGCGTGTGTTGCTCACCAACCAGGCTTGTCATCTTCGGGATGGCTTCCCTGCTGGCCGCCTTTGCGCCGACGCCAGCCATGCTCACCAATGCACAGGGGCTGCTGGCCCTGGTGGACGCGATGATCATGCCGTGTGTGTTTGGCACCATTAGCCGCACCTTCCAAGAGGAAAATGAGCGTGCCATTGCGCTGGGCCAGTGGGAAACAGTTAGGGTTGCGGGGCGGTCCTCGGGCCGTTGATCGGCGGAGTGCGGCTGGCCCACTACTGACGGGGATCGACCTTTTTGATCTATGTCCCGGTCATGCTGTTGGTCGCGCCGCTGGTATTCATCCTATTGCCGCCAATCGAACGGACGACGTCGGGTAGCTGGGGATTGGGCCAGGCGCCGCTGCTTATCCTCGGCGCACTGGCGGGGGTCGAGCTGACCCTGGCGCAGGCGCTGCAATATGTGCTGGGCAACACGCCACTACAAGCCGGCATGTTCATCATCCCCATCATGGCCGCAGCCGCCGTGGGCGGCCCGAGCGCGGGTTACCTCTTCAACCTCTGTAGCCTGCGCACCGTCGCCAGCTCATCGCTGGCAATCTCTGCGGCCGCACTCTGCTATCTGACCTAGGTGGACTTTCACTATCCCAATGTCAGGATGCCAGCAACGCTGGCCCTGCTGGGACTCTGTCTCAGCATCGGTCTGACGGCTTCCTCCATTGCCAACATGGACGCAATGGAGGCGGACAGAGGTGCAGGGAGGCAACAGTCTATGAACCAGGGGCGGGGTTCGGGAGCACCTTCTAATTGCGTACTATAAAAATCACAAAATGAAAAAGCCCAACCTGTCAGACAGGTTGGGCCTTGAAGATGGCGGAGAGACAGGGATTCGAACCCTGGGTGGCATTGCTGCCACAATTGATTTCGAGTCAATCCCGTTCGGCCACTCCGGCATCTCTCCACGGGGCTTCATTGTTACCGTAGCCGCCTCTGGAAATCAACTTGAATCTCTTTAAAGATCAAACGACTGCACACAAAACCAGCAAGTGAGTGCATGTCTGGCAAGCAGGCGTCCGAGCCTGTCGTTCCCGGTACTGGTACCCAATACAGGGCGATCAGCCCTCAACATTGTGTCCCGTGCATTCGATGGCGCTGAACCGCCACCCCCTCTCCCGTCAGCGTTCCTCTGCTCATTGCAGATGGCTTGGCTTTGCATTAAAAACAGGCAAGACAGGGTCAACATGACGGATTGTCGTGCAGGGACCCGGCTGCAGCACTTGTCGGCCAGGCTGGCAATCGGCGCGCATTTGACTGACAATTTCCCCCTTTTACTCAAGAGGTCGCGGCGCGGCCCCCATCCAATCAGACAGGAAGTACATGTTCATCGCACGAACCCTCTCATTGCTGGCACTGACCGCCAGCCTGCTGACGGCTCCGGCCCTGGCTACCACCTATCCGCTGCCCCCGGCAGGCAGCCGCCTGATCGGCGAGCTGGAGGACTACATTGTCCAGCCAGATGAACATCTCGAGCTCATCGGCAAGCACACCCAGATTGGTTTTTTGGCGCTGCTGGAAGCCAATCCGGGAGTCGACCCCTATTTGCCCAAGCCGGGCACCCGGCTGACCCTGCCGACCCAGATGCTGCTGCCGGACGTGCCCCGCGAAGGCATAGTGATCAATCTGCCGGAGCTGCGCCTCTACTATTTCCCCAAGGGCAAGAACGAGGTGATGGTGCTGCCCATCGGCATCGGTGACATAGGGCGGGAGACCCCCGAAATGACCACTACCATCATTGCCAAGAACCCCAATCCGACCTGGGTGCCTGGCCCCATGGTGCGTAAATCCTGGCTGGAACAAAAAGGGATCACCCTGCCGGCGGTCGTGCCGCCCGGCCCAGACAACCCCCTCGGCAAGTTCGCCATGCGCCTTGGCTATGGCAAGCGGGACTATCTCATTCACGGCACCAACAAGGATTTCGGCGTTGGCCTGCGGGTCAGTGCCGGCTGCATTCGACTGCGCCCTGACGACATCGAGGCCCTGTTCAAGATTGTCCCCGTTGGCACTCAGGTGCGGGTGATCAACCAGCCGGTCAAGACCGCCATCGAGCCGGATGGCCACCACTGGCTGGAGGTTCACTCTCCCCTCTCCCGCACCGAACTGGAGCTGGAGCAGGGCGCCCCGCTGATCCTCTCCGCCGAGGCGCAGGCCTTCATCGCCAGGCCGGAAGTCGACGGTGACAAGGCCGCCAGCGCGCTCAACAGCAAGAACGGCATCCCCCGTCCCGTCAGCGGCTGATAGCCAACCATGTTCACGAGGATCTTCATGAGCTACCGCGTTTTTTGTCTGTTTGCCCTGCTGCTGAGCCCGGCGGCTCTGGCCGACATCCTCTGGATGGACAACGGTGACCGGCTGACCGGCACCATAGAAGAGATAGGTGACGAGGAGGTGCGCATCGCGCTCCCTTACAGTGAGCCCGTCACGGTCAAGCGCGAGGCGGTCAAGCGCTGGCGCATCGAGAAGCAGGACAAGCCGAAACCGACCGTCAAGAGCGGCATTACCCTGCTCGCCCTGACGCCGGATGATAAGAAGGCTTGGCTGTGGAGCGGCAGCGGCGATCTGAACGTCAAGCTCAAGCACAGCGACAAGCAGACCAACAACGTCAACCTGAAGGCATCCACCGAGGTGGCCAACCTCGACTGGCGTTATACGCTGGACGGGGAGTACATCTACGAGACCGCCAACAACGTCACCAACAGCCATGAGTACCGGCTCAAGCCCATGCTGGACTTCTTCTTCGACCAGCGCTGGTTTTTACGATCAGCCATCGACTTTGAATACCAGATGCTGGACCCCGAATACATGGATGTGGGGTATGTGACCGGCCCGGGTTACCGGTTCTGGAACGACAAGCGGCGACGACTGGAGCTGATCAGCCAAGCGGGACTGGAGCGTTCCTACTTCCGGCCAGGTTATTGGGACAACTTCATCATCCCCGATATTTTCAACGACAGGATCATCAGCTATCCCCTGATGGGCCTTGGCTGGGACTATCGTCAACCCGTTGCGCTCTGGTCGGAGCAACTGGAGCTGTTCAGCAAGGGCAGCTACAAGCGCTATCTGGACCAGCCGTCGCCCTACATCACCCGGGAACAGGCCGTAAAAGGCAGCCTGGGGATGCGCTACTACTTCAACGATCACCTGCGCCTCTCCTGGTCGAGCGAGCTCGACTGGGAAGACTCGAGATTGGACTATCAAGGTGTTCAGACACCCTTATCAGGCAAAGAGTGGCGTCATCTGATAAGCTTGGGGGCAAGCTTCTAGTCCTCAAGACAAGCCATGGATACGCAAGTGGCTGCGACATAGGTAAGTACAACAAATGCCATAAACAAAACAGGCTCACCGAGGTGAGCCTGTTTTTTTCTATACGATTCGGGCCACGGAGTGACAACCGTCACCCCATCAGAAGTAGAGTCGGGTGACAGATTCGATGACACAGCCGGGGCGACGTACACCCTCGATCTCCACCTTGATCTCCTTGAGCAGCTCCAACCCGCCCTTGATGGGGGTAACCCGAGCCAGCTTGGTGCGCGCGCGGATGTTGCTGTCCACCTTGATGGGGTACGGGAAACGAACCTGATCCAGACCGAAGTTCACCACCATGCGGGCGGTCGGAAACTCCGGATTGGCCTCGTCCACCGAGCCGGTCAGCTGCGGCAACAGGGCCAAGGTCAGGAAGCCGTGGGCGATGGTGGTCTTGAACGGCGATTCGGCCGCGGCACGCTCGGGGTTGGTGTGGATCCACTGATGATCCCCGGTCACGGCGGCAAACTGATCGATCATCTGCTGGCTGACATGCAGCCATTCGCCCACGTGGGTTTCTTCACCGATACGCGCCTGCAAGGTGGCAAACAGGGTAGCCGCCTCACCGTCGAGTTCGATGATCGACTCTTGCGGTGGCACGGGCTGGCCGTTGACGGCCTGCGCCGCGCCCTGCTGCTGCAGCATGGACTGGCTGTCGCTCTGCAAATCCAGCACTCGCCCCAGCAGAGGGTGGAGGTGTGCCTTTTGCTGAAACTCACGCCAGTAGTCGCGGATAGCCGGGGAGAGCCAATCCTTGAGCTCAAAGGGGTGCTGCGCCAGAATTTCGCGCTTGCGCTTCAGAAAATCGACAACTTTCATGTACCGATCCCTATTCGATTCAAAGCCTGTAAAGAGGTCTAACCAGTCCTATTTTATTAAAGTTACAGCTGAAAGTGCAAAAAAATCTCGGCGTACAGCTGTACCAAGGCAAAAATCACTACAGGATAGCTACATAACAGCATGATGAACCAACGAAGAAAACGATTGCCTGTTTTTTATCCGATCATGTTGGCATTGAGATGAAAAAGGCCCGTCACGAGCCTGTGTAGAGATCAGCGCGCTGCAGACCACCACTCGCGGCACCCTGCCTCATCGAAGAAGGTCCAGGCCAGCACCCGGCTCACCTTGTTGCCCTGCGCCATCTCGAGCACCCGCACCTGACGAGCACCGACCCGGGTCAGCGCCTTCTTCGCCGCCGGCAGATTCTCCTTTTTCGATACCAACGAGCTGAACCAGAGGCACTGCTCGGCAAAGGCCCGGCTCTGGTTGATCATCGCGGCCAGAAAGGCAGCCTCTCCCCCTTCGCACCAGAGCTCGGCCTTCTGGCCGCCGAAGTTGAGCACCGGCTTGTCCTTGACCTCCTTGCCCAGATTGCGCAGCTTGCGCTCAGTCCCCTTGCTCGCCTCCGCCAGCGATGCGTGAAAGGGAGGGTTGCAGAGGGTCAGCGCAAAACGCTCGCGCGGCGCCACTATGCCCTGAAAGATGTCGCCGGCCCTGCTCTGCAGACGGCACTCGATCTGGCTGCCCAACCCGTTGTTGTTCGCCAGCAGAGAGGCAGCCTTGACCGACACAGGGTCGATGTCGGAGCCGATGAAGCGCCAGCCATATTCGCGGGCACCCAGCAGGGGGTAGATGCAGTTCGCCCCCACCCCGATATCCAGCACCCGCACGCCCTTGCCGGTCGGCACCTTGCCCGCACTCTCGGCCAGCAAGTCAGCCACTCTGTGCAGATAGTCCACCCGCCCGGGAATGGGTGGACAGAGGTAGCCGGCGGGCAGATCCCAGTGTTGGATGCCGTAATGCAGCGCCAGCAGGGCCTTGTTCAGCGCCTTGACGGCGGCGGGGTCGGCAAAGTCGATGGTGCTGGCGCCGTAGGGATTGACGAAGACGAAGGGCTGCAGCTCGGGAGTGCGCAGACAGAGCGCGGCAAAGTCGTAGGGAGCCTGGTGGCGATTGCGCGGGTGCAATCCGGATTTATGGTCTGAACGGGTCTTCATGCTGGGCCTGCCGGGGAAAAAACGGGCCCACACTATAGTGATTCGGCTCCCGAAAGTCTAAATCGCAGCCATAAAAAACCGGGCTGCGGGAGCCCGGTTCAAGTGAGGTTGGAAAAACAGTCCGTACTGCGAGCCGTTTGTCCAGCCTGACTCAGATGTCGATCCGGCGTGCCTGCCAGAACTTGCTGCGCCAGTAAGAGCTGTCGAGCTTGGAACGGGTTACCCCGGCCCGGGTGGAGGCGTGAATGAACTCACCATTGCCCACATAGATGCCGACGTGGTTGAGGCGGCGATTGATTTTGAAGAAGACCAGGTCACCTTCGACCAGATCCTGCTTGGAGACTCGGGTGCCTTCATGGACCTGGGAGCGGGTATCACGGGGAAGTTCGATACCGACGGCGTTGCGGAATACTTCACGGGCAAAGGCGGAACAATCGATGCCGCGCTGGCTGCTGCCTCCCATGCGGTAAGGAACGCCGCGCCACTCTTTGTATACAGTCAGGATTTCGTTTACATCTGGGGTTTGCGAAGCTTCCGGTTCAATTACGGGTTCCATCATGGAAACTTCAATCTTGCTCGCGACCTCGGGCTGGGGTGCCGAGGCACAACCCACCATTCCGAGCGCGACCAGCAGTAGCATCAGGTGGCGCAATCCTTTATCCCCGCAAAATAGTAAAACTTGTTAAAATACGGCCCGAACGGGCAATTTATAAGGCAACAGCACCCGACTATATCCAAGAATTCTATCGAGGCAAGCGAAAATCCCTATCGACCTCACATTTCTGCAAGGAAATGCATTATTTTTCCTGATTAATGTGATCGTGGCCAAACAATATACAATCTCGAAAGAGGCCGTCCTGACCGGATTAAACTGACTTTTATCGCTGTTTCGCCGCTCTTTTAAAGTGAAAAATTATGATCTCTGTGGATCTCTATTTGTTAAAACCGGCAAAGGTCGACGCCGAGCAGCTGACTCTGCTGCAAACCCTGCTCTCCCCCGCCGAACGGCAGGCATGGCAGGCGATTGGCCAGCCGTTGCGCCGCCAGGAGTACCTGCTCAGCCGCGGGCTGCTGCGACGGCTGCTGGCCGAGCGCCTGCAGTGCAACCCCGATGCACTGCAATTTGCCAGCACCCCGCACGGCAAACCTGTGCTGGGCGACGGGCGCTGGCAGTTCAACCTCAGTCACAGCGGGGATTGGCTGGTGATCGCCCTCTGCGCCGCCGGCCCGCTCGGGGTCGATATCGAGATGGGTCAGCGCCGCCGCCAGACTCTGCCACTGGCGCGCCGCTTTTATGCACGCAGTGAATATGAGTGGCTGCTCGCCCTGCCCGAAGCGGAGCAAGAGTCGGCCTTCTATCGGCTCTGGTCGCGCAAGGAGGCGGTGCTGAAGGCCCACGGCGCCGGCATCGCCGCCGGCCTCGACAAGGTGCGCTTCGTGCCAGAGGAAGCGTGGCGGCTCGACAACCAGCTCGATAAACAGGATTACCGGGTGCAGGATTGGCCTATCGGCCAGGGCTGGCTCAGCCTGGCCGCACCAACCCTGACCGTCAATGGCTGGCTGCTTGATGGCAACTTGAATTCCAGCCCATTCAACCCCATGTTAACTCACACCATTTTCCAAGAGTCAGCCTCATGATCGTCGACATCAATCCCCAGAATTTCCAAGCCGCCCTGATCGATGCTTCCATGAAAAAGCCGATCGTCATCTATTTCCACGCCCCCCAGATGCCGGAGTGTCAGGCCATGACCCCGCAGGTGGAGGTGCTGGTCGGCCCGGCCAATCCCCAGGTGACCCTGGCCAAGGTCGACATGAACGATCCGCAGCTGCAACCGCTGGCCGGTCAGCTCGGTCTGCGCGCCCTGCCGGCGCTGGTGCTGTTCCATCAGGGCCGCCCTGACGAGCAGGCCATTCTGGAAGGCCCGCAGGACGAGGCCACCCTGCGCGGCTATTTCGCCGCCTTCGCCCCCAAGGAGGAGGAGCTGCTGCTCGAACAGGGGCAACAGGCACTGGCGGACGGCCAGACGAGCGTGGCCTATGGCCACTTCGGCAAGGCTCATCAGCTGGCGCCGGATCGCCACGACATCAGTCTGTGGTTGACCCAGGCGGCACTCGATCTCAATCTGCTGGATGAGGCACAGGAGCTGCTCGGCAAGATCCCGATGATCGCCCAGGATGACCACTATCAGACGCTTGTCTCCCGTCTGGCGTTGGCCCAACAGGCCGCGGACAGCCCGGAACTGCGGGCGCTGGAAGCCCGTCATCAGCAGGAGCCTGACAACTTTGCCCTGGCCCAGGAGCTGGCGGTGCAATACAGCCAGGCCGGCCGCCAGGAAGAGGCGCTGGCGCTGCTGTTCACCATCCTCAAGCGGGATCTCGCCTTCGGTGATGCCAAGAAGACCTATCTCGACATCCTGACCACCATGGGATCCAACCCGGCGGCACAGGGTTACCGTCGCAAGCTCTACAGCCTGCTCTACTGACTTGAAACGAAGATGAACAACGGGGTGATGCCGAGCAATCGGCATTGCCTTGTCAGGAGAGGATCAGCGAGGAAAATGCGGGAATTTGATGAATTTCAGGCAAAAAAAAATGGCGCATAACTGCGCCATTTTTTTCGCATGGATTACTTCTTGTAGGAAGTAGCCATGTTGTCGATGCGCTGGTTAGCACGCATAGCTTCTTGCTTGGCTTCTGCAACATCAGCAGCGATCTTGGACTGATCAGCACGAACAGCGCTAACATCTTGAGCCAGTTGGTCAACTTTGTTAGACAGATTCTGAACGGAAGTTTCCAGTTCGCTGGTGTTTGCACAACCGCCCAGCAGAGCGGACAGACCAACAACACCTACCAACAACATTTTTTTCATTTTAAAAGCTCCCTTTAACTCGCCAGACGTTTAGCAAGCGGCGTGATTATGGCACAAAAAAATCATAGTTTGGATAGGCCCCATCACAGATAAATGCATTAAAACCCTCATTTTTTTTTAAACGTACACTTTTTGTGCAAAGTTCAGTCAAAAATAAGGATCACTGGATGAGGTTCGCACAAAGCGTAACCAAATTTTGTGCTTATTACAATTTCGTATGAGGCTCAGGCTGAACGTTCTGACAGCAACTGACGATACTGCACCAGATCCTCGATGGTCAGCACCGGCATATCATGGCGGCGGCCAAATGCCACCAGATCCGGCAAGCGGGCCATGGAGCCATCTTCCTTGGTCAATTCGCACAACACACCGAATGGTTTGAGCCCGGCGAGCTGCATCAGATCGACCGTGGCTTCGGTGTGGCCGCGGCGGGTCAACACCCCGCCAGTGCGGGCCCGCAGCGGGAAGACGTGGCCCGGGCGGTGCAGGTCGGAGGGTCTGGCACCGTCGGCGATGGCAGCCCGGATGGTGGTGATGCGATCGGCCGCCGAGACGCCGGTGGTCACCCCCTGCGCCGCTTCGATGGTCACGGTGAAGGCGGTCTGATAGTGGCTGGAGTTGGCCTCCACCATCATCGGCAGTTCGAGCTGGCGTACCCGCTCGTCGGTCAGGCAGAGGCAGACGATGCCGGAGCACTCGCGGATCATCATGGCCATCTGTTCATTGGTCATGGATTCGGCGGCGAAGATGAGATCCCCTTCGTTCTCCCGATCTTCATCGTCGGCCACCAGCACGCCGCGACCGGCACGCAGGGCTGCCAGCGCCGCTTCGACACGGGCAATGGGATCACCAAATTCACTGAGAAGAGACTGATTCATGGTAAGACTCCTAAACAAGACAAGGACCAGAATCAGGGCATGGAAAGGCAGACAGAGATAGGCATGCAGCGGCCGGCCCGCGGGGGGCTTGCCTGCAATAGTCTGTCTTATCCTCTTTCATCCGGACTGTGACCGTCGGCTCCGGCATCTCACCGGATCTGCTGACCCCGTCCCGGCTGAAAACCGGGTCGGGCGCTCGCGGGCTCCCCGAGTCATATCGGGATACCGCCGGTGGGGAATTTCACCCCGCCCTGAGAATAAGCGCAGACAGCCTAAAGAAAAACGGCGCCGGATACCAGCATAAAACCCATCAAGGATGAATAGCATGCCTGCTCCTGGGCACGGATCGCCCGGATGCACGGCGCGCTGTCCTTTCTGATTTTGTTTGTGGCATAGTGCCAGAAAAAACGCGCGGCCTGCGCAGACTCAGGCGCCAACAACACCAACGGAATCATGACAGAGATGGAAAAGAAAATACTGCTGACGGACTGCCCGGACGCCAAGGGCCTCATCGCCAAGATCACCAACATCTGCTACAAGCACCAGCTCAACATCAACAAGAACGACGAGTTCGTGGATCACGAAAACGGCCGCTTCTTCATGCGCACCGAGCTGGAAGGGCGCTTCAACGACGAGACCCTGCTGGCCGACCTCGATGATGCCCTGCCCACCGGTGCCCAGCGCCGCCTGGTCAAGGCCGGCAAGAAGCGCATCGTCATCCTGGTGACCAAGGAGACCCACTGCCTCGGCGACATCCTGATGAAGAACTACGCCGGTGCGCTGGACATGGACATAGTGGCGGTGATCGGCAACTACGACACCCTCGCCGAGCTGACCGGCAAGTTCGACATTCCGTTCCACACCGTCAGTCACGAGGATCTGAGCCGCACCGAGCATGAAGAGCAGGTGCGCGCCATCATCGACGGCTACCAGCCAGACTACGTGGTGCTGGCCAAGTACATGCGGGTGCTGACCCCGAGTTTCGTCGAGGCCTATCCGCGCAAGATCATCAACATCCACCACTCCTTCCTGCCTGCCTTCATCGGTGCCCGCCCCTATCGTCAGGCCTTCGATCGCGGGGTCAAGCTGATCGGTGCCACCGCCCACTTCGTCACCGACGATCTGGATGAGGGCCCCATCGTCGAGCAGGACGTGATCCACGTCGATCACACCTTCAGTGCCGACGACATGGCCAAGGCCGGCCGCGACGTGGAGAAGTCCGTGCTGAGCCGGGCGCTCGAGCTGGTGCTGAACGAGCGGGTGTTCGTCTACGGCAACAAGACGGTGGTGTTCAAGTAATTCCGGCCACTGAAAACAACAAAGGCTCCCGCGGGAGCCTTTGTTCCATGTGCACTGACGCGACGTCAATCAGAGCGGCAGATCGTTGATGGTCATGGCGCCCTTGTCGAGCTTGATCTCGGCCGTCAGCTGATCCTTGTCCGCCTTGAGATACCCCATGGCCGCGAACTGGTCCAGCATGGGTGCCAGTTGCGGCACCGCCTTGCCCAGCTTGCCGCTCAGGTTGGCGTGCAGCAGGCCGGAGAGGGCGTGCATCCCCTCTTCGCTGTTGAACAGCTGCTCGAGCGAGGTGCTCGCCAGCTTGATATCTCCCTTCATGGCCACCGGTTCGCCGTTGAGATGGGAGCTCAAGTCCACCAGCTCCAGCGTGGCGCCACGCTTGAGCATCTTGTCCAGCGCCTGCTGGATCGCTTCCTCTTCCACGCCCTGGCCGCTGGAGGCCTGCAGCGCCTGATAGCCTTCCAGATCCAGCCCCTTCAGATTGAGGGCCAGCTTGCTCTGGGTCAGCGCCAGGTTGTCGGCCTCGTTCTCCAGATTGAGGGTATCCACCTTCATCTGGTAGCTGCTGGAGAGGGTCTGGGCATCATCCCCAGCCAGCTGGGTCTCGGAGGTCAGCCCCTGCAGGGAGAACTTGACGTTGTCCGGCAGCTGTACCGACAGCGCGGAGAGGGTCATGTCGCTGCGGGGAGAGAGCCAGATGCCGCGGATCTCGGCCATGTCGGCGCTGCCTTTGAGCTCGGCCAGCACCATGTCCATCTTGTTCTGCTCTTCGTGCAGGGTCATCCCCTGCCAGTGGAAGGTGAGGTGGCCATTGCCTTCCAGATCGCCGTGATAGTCACCCTTCATCGGCAGGAAGCTGAACTCGTCGAGCCCCTGCTTGACCTTGAACTCGTTGGCCCAGAAGCGGCTGCTGTTGCTGGAGGTCCACAGGCTGCTGACCGACTCGATGCCAAACTGCCACTGCTCCATTTTGAAGGCACTGAACACGGGCGCCAGCGAACCTTGCCTGGTGTCGAGCAGCATGTTGCTCTTGATATAGAGCGGCAGGATGCGGCTGTCGACGATGAACTGCACCTCGACCGGCTCGCTCCCCTCCAGCTGACCATCCAGGCTGGCCAGGGTCTGCGGGGTGATCACCATCTTCAGTACGCCATCGCGAGTGAATAGGTTGCTCGAACCCGGCTGCCAGCTCAACTCGATGCCGCTCTCCTGCTTCACCTTGGCGATCTGCTCGGCCATGATGCGGTCGAACGCGTTGCCCGTGTACCAGCAGGCACCCAGCCCACCCACCACCAAGGCCGCCGTGACGGCCAGCGATACTCGCTTCTTCATCTTTATTCCGTTCTCCAGGGAGTGATTGCCGCACTCTACGGGGCAAGTTCGGGGGGAGGCAAGCGCAATTCGGCGCCGACCACAATTAAGTGATGTCACAACAAGGGGCTGAACAGATAGAACATGTTCTCCATTGCCTTCTTGTACCAGGGGCGTGCCCGCCACTTGGCCAGCGACATGGGCGTCGCCTCTACCATGTAGCCCTGCACCAGCTGGGTCATCTCGGCGACGAACACCGGGTTGTCGATGAGCAGGGTCACCTCGAAGTTGAGCCAGAGGCTGCGCCGATCCAGGTTGACCGTCCCCACCAGGGCGAAGTCGTCATCCACCAGCACGCTCTTGGTGTGCAGCAGGCCGGCGTCGTAGCGGTAGATCTCCACCCCCGCCTCCAGCAGCTCTTCCATGAAGGCATTGCAGGCGTAATTGGCCATGATGGAGTCGTTGCGCGCCGGCAGCACCAGCTGCACCTGCACGCCGCGGGCCGCCGCCGAGGAGAGCGCCGCCGCCAGCGGATCGTCCGGCACGAAGTAGGGGGTGGTCAGCACCAGATGGTGGCGGGCCTGGTAGATGGCCAGCAGCAGGCTCTGCTGGATGCAGTCGCCGCCGACGAAGGGGCCGGACGGGATGAGCTGGGCCCGGTAGTTGCTCTGGGGCCAGGCCTCCGGCTCGTGCTGCAGGCTGTCGAGCAGCCGCTCGCCGGTCTCCATCTCCCAGTCCCAGACGAAGATGGACCACATCAGCGGCACCATGGGGCCCTGTACCCGGATCATGATGTCGACCCACTGGCCGACCCCGGCGTTCTGCTTGAAGAAGCGGGGATCCACCATGTTCATGGAGCCGGTGTAACCGACCCTGTCATCGATCACCACCAGCTTGCGGTGCATACGCAAATCCTGGCGCTGGAACGGGATGCGCCAGGCCCCGACCGGCAGCACCTCCACCAGCTTGACCCCCGCCTTGCGCAGCTTCTTAGGCCAGGGCGAGCGGAAGAAGGTCTTGCTGCCCATGGAATCGAGCAGCAAGCGACAATCCACGCCGCGCGCCGCCACTTCCATCAAGGCTTCACACACCTCGTCGGTGTCGCCGCCCGGGTGCCAGATGTAGAACTCCAGGTAGCAGGACTGGGAAGATTGGCGGATGTCGCGCACTATCTCGCGCAGGATGGCTTCCGGCTTGCTGAGCAACGTCATCCGGTTGCCGGAGAGCATGGGCATGGCCAGTCTGCCCTGGATCAGATCATGCAACGGCTGGGCCTTCTCCCCCACCTCGCAGCAGTGCTGGGGGAAGAGCCGGGCCAGCTGGCGGATCCAGATGGCGTAAGGGCGGTACATGGTCTGGGCCCGCTCGGCTCGCCGGCGGCCGAGGCGAATTTCGCCAAACAGCACGTAGAAGCCGACCCCGGCAAACGGGATGGCATAGATGAGGGCGAGCCAGGCCAGCGAGACCCCGATGGGGCGTCGCTTCATCACCACCCGCAATGAGACCCCCGCCACGATCACGGTGTGAAACAGCAGCAGCAACCAGCCCAGGAACTGGGAAAACAGCAGTTGGATGTCGTGCTCCAGACCGTTGATCACGAGAACTCCTTTTACACAGGGGTGAAAGCGGTGGGCAGATCCCACGAAAGCAGGATGGTATGCTGTAAGACACACCCATTCAATCAGGTCGTTAGCATGATCCTGTCATCTATGCTGCTCAGTCTGGCCATGCTAGGTCAAGGCTCATATGACATCAATGAGCAACAGATAAACCAGTACCTGCAATCCCAGGTGCAAGTGAACAAACAGCTGGAGCTGCCCGGCATCATCAAGGCCCATGTGCAGCTCGAGCAGAGCGACGTGCAGATCGGACGTCAGAGCCCGGACACCGCCCGGGTCTACGGCAAGGGCAAGCTCAAGATCGCCCTGCCGGACAACACCGAATACGACGCCCGGCTGAACATGGCCTACGAGGCGAGGCCGCGTTACGACAAGGCGCAGAGCGCCCTGTTCCTCGACAACATGAAGTTGATTGAATACAAGCTGGAGCCGGAGGCGGCGCAGCAGAAGTTCGGCTTCATGCTCGGCATGCTGCTGCAGAGCATGGAGAAGCGGCTGGAGACCCAGCCGGTCTACCGGCTCGATGCCAAGGATCCGAATCAGGCCTGGCTGAAGGAGAATCTGCTGGGGCTGGAGCTGTCACCGGGCAAGATCCACCTGCTGACCAAGCCCCAGTGACGATTTAGTTGTAGACCGGGGCCTTGGCCTGGCGCACCAGCAGCTCGATCTGGTAACCCTGTTCGCGCTGCTGGTCATAAAGGGAGAAGAGCGGCCCCTCCAGCTCGTGCAGGGGCAGGTCGGCAAAGCCGGCCTTGAGATAGAAGGGTTTTTCGAACGGCAAGGCCTGGCAGATCACCGGCTTGTCCAGCAGATCGCTGCAGGCGTGCTGCAACAGGCGAGAACCCAGCCCCAGCGACTGGTAGTGGGGCAGCAGGCGAAAGCCGCACAGGTGATAGTAATCCTGTTCGTCGCGCAGGCGCACGGCCCCCACCAGCCAGTGGGCGTCGCGTACCACGAAGATCCGCTCGGCCAGATCCGGCACGTAGTGGGAGAAAGTGGTTTCGTAGTAGTCCCTGATCAGGGAGAGATCCGCATCGCAGTACTCTTCGAACGTGAGTTCCATCGCCCGTTTGCCTATCACACTCGTTTCATCCTTGGCCATCCGGCCAGATCCTCGCACAGAAGTTGTTGGTCTAAGAGATCCGACCAGCATGAAGATATCACGGCTTTTAGTAACAAAAAAGCCAATAACCACACCAAGTTGCATACTTTTTAACATGCTGCCGGCGCGGCGGCAAACCGCGATCCTAGCACGGCAAACCAGAGGCAGACACTGTTTGTCCCTTCTCCTGACCCTTTACGGCAGCTCGCCATTTGATGACCCGCAACTCACTGATTTGGCTCTACAAACAGATCATGTAAACATTTATTAACAAGTCATTCTCGTCAGCGCCCCGCACAAAAAGCCCCATTCGAATAGCAACTTCACCGTTTCGCCCTATGGTGAAGCCTTGGCATAGCATCGCGCTGTTGTTGCCTGCGTGGGGTCATCCCCACACCGACACCTCACCACTTTGCCAAGGAGCTATCATGTCCAGACCGATCCCCTCCCTGTTGCTGCTGGCCCTGCTGCCCGCCGCCAGCTGGGCCGGCGACATCCATGTCCCGCTTGCCCCCTATCACTTCACGGCGCAGCAGCTTGCCGCCGGCCAGCCCTCGGCACTCCCCCTGGATGAGGCCCACTTCGTGTTCGGCGAGGCGGCCATGGCGTTCGATCTGCACGACTTCCTGCTGCAACAGGCGCCTCACCTGCTACCCAAGGAGGAGGTGATCCTGCACTGGAGCGGCATCACCAGCCTCAACCCCCAGCTGCTGCTGGCCCTGATGGAGACGAGCAGCCAGCTCATCTCGGCCCCCTCCGAGCAGGCCATGGCGGCGCCGTTCGCCAAGCTGGTGAAGGCCAGGGGCTTTGACAATCAGCTGGAGCTGATGGCGCGCCAGCTCTCCGAGCGCTTCTACCAGGCCCGCGCCCAGCTGCAGCTCACCCCGCGCCGCGCCCCCGCCCTGGCGCCGCAAGCCGCGCACCAGGCCGCCCTCGCCAGCCTGCTGAGCGCGCCAGTGCAGCAGCAGCTCGGTGAGCAGTGGCGGACCCTGTTCGGCCAGGACGCCATGACCTCCCCCGGGGGCGGCGCGGCTGCGCCCGCGGCACCGCTGGCTGGCGGTCAGTTCCAGCTACCCTGGCGCCAGGGCTACAGCTGGAAGGCCAATGGCGCCCACTCCCATACCGGCTCCGGCTACCCCTACTCCTCCATCGACGTCTCCTACGACTGGCCGGGCTGGGGCGGCGCCACCTACACGGTCACCGCCGCCAACAGCGGCACAGTCACCGTCTTCTCCCGCTGCCAGGTGCGAGTCACCGCCCCCAATGGCTGGGCCACCAACTACTACCACATGAGCGGGATCTCGGTGCGCAGCGGTGACTACGTGGCCGCCGACACCCCCATCGGCACCTATGCCAGCAACCGCAACGAGGCCCTGTGCGAGGGCGGCTCCTCCACCGGCCCGCACCTGCACTTCTCCCTGCTCTACAACGGGGTGTTCCAGTCCCTGCAGGGACAGAAGCTGAGCAGCTATGCCGTCAACGTCGGCACCAGCAACTACGACGACAACTGCAACCGCTTCTGGCTCTACAACCAGCGCAATGGCCAGCGCTACTGTGCCTGGCAACCGCTCTACAACAACGGGGTCGACTGAGTTGCAATACAACCTACTAAGTGATTGAAAAATCAGTAATGATGAGATCTGTGCGGTTTTTTGCAAGCCGTCACAGATCCGCACAGTCCGCTTTGAAAGTGCTCACAAAATCACCGTCAGGCGATTGCCGGCCAGCCAGGCTGGTGTGAGGCTCTGGGTGCCCATCAGGGCACCCAATAAAAGGACTGACAATAATGAAACACACAGCGGGAATCTGGGCGATCGCAGGCATGCTGATCGCTCCTTTGGCACACGCCGACGTCATACTGCACGCCTTCAACTGGAAATACAGTGAAGTCACCGCCAAGGCCGATCTCATCAAGGCTGCCGGCTACAAACAGGTGCTCGTCTCGCCGCCCCTCAAGTCATCGGGCGACGAGTGGTGGGCACGCTACCAACCCCAGGATCTGCGCCTCATCGATACACCCCTTGGCAACAAGCAGGATCTCGAGCAGCTGATCGCCGCCATGCAGGCGCGGGGCATCGCCGTCTACGCGGACGTGGTGCTCAACCACATGGCCAACGAAAGCTGGAAGCGCAGCGATCTCAACTACCCCGGCAGCGAGCTGCTGCAAAGCTATGCCGCCAACCCCGGCTACTTCGAGCGGCAGAAGCTGTTTGGCGATCTGGGTCAGAACTTCCTGGCCGGCCAGGACTTCCATCCGGAAGGGTGCATCAGCGACTGGAACGATCCGGGCAACGTACAATTCTGGCGGCTGTGCGGCGGTGCCGGCGACAAGGGGCTGCCGGATCTCGACCCCAACAACTGGGTAGTGAGCCAGCAGCAGGCCTACCTCAAGGCGCTCAAGGGGATGGGGATCAAGGGCTTTCGGGTCGATGCGGTCAAGCACATGAGCGATTACCAGATCAATGCCGTGTTCACCCCGGAGATAAAGCAGGGGATGCACGTGTTCGGCGAGGTGATCACCACCGGCGGCGCCGGCAGCAACGACTACGAGCGCTTCCTCAAGCCCTACCTCGACAGCAGCGGCCAGGGTGCCTATGACTTCCCGCTGTTCGCCTCCCTGCGCGGGGCGCTCGGCTATGGTGGCAGCATGAACCTGCTGGCGGATCCCGGTGCCTACGGCCAGGCCCTGCCGGGCAGCCGGGCGGTCACCTTCGCCATCACCCACGACATTCCCACCAACGACGGCTTTCGCTACCAGATCCTGAACCCGACCGACGAGAAGCTGGCCTACGCCTACCTGCTTGGTCGCGACGGCGGCTCGCCGCTGGTCTATTCGGATCACGGCGAGACCCAGGCCAAGGACGGGCTGCGCTGGCAGGACTATTACCTGCGCAGCGACCTCAAGGGGATGATCCGCTTCCACAACGCGGTGCAAGGCCAACCCATGCAGCTGGTCGGCAGCGGCGACTGTTTCGTGCTGTTCAAGCGCGGCAAGCAGGGGCTGGTCGGCATCAACAAGTGCGACTACGAGCAGGAGTACTGGCTCGATACCGCCAAGTTCGAGATGAACTGGTATCGCAACTACCGGGACGTGCTCGACCAGAGCGCCGTGGTCAACGTGCAGAGCCAGTGGGTCCGGGTCGCCATTCCCGCCCGCAGCGCCCGCCTCTGGCTGCAGGAGTAAACCGGCAACTGCCGTGCGAGGCCGCCAATGGGCGGCCTTTTTATTTGGTCTGCCGCCGCTATTTTCTCGGTCGGGTGCACGGGTCGGTCAGGGCGGGCTTGTTCTGCCCGCGCCGTGATGCTTTACTCAACAAGGCTAACGAGGCTGAAGGAGCAAGCCGTTGAAAGCATGGATGTTGATGGGATTGATCCCGCTGTTCTCCTCACCCGGCTGGAGCCAGACACCTGCCCCGGCCGAGGTGGTGATCCTCACTGCCGAGCCGCCGGCACCGCCCCCCGCGGCGCCCCCCGTCACCATGCCCACTCCGGGGGTGCTGCCACCGCCCGAGCCGACCAGCCCCCCGCTGCCGCCCGGTACCCGCCAGATCCAGGTCTACAAGTCGGTGCAGAAAAACGGCGTGGTGCGCTACTCGGACGTGATGCCGGATCAGGGCCGCTACGAGCTGCTGTTGTTCAACGACTGCTACGCCTGCGACCCCGACTCCAAGGTCAACTGGCATACCACCGGCCTGTTTCTCTATGACTACGCCAGCACCATCCAGGCGGCGGCCAAGGCCTATCAGGTGGAGCCGGCCCTCATCCGGGCACTGATCCACGCCGAGTCCGCCTTCAACCCCCTCGCCGTGTCCCGCAAGGGGGCCATGGGGCTGACCCAGCTGATGCCCGCCACAGCGCGGGAGCTGGGGGTGGGCAATGCCATGCTGGCGGAGCAGAACATCTTCGGCGGGGTGAAGTACCTGGCGGGGCTGCTCAAGCAGTATGGTGGCAACGTGGCACTGGCCACCGCGGCCTACAACGCCGGTGCCGGCGCGGTGCAAAAGCATGGGGGCATACCCCCTTACGCAGAAACCCGCGCCTATGTGGAGCGGGTGCAGCTGCTGCGCCAGCGCTACAAGGACATGCTGAGCGCCAAGGGGTTGTAAGTTTCACCCCCTCTTTCAAGCGACCAAGCAACCCTGCGGGCCCTTGCGGCCCGTCTTCGTACCCGCCAGAAACGAAAAAACACGCCCGGGGGCGTGTCGATACCACACTTTGTTGCCCTGACGGATCAGGCTTTGGTCTCGATCGCGCGATAGGCCAATGCACCCAGAATGGCACCGACGATGGGAGCGACCCAGAACAGCCACAGCTGGCTCAGTGCCCAGTCCCCCACGAAGAAGGCCACGCCCGTGCTGCGCGCCGGGTTGACCGAGGTGTTGGTCACCGGAATGCTGATGAGGTGAATGAGGGTCAGGCACAGGCCGATGGCGATGGGGGCAAACCCGGCCGGGGCCCGGCTGTCGGTGGCGCCCATGATGACGAACAGGAAGAAAGCTGTCATCACCACTTCGCACACCAGTGCCGCCAGCATGCTGTAACCGCCCGGGGAGTGCTCGCCATAGCCGTTGGAGGCAAAGCCCGCCGCCAGGTCAAAACCGGCCTGACCGCTGGCAACCACATAGAGCACAGCCGCTGCGGCAATCCCGCCCAGCACCTGAGCGACCATGTAGGGCAGCACGCCGGAGGCCGGAAAACGACCGCCGGCCCAGAGCCCGATGGTCACGGCCGGGTTCAGGTGACAGCCCGAGATATGGCCGATGGCGTAAGCCATGGTCAGCACGGTCAGGCCGAAGGCCAGCGCCACGCCGAGCAGGCCGATGCCGACGTTCGGAAAGGCGGCAGCCAGCACGGCGCTGCCGCAGCCCCCCAGCACCAGCCAGAAGGTGCCCATGAATTCAGCTGCAAAAGGTTTCACTTCTCGACTCTCCCAATGATGGATGAAGCGGGAGCCCAGGGCTCACCGGGCCGCACCACGCGGCCGGCGCATATTATGGGAGTCAGGATCGGGCATGCGAAGGGAGGGGGACACGGCCATAAAACGTGACATGCATCACAAGCCGTTGATTAACTGAGAGGATTGTCGTTAGCGACCGATCAGGCAGCCCTTCTCGGTGGAGAAGAGATGCGACAGAAAGTGACCCTTTTGAGGCTTCTGCCGACAGTCGCTGTTGCCAGAGGAAGCAACCCGCCGGTGTATGGCCGGTTGCCCGATAGTGCCGCTATCACGGCGGCATGCGCGGCTCAGCGGTAGCGACCGCGCACCGATCCCGTGCTGCGTCCGGCCATCTTGATCAGGATCTGGCGGGTATGGAAGTGGCAGAGCGCCACCCCGAGGGCATCCGCCGCATCCGCTTGGGGGGTGGCCGAGAGCTTGAGCAGGTGGGTCACCATATGCTGCACCTGCTCCTTGGCGGCGCCGCCGGTGCCCACCACCGCCTGCTTGATCTGGGTGGCCGAGTATTCGCTCACCGGCAGCAGGGCATTGACCGCCGCCACGATGGCGCTGCCGCGAGCCTGACCCAGCTTCAAAGCCGAATCGGCATTGCGCGCCATAAAGACCCGCTCGATGGCGAACTCGTCCGGCTTGAACTGGGTGATGATCTCGCTCACCCCGTCATAGACCTGCTTGAGGCGCGACGGCAGTTCTCCCAGGTCGGTGCGGATGCAGCCCGAGCCCAGGTACTCCGCCTTGCCCGCCACGATGCGAATGACCCCGTAACCGGTGATGCGTGAACCCGGATCTATCCCCAAAATAATGCTCATAGACTCGCTGCTGATCTGAAGGCCGTTTCTGCTCGCCAAGATAGCAAACAAGCCAGCGCTTGGCTCGCCCGGCAGGCGCCCTCCCCTGCCGACTGCGCAGGGATGCGCCATCTCATACAGTGGTCCGGCGATTTTTTCGCCCGCCGCCCCATCCATGGCCCGAGCAAACCGGCGCGGCGATCACCCTCACTCCCCTGCCAGGGCCACCAGTTGCTCTGCCAGCCGGTGGCTGTATAGGTAGCTCTCTATCAGCGCCCCGTCGGCCCGCCCCGCCTCAATCTGCTGATACCAGTGGGCCAGCATGGCGACAAAACCCCGTTGGGTAAGCACCGGCTGCCAGTCGTCGGGGGCCAGGGTCAGCACGCTCTTGTCTCGGGCCATCGTGCCCCGGGTGCAGTTCTCGATATGCAGGGAGAGGTTGTCGCCATAGGCATCGATACGCTCCTCGGTAATGCCAGCGCTGCGATTCATGCTGCCGCTCACCGCCACCTGCCCGCTCTGCCAGGCCACGCTCACCCCGGCCAGCAACTCGGGTTGGCGGGTACAGCGCCGCAGCACCGCATGCAGATCCCCATCAGGTGTGCCGCCGTAGTAGCAGAGGCTGTCGAGCACATGGATAAAGTCGTCGAACAGAAATGCGCGCGGGGCCCCCGCCAGGGCATGGCGGTGCTTTTGCCAGTTGAGCTCGGTGAGCGGCTGGCCGCGGGCTTCGCTCATGGCAGGCAGATAGCGGCGGTTGAAGCCGACAAACAGCGGGCAGTTCTGCGCCAAGGCAAGATTGGCGAGGCTCTCTACCCCGGCAAACGTGTCGCAGAGCGGCTTGTCGACAAAGGTGGGGATGCCGGCGCGCAGGCATTGGGCGGCCAGTTCCAGGTGCACCGCGGTGGCGGCGTGGATCATCACCGCATCCGGGCGGCTTGCCAGCAAGCCGCCCAGCTCGGTGAAGCACTCGACAATCCGGTACTGACGGGCCAGCTTATGCAATACAGTCGAATTGCGGGTACAGAGCAGCGGGGTGACTCGCTCGTCACTGGTCAGCAGCGGCAGATAGGCTTTCTGGGCGATATCACCAAGACCTACGAGGGCAATGCGCATGACAACTCCTTGTTTTATCAGGCACGCGTGGGCAGAGTCAGCGCTGGCGAACGCCTGCGCCAGCCGGCCAATGCAAACTGGCGGACAGAGTAGCACTCCCCTCCTCTCCCCTCCATCGGCGGCGCCAAAAGCAGCAGGGGCGACCCGCCGGTCGCCCCTGTTTCTGCATCTGTTGCTTGCATTACACGCCGGATCGGCCTGCGAGGATCAGCCCCGTGACAGCCCTTTGAGGGACTGGCAGTCGTAGTAGGTGACCCGCGGCTTGTCGTTGTAGTTAAGGTCGATCACCCCGAACAGCATTTTACGGGCGGGGATATAGACGTGGACGTAGTTGGCCTGCTTCTCGTCGGCCACCTTGACGCTCTCCTGGTTGTTGTTCAGATAGGAGTTGAGCAGTCCTGCGCTGCTATAGCGCTCCAGCAGGTTCATCGGGAGCTCTTCGTTGTGCTTGAGGGTGCACAAGTTCTCCGGTTTGGGCGGGAACTGGCCCACCACCACTTTGCGCCCTTGCGGGCTGGTCTTGTCAACAGAGGTCATGCTGCCGGCACAGGCCGTCAGCGCCAGCGCGGGCAACAACAGAAACAGTTTTTTCATGGGGTCTGAACTCACAGATGGCGGGCCATCCCGGCCCGGTTTTGCCGCGGTGTTGACCGCGACGCTCGCCGCCGCCATCACCGCTGTCGCTTGTTTTGATATCTCTCGCCGAGCAGGCTCGTGTCGCGAGTGGCGCGCATCTTCACACCCAGCCCCTCGTTATTCAATCACTATTCAATCAACAGGGCGGGAAGTGTGTAACCAGATATTTCAGGGCATCTGGTCGCCCTTTTGCCACCTCTCCTGCCCCGCGAAACTGGCGGCAGTGCTGGCTTCGGACGAGTGTCTTTGGCTCCCCCAGCCTTCAGCGACCCCCGAAGATGATGGCCTTATGGTCAGCCCTATGTAACTGATTGATCACCTTATGTTTCACCAGCCGGAGCGAGAGCGGATCATAGGCTGGCAGGCCCATGGAGCACGGCTGACCGCGTACTGGCAGCAACCGGCCTGCTGTCGATACCGCCGCAGAACAGGTTTCATATCGGTCTCTTCTTGGCTACTATGCCCACCTTTCAAGGAGCAGATGAGGGCAAGGAACCGATGAACAACGAGACGCTGCAATCCCTTTTTCATTACAAGCGCTGGGCCGATGACGAACTGCTGGCGGCCCTCGCCACCCTGGATGCCACGCAATATGGCGAGGCTCACCACACGGCCCTGCGCATCTTCAACCATATCCATGTGGTCGATGCCATCTTCAAGGCCAATCTGCTGGGGGAACGCCACGGCTTTACCGCCACCAATACCCCCGAGACACCGACCCTGGCGGCGCTGCACGGCGCGGTCACGGCTCTGGATAACTGGCTGGTGGAGTATGTGGCGACCCTGAGCCCGCAGGCGTGCAATACCCAGGTCCGGTTTCAGTTCACGGATGGCGACCAGGGGCAGATGAGCCGCGCCGAGATGCTGCTGCACCTGGTGACCCACGGCGGCTATCACAGGGGGGCGATCGGGCGGATCCTGGTGCAGTGCGGCATCACGCCGCCGCGCGATACCCTGACCACCTTCTTGCATCGCAGCGAGCCCGGGCGGCAGGGTGATGCAGCCCTGGCAGATGACAAGGCCCGCCCATGAAGCGCACCTGTCTGCGGCTCACGCCGCTGCTGCTGATCTGGCTGCTAAGCGGCTGCGCCGCCGCCCTCGATCACTACTCGGGACGCTTTCGCAATACCCTGGTGTCGGGGGAGACCCGCACGACCATTCGCGCCGAACTGGGCGAGCCCCAGCTCTGCCAGCAGGCCACCTTTCTGACCGAGGATAAGGTGCAGGGCTGCGATCGCTTTACCGTGCTCGGCAAGATCCACAAGCGCGGTGACGGCAATGGCCAGGCCACGGCGAGCGCCGTGACAATGGGGCTGGGGGAGCTGATCCTGGTGCCGATGACGGTGGCCAGCGTGGCGGCGGACTACACCGAGCAGCACACCATTACCGTCTATTACGATCGGGACGATCACTATCTCTTTCACACCTTGCTCAATGCCAAGGGGCAGGAAGTGTGGCAGTAGGCGCAGCCAGTAAACCAATCAGCGCCGGTCAAGCGGTCTTCTTTGATCTCTGGCCGGCGCATCCTTCCGACGAGCAAGGACTCATTGACAGCGCAGTGCCGGTTTGTCTTCCAGCAGCCAGGCTATCCAGCGCCGCCGCGAGTTCAGCACAAACCCTTCGTCTGCCGCGATCCCGCTGACGATATAGCCGTCGGCCGCCGGGTCAGCGGCCTCGCGGGAGAAGATGAAGTCGCTGCTGTTCACCCGCTCCCCCTTGCTGAGCGCCGCATCGAGCCGCGGCGTCATGACGATGATGGCCAGCCCCGCAGCAGAGTCGATGCCAAGGCCGCTGCTCGCCACCTTGCCGACCGCCACCGGTACCCGGATGGCGCAGTGGCGCCCCTCGGCATCCGTGGTGGTATAGGTTCCCTCCCCCACCCGCCCCTGCAGCCACAGCAGCTCACCACGGGTCAGGCTGTCGACCTGCAGCAGGCCCAGCGCCCCCTTGGGAAAATTGTGGGGATTGTCGAGGGCAGCCACCGTCAGCGAGCAGCACAGCATAAACAACCAGAGTGCGTGTCTCATGCCGATGCCTCCTTGCCAACATGGGTTGCCCCGCTTTGCTGCGCCAGCAAATAGATAAGCAGCAAGGGCCCCACGGCCGGCACCAGAAAGACCCAGCCCCACCAACCGGAGCGGCCGGTGTCGTGCAAGCGGCGCACGATAAGCGCAATCAGGGGCACGCTGCTCACCAGGCCGTAGCTCAGATCCAGCCAGCCCAGATTGGCAAGCAGCACGTCCAGCCAGATGCAGATCAGGGTGACCAGCAGATGGCCCAACATGAACCACCCACATTCGGCCCGGGTGGCACGACCCGAAAAATCCAGGGCGCGTTGCCACCCCAGCCAGTAGAAAGAGAACATGAATACCTGCCTTTTATGGTGATTGGGAGCCCTTATCATGGGGAGCAAAGCGCTCCCCGGCGTCCTCAAACCGGTTTCAGGTCGTCCTCGAACCGCGCCTGCGCCATTATGGGCTTCATTCGCCTGACCCAAGCCGTTATGCTGGCATGCCGCCGCCGGTCAACGGCCTCTCTTTGCACACGGGATTCATGATGCTGGCCATACCCATACCCTTTATCGTCTCCTTGCTGCTGGCACTGCTGGCCGCCGTGCTGCTGGCGCGCCTCGGCCGTACGGCCAGAACGACCGCCCTCTTTTTGCTGCTGTGCGCTATCACCACCGGCGTGGTGGGGCTGCGCTGGACCTTCGATCTGGCGCTGCTCACTCTCGCGCAGCCGATCCTCGCCTCACTTATTCCGGTGGCCGCCTGGCATATCTTCAGCCGGGCCAGGGCGCCAGGGACCCGCTTCTCCTGGCTGCACGGCGTCGGCCCTGCGCTGGTTGCCCTCGGCATGCTGACCCACAACTGGTTGCCACTGCCACTGGATGGCCTGCTGACCGCCATCTATCTCTGCTACGGCATCGCGTTGGTGCGTTTTTCCGATAAGACGCAGCTACTGCTTTATGTCTCGTTCAATGAGTGGGAGGGGGTCAGACGGGCGGAACATATCGCGGGCTGGATGCTGCTGTTTTCGGCGGCCATCGATGCCGCCGTCTCCCTCGACTTCGCCTTCAATCAAGGCCAGCTGGCGCCTTATATCCTGTCGCTGGGCCACCTGATGCTGGTGCCCATGCTGGCGGCGGCCGTGGTGATGGTAGGGGTCAATACCCCTGATGCAGAAGAGGAGGAGAGACCCACTTCCGTTCCCGAGCCTGCAGAGAAAGCGCCGCTGCTGAGCGAAGAGCGCGCCCGGGAGATAGTGGCCGAGCTGGATAACCTGATGAAGGAGAAAGCCTGCTATCTGGATCCTGAGCTGACCCTGGCCCGTCTCTCACGCAAACTGGGCATTCCCGCCAAGCAGATCTCCAGTGCCGTCAATCTGGTGCGCCAGCAGAGCATCCCCAGGGTCATCAACGAATATCGGATTGCCCATGCCAGGCAGGCTCTGCTGAACACAGATGAGAGCATCACCCAGATCTTGATGAACGCCGGTTTTCAGACCAAATCCAATTTCAATCGCGAATTTCAGCGCATCACCGGCCTGACTCCCAGCCAGTTCAGAGCAAGGCGCGACCTGTCGGCCGCCTCCTGAATCAATCGCCGGCTCTCGTTTGCTCCCGGCAATCCAGCCACTTGCCTATCCTGGCCCCCAGCTCGGCGCAGACCAGCGCCGTCACGGCGGCCCAGGACATCTGGTTGCCATCAAAGCCCGCCTGCTTTTCAAAGAAAAAAGGCACCAGCAGATTGAAGCCAATGATCCCGAGCAGCAGCCCAAGGCCGCTGCCCACCTTCTCCCTGCGGGATCGCACCTTTAACACCATCTGATTGCTCCTGTTGGAATGAGATAAAGGGGCACGGATCGCTCCTGCCAAAACATTCCCGGCAAGATAACAAAGCCTCCCCCGATAGGGACAGCCATCTTTTTGGGGGATGAAAATAGCCACATATGCCCTTCCAAATCCATTTACTGATCCAGTTCAAAAAACGATGAGATTCTGATGGTTACAGCCTTTTAAGGCTCGCCCAGACAGTTTCGTTTGGCTTACCATGGCCAATAATAGCCTGTTGAGCTGCGATGGGTTGCAGCCCTTACTGGTCAATGGAGCATTTTGGAAGCGGTCATCCACGGGCAGTAGTGTTGGATTTGGTGGCGTTACTCCTCTCACAGGGAGGTAAGTCTTCCAGATTCCCTCCAAAATAATGCCTAACTCACTTATGGCGTTTTATTTTTAATAACTTTCATGGAATTCAATATGACTGAGCTTATAAATATATTGGAGAATGATAACCTCTGGTTTATTGACTGTAACCACAAAGATAATTTCACTCATGTCGCTGAAAAAATAAACTTACCCCAGCAAATAATAATTTCAGAACGAACAATAAAAGAATATATCAAAGAAAAAATAATAGCCCTTCTACAAGGTGAAGGAATAAGTAATGTCAGCTATGGAAAAACATTAAATTACTTATCATTAAGACATTTCTCATCTAATAGAAAATCATGTAGAAACTCTTTGGCATTTTTAAAACTATTAAGGTTCTTCATTGGCAACCTTAATGGTTATACTACGTCTTTAGATTCGTGGCAGTTAGCTAAAATATATTTAGAAAATCTTATTTCAATATCATCACATGATGGACACTTACAGATAATCTCTGATGATGACAACAAAACAATAACTGCATCAATAAAATACCTCCAAAAAAGAAATTACAATGTAATAATATCATACGATAGGATCTACCTCGATCAAACTGATGAAGTTAGATTTTTTGATTCAATAAAATATAAATTTGAAAAATTAGGAGTTAACGCACTCAACTTCACGCTAAAATGTATCTACAAGAAATATAACCATGAATTTCGTCGTTATTTTTTAAGAAGTGAGCCAGGTGTAATACACACTCCTGATGCCGACACCCCATGGGGATACATATTTAATGTAAGCATTGCCAATTTACATGAGGTAAAATTTAAGAATGAGCACAAAATAATTTTCTTAGATTGTTTAGAATTATTAAGAAATTACTTTTGCATACAAAGACTACAAACCTTCAATAAGTATGGTGATATAACTCAAAATCATGAAACGATATTAAATCACATTCAGAAAAATATATCTTACGACCAATATTTCTCCATCGACCAAATATCTGATAAACATATTTACAAAATAATATCTGGAGTTTTCTCATCAAGCGTATTATCTGCATATGATATAAATATCAGATTGTACCTATCAGTAATTGATTTTGTTAACTCACATGCCAAACTATATGATAAATTACAATTTACATGTGATGATTTTATTAGGTATGCGGGTAATTATTTGCATTACGATACACAACAGATGATTGGCATTTTAAACGAATTGTCATTTACACCTGATGAAATAAACAAAGACTATTTAAAGCCGGATGAGATTAAAAAAAGAAATTATTATGAAAGGCCATTCATTTATAGCGATGGAAAGTATATCTATATAAATCCTATCTTAAATAACTTTGGTTTTTATTCATCCTTGCAAAAAAAATTCGTAGAAAAAGGTGCTGATGGGAATGCTATGGGGAAAGCTATAGAATCATTTGTTGAAAAATTATTTATTGATAGTGGAATTACCTTTATCTCTGGGAAGAAATACAATATAACAAAGGAAGTTGCAAGTGAATTATCGATAAAAAGTACAGAGCGTGAATGTGATTTCGTCATTGAAACTGAAGGTACTATATTTCTAATTGAACTTAAAAGAAAAACTCTAACCTCACAGGCTAGGTCTGGTAATGTTCTTCAATCTACTATCGATTTAGCTCAATCATGCCTACATCCCTTAGCTCAAACTGGTTGTCATGAATATCTTTTAAGACGCGATGGCGAAATAAATTTTAAGGATGGGACAAAACTGGAGTTGTTAGGGCGAGATATCGAGAGAATAGCGCTATCAATGTTTGGTTTTTTTGGTGTACAAGATGGTGTATTAATTCATCAGACCCTTAACTCCCTTATAAACACGCAAATAGTTAGTGGTAATGAAGAAGAAGACATAAAAATCAATAAATATCTTGATGAGTTAAACTCTCAATATAAAACAAGTATATTTCAATCAATTTATGGTATATATCCTAACAATCCATTTTTTAATTGTAGGTTTTTTAGTGCACCACAATTCATGGAATTGCTATCGAATTGTCATGACAATGAAGATTTTAAAATAGAGATAAATAGAACTAGACATGTTACTACCGGTAGCAAAGATTGGTTCAAAGAATATCAATATATTAGAAAACTACAAACAAATCGCTTGTAAGAATAATTGGTTAAACAAAGGCGACCATTCGGTCGCTTTTTTATTTCTATCGCTTTTCAATCAGGAAATATCACCTTGCCGGTGGCTTGGCGCCATTCCCTTTGGCCGCAGGTTTGCCGGCTGGTTTGCTCTTACCAGCACTCTGGCCTGTACATTGCGAAACGGGCTTGCCGTTACCAGCCCCTTTCTGAAGCTGAGGCCCCACCGGTTTGCCATTGCCTTTACCACTTTTATTCACAGCTGGAGCATCGCTACGGGTGTCACGGTTTCCACGTTCGTTGTCAAAAAGGTGGGTGTCCCAGTTTTTCTATTTCTTATCGATTATCTTCGTTGTAAAATTAGCTGGACAAGACTGTTTAATCCATTGAATATTCCAAGAATCTCTTTCATTGCTTTACTATAGTCTGAGGCGATGGGGAAAAATCTATAGATGTTGGGTTTGACAAGGATTTTTATGCAACTTTTAGATGATTTTAAAAAACACACGGCGCTTGCTTTACTCTTTCTTTCTACAGGTTTTATAGCCGGGTTAGGAGCATACAAGTACGTTTCAGGTTTTTTTAATGCTGATGTCGTTTTACACGATTCATATATTTATAAATCGGATATCGAAAAAACACATGTGCCCATCGAAAGGTATACATATGTTTCGGAAGAACTTGATAGAACAAAGTTGCAAAATGAAAACTTACAAAAACAACAAGCCCAGCTTTTGGCATCACAAAGTTCAATGTCAATATCTATATGCCAAAGACATGCCTCCGAAGCAAATGCCATAATACTTAAACAGCAAGCAGCAGAGAGCTCTATACAGTCTGCCCTTTCGCTTTATAGTGGCATATATAAAAAAGATGATGACCAACTACGGGCAGATGAACGTCTTGTCGAAGAACTGCGGAGGTACTCGGAGCTTTTGAATCAGCAATTAATTCAAGTGCGGGGAGAGATTTCGAAGTGTGGAAAATAGTTTCAGTGATATGCTCGATAGAAAATAAAAAGGCGACCATCCGGTCGCCTTTTTATTTCTATCGCTTTGCTAATCAGCAAATATCACCGCGCCGGTCGCTTGGCACCATTGCCTTTGGCCGCAGGCTTGCCGCCTTGAGTGGCAGGTTTGGCGCCCGGCTTGGCAGAGCCGGCGCGGGTCGGGGTCTTGCCCTTGTGGGCGGGTTTGCCGGCCGGTTTGCTCTTACCAGCACTCTGGCCTGAGCCCTGACCTGTACCTTGCGAACTGGGCTTGCCGTTGCCAGCCCCTTTCTGGAGCTGGGATCCCACCGGTTTGCCATTGCCCGCCTTGCCGCCATTTCTGCTGGCTGCCGGGGCATTCGCTGCACCGGCCTCGCTGCGGGCGGCCTTGTTGCCCGCCCCATTGCCACGCTGGTGAACAATGTTGCTATGGCGGGTCAGGGCCGGTTTCAGGCCCTTGCTGCGGCTGCGCTCGGCCTTGGCTTCGCCACGGCCTTCCGGCGGCACCAGGCAGTCGGGGCCGTTGCCGATGAGGTGGCCCTTGCCCATCTCCAGCAGGGCTTCGCGGATCATCGGCCAGCCGGCCGGATCGTGATAGCGCAGCAGCGCCTTGTGCAGGCGACGGCGACGCTCCCCTTTCACCACGAACACGTCCCCGCCCTGGCGGCTCACCTTGTTGAGCGGGTTTTTCTCGGTGTAATACATGGTGGTGGCGTTGGCGAGCGGCGACGGGTAGAAGTTCTGCACCTGATCGAGCTTGAAGCGATTGGACTTGATCCAGAGCGCCATGTTCACCATGTCTTCATCCGTGGTGCCCGGGTGGGCGGAGATGAAGTAGGGGATCAGGTACTGCTGCTTGCCCGCCTCTTTGGAATACTTGTCGAACAGCTCCTTGAAGCTGTAGTAGCTGCCCATGCCCGGCTTCATCATCTTGGAGAGCGGGCCCTCCTCGGTGTGTTCCGGCGCGATCTTGAGGTAGCCGCCGACGTGGTACTTGGCCAGCTCCTTGATGTAGCGCGGATCTTCCACCGCGATGTCGTAACGCACCCCGGAGGCGATCAGGATCTTCTTGATGCCCTTGAGGTCGCGCGCCTTGCGATAGAGGTTGATGGTCGGGCTGTGGTCCGTGTCCATGTGCGGGCAGATGGTCGGCCAGACGCAGGAGGCGCGCCGACAGGTCTGCTCTGCCTTGGGGCTCTTGCAGCGCAGCTTGTACATGTTGGCAGTGGGGCCGCCCAGATCCGAGATGACGCCGGTAAAGCCGGGCACCTTGTCGCGGATCTCTTCGATTTCTTTGAGGATCGACTCTTCCGAGCGGCTCTGGATGATGCGCCCCTCGTGCTCGGTGATGGAGCAGAAGGAGCAGCCACCGAAGCAACCGCGCATGATGTTGACCGAGGTCTTGATCATGTCGTAGGCCGGGATCTTCTCGTTGCCATAGGCCGGATGCGGCACCCGCTGGTACGGCAGGCCGAACACCCCGTCCATCTCGTCGGTTTCGAGCGGGAAGGCAGGCGGGTTGACCCAGATGATGCGATCGCCGTGGGCCTGGGAGAGCGCGCGGGCGCAGCCCGGGTTGGTCTCGTGGTGCAGGATGCGGGACGCATGGGCGTAGAGCACCTTGTCCTCCTTCACCCGCTCGAATGCCGGCAGCTTGACGTAGGTCTGCTCCCAGGGTTTTTGCTTGGGTGGCTGCACCAGGATGGGCTTGGCCTCCTGCTCCACCGGCGCGGTGCCCTCGTCGTCCGCGCAGGGGGCCCCTTCCATATAGGGGTTGGGGATAGGATCGATGCGGCCAATCTGATCGAGCTTGCTCGAATCCACCCCGCGCCAGCCCGGCAGCGGCTCCTTGCGAATGACCGCAGTGCCGCGAATGTCCTGCATGGTGTCGATGGTCTCGCCGCCTGCGATGCGGTGAGCCACCTCAATCAGCGGCCGCTCTGCGTTGCCGTAGATGAGGATGTCGGCCTTGGCGTCGATGAGGATCGAGCGACGGATGGTCTCGGACCAGTAGTCGTAGTGAGCGATGCGGCGCAAGGATGCCTCGATGCCGCCGATGACCACGGGGACCTCTTTATAGGCCTCCTTGCAGCGCTGGGTATAGACCAGGGTGGCGCGGTCCGGCCGCTTGCCGCCCACATCACCGGGGGTGTAAGCGTCGTCGTGGCGCAGCTTCTTGTCAGCGGTGTAGCGGTTGATCATGGAGTCCATGTTGCCCGCGGTCACCCCGTAGAAGAGGTTCGGCTTGCCCAGGCGCATGAAGTCATCTTTCGATGACCAGTCCGGCTGGGCGATGATGCCGACCCGAAAACCCTGGGATTCGAGCATGCGGCCGATCACCGCCATGCCGAAGCTCGGGTGATCCACATAGGCGTCGCCTGTCACCAGCACGATGTCGCAGCTGTCCCAGCCGAGCTTGTCCATCTCCACGCGGGACATGGGCAGGAAGGGCGCCGTGCCGTAGCACTCGGCCCAGTAACGGGGATAGGAGAAGAGGTTGGTAACCGGCTGCATTTTGACCACCTGGAACAATTCGGGTCGCGCATTATACCGGCAGAGCAAGGCGGGGGCGACGGCTTTTTGCCCCTACGATAGATGCGGAAAAGGCGAGCCAGCGGGGCTCGCCTGAAAAGTGCGGGTCAATGGTCGGCTCAGGCCAGGGCGCGGGCCAGCACGATGCGGTTGTAGTGACGCTGCAGCAGCTGATAACCCCCCAGCAGGCACCAGACCAGGGCGGGCGCCAGGAACACCGGGTGGGTGGCCAGGCGCAGCATCAGCAGGCCCAGCAGGATCAGCGCAAACGGTCGGCTCTCGTAGAGCCACAGCGGCCAGCCCTGCTTTCGCATCAGCCGGTGCTTGTCTGGGCGGCGATAGGCGCCGCGCCGAAACCAGGCCAGCGAACCAGCCAGATAGAGTGCCAACCCGGCCAGCAACAGCCCCGGCTGATCGGCAATCCCCAACAAAAGCAAACCGCTGCCCATGTAGGCAAAGGGCAGCGGCTCATAAATGGCTGATGGCAACATGACTCACCTCGAGTATCAAACTGGCTACATATTAACCCGCAGCCATTTGCTTGCCAGCCTCTTCCCCTATATGGGGGGCCGCATCAGGCGGCCGGTTTGTCCTGCTGCGAGGCGGCCTCGCTGGCCGCCAGAGCCTCATCCACCAGTTGATCCCGCGCGCCAGTCATGCCGGCCCGTCTGGCCAGCAGATGGTAGATGGCGGGCACCAGCAGCAGGGTCACTAGGGTTGCCAGAGAGAGGCCGAAGAAGACCACTGTCCCCACCGACATCCGGCTCTCATAGCCCGCCCCCATGGAGAGCATCAGCGGTACGGCCCCTATGATGGCGGTGAGCGAGGTCATCAGAATGGGGCGCAAGCGGCGCACCGAACCTGCGATGATCGCCTCGTCGAACCCTTCGCCGCGCTGACGCAGCTGGTTGATAAACTCGACGATCAGGATGCCGTTCTTGGTCACCATGCCGATCAGCATGATCATGCCGATCTGGCTGTAGATGCTCATCTCCTGCCCCGTCAGCCAGAGGCCGAGCAGACCACCGAAGATGCCGAGCGGCACCGTCACCATCACCACCGCCGGGGTCAGCATGCTCTCGAACTGGGCCACCAGCACCAGATAGACCACCAGCAGGGCCAGAGCGAACACCATCACCATCTCGCCCTGGTTGTCGCGATAGTCCTTGGACTCGCCGGCATAATCCACCGTCATTCCGTTTGGCAGATTGGCATTGGCCCAGCCGTCGAGGTAATCCAGCGCCTCACCCAGGGTATGGCCCGGCGCCAGATCCGCGGTCAGGGTCACCGCCTTCTGACGCTGGTAGTGATTGAGGCGCTGCGGGCTCGCCACCTGCTTGACGGTGGCCAGGGTCGAGAGGGTCACCATCTCTCCGTTGGCCGCCTTGAGGTAGATGCGGCTCAAGTCGGAGACGCCGTTGAAGTCGCGCTGGTTGGCGCGCAGATAGACGTCGTACTCCTCCCCCCTGTCCACATAGGTGGTCTGGCTGATGCCGCCGAGCAGGGCCTGCAGGGAGCTCGCGACGGTGGAGACCGGGATGCCGAGCTGGTTGGCCCGATCCCGCTCTATGGTCACCTGCAGCTCCGGGGTCTTCTCGGCGTAGTCGAGATCCGGCGTCTCCATCAAACCGCTCTGGGCTGCCACCTCTTTCAGGGCCAGCCCCTGTTGATAGAGCTCGGCGTAATCGGAGCCCTGCAGCACGAACTGCACCGACGCGGTGGAGCCGCCGCGAAAGCCCGGCTGGAAGGTGCGGATCATCACGTCCGGAATACCGGCCAGCCGCCCGCTCAGGGACTTGGCGAACTCGGTGGCGGTTTCATCCCGCTCGGCCCAGTCGGTGAGCTGGATGATGGCCATGCCGGTCTGATCGCCGCCGCGGCCGAAGGCCGGGGTGCTGAAGCTCATGGCCTGCACCACCCCCTTGTCGAGCAGCGGCATGATGGCTGCCTCCACCTGCTGCATGTTGCGTTTCATCCGCTCGATGCTGGTGCCCTCTGCCCCCTTGACGAACACGTAGAGCACGCCCCGGTCCTCGGTCGGGGTCAGGCTGGTGGGCAGCTGGGCAAACAGGGCGCCGATGCCGCCCAGGCAGAGCACCAGCACCAGCGGGGTCCAGCGCGAGTGGCGCAGCACGGCGCCAAGCAGAGTGCGATAGTGCTTCTCCACCCAGCCGAGGCCGCGATCGAGCGCCGCCGTCAGCCGGTTGGGCCTATCCACCGAGCGCATCAGCCAGGAGCCCATGGCCGGGGTCAGGGTGAGCGCGATCAGCGACGAGAAGAGCACCGCCAGCGACAGCAGGATGGCGAACTCGGTAAAGAGCCGGCCCACCATGCCATCCATGAAGGCGATGGGCACGAACACCATCACCAGCACGGCGGTGGTGGCGATCACCGCAAAGCCCACCTCGCGGGTGCCGTGCCAGGCGGCCAGCAGAGGCGGCTCACCGCGCTGCAGATGGTGGTGAATGTTCTCCACCACCACGATGGCGTCATCCACCACCAGGCCGATGGCGAGAATGAGCGCCAACAGGGTGATGAGGTTGATGGAAAAACCCAGATACCAGGCCCCGATAAAGGCCGAGATGAGAGAGACCGGCACCGTGATGGCCGGAATGAGGGTGGTGCGCCCCTGCCCCAGAAACAGGTAGAGCACGGCCACCACCAGCACGGCGCAGATGGCCAGGGTCTCATACACCTCGTCGATGGCCTGCTTGATGAAGATGGTGGAGTCGTAGTCGACCTCCAGGGTCGCTCCCTCCGGCAAGAAGCGCTGCATCTCGGCCATCTTCTTCTCGACCCCCTGCGCCACCGCCAGCGGGTTGGCGGTGGACTGGGCGACGATGCCTATCCCCAGGCTCTCGCGGCCGTTGCGCTGGTAGGCGCTGTCTTCGTTCTTGGCGCCCACCTCCACATCGGCGATGTCGGCCAGATAGATGCTCTGGCCGTTGGCGGCGGTGCGCACCTGCAGCGCCTGGAAATCGGCGGCGGTGTGATAGAGCCGGGCAATCTGTACCGCCATGGTCATGCTGTTGTTGCGGATCTCGCCCCCCGGCAGCTCGATGTTCTCGCGCTTGAGGGCGTCCTGCACGTCCGCCACCGTGACGCCGCGCGCCGCCATGTCGGATGGGCGCAGTCGCACATACATCACCTGGGTCAGATCGCCGGAGAGGGACACCTCGCTCACCCCGTCCACCAGGCTCAAGGGATCCACCAATACCCGGTTGGCATAATCGGTCATGGCGGTGCGGTCCATCTGGGTGCTGCTGAAGTTGAGCCAGACCGCCACGTCGCCGTTGCCGTTGTCCTTGGTGACCAGGGGTTCATCCACCTCGTCCGGCAGCTTGGGACGGGCGCGGGAGATGGCGTCGCGCACATCGGAGATCCCCTCCACCATGTTCCAGCCGAGCTTGAACTCCACCGTGATGACAGAGCGTCCCTTGCGGGTCACCGAGTTGATGTTCTTGATGCCGCTGATGCCGGAGAGCTGATCCTCGATGGGCTTGGTGACCTGGCTCTCCATGACGGCGGGGGCGGCTCCCTCGTACATGGTGGTGATGGAGACGGACGGCGTCTGCACGTCCGGCATCTCCCGCACCGTCAGCTTGGAAAACGCCACCAGACCGAACACGGTGAGCAGCGCGCTCAGCACCACCGCCACCAGCGGGCGGCGCACGGAAATATCGGAGAGCCACATCAGCCTTTGACCTCCGCCAGATCGTGCACGCTGACGCCGTCACGCAGGTTGACCAGCCCCTCGACCACGATGCGATCGCCCACCTTGAGCCCCTCGGTCACCCACACCTCTTCGCCATGGGTATCCCCCAGCACCACCGGCACCCGCTTGACCTTGCCATTGGGTTCGAGACGATAGACGAAGCGCTGCTCGCCGGCATACTCCACCGACTGGGCCGGGATCAGGGTCATCTTCTGTGGCGGCAGGGAGAGCTCGACGTTGAGCAGCATGCCGGGGCGCAGCTGACCGTCAGGATTGGGGATGATCACCCGCGCCTTGATGTTCTGGGTATCGTTGGAGACGCGGCTGTCCAGCGTCTCCAGCACGCCGCGAAAAGATTGATCCGGCCAGGCCGAACTGGTCGCCGTCACCGCCATGCCGGGGCGCAGCAGCGAGAGGTAGCGCTCGGGCACCGCCAGATCGAGCCGCAGCTTGGCCAGTTCGTCCAGGTGGAGCAGGGTATCGCCGCTGTTGACCAGGGCCCCTTCGCTCAGATCGATGAGGCTGACCGAACCGTCGAACGGCGCCAGCAGGGTGCGCAGGGAGAGTTCGTACTTGGCGGCATCGGCGCGGGCCTGAGCCTGGGCGACCGTGGCCTCCTGCCCCTCCAGCTCGGAGGTGGTGATGGCGCCGCGCGCCACCAGCCGGCGCATGTCCCGCAGCTTGCGGGTCTCGTCGCGCACGCTGGCGCTCTGCTCGGCCAGCTCCGCCTGCTGCTTGCCGGCGTCGAGGGCGATCAGCACATCCCCCTGCTTGACCTGCTGGCCGGAGCGCACCGCTATCTTGACGATGCGGCCGGTCACCTCGGGGCTGATCACCACGGAGCGGTTGGCGGCCAGTTTACTCACCAGCTTGATGGAGGGCTCGGCCAGGCTCTGGCTGACCGTCTGCGCCCGGATGTTGACCTGACGTGGCTGGGGTTTGCCGGCAGGGGCGGAGTGGCGGTAATACCAGCCGGCGGAAATCAGCAGAGAGAGGCAGGCAAGCACCAGCCAAGTACGCATTTTCATCAAGCAATCCATGAAATTAAGAGAAAAGAGGGCACTTCATCAATGATGGTCACCATGTTACCCCCTGACTATGCCGTGACTATGTATAAATGTGACAAAACGTAACAAGAGTGGGGTGAGATCACCGAAATAGCATCCAGAAGAGATGTTCTCCATGGTTACTACCTAGACTGACAATTGAATCAGTGAAAATCAGGTACGGCCGTCAATATGCCAATAACACGCTTTCACAATGCTCTACACCGACAGCATTGGCTGCCTGGTATTGTCGTCATGCTGTTGCTCGCCCTCACCCTCCATCAGACGCTGGAACAGCTCGTCGAATTCAACGAACAAGACTCTCTCCATAGTGCGACTCACTTGCAGTCTCAGTTTAAGCAGATGACAGCCTTCCTCGAAGCCATGCGAGGCCAGGCAGAGGAACGGCTGCGCAGCAATCCGCAGTCGACGCTGACCCGCCAGCTTTATAAGGTCCTTCACGTAGACCCGACGCGAAGATTCTCACTGGATCAGATCCCCCCCGACCTGCCCGTCGGGCTCGTTGGCAATCTGACCGGGCTAGGACCATTGCCTGACCCGGGCGGCGAGCGCGAAGCCAGGATCCACCTGGCATTAAGCCTCTCGCCTTTATTGTCCACCGCCACCAAGTTGCTGAAAGACAAGGTCACCTGGGTTTATTTCACCGGGGCAGATGATTTTATCTATGTCTATCCGTGGGTGCCCTCAAGCCGCTTTCATTTTCAACGAAAACTCTATCAACAATCCTACTGGCTGGATGCCCTGCAAAAGCAAAACCCCAGCCAGCGCGTCATCATATCGCGTCCCTACGCAGATACTGCAGGTGAGGGAATGATGATCACGCTGTCCAAGCCCATAGTGCGGGAGCAGATGCTGGTGGGAGTCATCAGCATGGATATTTTACTCTCACGGCTCGATGAGATGATGAGGGAACACGCACCACGAATTGGAACCCTGTTTCTGGTCAATCAAGATCACCATATTCTGGCCAGCAGCGCGCGGGAGCATAGCCGAGCCCCCAAGCCGGTAGAGGCATGGGATGGCTATCGCTGGCTCCAGGGGGCGTTTCAGTTCCAGTACACCATTCCTGACACCGTGCTCACCCTGCTCCATCGCGTTCCCCTGCCTTCCCTGCTGTGGGCCCTGCTCAGTCAGTCCGCGCCAACCCTGATCGCCCTCTTCTTCATGGCCTGGGCCGTGCTCGCCAACCTCAAGTCCCGCCGCCTGAACCGGCAGCTGGATTACCTCTCCAACCACGATGCCCTGACCGGCGCCTTCAACCGCCACTACTTCGACGAGTTCGAGCGCCGCCATCAACAGCGCGGGGGCAGCGTCGGGGTGATCATGTTCGACTGCGATCACTTCAAGCAGGTCAACGACCGCTTTGGCCACGAGGTGGGCGACCAGGTACTGATCCAGCTGGTGCGCCTGTGCCAGCAGCAGCTGCGGCGGGAAGATGCCTTGATCCGCTGGGGCGGCGAGGAGTTTCTGCTGCTGGCGGCCAAAGGAGGCGAACCACTCGACCAGCTGGCCGAACGGTTGCGCCAGCACATCGCCAGTCATCCCTGGCAGGCGCTGGCGCCAGCGCTGGCTGTCACCATCAGCCTCGGCTATCACCACGGCAGCGCCGAGACGCCGCTGCAGGAGGTCATCAGGCGGGCCGACGTGGCGCTCTACCAGGCCAAGGCCAACGGGCGCAATCGCAGTGAACCCTGGCAGGATGACGGCGCCGGCAACTGCGGGTAAGCTGATCCCCTCACTCATGTTCGGAGAGACAAAGTGGCACGAAAACCCCGTGTGGGACTGGCTCTTGGCAGCGGCGCGGCCCGTGGATGGGCACATATCGGCATCATACGGGCGCTGGAGCGGCTCGGTGTCAAACCGGATCTGGTGGCGGGATGCTCCATCGGCAGCTTTGTCGGCGCCGCCTATGCCGCCGGTGAACTGGACAAGCTGGAGAGCTGGGTACGCGGCTTCAGCCGCTTGCAGGTGGTCAGCCTGCTCGATCCGGCCCTCTCCGGCGGCCTGTTTCGCGGCGAAAAGGTGTTCGGCATCGCCGCCAACCACTTAGGGGATCCCGCCATCGAGAGCCTGCCGCTCCCCTTCGCCTGTGTCGCCACCGAGCTCGACACCGGTCGCGAGATCTGGCTGCAGCAGGGGCCGCTGCGCCAGTGCGTGCGCGCCTCCTGCGGCATGCCCGGCATCCTGACCCCGACCCGGGTCGACGATCGCTGGCTGGTGGACGGCGCCGTGGTCAACCCGGTGCCCATCTCGCTGGCTCGCGCCATGGGGGCCGAGGTGGTGATCGCGGTCAACCTCAATGCCGACATGCACCAGCCCTGGACCGACGAGCCGGACGAACCGAGTGGCGGCAACCGCTTCAGCCAGTGGTTCAACCGGGGCGACAGCCCCAACACACCCGGCATGTGGAGCGTGATGACCGGCTCCATCAACATCATGCAGGAGCGCATCACCCGGGCCCGGATGGCCGGCGACCCGCCCGAGATCCAGCTCTGCCCGCGCCTTGGCAGCTTCTCCATCATGGATTTCCACCGCGCCAGCGATGCCATCAACGAAGGCGAAGCCTGCGTCGAGCGCAACGCCGATCAGCTCAAGGAAGAGTTATCCCGCTTAGGCCTCATCTAGCGCGGTTCACCGGATCCGCATCACCAACAAAAAGAGCGCCTTGCGGCGCTCTTTTGCTGTGGGAACTGCCGGCTAAAACAGCCCCAACCCCTTGAGCATCACGATCAGGATCAACAGCGGCGACACGTAACGGATGATGAAGAAGAGCGGCTTGAGGATGGCCAGCTCCAGCTCGCCACCGTTGGTCAGCGCCTCCTTCATCCGCTCGAAGCCCCACACCCAGCCCACGAACAGGCAGAGGAAGATGCCGCCAAGGGGCATCAATACGTTGGAGGAGACGAAGTCGAACAGGTCGAAGAAGGTCTTGCCGGCGATATGAACGTCCGCCAGCGAGCTGTTGGAAAGCGCGCAGGTCGACCCCACCGCCCCCAGCACCAGCAGGTTGAGCAGGGTTGCCTTAGGGCGGCTCATGCGGAATCGCTCGGAGACCACCGAGACCGGCACTTCCAGGATGGAGAGCATGGCACCGGTGGCGGCGATGGCGGAGAGCACGAAGAACAGCACCATGAACAGGTGGCCGAACGGAATGCTGGCAAACACCGCCGGTATGGTAATGAACAGCAGGGAGGGGCCGGCGGTGGGCTCAAAGCCGAAGGCGAATACCGCCGGGAAGATGGCGATGCCGGCCAGCATGGAGACAAACAGATCGGCGCACATCACCCGGAAGGTGGTCAGCGGGATGTTCTGATCATCCCGAAAGTAGCTGCCATAGGTCATCATGCAGCCCATGCCGATGGAGAGCTTGAAGAAGGCGAGCCCCATGGCGGTCAGCACCACCCCGGCGGTGATCTTGGAGAGATCCGGCGAGAACAGAAAGTGCAGCCCCTGGCTGGCCCCGGGCAGGGTCAGGCTGCGGATGCCGATAACCAGCAGCAGGATGAAGAGCACCGGCATCAGCTTCTTGGTGACCGCCTCGATCCCCTTGGAGACCCCCATCAGCAGGATACCCCCCATCAGGATCAGCACCAGCCACTGCCAGAGCAGGCTCTGCAGCGGGTCGCTTATCAGCGCCCCGAAGGCCGCCCCGGTCACCTTGGGATCGGTCGACAGGATGGAGCCGTCAACGGCCTTGAAGATGTAGGCAAAGACCCAGGCCGCCACTTCGGAGTAGAAGGACATGATAAGGAAGGCTGCCAGCACGCCCATCAGGGCGATCAACCACCAGGGCTGCCCCTTGGGGGCCAGCTTGCTGAGGGTGGTGACGGCATCGGACTTGCCTTTTCGCCCCAGCATGATCTCCGAGATCATCACCGGCAGGCCGACCAGCAGCGTCGCGATCACATAGACCAGCAGGAAACCGGCACCGCCGTTTTCGCCCGTCAGGTAGGGAAACTTCCAGATATTTCCCAGCCCGACGGCTGAGCCCAGGGTGGCGGCAAGAACGCCGAATTTGCTGGTAAAGCCATCTCTGGCCTTGGGAGTGATTTGACTCATGCTTGTCTCACTGTGCGCATCATGCGAGGGGTACTGCTAATTTTAGCGGTCGGAATTTTCTGAGGATTGATTCGGCTTGCCAAGGTATTTTCGTGAAAAGCCTTGGTGAGAGCACAATTAGCCAAATTTAATTAAATTAATTAGATATTTGATGGATAAAAAAATGCCGCCTCGAGGGCGGCATTTTTGTCAGGGCTCAATCAGCTCAAGCCTTGGCAATATCGTCCGGGCCGATCTGGCCGATCTCGGCGACTTTCTTGTCAGCCAGCAGCCAGAGGGTGAACTTGTGCAGTTCCGGGTGGTGAGCCAGGGCCACCAGGAAGGCGCCACCAACTTCACGATAACCCAGCTCATAGTTCTTCAGGGTGGTCGGGGGAACGCCCAGCAGATCAGCAAACTTGGGACGGCTCAGGCCGACTGCTTCACGGATCTGACGGATCTTCTTACCAACAGTTACGATATTTGAATTCATATTGTTCCATACTCCGTACGGCGGATTGACTCCACCTTTATTTTTCGCGACGACTCGTAGTCAAGTGTATCAGTTTTGAACGGACTCGTTATGGTCGAGTCTCTATCTTTAATCAGCGTCTTTCGACGACAACCCTTGCAAACATCGGGGATGGTAATCGCTCAACAGCCTCAGGTAAACAGTCTCGAAAAGAAACCTTTATTGTTGCCACAGGAATTACTCGTATAATCCGCGAGCTATCCCTTAAGAGTAAGAACCCATGGCACTTCCCGGCATAATCTCCTGTTTACACCCGGTATCCTCCTCCGCAGAACTCAGTCGCCAATTGCAGCAGGGCCAGCAGACACGCGCCGAAGCCTTCTGGTTGCCTGCCGCCCTGCACGATCAGGCGGCAGCAGTTTTGGCTGCGCTGGATGACAAGAGCAGCCTGTTTCTCGACCAGCCCGTTGCCGGACTTTCCCTGCGCAGCCACGACGGCGTCATGCAGGAAGCGGGAACCCTGCTGCTTGGCAATGGCCAGCAGCTGACACTGGCCAGCACAAAAGGGGATGGCGGCCTGGTCCCCACCAGCGCGCTTACCGAGATGGCCGACTGGCTCGAGGCGGGCCACCGCCACTTTTGCTGTTCAGCTGCAGTACAACCTGTGGCCCGGGCCATCCTCAATATCTGGCCCCTGGATCCCTACCTGGCCCGGCATTTTTTGGTCAGTTTTACACCCTTACTGTGCGAAGCAACCGAGGCCGATTATCTGGCGGTGTTCCAGGCGAGGGAATCTCCCGCCATGGCGCAATCTGACTGGGTTCAGGCCTATATGAAACTCGAAAAGAGACTGCACAGATCCTATTTGGATCACTAATTAATCTGGATAAACAGCCAGTTACCCACACGACACAATCTGCCATATGGATTATGTGTGAGCTTGATCATGTTTTGAATTCGGCATAGAGTGCGCCACGTCATCGGAATGACACCGGCTGTTCGTGAAGGGGTGAACCTTTGTTTTTGCAATGCCCCCCGCTCGCTAGTGCACCAGGAATGCGTGCCTCCCGGAAGGAACCGGGATCCCTGCCAGACTCAACGCTGTTGTTCGGCAGAGCCTGCAGCTTACATAAATTAAAAAGTGCGAAGCACGTGAACAACGTGCCATCTCAACGAGGATTTTTTTATGATGAAAATGGCTCCTTCCCTGATCGCCATCGCCATGGCTGCCATGGGTGCAACTGCCGCTCACGCCGCTGACGACATCTACTTCGGTGCCGGTGCTGGTGCTGCCCACTTCAACGGTCTGAACAAGATCGATGGCGGCGGTTACGCTGGTACTGAAGACGCTGCTGCTGCCAACGCCTTCGTCGGTTACAACTTCACCGAAAACTTTGGTACCGAATTCGGTTACCAGTACGCTGGCCGCGGCAACACCGACGGTCTGCGTTACGAGAACCAGGGTGCCACCCTGTCCGGTATCGCTCGTCTGCCGCTGGGCGGCGACTTCTCCGCTTTCGCTGAAGGCGGCGCCTACTGGGCTCACACCGACGGTCTGGGCACCAGCGACACCAAAGTATCCCCGCTGGCTGGCCTGGGCGTGACCTACAAGGTCAACGACGCGCTGGATCTGCAAGCTCGCTACCGCTACATGTGGGACGTGGCTGACCTGCACGCAGGCGACGCCCCGGACGACGTACGCTACAAGTCCAACCAGAGCGTTGCGACCCTGGAAGCCGTATACCACCCGTTCCGTACTTCCTACGTAGCTCCGGCTCCGGCTCCGGTTGTTGAAGAAGCCCCGGCCCCGGCTCCGCAGGTAGTTGAGAAGAACTTCGCCCTGAACTCCGACGTGCTGTTCGCCTTTGGCAAAGACAGCCTGAAGCCGGAAGGCGTTGCTGCCCTGAACGCTCTGTACCAGCAGATCGTTGAGTTCCAGCCGAAAGATGGCAACGCTGTTGTCGTTGGTTACACCGACCGTATCGGTTCCGACGCCTACAACCAGAAGCTGTCTGAAGCCCGTGCCCGCACCGTTGCCAACTTCCTGGTCAGCAAGGGTATGGCTGCCAGCAAGGTTGCCATCGAAGGTCGTGGCGAAGCCAACCCGGTTACCGGCACCAAGTGCAACGGCGTGAAAGCCAAAGCTCAGCTGATCTCCTGCCTGGCTCCGGACCGTCGCGTAGAAGTTCGCGTATCTGGCGTACAAGAAGTTCAGAAGTAATCTGACTTAGTTCAGATAATGCGAAAAGGGGATGCCACGGCATCCCCTTTTGTTTGCCCGCCGTCTGTTTTTGAGCAAAAACACAGCAACCAGCGTCACTTCCTGTCAAATCGTTTCCCCCGGCTTCCTTCTCCATAATCACCGCAGCGCCGCGCCAGTGCTGGATATCTGTACAGAAACTTGATCCGTGCGAGTCAAAAGAATACAGTAAACCCGCTTGTAAGGTATTGGATGAACTATTAAAAGTGCATTCGGCACGGTTAGTTGTCCATGAAGCCAAGGCTTCGTGAGTATCCAGGAACCATCTCTTTTTTCATTCAGACCAACCGTGGTTCACCATGGAGGTCGCAGTGTGACTGTCATCTGCGGCCGGTATAACTGAAAGAGTGCGCAGTACGCCCTAGCACGGCAAACTCAACGAGGATAAAACGATGAAAATGAAAATGGCACCCACCCTGATTGCTCTGGCCATCGCAGCCATGGGCACCACCACCGCTCAAGCCGCCAACGACTGGTACACAGGTATGGGCGCAGGTTGGGCTTATGGTCACGACCTGGACGACTTCGGCAAAGACGCAGACAAGGACGCCACCGCGCTCTCCCTGTTTGGTGGCTACAACTTCAACGAGAACTTCGGCGCCGAGCTGGGTTACCTCTATGCCGGCAAAGGCGGCGTTGACGGCGTTGACTTCAAGACCCAGGGCGCGACCCTGTCCGGTCTGGCCCGTCTGCCGCTCGGCGACATCTTCTCCGTGTTTGCAGAAGGCGGCGCCTACTTCAACCACGTCAACGGCAACGGCAGCAGCGACAACGGTACAGCCCCGCTGGCCGGTCTGGGCGTGACCGCCAAGCTCTCCGACCTGCTCGATCTGCAAGCCCGCTACCGCTACATGTGGAACCTGGGTGACGAGCAGAAAACCTGGGAAACCGACATGAGCGTGGCGACCCTGGAGCTGGTGATGCACCCGAACCGCACCACCTACGTTGCCCCCGTGCCCGCCCCGGCACCCGAGCCCGTTCCTGAGCCGGTGATGGTCGACAAGAACTTCTCCCTGAGCTCGGACGTGCTGTTTGCCTTCGGCAAATCCACTCTGAAGCCGGAAGGTGTGGCCGCCCTGAACACCCTGTATCAGCAGATCGTTGACGTTCAGCCCAAAGATGGCAGCGCCGTGGTCGTCGGTTACACCGACCGCATCGGCTCCGAAGCCTACAACCTGAAGCTGTCCGAAGCCCGTGCCCGCACCGTGGCCGACTTCCTGGTCGGCAAGGGTCTGCCGGCTGGCAAGGTCTCCATCGAGGGTCAAGGCAAGGCCAACCCGGTCACCGGTACCCAGTGCAACGGCATCAAGGCCAAGGCTCAGCTGATCTCCTGCCTGGCGCCGGACCGTCGCGTTGAAGTGCGCGTCACCGGTGTACAGCAAGTTCAACAGTAAGTCGTCAGCCCGCTGACCATGAAGGAGGCCATCAGGCCTCCTTTTTTATTCCCCTCGTCAGGCCCGCCAACCTGCTCCGCTTTTGTGCGCATTTCTGTGCACATTTCCTGCCAACCTGCCCCGTCAGCTGGTTAAACGCTCTGCATCACCTATAAATAGTGGTGGTTGTACTCAACAGGGCTTGCGCCCTACTACACCAGCATCGACGAGGATACGCGATGAACATAAAAGTAAAACCGGTTTGGATTGCATTGGCATTGGCGGCCACGGGTGCCCAGGCGGCGCCGGACAACGACTGGTACGCCGGGGTGGGTGGCGGCTGGGCCATCGCTCACGATCTGGGTGACTTTGGCAAGGATGCGAGCAAGGACGCCACCGCGCTCTCCCTGTTCGGCGGCTACAACTTCACCGAGAACCTGGGGGGGGAGCTGGGTTACCTGTCGACCGGCAACTGGGATGTGCAGGGCAATGACTTCAGCAGCCAGGGCGCCACCCTGTCGGTGATTGGGCGGCTGCCGCTGGGGGATATCTTCTCGGTGTTCGCCGAGGGGGGCGGTTACCTCTACCACGTCAAATCCGTCAACGGCGGTGACAACAACCTGGCTCCGCTGGCCGGCCTCGGCCTCACCGCCAAACTGCACGACTGGGTCGACATCCAGGCCCGCTACCGTTATCTGGTCCGGGTCGGCGACGATCCTGACAACGACAAGGTGGGCAGCGGTACCCAGCGCTGGGTCAGCGACATCAGCACCGCCACCCTGGAGCTGGTGATCCACCCCAACCGCAGCAAACCGGTCGAGCCGGCCCCCGCCCCCATGGTCGTTCCCCCGCCACCGCCCGCCCCCGAGCCGGTGGATCAGACTTTCAACCTGAGCTCGGACGTGCTGTTTGCGTTCGGCAAGGCGGATCTCAAGCCGGAGGGGATGCAGGCACTCGACTCGCTCTACCAGCAGATCGTCGACGTCCAGCCCAAGGATGGCAGTGCCGTGGTGATGGGTTACACCGACCGCATCGGGTCGGATGCCAACAACCAGAGGCTGTCGGAGGCCCGCGCCAGCACGGTCGCCAACTTCCTGATCGGCAAGGGGCTGCCCGCCGACAAGGTGAGTATCCAGGGCAATGGCGAGAGCAACCCGGTCACCGGCAGCCAGTGTGATGCCATCAAGGCCAAAGCCGCCCTCATCGACTGCCTGGCCCCGGATCGCCGGGTGGAAGTGCGGGTCACCGGCACCCAGGGGAGCGCCGCGCCCGCCGCACCTGAGATGCCAGCAGAGCAGTGAACCCGGTCGAGCAGAGGACCGGGCGTGTGACCAGGTGCAGATGACAGCGCGCCGGCCAGCGAGCCCGCCACGCCATGCACAAAAAAGGGATGCCGAGGCATCCCTTTTGCTTTGCTCCTTTGCGCAGGATCAGAAGGAAGTGCGGCGATAGCGACGGTACTCTGGGCGCCAGAAGTTCGCCTCGATGGCCTGATCGATCACCTCGTCCGGGGTCTGCACTGCCTTGCCCTGCAGCATGGCGGTCTTGGCCACCATCTTGGCGATGTAGCGGGAAACCTCATGAATGTCCGCCAGATCCGGCAGCAAGGAGCCCTCCTCCCCCTTCACCAGCGGTGAACACTCTGCCAGCGCGCGGCTGGCCGACATCAGCATGGCGTCGGTCACCCGGGTGGCACCGGCGGCGATGACGCCAAGGCCTATCCCCGGGAAGATGAAGGAGTTGTTGCACTGGGCGATGACGTAGCGCTTGCCCTTGTACTCCACCGGTGCAAACGGGCTACCGGTGGCCACCAGCGCCTGACCATCGGTCCAGCGGATGAGGTCGGCCGGGGTGGCTTCCACCCGGGAGGTGGGGTTGGAGAGCGGGAAGATGATGGGGCGGGCACAGTGCTTGTGCATGGTCTTGACCACCTCTTCGGTGAACAGCCCCGGCTGGCCGGAGACCCCGATCAGGATGTCAGGGCGACCGTGCTCCATCACCTCCAGCAATGAGATGTTGTCCCCCACCGGCCAGTCGGCGATCCGTTCCACCGGCTGGGAGAGACGGCGTTGGAAGTCGAGCTGGTTGGGGATCTTGTCGGTGATGAGGCCGAATCTGTCCACCATGAAGACCCGGCTGCGCGCCTGGGCATCGGTCAGCCCCTCGGCTTTCATCTGCGCCACTATCTGCTCGGCGATGCCGCAACCGGCGCTGCCCGCGCCGAGGAAGGCGACCCGCTTCTCGGAGAGCTTGGCACCGGAGGCCTTGCAGGCGGCGATAAGGCTGCCGAGGGTCACGGCGGCGGTGCCCTGAATGTCGTCGTTGAAGCAGCAGAGCTCGTTCTTGTAGCGATTGAGCAGCGGCATGGCGTTGTTCTGGGCGAAATCCTCGAACTGCAGCAGGATATCGGGCCAGCGGCGCTTGACCGCCTGAATGAAGGCGTCGACGAACTCGGCATACTCTTCGCCCGAGATGCGCGGATTGCGCCAGCCCATGTAGAAGGGGTCGTTCAGCAGCTGCTGGTTGTTGGTACCCACGTCCAGCACCACCGGCAGGCAGTAGGCTGGCGAGATGCCACCGCAGGCGGTGTAGAGCGACAGCTTGCCGATGGGAATGCCCATGCCGCCGATGCCCTGATCGCCGAGGCCCAGGATCCGCTCACCGTCGGTGACCACGATCACCTTGACGTTCTGCTTGGTGGCGTTTTGCAGCATGTCATCGATCCTGTCCTTGTCCGGATAGGAGATGAACAGGCCACGGGCGCGGCGATAGATGTTGGAGAACTCCTCGCACGCCTTGCCGACGGTCGGGGTGTAGATGACCGGCAGCATCTCGGTCAGGTGGTTGGTCAGCAGCCGGTAGAACAGCGTCTCGTTGGTGTCCTGGATGTTGCGCAGGTAGATGTGCTTGTCCATGTCGTTGCCGAACGCCATGAACTGACGGTAGGCCCGCTCGGCCTGCTCTTCGATGGTCTCGATATTCTGGGGCAGCAGGCCTTCAAGGTTGAAGTTGCTGCGCTCTTCGCTGGTGAAGGCACTGCCCTTGTTGAGCAGCGGGGTCTCCAGCAGGGCCGGACCGGCATAGGGAATGTAGAGGGGACGTTTCTGGTTATTATCTTCAAACATGGATCGGGTACCTAAACGATGACCTGGACGAAGGAGTTCGCCGATCCTATGGGCTTGCGCCGTTAATTTCAAAGAGTTTGCACATCCGTTGCAAAAGGTTTGCGACCTAGGCGACGAAAGGCGCCAGGGGTCAGACCAGTGAGCCGGCGAAAGCGGTTGGCAAAGTTGGCGCCGTCGCTGTAACCGACCCGGCCGGCCAGCTCGCCCAGCGGCCAGTTGGTATAGAGCAGCAGCTGGCGCGCCTTGTTCATACGAAGCTCGGTTAGCCAGGCCATGGGGCTCATGCCGAACACCTGCCGGCAGAGCCGGTGCAGGTGGGGCACCGAGCAGGCCATCTGGTCGGCCAGCAAGGCCACGCTCCAGGGCTCGTCGAGGCGTGCCTCCACCCGTCGAAACAACGCCTGTAACCGGAGCTCGGGGGTGCCGCGCACCTCCCCCTGCAGGGTACGCTCCAGGAGCGCCAGCAGCAGGCTCAGCAGCTGGGGCTGCAGCGGTGAACGCACCCCCTCCCCCTGCATCAGGCTAAGCAGATGATAGAGCGGCTCCCCCTCCTCCCCCTGCCAGATGCGGTGACCGAGCCGGTGCAGGTGCTGCCAGCGCGGCACGTCATCCAGCAGGATCCAGCTGGTGCGCCACTGCGCCCCCACCAGCTTGAGGCCGCCCGGCACTGCCGCCGGCAAGAAGATGAGCGAACCGGCCGGGATGGGCCGCTCGCCGTCATCGGTGAGCAGGGCGCCCCCCTCGTCGTGGCTCACCATCAGGATGTGGAACTCAGGCCGGTTACGGCGGATCAGGTAGTGATCGCGGATGTGCGAGAGCCCGGTCAGGAAGATGCCCGCCTCGCCGAGCAGTGGCAGCCCTTCTCGCCCCAGCATCCGCTCCTCGCAAGCCGGGGCGATTTCCAGACACTCGCTGACAAACGGCATAGCACCTCAACAGGATAGTTTTGCACAAGAAAGCCGAGAGAGGCTCACAGTGAAGCCACCCGCCACTCCCCCTATCATACCCATGACAAACCTTGCTTTTTAGCTACCCGGTTAACATAAATGAATTATTGGCAAGCGATTTTAAAACAAACCACCGATCGTGAGTTCATGACCCGATTGTGGCGGCTGGCCCTGCCGGTCTCGCTGCAATCCATGATGTTCTCCCTGCTCGGTCTCATCGACATCATGATGGTGAGCCAGCTTGGCACCACGGCTGTGGCGGCGGTCGGCTTGGGTAACCGGGTCTTCTTCTTCAATCTGCTGGTGATAGCGGGGCTCTCGGGCGGGGTCTCGGTATTGGCGGCACAATATTACGGTCGCGGCGAGATGGCCGGGGTGCGCCGCTCGCTGGCGCTGGCGCTGGTGGGCGCCCTGGCGGTGAGCCTGCCGTTTGCCCTCGTCTACCTGCTCTCACCTGGCAGCGTGCTCGGCTTTGCCAGCCAGGAGCCCGCGCTGCGCGAGCTGGCGGACGAGTTTTTGATGATCACCGGCGCCACCATCCTCTGCACCGCCGTGGTGGTGCCGCTGGAGTCGGCGCTGCGCTCGGTCGGCAATGCCGCCGCCCCCACCCGCATCGGCATCATCGCCATCATCGCCAACGTCATCCTCAACTACGCCCTCATCTTCGGTCATTTCGGCTTCGAGGCGATGGGGGTGGCCGGCTCGGCATGGGGTACCACGATTTCGCGGCTGCTGCAGACTGCACTGCTGCTGTGCTATGTGTGGCGCATCGAACCCCGCCTGATCCCGCGTAAGCAAGACTGGCTGGCCGCCTTCAAGCGCAAGGAGGTGGTGCGCTTCACCCTGATCGCCCTGCCGCTCCTGTTCCATGACGGGCTCTGGGCCTTCGGCATGCTGCTCTACGGCTTTCTTTACGCCCACCTTGGCACCGACTCGCTGGCCATCATGACTACCCTCGGCACGCTGGAGAGCATCCTCATCTCCCTCTTCTTCGGGTTGGCGGTGGCCTGCTCCACCTTGCTCGGCCACCGGCTCGGGGCGGAGGAGTACGAGGTCGCCTGGCAGCACTCCCAGCTCTTCCTGCTGCTTGCCCCCATCGGTGCCCTGCTGGTAGGGATCGCGGTCTGGCTGCTGCAGACCCACCTGCTGCAGTGGGTCGGCAACCTGCCGGGCGAGCTGATGACAGAGGCCGGCCAGGTGCTCGCCATCCTGTGTCTGGGGATGCTGCTCAAGGTGTTCAACATGGTGGGCATCGTCGGGGTGCTGCGCTCAGGCGGGGACGTCAACTACAGCATCTTCATCGACATCGTCGGCATGTGGTGCATCGGCCTGCCGCTCGCCTGGGGGGCGGTCAACCTGCTCGGCTGGTCCCTCTCCTGGGTGGTGGCGGTGATCCTGCTGGAGGAGCTCAGCAAGATGCTGCTGGTGCAGCGCCGCATCCGCCAGCGCCGCTGGCTGCGCAATCTGGTGCTGGGATAAGGGAAGAGAGCAAAGCGGGAAAATGCGGGGTCATATCAATGACAGAAAATCCCCGTTTGCAGTATGCTGGCCCCCTCTTCAATCAGAGGCAGGGCCGACCCTTATGCCCCCTGCCCAGTAGTCGTTTAAGGAGACGAGCATGCAACCACAAAAAGAGCTGATCACCGAGACTGCCCTGCTGGAGATGGCCAACAAGATCATCAAGGAACACGAAGACTTCATCCACGGCATGCGTGCCGATTCGGTGGAGCAGAAGGGGGAGATCCTGGTGTTCAAGGGGGAGTTCTTCCTGGCCGAAGATGGCACCCCGACCGGCAAGACCATGGCGGTGTTCAACATGTTCAAGCTGCTGGCCCAGCAGCTCTCCGGCAAGTACCAGCTGGGCTGAGCCCGCTCAACCCCGCTCAAGCAAGATGCCGCCCTCAGGCGGCATCTGTCTGTATGGCGGCGAGCGCCGCCGGCTTGCCACCCGGCTCCCCCACCACGCAGTTGCGCCCGGCCATCTTGGCCATGTAGAGACACTCGTCGGCCCGGTTGAGCAGGTCTTCGACCCCCTCGCCACGCAGGGCCAGGGTCAGGCCGATACTCACCGTCACCTCCAGCAGTTCATCGGAGGTGGGGCTCTTCACCAGCCGCGCCTCCACCGCCACCCGCAGCCGCTCGGCCACCCGCTTGGCCTGGGCCAGCTCGGCGCAGTCGGGCAGCAGAATGGCAAACTCCTCGCCGCCGTAGCGGCCCAGCACCATGCCGGGCTCCAGCTGCTCCGCCAGGGTCGCCGCCACCTCCTTGAGCACCGCATCCCCCGCCAGATGGCCGAAGGTGTCGTTGATGCGCTTGAAGCGATCCAGATCCAGCAGCAGCACAGCGAACGGCACCTGCTTGCGCACCATGTTCATCCTCGCCTTCTCCAGCTGCTTCATCAGCAGGCGGCGGTTCATCATGCCGGTCAGCTCGTCGGTGGTGGACTCCCGATAGAGCTGCAGCAGCATGTTGAGCTGGCCGCACTGCACCCAGCTGCTGGCCAGGGCAAACAGCCCCAGCAGCCAGATCTGGTTGAGGGTCTGCACGCTCCAGAGCGGCTGCCCCACCAGCAGCCAGTTGCCGGCCAGCATGGTGACCAGAATGCCCCCCGCCAGCTGCAGGCCGAGGGAGAGCGGAATGGGGAAGATGGCGAACAGACTGATGAGCAGGTAGGGGAAGGCCATGTAGCCCGCCTGCAGCTCCTGAGCCGCGCCGAAGCTGTGCAGGCAGATGAGGGAGAAGAGCATCATCACCGCCATCAGGTAGCCAAGCGCCAGCTTCATGCGTTCGCGTTTGAAATGGATGAGGTAGGAGAAGGGGATGAGCGGGGAGAGGGCGAGCAGGCAGAAGATCCGGGCCTGAAACAGTTCATCGAACTGGGCGGCAGGCAAGGTCAGCCAGTCCACCACCGCCCAGGCGGGCAGGCCCACCATCAGCAGACAGGTGAGCAGCCGAAGACGCACCGTCATAAAGCCCATGCGGGTCAGGGTAAAATCTTCGGAGTGGGCACGGGCACTCCAGAACTCCGACAGCTTCAGCATCCAGAGCCTCCAAATCGCAACAGAGGCCTCATTCTACGCCGTGCGGCGGCAAAATCCTATGCAACCCGGGCCATTTACGGGCGAGCGCCGTCACACAAACCGGCGGATCATAATCGCCACGCGCAAACGTTTCAACCCATGGAAAAATAAACCCGTTTCCAGCCGAATTAGCGCTGGTCAGCCCGTTCTCAATCACTAAAATAGCGCCCAATTTTCTCCCCCCCCCACACATTCGAGGTATTTATGGAACAGGCTGCCGCCGTACGCGCAACCCGAGAGGCCCATCCACCCAGACGAGCCCACAGCGAACTGGTCTACGGCATAGAGGATGTCCCACCCCTGCCCCAGACCCTGTTCGCCGCCCTGCAGCATATGCTCGCCATGTTTGTCGCCATCATCACCCCGCCCCTCATCATCGCCAACGCCCTCGGCCTCCCTGCCGCCGACACCCGCTATATCGTCTCCATGTCGCTGGTCATGTCCGGCATCGCCTCCTTCATCCAGACCCGCCGCTTCGGCCCCCTCGGTTCCGGCCTGCTCTCGGTGCAGGGCACCAGCTTCAACTTCCTCGGCCCCATCATCGCCTCCGGTCTCGCCCTCAAACAGGCGGCCATGCCCACCGAGGATCTGCTGGGCACCCTGTTCGGCACCATGCTGGCGGCCGCCCTCACCATCGTGGTGATGAGCCGCTTCCTGCACCTGGTCAAACGGATCATCACCCCGCTGGTGACCGGCATCGTCGTGCTGCTCATCGGCCTGACCCTCATCAAGGTGGGCCTCATCAGCATGGGTGGCGGCTACGGCGCCCTGTCGGACGGCAGCTTCGCCAGCCACACCAACCTCTTCCTCTCCCTGCTGGTGCTCGGCCTCATCGTGCTGCTGCAGCGCAGCCGCAACCCCTGGCTGCGCCTCTCCGCCATCATGATCGCCATGCTGGTGGGCTATGCGGTGGCGCTGCTGCTGGGCAAGGTCAACGCCCCCACCTTCGACGGCCCGCTGCTGATGGTGCCTGTTCCGCTGCACTACGGGCTCGGCTTTGACTGGCAGCTGTTCGTGCCGCTCGCCATCATCTTCGTGGTGACGGCGCTCGAGGCCATCGGCGACATGACCGCCACCTCCGACATCTCCGGCGAGCCGCTGGAAGGACCTGTCTACATGGAGCGGATCAAGGGAGGCGTGCTGGCCGATGGCGCCAACTCCATGCTGGCGGCGGTCTTCTCCACCTTTCCCATGTCCACCTTCGCCCAGAACAACGGCGTCATCCAGCTGACCGGGGTGGCCAGCCGCCACGTCGGTCTCTTCATCGCCGCCATGCTGGCCCTGCTCGGCCTGTTCCCGGCGGTGGCGAGCCTGGTGCAGCAGATCCCCGAACCCGTGCTGGGCGGCGCTACCATCGTCATGTTCGGCACCATCGCCGCCGCCGGCGTGCGCATCATCTCCCGCGAGGAGCTCGACCGCCGCGCCCTGATGATCCTGGCGGTGTCGCTGGCCATGGGCCTCGGGGTGGCACAGGTGCCGGAAGTGCTGCAGCACCTGCCGGATCTGGCCAAGAGCGTGCTCTCCTACGGTGTCGCCACCGGCGGCCTCACCGCCATCATCATGAATCTGCTGCTGCCCAAGCGCGCCGCCGCACAGGCCTGACACTCCGCCATCCTTGCACCAAAGCCCCGCCATGCGGGGCTTTACCTTGCCAGCCGCCACGGGTAGTGTGCTTGGCAGCCTCTGCTCAGGATGCCTTTCATGCCCTATACCCTGCTTCCCCCTCTGCCCAGCAACCACACCCCGGATCAGATCCTGGCCGAGGAGCAGCGCTGGCTGCGAGAGTGTGCCCATGACCGCCAGCCCCTCGCCCACCTCTGGCAGGCGCCCCAGAGCCTTATCGTCACCCGCAAGGACACCCGCTTGCCCCGCTACCAGGCCGCCTGCGAGCAGCTTGCCGCCGAGGGCTGGCCCGTGCATGTGCGCGACAGCGGCGGCACCGCCGTGCCCCACGGCGCCGGCATCCTCAATCTGTCGCTCATGCTGCCTCGCACCACCACGGATCTCGCTCACTACTACCGGCTGCTAGGGGCACCGCTGCTCGCCCTGCTGGGGGAATACGGTCTCGCAGGCAGCTATGACTTCGTGCCCGGCTCGTTTTGCGACGGCCAGTACAATCTGGTGATCGGGGGTCGCAAGGTGACCGGCACCGCCCAGCGCTGGCTGGCGCCGGGTCAGGATCACCACGGCGCTGTGCTGGCCCAGGCCATGCTGCTGGTGGCCGGCGACGTGGACGAAGGCACCCGGATGGCGAGCCGCTTCTACGAGCTGGCGGGTGGCGAGCTGCGCTTTCTGCCGGGCACCTCCACCACCATCGCACAAGCCATCGATTGGCAAGGGCGCGATGGCGAGCTGGTAGAGAGGGTGAAAGCCCGGCTCACCGCGCTGCTGAGCAAGGAGTGAGCACAGGCCCTGCAGCTAGGCTGCAGCAGCCTACTTCCCTCATAAAAGCACCCATAGAAAAAGCCACGACCCGGGTCGTGGCTTTTCGTTTGAATGCAGTGTCGTGGCATCAGGCCGTCTGTGGCTCGGGCTCGGACTCCGTATCGCTGTCCCGGCTGAAGTAAGCGCGGGTCTCGGCAATCACCACGTGGCGCAGGCCGATAAGGCCGATGAGGTTGGGCACCGCCATCAGGCCGTTGACGATGTCGGCCAAGAGCCAAATCATGTCCAGATGCAGGAAGGCGCCGCACGCCACCAGCACCAGGTAGACCAGGCGGTAGGGCTTGATCGCCTTCACCCCGAACAGGTACTCGGTGCAACGCTCGCCGTAGTAGTTCCAGCCAAGGATGGTGGTAAAAGCGAAGAACAGCAGGCCTATGCTCACCAGATACTGGCCGACATGGGCATCGAGCCCCTGGGCGAAGGCCAGACTGGTCATGGCCGCGCCGCTCGCATCGCCGCTCCACACCCCGGTCACCACCAGGGTCAGGCCGGTCATGGTGCAGATGATGATGGTGTCGATGAAGGTGCCGGTCATGGAGACCAGCCCCTGCTCCACGCAGGAATCGGTCTTGGCCGCCGCCGCCGCGATGGGGGCAGAACCCAGTCCCGACTCGTTGGAGAAAACCCCGCGCGCCACCCCGGACTGGATCGCCAGCATGATGCCGGCACCGACGAAGCCGCCGGTGGCCGCATGGCCGGTGAAGGCGCTCTGCAGCACCAGCGCCACTGCATCCGGCAGGGCGGCGGCGTTGCTCACCAGCACGCCGAGGCAGGCAACGATGTAGAAGATGGCCATGAAGGGCACCACCTTGCTCGACACGCTGGAGATGGACTTGATCCCCCCCAGGGTCACCAGTGCCACGATCAGGGTCAGCAGCACGGCGGTCACTTCACGGGGCACCGAGAAGGAGAGGCTCATGGCGTCACTGATGGCGTTGACCTGGGGGAAGGTGCCGATGCCGAAGAAGGCGACGCCGATGCCAAACAGGGCGAACAGTTTGGCGAGCAGCTTGGAGCCGAGCCCCTTCTCCAGATAGTACATGGGGCCGCCCGCCATCTGGCCGTTGGCGTCCTGCTGGCGATATTTGACCGCCAGCAGGCACTCGGCGTACTTGGTGGCCATGCCGAACAGGGCGGCCATCCACATCCAGAACAGGGCGCCCGGGCCGCCCAGCTTGATGGCGGTGGCGACCCCGACGATGTTGCCGGTGCCTATGGTGGCGGAGAGGGCGGTGCAGAGCGCGCCAAAGCTGGAAACATCCCCCTGCTTGCCCTGACCCTGATCGCGGCCAAAGACCAGACGCAGGGCGAGCGGCAAACGCACGATCTGAAGCAGACCCAGACGCAGAGTGAGGTAGACGCCGGTCCCGACCAGCAGGATCAGCAGGGGTGGCCCCCAGATAAAGCTATCGATGGCGGCGAGCGCCGATTGAATTGATGACATGCATCCTCCTTAAGAAACAGAAATTAAGGAGGAGAAGGATGATCTTCCCATAGGTGTCGCGATCCCCAGAGGCGATCGGATGCGGGCCAAAAACGTGTTCACACTCTTGCTGCGAGGCCGTGATCAAGGCTCATGCGCTGCTCGAAAGCCTCATGTATTCACATACACTCCGGTTCCTGCGCTGCTCTTTACCTTGCTGACGACCTCTCGTTACAGACCGTGAACAGTTCCAAGCTCAGGTACAACCATCCCATCCCCTCTGTCCTTTTGCCTGAGAGTTTCCGGCGCCAGATTGCGATGCAATCACGGTGCCTTGCTCCTTCGGCGCCCGATTCAACGGGTCTCTCCAGAGTATCGTCCAGTAGCAGTCCACACCGGTTGCCCGGTACCTGAAAGATTCACTTCTTCGGTGGATGGTTGCCCATCGCTCTCCTGCTACCTTCATCCGAACTAGTTTGGATTAGGAAGCGGGCATGGTAATCCAAAAAGTGTGAGCTGTCTTCCACTCGCGCCCACTCGTCGCCGATTTTTTCGATCCCGGCCAGGCTGAGGCCGAATGTTATTTGTTCGTTAACTATCAATACGTTAGGCAAGGTTGCCTGCACAGCCTGCCGCTCGCTGGTCAAAACATGGGCCATATCAAGATGGTCTTTCGTCTCGACCAGAAAAACTTGCCGACATATCCAATCAAAAAGGTTGCGCACAAACGCAATAAGCCGATAATCCCGCGCATAACTAAGCACTTCGCAAGGAAGTTATGCAGTGTGCCTGGTTGGTCCCACCGGACCGCTCGCCTGACCCGGCCGTCGCCGGTTCAATCGCATATGGCTTGGGCATATCACGCCCCCTAAGGATGACCAAAAGAGAATGAACGAGACCCTGGTTGCACAAGATTACCGTCAGCTGGTTGAACAATTCGGCTCCCCCCTGCTGCTGCTCGACAAGGCAGCCGTCCGCAAACAGTATCGGGCCCTGGCCGCCGCCCTGCCCGATGTACGATTGCACTATGCACTCAAACCCCTGCCCCACGAGGCAGTGGTCTCTGTCTTGAAGGAAGAGGGGGCCTGTTTCGATCTGGCCACCAATGGCGAAGTGGATCTGGTGCGCAGTCAGGGTGTCCGCCCGGGGCGCTGCATTCATACCCATCCCATCAAGCGCGACAGCGATATCCGCTATGCGCTGGAGTACGGCTGCACCGTGTTTGTCTACGACAACCCGCTGGAGCTGGAGAAGTTCCTGCCTTACAAGGACGAGGTGAAACTGCTGCTGCGGGTGAGCTTCCCCAATCCCGAGACCAAGGTCGACCTTTCCAAGAAGTTCGGCTGCACTCCGGAGCAGGCGCTGCCGCTGCTGCAGCTGGCCCATGCCAAGGGGATCAAGGTGATGGGACTGTCGTTCCACGTCGGCTCCCAGGTGCCCCATGCCCGTCGCCACGTACAGGCCATCGACGCCTGCCGCGAGATCATGGAGCAGGCCTGGGAGCTCGGCCTCAAGCCCTGGGTACTGGACATCGGCGGCGGCTTCCCGGTGGATTATGAGGGCGGCGAGTTCGACATCGACGGCTTCTGCGCGCCGATCCGCGAGGCGCTAGCCAAGCTGCCGGCTACCGTGCAGAAGATTGCCGAGCCGGGCCGCTTCATCAGCGCGCCGGCCATGACCTCGGTATCCAGCGTGATGGGCAAGGCCCATCGCGGCGACAAGATCTGGTACTACCTGGATGACGGTCTCTACGGCAGCTACAACGGCCAGCTCTATGACCACGTCACCTACCCGGTGAGCACCCCGCTGGCTCGCGGCGAGCTGCACAACTCTGTGCTCTCCGGCCCGACCTGCGACAGCGTGGATGTGATCCGCGACGGCATCATGCTGCCTGATCTGGCCATCGGCGAGCTGGTGGTGGGCCGGGTGATGGGGGCCTACACCTGGGCATCGGCCTCCACCTTCAACTTCTTCCCCAAGGCAAACATCCTCATTCTGGACAGCTGCCAGAAAGGACAGAAGATGGTTGCCGTGGCCTGACAACAGGCCGAATGCAAAGAGTGGAAGCCGCAGTTTCCACTCTTTCGTGGCATTATCCGGTTAAAACCAGTGCAAGTCTGTTATTGCATGCAAGGTAACTCGACCGTCTGGTATGACTGTGTTTGACATGGTTGGTAGGATTGGAGCCAGGGAGTTTCTCTGCTCACAGCTAGAAGAACTACCATGACTAATCCCAGCAACCATATACCCGAACAGCGTATTAAGGAACTCGAGCAACAATTTGTACTCTTAATCCAGAAAGCCCAGTTTTTTGAGGTCGTCGTCAAAGCACTCAAAAGAAACCACCCAGTGCATCTTGTAAAAAGCGACTCGACAAGTCAACAGGCTTGCCTGTTTCTGGGGATAAACCGTCGGGCTTATTACAAGTGCAATCGGGTCGCCGACCTCCTTCACACACAGAAGTTTTAGGTGTTGGGGTTTTGCTGCGACAGCCACAAGTAAGCGCCATAACCCGGAAGATGCATTATCCGTTGAATGGTTAAGACGATACCGTGCTGATAGTTGGGATAGACAGGCTGTTTGGGATATTAGTCGAGCCCTGCCTGTTGATTCTATTAATGATGAGATATTCCCCCACAGCTTCATCCTTCTATTTTACTGTCCCCCCAGCTTGTGCAAGGTAAGGCCGGAGCCGACCACCCTGGCGGCTATGGTTCTCAAATAGGAATCAATCAAATGGCGTGATGACGGGGAACTCATCCGCAACGCGGCCTCGAAGTATCGTGTTGCTCGGGCTTGTATCTGTCTTTGCATGAGCGGCACGGGGCGGAGCTCGATAACAGATGGCTATAACTGTTACCGAATACATTGGCTGGACAGGTGAACGGGATTCTGAAATGAAAATTGCTACTGAGAAGCCCACAGGATCTGGCGAAAGCGAGTGAGACGGGACGTGAGGCAGCGGATATATACCATTTGGAGCTATCACATTATGTATTGAAATACAGAACCCCCGATGCGGTACATCCGAGATTCTGAGTAACGAGAAGCAAGTCGAGAATGTATAACCCTCTTTCAGAACAGGCCTATCCCATCTGCCGCAGGGTCGGGAAGCATCATTATCCATTCAGCCCCCACGGATCGGACCGTCATCCCCCAGCTGCATACCCTCAGCAGCGGAATTGCCCCACTTTCTCCTTGAGATCCCCCGACAGCTGCTCCAGCTCGTGACAGTTCTGGTTGAGCTGGGTGGCCGCCCCGGTCGATTCGGTCGCGATATGGGCGATGTTGACCACGTTGCGGGTGATCTCCTCGGCCACCTTGCTCTGCTCCTCCGCCGCCGTGGCAATCTGGGTATTCATCTCGTTTATTACGTTGACCGAGCTGACGATCTCGCCGAGCGCCTGACCACAGGCCAGCACGGTACGGTTGGACTCCTCCACCTGCTCCAGCCCCTGCTCCATGCTGCTGGCCGCCTGATTGGCCCCCTGCTGCAACTTGACGATGGTCTTGCCGATCTCTTCGGTGGAGCGCTGGGTACGCTGGGCCAGGGTGCGCACCTCATCGGCCACCACCGCAAAGCCACGCCCCTGATCCCCTGCCCGCGCCGCCTCGATGGCGGCGTTGAGTGCCAGCAGGTTGGTCTGCTCGGCGATGCCGCGAATGGCGTCCATCACGCTGCCGATGTCCCGGCTGTCATCTGCCAGCTGGGTGATCATGGCCGCCGTGTTCTGGATCTGGGAGGAGAGGTGTGACATGCGCGCAATGGCATCCTCCACTATCTGATGGCCGTGCCGCGCGCTGTCGTCGGCATGACGGGCCGCATCGGCCGCCTGGTTGGAGCTGTTGGCCACCTCGGCTACCGTGCTGCTCATCTGGTTCATGGCGGTCGCGGTCTGATCCGTCTCCGCCTGCTGCTGGGCAAACCGCTGGCGGCTCTCGACCCCGATATGGGCCAGCTGGGCCGAGGCCCTGGCAAGCTGCTCGGCGGTCTCGTTGATTTGGGCGATGAGGCCGCGAAAATGGCGGATCACCTCGTTGAGGGAGTGCGCCAGACTGCCCATCTCATCCTTGCGCAGCACGGGGGCCAGCCGGCTCAAGTCGAGATCCGTCTGCATGCCGCGCAGGATCTGCCCCATGGCCGCCAGCGGCTGGCTGACGCTGCGCCCGGCCCAGATCCCGATGAACAGGACGCTGCCCCCCACCACCACAAACAGCGCGACAAACAGCTGGGTCAGCTGCTGCCTGAGCTGGTTGAGCTCGGCCACGTTCTCTTCCGCCTCCTGCAGCTGGAACGCCACCTGATCGCTCACCGCATCGCTGACCGGGTCGATCACCTGATAGAGCGGCATGATGGCGGCGGCGAGCGCCGCGTTGTGTTCGCCCGGCGAACCGTCCAGCAGCCCCATCACCTTTTCTATCTCCCGGTTGGCGGCGGCAAACAGCGCCTCCACCTTGTCCGCCCGCCTGCGCTCCTCGTCACTCATGTCATGGCTGCGATACTGGCGCCAGATGGTGGCGATCTCCTGCTGGGCGGCGCTCATGTCGGCCTTGGAGCGAGCCGGCTCGAAGCCCCCGACGTTGGCCTTGTTGGCGGCATCGATCACCTTGACCGCATAGAGATCGGCGATCTGCTTGAGCTCCTTGAGCTGGACCACCTCCCCCTGATACATGGCGTTGATGCCGGTCATCAGCCGGGACATCGCCTGGGTTGCTCCTATGACCAGCAGCAACAGCGCCAGCAGGGGAACAACACAGCCCAGGATCAACTTCTGCCTGATTGAAATACCTTCCATGGCTTTCTCTCCACTGAAACAGATTGACTGGTCTGAGCCAGCCGCCCAAAAAGCGGTTTTGCCAGACGAAGCGAGCTGCCATAATTGACTGCAAATACCTTTGCAATATTTGGCCCAAATGCAAACACTGCAAAATCACTTCCTGCTCGCCATGCCGAGCCTCACCGACCCCTATTTCGAGCGCTCGCTGGTCTATCTGTGCGAACACAACGAAGAGGGCGCCATGGGGCTGGTGGTCAATATTCCGGTGGACATGTCGCTGGAGACCATGCTGGATCAGCTCAAGCTGGCACCGCCCGCCAACCCGGAACTCAAGCAGCCGGTGCTGCAGGGGGGGCCGGTTCACGCCGATCGCGGCTTCGTGCTGCACAGCTTCCGCCCCGGTTTCAACTCCACCCTGCAGGTGGGGGACGAGCTGATGGTCACCACCTCCAAGGACATACTGGAGACCCTGGGTACCGAGGAGGCACCGGCGCACTGGCTGGTGGCGCTCGGTTACGCCGGCTGGAGCGCGGGGCAACTGGAACAGGAGCTGGTGGACGGCGCCTGGCTGGTGATCCCCCCCAATCCGGATCTGGTGTTCAAGACCCCCATCCACCAGCGCTGGCAACGCGCCGCCGCCAGCATCGGGGTCAATCCCGTTCACCTATCCAGCGACATCGGCCACGGCTGATGCAATCTGCTGTGCAATTTGCGACGCATTCTGAGGAAATTACCCAATGTCATCACGCAGTATCATGGGCTTTGACTACGGCACCAAGAGCATAGGGGTCGCCATCGGTCAGGAGCTCACCGGCACGGCCCGCCCGCTGCGCGCCCTCAAGGCCAACGACGGCATCCCCAACTGGGACGAGATAGACAAGCTGCTCAAGGAGTGGCAACCGGACCTGCTGGTGGTGGGTCTGCCGCTCAACATGGACGGCACCGAGCAGGAGATCACGGTGCGCGCCCGCAAGTTCGGCAACCGCCTGCACGGCCGCTTCGGCAAGCAGGTGGAGTTCAAGGACGAGCGGCTCACCACTACCGATGCCCGCGCCCGCCTGTTCGAACAGGGTGGCTATCGGGCGCTGGAGAAGGGGAGCGTGGATGGCGTCTCCGCCCAGCTCATCCTGGAAGCCTGGATGGAAGAGCAATACGACTGATCTGCCGGGGTGAGGCGCTCGTGCGCCTCACCCCTTCTGCCCCTCTCAGGCCTTGGCCTGCGACAGTTCCTCCTCCTCGCCATGGCGCTCACCGGCCTGCATCATGCGGTTGAGCCAGGGCACCATCAGCCCCATCACCCCCGCCACCAGCAGAGTCACCAGACCAATCTTGCCGAACACGTCCGTGTAGATGGGCAGGGTCTGCAGCGGATCCGTCACCCCCTGCGGCACCGCGGTAAAGGTCGCCACATAGCCCCCGAGCAGGGAGGCCATCGCCTGGGTCAGGAACCACATGCCGAGGATGAAGCCCATCAGCCGCTGCGGCACCAGCGCCGCCACCATGGCCAGCCCCAGGGCGCTGATCATCAACTCCCCCAGACTCTGGAACAGATAGATGAGCACCATGAACCAGGGTGAGGTGAGCCCCTGCGCATCGGCAAACCAGATGCCGGACGCCGCCGCGGTGAGAAAACCGAGGGAGCAGAACAGCATGCCCAGGGTGAACTTGAGCGGCATGGTGAGATCCCGCCCCTGGCTGCCCAGCCGGGTATAGATCATCGCCAGCACCGGGCTGCCCAGCACCACCCAGAAGGGGTTGAGCGCCTGGAAGCTGACCGGGTTGACGGTCACCCCCAGCATTTCATGGTGCATGTTGTTGATGGCAAAGAAGTTGAGCGAGGTCGGCATCTGGGCATAGAGCACGTAGAACACCACCGCCTCCAGCATCAGCACGAAGGCCACGTACATCTTGTTGCGCCCGACGCTGTCGAGCTTGAACGCCTCGCGAAAGAAGAAGACCACCACGGCCAGGGTCACCGTCATCAGCACCATGTTGGCGATCACCACGTGGTGCATCAGCCAGGCGCAGAAGAAGACCAGAGCGACCGAGCCCAGCAGCACCAGCAGCAGCTTGCCGTAGTCGAGCGGCAGGTGGTCGGGGGCCGAGCCTATTCCCTTGACCATGCGGCGGCAGGCGAAGAAGGTGAGCAGGGCTATCACCAGGCCGACCCCGCACAGGTTGTAGGTCACTGTGTAGCCGTAGTGATCGGCCACCACGGGAGCCAGCGACAGGGAGATGAGTGAGCCGACGTTGATCGACATGTAGAACAGGGTGAAGGCGCCATCCAGCCGGGGATCACCGGGCTCGTAGCACTTGGCGAGCAGGCTGGCGGGGTTGGCCTTGAACAGGCAGTTGCCGACGGCGATGGTGCCCAGTGCATAGAAGATGAGGTCGGGGTTGTAGATGGACATGCCGGTCATGAAGTAGCCGATGACCAGTACGATGGCCCCCAGCACCATGGTACGCTTGGTCCCCAGAATATGGTCACCCACGTAACCGCCCACCGAGATGAGGCCGTACACCAGCGCCGAGAAGGCACCGAAGGTGATGAAGGACTGCTCCTGGGAAAAGCCCAGCTGCTGGACGAAGAACACCGCCAGCAGACCCTGGACGCCGTAATAGCCGAAGCGCTCCCATAGCTCGACGAAGAAGATCATGAAAAAGGGTTTTGGTTGTTGCAACAACCCGGTCGGGGTGGATGGACGCATGCTAACCTACCTGTCTGTATGTATTTTCTTATTCATGTGAGCGGCCCCGCAGCCGGGTTGGCCAGGGGTCGCAAGCTTGCTGCCGCGATGCAGACGAAGGGGGGAACAGGCCGGCTGGCCCGGATGGGGTGATGCTGAGGGGCGATGGTTTTCGCCATGCCATGAACCTCCCTGCTCGGGTCATCGATCCCTTGCTGGCGGCAGACCGAATATCGGCGGGCAACCAAAAATGGGGGATCGAACGGGCCTTCCTCTCCTGCCGCGACTCGCTTCCAGTCAAGATGGCCCGGCATTCACCGCATAACGTTAAAACATCGAGCAATCATCACTATTTATGATAATTAACTACATATGAAGTAAGTAAGCCGCAGATCACACTTGTAACTATGCTATTAGTGAAGTTTTCTAATATGGCGGGATTAGTTTTGTTAATCTCAAACGGGTCTTTATTTTACTGCTGCCCCCAGACCAGATGACAACGCCGGGCAAAGCCCGGCGTTTTTCAGAACAGGTGGGTCGCGGCAAATGGCGCCGTGACCCGCGGCCAGTGCCGACTCAGGGAGCCAGCTTGCTCAGGATGGCGTGGGCCGCCTTTACCCTCTCCTGGATGGGGTAGTTGCGGTTGGCCAGCATGACGATGCCCACTCCCTTGGCCGGCACGAAGGCCACATAGGCGCCAAAGCCGTTGGTCGAGCCGGTCTTGTTGAAGAGCCGCTGGCTCCCCATCTCCTTCGGCGCGGCCGTCGTCGGATTGGCCTTCATGATCACCTGGGCCGAGTTGCCTGCCAGCAGCGCCTGCTCGCTGACCGGATAGGGGTAACTCTCCCAGCCCAGTCCCTGGGTCATCCCGCCTACCGAGTAGTGCCCCTGGTGGGTCAAAGCGATGGCCTGCTGCAACCCCTTGTCATCCACCCCGTTGATGTTGGCCTTCACGAAGGCGAGCAGATCCGCCGAGCTGGTCTTGATGCCGTAGGCCTCATCGGCCAGCATGCCGGGATTGACCCTGATGGGCTTGTCCTCTTTCGAATAGCCATAGGCGTAGTTCGCCATCGCCTGCTTCGGCACATTGATATAGGTGTGATGCAGGCCGAGCCCTGGCAGCAGGGTCTGCTCCATCAACTGGGCAAACGGCTGCTGCAGACTGCTCGCCGCCAGATAGCCGAACAGGCCGATACTGGGGTTGGAGTACTGGCGATGGCTGCCTGGCTGATAGGCCGGCGTCCACTGGCGATAGTAAGTCTGCATCTGCTTGAGCGATTCCACCTCGTCGGGGAATTGCAGCGGCAGACCCCCGGCACTGTAAGTGGCAAGCTCGGCCATGGTAATGCCATCAAAGGCGGAGCCCTTGAGCCAGGGAGCGTGCCGGCTCACCTTGTCATCCAGCCCAATGCTCCCCTTGACCACGGCGTAGGCCCCCAGAGTCGCGGTCAGGGTCTTGCTGACCGAGCCAATCTCGAACAGGGTCTGCTCGCTGACCTTCTTCCCCGTTGCCAGCTCGGCAACCCCGTAGTTGAAGTAGTGGGCCTGCCCCCCCTTCAGCACGGCGACCGCCATGCCCGGGATCCTGTGCTCTTTCACCAGCGGACGAATGACGTCATCCACTACCCCGACCAGCGGATCGGCGGGAGCGGCCTGGGTGAGGGGCGACAGCAGCAGGGCGCTCAGCGCCAGCAACGACAAGGGTGAGGTTTGCTTCATGACGATAGATCTCGTGAGGTTGGAAAGCCGCCAGCATAGCGGGCCAATATGTGGCGAACATGAGCACAGGTGAAGTCTGTGTGAAGTCGCGCCTCAAATCATCCGGATTCAATGGGTTATCTGCAACTTATCCTCTTGCCACCGAACTGGCGTATTAAGCTGTAGGGGCAACGACACCGAGGGGAGGCACCCGTGCAGACACAACCACAGATAACCCGGCTGCTGACGGCGCTGGAGCAGGTGATCCTGGGCAAGCCGCTGCAGCTCAAGATTGCCCTGGTGACCCTGCTGGCCCGCGGCCACCTGCTGATCGAGGATCTGCCCGGCATGGGCAAGACCACCCTGGCCCACGCCCTGGCGCAGGTGCTGGGGCTCGACTGCCGGCGGGTACAGTTCACCGCCGATCTGCTGCCGGCCGACCTGCTGGGGCTGCAGATCTTTGACCCCCAGCAGCAGCAGTTTCGCTTTCACCCCGGCCCCGTCTTTGCCCAGGTGTTGCTGGCGGACGAGATCAACCGCGCCAGCCCCAAGGTGCAGAGCGCCCTGCTGGAGGCCATGGCCGAGGGCAAGGTGAGCATCGAGGGGCAGAGCCACCCACTCCCCTCCCCCTTCTTCGTCATCGCTACCCAGAACCCGGCGGATCAATCGGGCACCTACCCCTTGCCGGAATCCCAGCTCGATCGCTTCGCGGTGCGCCTATCTCTGGGCTTTCCGACCCCGGATGCGGAGCGGCGGCTGCTGCGTGGGGCCAGTCAGAGCGCTCCCCTCGAACGCCAGCTCGATGCCGCAGATCTTGCCGCCCTGCAGGCCGAGGCGGCGCAGATCCACCTCGCCGATGCCACCCTCGACTACCTGCTGGCACTGGTGCAGCAGAGCCGCTTCGACGCCGAGCTGCCGCAGCCGCTCTCGCCCCGCGCCGCCCAGACCCTGCTGGCGGTGAGCCGGGCCTGGGCGCTGGTGGCGGGCCGCCGCTTCGTCAGCGTGGAGGATGTGCAGGCGGTCTTCCCCTACGTGGCCGAGCACAGGCTCAGGGGGAGCTTCGGGGTGCAGCGCGGTGAAGCCTGCCCGCTCAGCCAGCGCCTGCTGGCCCGGGTCGATCCGGATCGCCCCTGATGAACTGGCGCCAGCGCAGAGCCAGGTGGCAGCAAGGCTGGCTGGCCAGGCGCATCCCGCCGGCGCGCCAGCTCACCCTGCAGGGGCGCTGTCTGTTCATTCTGCCCACCCGGCTCGGCCTCTGCTATCTACTGGTGATGCTGGCCATCTATCTGCTCGGCACCAACTACCAGAACAACCTGGTATTGCTGCTGGCCTACGGCCTCGGCAGCCTGTTCATGGTCACCATGTGGCTCACCCACCGCAACCTGCTGGGGCTGGCCCTGCTGGGGGGGCCTGCCGTGCTGGGAGAGGTGGGCAGCCCCTTGCCCATACGCATCACGGTGCGCAGCGAACGGCCGCTGCAGGCACTGCAGTTTTCCCTCAATGAAGGGCGGCTCTGGCTAGCGCAGGTGGATGCGGTGCCCCAACCCCTGCTCCTGCCGGTGCTAGGTACCCGGCGCGGGCGCCTGCCGCTGGAGAGGCTGCGGGTGGAGAGCCGCTACCCCCTCGGCCTGTTTCGCTGCTGGTCGCTGCTGGATTTGCAACTGGAGGGCTGGCTCGCCCCGGCCCCGGCGTACGGCCCATTGCGCGGGGAGGCCGCGACCGACGCGGCGGGCAACCGGGGACAACCCACCCCGGCCTCGATGGGAGATTTCGACATGCTGCGGGCCCACCAGAGCGGGGAGCCGCTCAGCCGGGTTGCCTGGAAACAGCTCGCCCAGGGGCGCGGCCTGCTGGTGAAGCAGTTCTGCGAGCCGGGACAGGATGATACCCACCTCTCCCTCTCCCGGGTTGGCGGCCAGGATCTCGAAGCGAGGCTGGCGGTGCTCGCCTGGTGGTGTGGCGACTATGCCAAACGGGGCATTCCCTTCAGCCTGACCCTGGCGGGCCGGACGCTGGGGCCGGACAGCGGCCCCGCCTTTTTGCAGCGCTGCCAACTGGCACTGGCCCGCTTCGACGCCCGGGAGCCGATGCCGGAGACAGACCTCGATGCTGCTCGATAACCGGCGCCTGCTGCCGCTGCTCGCCCTGCTGCAGTTGCTGCTGATCCCAGCCCTCTGGCCCCAGCTGCAGCTCTGGGTGATGGCAGTCTCGCTGCTTGCCCTTGGCGTGCGGGCCATGATGCTGTGGCGGGGCTGGCGCCCGCCGCCCGCCGCCGTGCTGGCACTGCTGGCCATACTGGGCGTGGCGCTGCTGGGCTGGCAGTGGCGCCAGCTCGGCACCCTGCCGGCCCTCATCAACCTGCTCTGGCTCGGCTACGGCCTCAAGCTCATCGAGGTACGGCGGGAGCGGGATGTGGAGCAGGTGCTGCTGCTCGCCTTCTTTCTGGTCGCGCTGGCACTGGTGCAACGGCAAAGCATGGGGTGGGCCCTGGCGATGGCGGGGGCGCTCTGGCTGGCAGTCACCACCCTGCTGGCGGCGGTGCAGCCCCTCGGCCGACGGCTGTGGCTGCACGCCAGCGTCACCCTGCTGCTAGCCGCCCCCCTGCTGCTCACCCTGTTCCTGCTGTTGCCAAGGCTACCGCCGCTCTGGCAGATGCCAAGCAGCAACCGCGCCCTCTCCGGCCTCTCGGAGGAGGTGGCCCCCGGCGACATCAGCGAGCTGGTCAACTCCTCCGAGCTGGCTTTTCGCATCAGCTTCGCCTCAGCGCCCCCCCTGCCGCAGGAGCGCTACTTCCCGCTGATGCGCCAGGAGCTGTTCGATGGCCGCCGCTGGTTGTTAAGCGATGAGGTGCGCCGCTGGCAACAGTCCCAATCCGTGCAGACGCAGCCGGCGGCCAACCCGACCACCCCGCTGCCTGCCGGCGGCTATCAGGTGATCGCCGAGCCCCAGCGCCACCGCTGGACCCTGGCCCTGGCCGATCCCGAGGTGCTGAGCGGCCCGGTCACCTTGAGCCCCCTCGCCACCCTCTATCGCCAGGATCGGGGGGATGGCCGCGTCAGCTACCGGGTCAGCACGGCCGCCATGGCGCCACCAGCCAGCCAGGCGACCCGCCAGCTCAACCTGCAGTTGCCCGCCACCGGCAACCCCAAGGCGCGGGCCCACGCCCTGATGCTCAAGGCCCGCCATCCGACGCCGGAGGCGCTCGCCGCCGCCCTGCTGGGCGAGTTTCGTCAGGGCGACTTCTACTACACCCTGCAGCCGCCACGGCTGGGACAGGACGGGGTGGATGATTTTCTGTTCGAGAGCCGGCGCGGTTTTTGCGGTCACTACGCCATGGCCACCGCCTTCGTGCTGCGGGCGGCCGGCATCCCCGCCCGGCTGGTGACCGGCTACCTTGGCGGCGAGTGGAATCCGAGGGGCAACTATCTGGAGGTGCACCAGTTCGACGCCCACGCCTGGGTGGAATATCTGGATGAGCAGAACCGCTGGCAGCGGCTCGATCCCACCGCCGCGGTGGCGCCCCAGCGCATCGAGGGGGGCATGCCGGCGGCCCTTGGCGGCGAGTTCGCCGCTGCTGACCCGCTCTCTTTGCAGCGCTATCGCAACTGGGTCCTGCTCAACCAGCTGCGCTGGTGGGGGGCCAACCTCGATTACCAATGGACCCGCTGGGTACTCAACTATGATGCGGCCAGCCTGTGGCAACAGCTGGGGCAACGCTGGCCGGCGCTCTCAGGCCATACCCACTGGCTTATTCTGGCCGCCCTGTCGGGGGTGGCGGCTCTGGTGGGCGGGCTGCTGCTCTGGCGTGGCCCGACCCCGGCGAGACTGCGGCTATGGCAGCCCCTGCGCCGGCGCGCCGCCCGCCACGGCTGGCAGCCCTTGGCCGGAGAGAGCGTGGCCAGCTGGTGCGAGCGCCTCGCCGATCTCAGACCCTTGCTGGCGCGGCCGCTGCGACAGGGGGCCTGGCTCTACCGGCGCTGGCGTTATGCCCCGCTGTCACCCACGCAGCGCCAACGTACCCTGCGCCAGCTGCGGCGCCGGCTACGTCAGATCTGCCGGTGCTGGGATGCCAACAGCTGACGGCAGTGTAGCGTCAACACACCTTGCACAAGGTACGGCGACGACTGCGTCAGATCTGCCGGCGCTGGGATGCCCAAAGGTGACGACGATGAAACGGCGCCCAAACAAAAGGGGAGCCCATGGCTCCCCTTGTTATCAGACAACGGCGACTGCGAGGCTTATGCCTGCTTGCTGTTTTGCGCCGGATTGTCCCAGATACCCTCTTCCAGCTGGCTGCGGATCTCGGGGTACTTGTTGGCATCGAAGGTGGGCAACTTGCCCAGCTTGAGCTGGTCGTTGTAATCCTTGGCCAGCTTGATGGCTACCCCGGAGAGCAGCAGGATGGCCACCAGGTTGACGATGGCCATCAGTCCCATGGAGACATCCGCCATGGCCCACACGGTCGGCAGCTCGCCCACCGAACCGAACATCACCATGCCCAGCACGAACAAGCGGAACAGCATCAGGCCGCCCTTGTGGTTGTGCTCGAGGAACACCAGGTTGGTCTCGGCGTAGGAGTAGTTCGCCACGATGGAGGTGAAGGCGAAGAAGAAGATGGCCGCCGCGATGAAGATGTTGCCACCGCCACCGATCTGGGAAGAGAGCGCCCGCTGGGTCAGCTCAACACCTGTGATGCCTGAGCCAGGCTCAAACTGGCCGGACATCAGGATGATGGCGGCAGTACAGGTACAAATGACGATGGTGTCGAGGAACACCCCCAGCATCTGCACATAGCCCTGGGAGGCCGGGTGCGGCGGATAGGGCGTCGCGGTCGCGGCGGCGTTGGGGGCGGAGCCCATGCCCGCTTCGTTGGAGAAGAGGCCGCGCTTGATGCCGTTGATCATCGCCTGGGAGATGGCGTAACCCAGCGCACCCGAGCCTGCCTGCTCAAGACCGAGAGCGGACTTGATGATGAGGCTGAACACGCCCGGCAACTCGTGAATGTTGACCAGCACCACGAACAGCGCCATCAGGATGTAGGCCAGTGCCATGAAGGGCACCACCAGCTCGGCGAAGCGGGCGATGCCGCGGATGCCGCCGAAGATGATGAGGCCGGAGAGCACCACCAGAGCCAGACCGCTGACCCAGTCGGGGATGCCGAAGGCCACGTTCATCGCCAGGCTGATGGAGTTGGCTTGCACCGCGTTGAACACCAGACCGAACGCCAGGATCAGGCAGAGCGAGAACAGCACCCCCATCCAGCGCATGCCGAGCCCCTTCTCCATGTAGTAGGCGGGGCCGCCACGGTAGTTGCCATCCTCATCCTTGACCTTGTAGAGCTGGGCCAGGGTGCTTTCGACGAAGGCGGTCGCCATGCCGATGAAGGCGATCAGCCACATCCAGAAGATGGCGCCCGGGCCACCCAGATAGATGGCCACCGCCACACCGGCCAGGTTGCCGGTGCCGACGCGGGCGGCAAGGCTGGTACAGAGGGCCTGGAAGGAGGAGATTCCGGCCTTGTCTGATTTGCGGCTGTTGCGCAAAACGGAAAACATGTGGCCGAAGTGGCGGACCTGGATAAAACCCAGACGGAAGGTAAAGAAGATGCCGACGCCGATGAGCAGGTAGATGAGCACGGCTCCCCACATCAGGTCGTTAATCATTGCGATCAAGGTGTCCATATTTCTCTCGTTGTTATCACATCCATGGTCAGTCTGCGCTGACCCCTTGCTGTCGATTTCTGAATTTGCGGTTCACTAAAGGGGCGGAATCTAGCATAGCGAAGGAGTTCAGAATAGTGATCGGGATCACTACGGAAACAAAAAACGAGCGTTTTAGCGCAATAAAGCTTCATTTAACTCGCAAAATTTCAACAAAACTGAGAATCCAATCAATCGGCCAACAAATTAGACCCATAAGAAAACCTTTTGGCAATTATCTACATAGAGGTATAACCGGCAAAAAGGAGGCAAACCATTACGCAAGCGTTTACCCATCGGGGATGCCAAAACGGCCCGCTTTCGCCAAACGTTTTACACGTAATAAAATTTCAAGTGGCTGACCACACAATTTATGTGATCGAGGGCACAAAACAGATAATCAACCAAAAAAGTTGTTTTTGACGAAGGATAATTTCAGCGACTAAAAACAGATAAAAGTCGTTTTTTATCAAACACTTTTATCCACTCCTTCCCGCCTGCGCCAGGGAGTGGCTGATAAGCATACAGCCCCCCCTATTGCAGGATGCGCCACATCCGTATTAATTAGGCAGGCAATGACGATGGGGCCTGCCCATCGCGCTTTTCTGAGCCTGAGTCGCCGGGATTTTGTAATTTTATTTCAGAACTGTCGTCTCACGCCCGCCACCCCCGAGCCTGCGTCCTCACCAAGAGAGTGCGCCCTCATAAAGAGATGATATTTGCCATGGCCGATAAATTAACCCAGCTGAAAGCCCTGACCACAGTTGTCGCCGACACCGGCGATATCGAAGCCATCAAGCGCTACCAGCCCATCGATGCCACCACCAACCCCTCTCTGGTGTTGAAGGCATCCGAGATCCCCGAGTACGCGGCACTGATCGAAGACGCCGTCACCTGGGCCAAGGCCCAGAGCCAGGACAAGGCACAGCAAATCATCGACGCGGGCGACAAGCTGGCGGTCAACATCGGTCTGGAAGTGCTGAAGATCGTCCCGGGCCGCATCTCCACCGAAGTGGACGCCCGTCTCTCCTTCGACACCGAGGCCAGCATCGCCAAGGCCCGCAAACTGATCCGTCTCTACAACGACGCCGGCATCAGCAACGATCGCATCCTGATCAAGCTGGCCTCTACCTGGGAGGGGATCCGTGCCGCCGAGGTACTGGAGAAAGAGGGTATCCAGTGCAACCTGACCCTGCTGTTCTCCTTCGCCCAGGCCCGTGCCTGTGCCGAAGCCGGTGCCTTCCTGATCTCCCCGTTCGTGGGCCGCATTCTCGACTGGTACAAGGCCAAGAACGGCCGTGACTACACTGCCAGCGAAGATCCGGGCGTGGTCTCCGTCACCTCCATCTACAACTACTACAAGCAGCACGACTACCCGACCGTGGTCATGGGTGCCAGCTTCCGCAACACCGGCGAGATCCTGGAACTGGCCGGCTGCGACCGCCTGACCATTGGCCCGGCGCTGCTGGAAGAGCTGAGCAAGGCTGAAGGTGCCGTGGTTCGCAAGCTGGACTACACCGGCGAGCGCAAGGCCAAACCGACCCCGATGACCGAAGCCGAATTCCGCTGGGAGCTGAACCAGGACGCCATGGCTCACGAGAAGCTGGGCGAAGGCATCCGCATGTTTGCCATCGACCAGGGCAAGCTGGAAACCATGCTGGCCAGCCGCCTCTGATTGCTGCGCCATCTGCCGACAAAAACCGGGTTCCCGCAAGGGCACCCGGTTTTTTTATGGGCGCAGGATCCGCTGTCATGGGTTCGTCACGAAAACGTTTTATTTTCAATGCCGGTATGTTATACGGATGGTGAAAACGAGAATAACCAAGGAGGGAGCCATGGAAATGTTCAACTTCGATTATGAAGATGTAGTTGAACTCGGTTCACGTAGCCGCGGGACAACGGGAAAAAAACGTAAATGGCGTGAGATAGAGGCGTTGAAAGACAAGCACCGCCTGCAGAAGGAGCTGCAATCCATCGACATCGCCTACGAAGGTCTCTCAGACGAGATCGAGTTGTAAAAACAAGGCCCCGGTTAACCGGGGCCTTGTTTTTCAAGAGAGAGTTACCCCTCAGGAAGAGAGCGGCAGCGACAGGCGCCTGGCCAGATCCTGAAAGTGCTGGCTGATCTCGGGCCCGAACAGGGGATCCCCGATGGCGCGGTTCTGCCAGACCTGCTCGAGGTGACGCCAGTCATCCTCGGTCAGCGAGTCGCGCAGATGGGGGAAGATGACCCCCTCTTCGTAGTTCATGTGCGCCTCCTGCAGCGCCACGAACTGCTCCAGCTTGGCGGTGAACTGATCGAGCGGAATGACCGCATCCATCAGGATCATCTCCACCATCTCCCTGAGCTCGGCACCGGCCTCCACCAGCTTGGCATGCTCCAGTTGCAGCCGGTTGGCCACATCCCCTTCCACTATCCGGTACTTGAGGTAGTAGTCATAAATGATGTCTTCCTTCGGATGGTGATACTTGTCCGATACCTCCCGCAGGTAATCCACCACGTCGCGGATCAGGAAATAGCTGACCCTTTCTTCGCTGCGAATGGCCGCCAGCTTCTGCTTGAGCAGACCCAGCAACCGGGCGATGTTGAGATGATCCTTGTGCAGACTCGCTAACATGGGCACTCCTTGCGCTGAAATGAGACGATTCTGATCCGAGTATACGGCCATTTATCGCGCCGACTTTGCACTCAATCAAGTCAGCTGCAGAGAAAACGGCCAGTGGCGCATGCTGCCCCGCCCTCCCGACGGAGCAAATCACGGCTGTCTGCCCCCGCGTTATTCGCAGACCGAGTGCCAGTTGATGGGGCTCATCCCCTGCTGGCTCAGCAAGCGGTTGGTCTCGGAGAAGTGGCCGCAGCCGATGAAGCCGCGATGGGCCGAGAGCGGGCTCGGGTGGGGAGCGCTCAGCACGTGGTGGCGGCTCCGGTCGATGAAACGCCCCTTCTTCTGGGCGTGGGCGCCCCACAGCAGGAAGACCACCCCCTGACAGCTGGCGTTGATCTGCTCGATGACCCGGTCGGTGAAGGTCTCCCAGCCCAGATGGGCATGGGAGTGGGCCTGGCCTGCCTGCACCGTCAGCACCGTATTGAGCAGCAATACCCCCTGGGTGGCCCAGGACTCCAGAAAACCGTGATTGGGTGTGACAAAACCCGGCAGATCCCGCTGCATCTCCTTGTAAATGTTCACCAGCGAGGGAGGCGTGCGCACGCCGGGCAGGACGGAGAAGCAGAGGCCATGGGCCTGGTTCGGACCGTGATAGGGATCCTGACCCAGGATCACCACCTTGACCTGATCCAGCTCGGTCAGCTTGAAGGCGTTGAACACGTCGGTGGCCGGCGGGTAGATCACCTTGCCCGCCTCCCGCTCGCTCCTGACGGTCGCCAGGGTTGCCTTGAAATAGTCCTGCTCCTTCTCGGAGCCAATCACATCAGTCCAGGTCAGCACCCCAATCTCCTCATTGAATCTGTCGGGGGAGGCGCTTATTTCGACCCGGCCGCTCGTGCGTGCAGGCCGGTGCGCCTCTCTCCTCGATATACAGGGCCGGATGGATGGCCTGCGCCCTGCTCACCCGCTCGGGCACAGCGCAGCACGCCACCATCCTCGATGAATACGGCAGGCCCGGGGTCACCTTGCTTTTTACGCAGGCCAATCGGCCAGCACGCGCCCCCTGCCCCCATTAATGCAGCAAGGGGCTCAGGATAGGGGGCCAGCCCCCAAGACGCAACCAGGATGCCCCTGCGGATTCCTTCTCCCGGCCAAGCCGTGGCCACCGCGCTCACCTTTCGGTCGCCGCTGGCCATCTTCGGGTGAGCAAGAGGTCGGCACTGAACTCCCACGCGACTCCCCATGGCCTGGTCTGGCGATGGCTGGGCCACTCTCCCGCTCGCCTGCCGACCCCCATTGCCCTCTCTTGCCTTGGTTAAGCCTCTCCTTCACCTTTTTGGCGTATCCCTAAACATTGGTTTATCCCCTTCACCTACTGTATGGCGAATCCAGCTTCGAGCGGGCTGGAACATGAAAAGATGTAGTTAAATTACTAGATTTAATTAATGAAAGATGCATAATTTGGATATCTTTCATAATCAGAAAAATGACCTATTTTTGATTAATCTCAATAATCTAATCCCTTAACATCCGCACAGATCGCGTATTTTTTGATTTAGATCAATTTTCGTAATATTACCATCGTGGTATATATGACCCAACAAAGTAAAGGTGTAAGGCAAGGGCCCTTTAAATCATCCCGGTGGTTTAAATACATCAGGGTAATGTCCTTACAGTTGAATCCGCTTTCCTATGAGGAGTCATACCATGATCAAGGGCATCCAAATCACCCAGTCTGCCAACGCCGCTCTGCTGAACTCGTTCTGGCTGCTGGACGAAGAGAAGCAACAGGCTCGCTGCATCTGCGCCAAGGGTGATGCCTTTGCCGCCGATCAGGAAGTCAGCCTCTCCGACCTGGGCCAGTTCGAATACCGTGAACTGCCGGTACAAGCCGAGCCGGCCGTCGAAGGTGGCCAGCACCTGAACGTCAACGTCCTGCGTCGCGAGACCCTGGAAGACGCCATCGCCAACCCGGAGAAGTACCCGCAGCTGACCATCCGCGTCTCCGGCTACGCCGTGCGCTTCAACGCACTGACCCCGGAACAGCAGCGTGACGTGGTGACCCGCACCTTCACCCAGAGCCTGTAAGTCGCTCTGTAGCAACCGGTATCATGAAAAACGGCCCAAACGGGCCGTTTTTTTATGGCTTGAATTCCCCCCCGTTGGCTGCCCGTGCTCGACAAGCTGGCAGCGCACGGCGCAGGTATCGGTGGTTCAATGCTGATCCACCTTGACCGCCAGCGGCGGGTTGTTCAGCGCCTCGTGCATCTGCTGCTCGTCAAGCTGATCGCAGTAACGGGCCACCACCAGGGTTGCCACCCCGTTGCCGATGAGGTTGGTCAGGGCGCGGGCCTCCGACATGAAGCGATCGATGCCGAGGATCAACGCCAGCCCGGCCAGCGGCAGGTGGCCCACCGCCGAGATGGTGGCCGCCAGCACGATGAAGCCGCTGCCGGTCACCCCGGCCGCCCCCTTCGAGGAGATGAGCAGCACCACCAGCAGGGTGACCTGCTGGAACAGATCGAGCGGGGTATTGGTGGCCTGAGCGATGAAGATGGCCGCCATGGTCAGATAGATGGAGGTACCGTCCAGGTTGAAGGAGTAACCGGTCGGGATCACCAGCCCCACCACCGACTTCTTGCAACCGAGCGCCTCCATCTTCACCAGCATGCGCGGCAATACAGATTCAGAAGAGGATGTACCAAGCACGATCAGCAGCTCTTCCCGAATATAGGAAATAAAACGCAGGATGCTGAAACCATTCGCTCTGGCAATAGAGCCCAGTACCAGGAAAATAAACAACAGGCAGGTCATGTAGAAGCAGGCGATTAATTGCCCGAGCTGAACCAGCGAGCCGATACCATATTTACCGATGGTAAATGCCATGGCACCAAATGCACCCACCGGTGCCAGCCGCATGATCATATTGATGATCCCGAAAATAACCTGGGAGAAGCTGTCGATGACATTGAATATCACCTTTCCCTTCTCGCCGATATGGTGCAGGGAGAAGCCGAACAGCACCGCAAATAACAGCACCTGCAGAATATTGCCGCTGGCGAAGGCGCCGATCACGCTGCCCGGGATCACGTCCAGCAGGAAGGGGATGATGCCCTGTGCCTTGGCCTGTTCGGCGTAGGCCGAGATGGCGCTGGCATCCAGCGTGGCGGGGTCGACGTTCATGCCAGCCCCCGGTTGCAGCAGGTTGACCACGCACAGCCCGATGATGAGGGCGATGGTGCTGACCACTTCAAAATAGAGCAGCGCGATGGCACCTGTCTTGCCCACCGCTTTCATGCTCTCCATGCCGGCAATGCCGGTCACCACGGTGCAGAATATAACCGGGGCGATGATCATTTTGATTAATTTGACGAAGCCATCTCCGAGCGGTTTCATGTCCGCTCCGAGGTCGGGATATATATGTCCCAGGATGACTCCGAGGGTGATCGCTAACAACACCTGAAAATACAGGCTGCTGACTATTTTTTTCTGCATTCTTAACGTCCTGTCAGTTTAATGAGATGTGTCATGGCAGAAATACGCATGCAGCAAGCCGTGACGAAATATGGATTATCTCGCCCGGTTCGTGCCGTTCCCTCATCACAACAGGGGCTACTTTCACATGTTGAAAGAAGCAATTAATAGACATCAATCACACAACGGATTTAACAACATTAACACCATGGCAACCCGGATGTATTTATTCCGCGATTGATTTATGCTGGCCCAGGAAATAAAAACAGCGCGAAAACAAAAATGCCCCGCAGTGCGGGGCATTTTTATGGGGCCAGCGTGGGCCAGGTTCAGATGGAAGTATCGAGCGGCTCGAAGCCCTTGACCAGATCGTCGATGGCCTTCATCTGCTTGAGGAAGCCTTCCAGCTTCTCCAGCGGCAACGCGCTCGGGCCGTCGCAACGGGCCACCTTGGGGTCCGGGTGGGATTCGATGAACAGACCGGCCAGACCGACCGCCATGCCGGCACGGGCCAGCTCGGCCACCTGCTCGCGACGACCGCCGGAGGCGGCGCCCATGGGGTCACGGCACTGCAGGGAGTGGGTCACGTCGAAGATGACCGGGTAGCCGCCGGTGCTCTTCTTCATCACCCCCAGCCCCAGCATGTCCACCACCAGGTTGTCATAACCGAAGTTGACGCCGCGCTCGCACAGGATCAGACGGTCGTTGCCGCACTCCTCGAATTTGTCGGTGATGTTCTTCATCTGGCTTGGGCTCAGGAACTGCGGCTTCTTGATGTTGATGACGTTGCCGGTGCGGGCCATGGCCTCCACCAGATCGGTCTGGCGCGCCAGGAAGGCGGGCAGCTGGATGACGTCGACCACCTCGGCCACCGGTTTGGCCTGATGGGGCTCGTGCAGATCGGAGATCACCGGCATGCCGAAGGTCGCTTTCAGCTCCTGGAAGATCTTCATCCCCTCTTCCAGACCCGGACCGCGGTAGGAGTGGATGGAGGAGCGGTTGGCCTTGTCCCAGCTCGCCTTGAACACGAACGGGATACCCAGCTTGGAGGTCACTTCCACGTACTTCTCGCACACGGCCATCGCCATGTCGCGCGATTCCAGCACGTTCATGCCACCGAACAACACGAACGGTTTGTCGTTGGCGACGTCGATGCCATTGACCTTGATATTCTTCTGTTCCATCTCAGGCTTCCTTAGGTAAAAGGGCTTGCAGGGCTTGAATCCACATCCGGCCGCACAGCCCCAGGCTGCGCGGCCTCGATACTCGTCTGTTGCATCTCCCAGGCCTTGCATGCAGCGGCATGGGACTCTCAATTAGGGCCTCGCATGCAGCGAGGCCGTTAGCTCCTCAGTGGAGGGGCTTGGGGCTCAGATCCAGTGCGGCCAGCTGGGCTTTCAGCACGTCGGCCACCGGATCGTCCGGGCACTGTTCAATAAAGTATTCAAAATCGTCGGCGGCAAAGCGCGGGCAGTCGAGCTGCTCGTAGATGAAGCCGCGATCCCGGGTCTCCAACGGGTCGCCGGGCTTCATCCGCAGCAACAGTTCGCTGCAGCGCAGCGCCTCGGTCATCCGGTCCTCCCGCAGCAGGGCGCCCTTGCTCACGTTGAGCAGCCGCTCGATGATCTCCCACTGGCCGGCAGGCTGCAGGTGATCCGAGGTGAGGGTGGCCAGGTTGCCGAGAGCCCCGCGCAGCAGCAGCTCGATGTGGTGCAGGCTCAGCTCGTCGCCGGTGAAGGGGTCCACATAGACCTCTCCCTCGCTGCCGGCGAAGCTCACCAGGAAGTGACCGGGAAAGCAGATCCCCTCCACGTCCAGCCCGAGCTTGCGCCCCAGCTGAATGATGAGGATGCCAAGGCTGACCGGAATGCCCTGCTTGCGGGCCAGGACCTGGGCCAGATCGCAGTTGGCCACCGAGAAGTAGTCCTGCCAGTCGCCGTGAAACCCTAAGGTCTGGTAGAAGCCCTGCAGCAGCTGACGGCGCACCTGGTCGCAATCCCCTTCCTCGATGGCCTCGTCCAGCCAGGCGTCAAGCCGAGCCAGCTCCGCCGTCCCGCGGCCGCTGATGCCATGGATCTCGTCACTCACCGACAGCGCCAGCTCGGCGATGTCATGGGCTTCGAAATCGGTCCATTCGTCTACGCGTATCATCGTCATCATCCTTAACCGAACAGGCTGGCCTGCTTGTAGACGGCCAGCTTGGCGATGAAGAAGAGCCAGCCGAGGGCTCCCAGAAACGCAAACCAGCGGATGCCGTTACTGCGGGCCAGGCGCAGTGCCATCATGGCCAGAAAAGCCACCACCAGGATGGCGGTCAGCTTCTCGCTGAGCCAGGGGGTGGCGTTGTTGAGCGGGTTGAGATCCAGCACCATGCACAGCAGCACGCCGGAGAGCACCACCAGGCCGTTGAGCCAGCCGCTCAACCGAAGGGTACGGGCGCTGGCGGCGCGGCTCGAGCCGGTCTGCAGCCAATAGAAGCGCAACATGAACATCAGCACGGCCAGGCCAATCAGCAGCAGGTGCAGATGTTTGATAGCAAAATACATAACGTGTCCTTGAACAGAGGCAGGCCCGGCCCGCCCGTCATCATCACTGAGCCAGCCGCCCCAGGGTCACCCGCTCGTTATCGCCGTAATCGCGCACGGTTTCCACCTGCACGTAGCCCTGTTGCAGCAGGAGTTGACGCACCGCCTCCCCCTGCTGCCAACCATGCTCCAGCAACAGCCAGCCGCCCGGCAGCAGATGGGCCGGTGCCCCGGTCACGATGAGGCGAATATCCGCCAGCCCCTGCTCGTCCGCCACCAGGGCGGAGCGGGGCTCGAAGCGTACGTCCCCCTCGTCGAGGTGCGGATCCGCCCCGTCGATGTAGGGCGGGTTGGAGACGATCATCGCAAAGCGCGGCGCCTTGCTTGACGAGGGCGCGACCAGCGGTTCGAACCAGCTGCCGTCGCGCACCTCGATGGACAGACCCAGCGCGGCGCTGTTGGCGCGCGCCAGGGCGGCTGCAGCCGGCATCCTGTCCACCGCCCATACATCGGCATCCGGTCGCTCCGACTTGAGCGCCAATGCGATGGCGCCGGTGCCAGTGCCCAGATCCAGCACGGCGCAGGGGCCTGCTGGCAGCCGCGCCAGCGACTGCTCGACCAGCACCTCGGTGTCGGGGCGCGGGATCAGGGTGGCCGGGCTCACCTTCAGCGGCAGTGACCAGAACTCCCGCTCACCAATCAGGTGGGCGATGGGTTCGCCATTGAGACGGCGTTCTAGCCAGCCCTGCAGGGTCGCCTGCTGGGCGGCATCGAGCTCGCGCTCCGGCCAGGTCATCAGGTAGCTGCGCCGGCACTCCAGCAGATGGCAGAGCAGCGCATCGGCATCGGCGCGGGGGGATTCCCCGGAGGCCAACGTCGCCATGATGTGGGCGCGAGCCTGCTGGATCTGCATCAGTTGCTCTCGGCCAGGGAGGCAAGCTGGTCGGCCTGGTACTCCTGGATCATCGGGTTGATGACGCAGTCCAGGTCCCCTTCCATGATCTCGCCGAGGCGATAGAGGGTGAGGTTGATACGGTGCTCGGAGAGGCGCCCCTGCGGGTAGTTGTAGGTGCGGATGCGCTCGGAGCGATCCCCCGACCCTACCAGGTTGCGGCGGGTGCTCTGCTCGGCGGCGCGGTGGCGCTCATCCTCGGCCGCCTGCAGACGGGCGGAGAGTACCGACATCGCCTTGGCGCGGTTCTTGTGCTGGGAGCGCTCATCCTGGCACTCCACCACCAGGCCGGTGGGCAGGTGGGTGATGCGGATGGCGGAGTCGGTCTTGTTGACGTGCTGGCCACCGGCCCCGGAGGCGCGGAAGGTGTCGATCTTCAGATCCGCGGGGTTGATCTCGATCTGCTCGGCTTCCGGCACTTCCGGCAGCACGGCGACGGTACAGGCGGAGGTGTGCACCCGGCCCTGGGATTCGGTTTCCGGCACCCGCTGTACCCGGTGACCACCGGATTCAAACTTGAGGCGGCCGTAGACGTGCTCACCCTCCACCTTGGCGATCACCTCCTTGTAGCCGCCGTGCTCACCGTCGTTGCAGCTGACAATGGAGACCCGCCAGCCCTGGCGCTCGGCATAGCGCGAATACATGCGAAACAGATCGCCCGCAAAGATCGCCGCCTCGTCACCACCGGCGCCGGCGCGGATCTCCAGATAGCAGTTGTTGTCATCCTTGGGGTCGCGCGGCAGCAGCATCACCTGCAGCGCCTGCTCCTGCTCCTCGAAGGTCGCCTTGGCCAGCGGCAGCTCCTCCTGCGCCATCTCGCGCAGGTCGGCATCCTCCTCTTCCAGCATCTGGCGGGTGGCGTCCAGGTTCTCTTCGGCCTGGCGGAATTGCTGGAAAGCGTGAACGATATCTTCCAGCTGGGCATATTCCCGGGTCAGGGCGCGGTAGCGATCCTGATCCGCGGCCACGTCCGGCTCGCCGAGCATGGCCTGTACTTCTTCGTGGCGCTCGATGAGGCCTTCCAGCTTTCTGATCAGTGACGGGTTCATAAATCTTGTGTTCTCGATGGAGGACGGGACGACCGGGTGATCGCCCCCAAACTATGACTCTTGTGACAACCCCAGCACCTGGCGCAACTGGGCCAGCTGATGGTGATCCCCCTGGGCGGCGGCCTGGCGCAGGGCCTGGGTCGGTGCGTGGATCAACTTGTTGGTGAGGCGGTGGGCCAGCGCCTTGAGCGCCTGCTCGGCAGGCTCGCCCTGTTGCAGGGCCAGCAGGGCGCGCTGCAGCTCCTCATCGGCCACCTGTTGGGCCTGATGGCGGTAATCGCGGATGAGATCCACCGAGTGGAGACTGCGATACCAGCCCATGAAGTCATCGCGCTCTTCCTGCACGATGAGTTCGGCCTCGGCGGCGGCCCGTTTGCGGGTCTCGAGGTTCTGCTCGATGATGCCCTGCAGGTCATCCACCGTGTAGAGATAGGCGTCCGAGAGCTCGTCCACCTCCGCCTCGATGTCGCGGGGCACGGCGATGTCCACCAGGAACATGGGCCTGAAGCGGCGAGCCTTGAGTGCGCGCTCCACCATGCCCTTGCCGATGATCGGCAGGGGGCTCGCGGTGGAGCTGATGACGATGTCCGCCTCGTGCAGATAGTCCGGGATCTCTTCGAGCGTCATCACCTGGGCGCCGAACTCCTCGGCCAGCAGCTGGGCCCGCTGCAGGGTGCGGTTGGCCACCATCATCTGGGTGACGTTCTGTTCGCGCAGGTGGCGGGCCACCAGTTCGATGGTCTCGCCGGCACCGACCAGCAGCACCTTGGTCTGGGAGAGATCGGAGAAGATCCGCCGTCCCAGGCTCACCGCGGCAAAGGCCACCGACACGGCGCTGGCGCCGATCTCGGTATCGGTGCGCACCCGCTTGGCCACCGAGAAGGATTTCTGGAACAAACGCTCCAGCGCCCCCTTCACCGCCTCGGATTGCTGGGCATGGGCATAGGATTGCTTGATCTGCCCCAGGATCTGCGGCTCTCCCAGCACCAGGGAGTCGAGCCCGCAGGCCACCCGCATCAGGTGGCGGACCGCCTCCTCGTCCTGATGCCGGTAGATGGCGGAGACCACCTCGGCGGCATCCAGGTCGTGAAACCGCTGCAGCCACTGCAACACCTGCTCGCCCTGCCCCTGCTCCAGGCTACAGTAAAGCTCGGTGCGGTTGCAGGTCGAGACGATCACCGCCTCGCTTACACCGGGTTGGGCGACCAGCTCACGCAAGGCGCGATCGATGCAGTCCGGGCCGAAGGCGACCCGCTCCCGCAAGGCGACACTGGCGGTGTTGTGGTTGATTCCGAGGGCAAGCAAACTCATGAGTGGGCGTGGATCGTATCTGTGCGCAGGGAGTAAAGGCTGCCAATTGTACGAGAAAGGGTAAGTCTTTAAAAGCGATACGACCCCCCCGTATACTGTGCCAAATCACCTTTTCCGGAGCATGACCTTGTTGTTGCGTCTTTTCACCCTTGGCTGCCTGCTGTTGCTGGCCGGTTGCGCCACTACCCAACCCCAGCGCGATCAGGTCAACTGGCAGCAGGAGCGTACCCGGCTCGAGCAACTGACCCACTGGCAGCTGTCTGGCAAGATGGCCATCATCACCGCCCAGCAGAAGGGCAGCGCCCGGGTCAACTGGCAGCAGGATGGCGACGACTATCGCCTCAACCTCACCAGCCTGATCGGCACCCACATCCTGGAGCTCTCCCGCAGCAAGGGCGAGATCACCCTGATCGACAACGAGGGCAACCCGCACCAGAGCCAGGATGCCGAGGCGCTCGTCTATCAGCTCACCGGCTGGAACATTCCGGTGGCCGGGCTGCCGGCGTGGATCAAGGGCTTGCCGGGCGAGGCCGAGTTCGAGCTCAACCCCGACCGCAGTCTGGCCAGTGTGCGTGACGGCCAGTGGCAGATCGTCTATGGCGACTACCGGGATCAGGACGGCTATCGCCTGCCGCACCTGCTCACCATGACCGGCCAGGACAGCCGCCTCAAGCTGCAGATCAACCAGTGGACCATCACCCGCTGATGGCGGCCATCGACAAGGACTCCCCCATGAGCGCCATGCGCTGGCCGGCTCCGGCCAAACTGAATCTCTTTTTGCACGTCAACGGCCGTCGCCCGGACGGCTACCACGAGCTGCAGACCCTGTTCATCTTCCTCAACCACGGCGACTGGCTCGAGTTCGAGGTGATCCCGGCCAGCGACAGGCTCACCCTGAGCCCGGCCATTCCCGGCGTGCCCGATGAACAGAACCTCATCATCCGCGCCGCCCGTCTGCTGCAGGCCAGGCTGCCGAGCCCGCAGGGGGCCCATATCAGGCTGGAGAAGGTGCTGCCCATGGGCGGTGGCATCGGCGGTGGTTCATCGGACGCCGCCACCACGCTAGTGGCCCTCAACCACCTCTGGCAAGCCGGCTTGAGTGAAGACGAGCTGGCCGAGCTCGGCGTGCAGCTGGGCGCCGACGTGCCGGTGTTCGTGCGCGGCAAGGCCGCCTTTGCCGAGGGGGTCGGTGAGCGGCTGCAGCCGGTCGAGTTGCCGAGCGCCTGGTATCTGGTGCTCAAGCCTGATTGCCATGTGGCGACCGCCGCCGTGTTCCAGGATCCGGACCTGCCCAGAGATACCCCGAAAATGGCATTGCACAATCTGCTGGAAGGGGAGTGGAAAAACGATTGCGAATTGCTGGTGAAAAAGCGCCACCCCGAGGTTGCCAATGCGCTCGGCTGGTTGCTAGAATACGCGCCGTCAAGAATGACGGGCACAGGAGCCTGCGTCTTTGCTCAGTTTGAAGACGAAGTGGCTGCTCGGGAAGTGTTGGCAAAAGTGCCGAGAGAGTGGGATGGATTTGTCGCCAAGGGCGAGAACATATCACCACTCTTCGCTACATTGCAACAAGTCAGTGATTGGGGTATCGCCAAGCGGTAAGGCAGCGGGTTTTGATCTCGCCATTCCTAGGTTCGAATCCTAGTACCCCAGCCATCTCCTGAACATCGAACAGGGTATATCGATTCACCTGCCGCAGCAGTCTTGCCGGGAGTGCACACTCCCCCTCGCCGGTTGCAGCACCCATCGTTACCCTTTCGTCTTCGGGAAGGTCACTGGTCATCATGGATGACGGGGCGTCGACCAGCACGACGCTCAACCGGCTTGCCGCATGTAACGTGGGCACCTGACCTGAAAGCAGCCTATAGTGGTCTGACCCGTCAACTTGATAAATCGTTTGCCCCCAAACGATAAGGGTCTAATCAGACTCCCCACATACTGGATGCAACCCCGAGGTTTCAAACCGTGCCTGACATGAAGCTGTTTGCTGGTAACGCAACGCCGGAACTAGCCCAGAAGATCGCAGATCGCCTGTTTATCAAACTCGGCAATGCTGCCGTAGGTCGCTTTAGCGACGGCGAGATCAGCGTACAGATCAACGAGAATGTACGTGGTGGCGATATCTTCATCATTCAATCCACCTGTGCCCCGACCAACGACAATTTGATGGAATTGATCGTGATGGTGGATGCTCTGCGTCGTGCTTCAGCTGGCCGTATCACTGCCGTAATTCCCTACTTTGGCTATGCCCGTCAGGACCGCCGTGTCCGCTCCGCCCGTGTTCCCATCACCGCCAAGGTCGTCGCCGACTTCCTCTCCAGCGTCGGTGTGGATCGCGTGCTGACCGTTGACCTGCATGCCGAGCAAATCCAGGGCTTCTTCGACGTCCCGGTCGACAACGTGTTCGGCAGCCCGGTGCTGCTGGAAGACATGAAGTCCAAGAACCTCGAATCCCCCGTGGTCGTGTCGCCGGACATCGGCGGCGTGGTACGTGCCCGTGCCATCGCCAAGCTGCTGGACGATACCGACATCGCCATCATCGACAAGCGTCGTCCCCGCCCGAACGTCTCCCAGGTCATGCACCTGATCGGTGACGTGGCCGGCCGCGACTGTATCATCGTCGACGACATGATCGACACCGGCGGCACCCTGTGCAAGGCTGCCGAAGCCCTGAAAGAACGTGGTGCCAAGCGTGTATTCGCCTACGCCACTCACCCGGTCTTCTCCGGTTCCGCCGTGGAGAACATCAAGAACTCCGTGATCGACGAACTGATCATCACCGACTCTATCCCGCTCACCGCGGAGATGAAGGCGGTCGACAAGGTCAAGCAGCTGACGCTCTCTTCCGTGCTGGCCGAAGCCATTCGCCGCATCAGCAACGAAGAGTCCATCTCTGCCATGTTTGAGCATTGATAGACCCTGTTGTGACAAAAACCGCCAGCTGGCGGTTTTTGTCTTTCTAGTCCCAGTTACACCCGGTATTGCCCTGCCCCGTCGCAGGTTAAGGATTGTTCCATGAATCGCTTGCGCCCGCTGCTGCTCCTCGCCTTCTGCAGCTTCCTGTTCGCCTGTCAGCCCAACAATGAAAACCAGCCTTTCGTGCTGACTCTGGCTCACATGAACGACACCCACTCCCAGTTTGACCCGGTCAACGCCGAGCTGAAGGGGCCTCTCTTTGGCAAGCAGGGGGAAACCGACACCCTCTACACCCGCTTCGGCGGCTATCCGCGCCTGCTCACCATGGCGAAATCCTTCCAGGCCGATGCGCTGGCCAAGAACCAGCCGCTCCTGCTGCTGCACGGCGGCGATGCCTGGCAGGGCAGCGGCTACTTCAAGCTCAACGAGGGGATGGCCAACGCCGAGCTGCTGAGCCAGTTCGGCCTCGACGCCATGGCGCTGGGCAACCACGAATTCGATCTGGACAACCAGAAGCTGGCCCGCTTCATCAAGGGGGTCAACTTCCCGGTACTGGCCGCCAACCTGGATACCCGCGACGACCCGGATCTGCGCCACGCCGCCAACCTCAAGCCGTTCGTCATCTACTCCTTCGACGGCAACCAGAAGAGCCCGGTCACCGACATCAACAACCTGCCCCAGGGCAAGCAGCTGGTCGCCGTGATGGGGCTGGTGCTGGAGGACATGGCCAACATCTCCCCCAACGTCGGCAAGCTGCGGTTCGGCAATGAAGTCACCTCGGCCCAGGCCACGGTGGATCTGCTGCGCCAGCACGGCATCGACCACATAGTGGCGCTCACCCACATCGGCAACCAGCGGGATCTGGCGCTGGCGGCCAAGGTGAACGGCATCGACGCCATCGTCGGCGGTCACTCCCACAGCCTGCTCGGCGATTTTCGCAACATCGGCTGGGGCAACACCGGCGAGTACGCCCAGCTGGTCACCAACCCGGACGGGGTCGGCATGACCTGCGTGGTACAGGCCGGCTCCTATGCCCAGGCCATCGGGCTGGCCCGGGTCAGTTTCGACGCCCAGGGCAGGGTCATCGCCTGTCAGGGTCAGAACCAGCTGCTGGCCAGCCGCGACTTCTTCGCCGATCCCGCCCGCAAGCAGGCACTGGATGAGACCCGCAGCAAGCAGGCCGGCAAGTTCATCGACGCTCAGCCCAACCTGGTGACCGTGGATGAAGACCCGCGCCTGCGCGGCATCATCGACAGCCACTACAAGCCCGCTCTGGAGCAGGCGTTCGGCCCCGTCATCGCCACCATCCCGGCCGCCCTGCAAAATGCCCGCCGCCCCGGCGACAATGGCAGCGACAGCCACGGCTCCGACGTTGCCTCCCTGGTGGCCGAAGGGCAGTACTACTGGGCCAATACCCCGGCGGTGCAGGCGCTGACCGGCGGTCCGGTCCACTTCGCCCTGCTGGCGGTGGGCGGCGTGCGCGCCGATCTGCCGGCCGGCGAGCTGCGCGAAGGGGATGCCGCGCTCACCCTGCTGCCGTTCAAGAACCAGCTCTCGGTGCTGACCCTGACCGGCGCCGACGTGCGTTCCCTCTTGACCGAGACCATCACCGCCACCCTGCCCGCCAGCGCCCACGCCGGCAAGTTCCCCTACGGCGGCCACCTGCGCTACACCTTCACCGAGACCACCCCGGGCAAGGGCGGCGCCCTGACCCAGTTGCAGTGGCAGAATGCCGACGGCCAGTGGCAGGATCTGGTGGACAGCCAGCGCTATCGGGTGGTGATGAATGCCTACAGCGCCAACGGCAACGATGGCTGGCAGGCGCTGGCCCGCGCCCAGGCGCAGCAAGCCGAGCGGCTGGATCTCGCCTGGCAGGATGGCAAGCTGACCGGCTTCCCGGTCGAGCGGGTGGAGCAGCGCGGCGATCAGCTGAGCGCCCGCTATGCCACCGGCCATCAGCTTGACTGCAAGGCGAGCGGCGTGGATTGCGGCACCGACGCCGCCTCCTTCGTTGCCTACGTGCGCGATGCGCGTCCCACCCTGACCGCCCTGAACGAAGAGACGGTCACCCTGGTGCGTGCCGCGCAGTAACCCGGCCCCCGCCGGCAAGCTACAAAACGGGCCCCACACTGGGGCCCGTTTTGCTGACGTTGGCCACCGGTTCCCCGCTTTTCCCCGGCACTGGCCGAGCTTTGGTTGAGTGATCGCCAGTCGGCGGCTAGAATATTGCGTCCCATTGCCCTGGGCAGTCGGCCCATTGCAAGCAGCGAGTGAAGAAATCAAGCGTGACAAGCCAAATCAAACTGATCGTGGGGCTGGGCAATCCCGGCCCGGAATATGCCAAGACTCGCCACAATGCGGGCGCCTGGTATGTGGAGCAACTGGCACGCTGGCACAATGTCAGCCTGCGCGAAGAGCCCAAGTTCTTCGGCCACACCGCCCGCATCCAGGTGGATGGCCAGGATGTGCGCCTGCTCATCCCGAACACCTACATGAACCTCTCCGGCAAGGCGGTGGCCGCGCTGGCCCGCTTCTACCAGATCGAGCCGGAAGCCATGCTGGTGGCCCACGATGAGCTGGACCTGCCCCCCGGCATCGCCAAATTCAAGCAGGGCGGCGGGCACGGCGGCCACAACGGCCTCAAGGACATCATTGCCAAGATGGGCAACAACAACAATTTCTTCCGGCTGCGGCTGGGGATAGGTCACCCGGGCGCCAAGGAGCTGGTCGCCGGTTTCGTGCTGACCAAGGCGCCCAGCAGCGAGCAGAGCCTGATCGACGCCGCGCTCGACGAATCCCTGCGCGCCACCGACATTCTGTTCAAGCAGGACATGACCAAGGCCATGAACCGGCTGCACAGCTTCAAGGCCGAGAAAGTCTGAATAGAGATGCCTGACACGCGTCAGGCTCGCACAATATGACAGGGTCGCCCAAGAACCTGTCCACGCACTGTGACGAGAGGTCGTCAGCAAGGTGAAGCGCAGCGCAGGAACCGGAGCGTATAGGTATACGTGAGGATTCCGAGCAGCACATGAGCCTTGATCATGGCCTCGCAGTATAGAGCGTGAACAGGTTATGCGACCCCTCAACAGCATCCATCACGTAAGGTAACAATCCATGGGTTTTAAATGCGGTATCGTGGGCCTGCCCAATGTAGGCAAATCCACCCTGTTCAACGCGCTGACCAAGGCCGGCATCGAAGCCGCCAACTTCCCGTTCTGCACCATCGAGCCGAACACCGGCGTGGTACCGATGCCGGATCCCCGCCTCGACCAGCTGGCGGCCATCATCAATCCGCAGCGCGTTGTGCCGACCACCATGGAATTCGTGGACATCGCCGGCCTGGTGGCCGGTGCCTCCAAGGGCGAGGGCCTCGGCAACCAGTTCCTGGCCAACATCCGTGAAACCGAGGCCATCGGTCACGTGGTGCGCTGCTTCGAGGACGAGAACATCGTTCACGTGGCGGGCAAGGTCTCCCCGGCTGACGACATCGAGGTGATCAACACCGAGCTGGCCCTCTCCGATCTGGATGCCTGCGAGCGCGCCATCAACCGCCAGTCCAAGCGCGCCAAGGGCGGCGACAAGGATGCCAAGCTGGAAGTGGAAGTGCTGGAGAAGATCAAGGTGGCACTGGAAGACGGCCAGATGATCCGCGGCATGAAGCTGGACAAGGACGAGCTGGCCGCCGTCAGCCACCTCAACTTCCTGACCCTCAAGCCCACCATGTACATCGCCAACGTGGCGGAAGATGGCTTCGAGAACAACCCCTACCTGGATCAGGTGCGTGAAATCGCCGCCGCCGAGAACGCAGTCGTGGTAGTAGTCTGCTGCGCCATCGAAGCGGACATCGCCGAGCTGGATGACGAAGATCGCGCCGAGTTCATGGCGGATCTGGGCATCGAAGAGCCGGGCCTGAACCGGGTGATCCGCTCCGGTTACGAGCTGCTCAAGCTGCAGACCTACTTCACCGCCGGCGTGAAGGAAGTGCGTGCCTGGACCATTCCGGTGGGCGCCACCGCCCCGCAGGCCGCGGGCAAGATCCACACCGACTTCGAAAAAGGCTTTATTCGTGCCCAAACCATCGCCTTCGAAGACTTTATCGCCTACAAGGGTGAGCAAGGCGCCAAGGAAGCGGGCAAGATGCGCGCCGAAGGGAAGGATTACATCGTCAAAGACGGCGACATCATGAACTTCCTGTTCAACGTCTAATCCCATGAGAGGCCAGCATTTGCTGGCCTCTTTTTTTATCTGGCCCAAGCACCTATCTGCTGGATATGTCGTAAAAAAAACCAGATTGTTGGGCTTTTGCGCGACAGCGACCAATAACTCGCCAAACGCACTCAAATTCGTTTTTTCAGACAAAAAAAGGGTTGACGCCCCAGAGCCAGATACGCATAATTCGGCCCGCACAGTGACGAGGCAACGAGGCACTGGAAGCAAGGTTGGCTATGTAGCTCAGTTGGTTAGAGCATCGCACTCATAATGCGGGGGTCACAGGTTCGAATCCCGTCATAGCCACCATCTCTAGTTGGGGTATCGCCAAGCGGTAAGGCAGCGGGTTTTGATCTCGCCATCCCTAGGTTCGAATCCTAGTACCCCAGCCATTATTTCAGTTGTCGGCATTAAAGTGTCGGTGACAGGTCAAGGGAAGCAGTGATGGGTGTTGAACTCGTCAATGTGTCCAGGTTCAAATCCTGGTATTCCGGCCATTGTTAAAAGATGTTTGATAGACTCTGTCAGGCATCGCTGTTGGGGTATCGCCAAGCGGTAAGGCAGCGGGTTTTGATCTCGCCATCCCTAGGTTCGAATCCTAGTACCCCAGCCATTCTTAAAAAGATGTTTGATAGTCTCTGTCAGACATTGCTGTTGGGGTATCGCCAAGCGGTAAGGCAGCGGGTTTTGATCTCGCCATCCCTAGGTTCGAATCCTAGTACCCCAGCCATTATTCTGTTCTCTTCCACCCAGTGGTTGACAACAAACGGCTATGTAGCTCAGTTGGTTAGAGCATCGCACTCATAATGCGGGGGTCACAGGTTCGAATCCCGTCATAGCCACCATTTTGAAGAACGTTCCTTCAATCATCTGATTGCAAAGAACACTGTTGGGGTATCGCCAAGCGGTAAGGCAGCGGGTTTTGATCTCGCCATCCCTAGGTTCGAATCCTAGTACCCCAGCCATTTTTACTTGTATTCGACGAAAGTCGTACACAAGACGGCTATGTAGCTCAGTTGGTTAGAGCATCGCACTCATAATGCGGGGGTCACAGGTTCGAATCCCGTCATAGCCACCATTACTCTTGCGGAAGTGGCGAAATTGGTAGACGCACCAGATTTAGGTTCTGGCGCCCTAGGCGTGAGAGTTCGAGTCTCTCCTTCCGCACCATCGAAAGCAGTACCAAACAGACCAGCCCAGGCTGGTTTTTTTGTATCCGGCGTTTGCCACTCTTCTTCCCCTCTCCATGCCATTGCACGTCTGCAACCCCTCCCATAGCTGGGCCATGTGCTCTCCTCTGCGACGGCGCTCATGCCCGGCTTTCGCTTTATGCCGTCTTTTGCATGTCAGATTACTGCGGGCAATAAAAAGGCGGCCCGCAGGCCGCCATGTCATATGTGCCGTCAGAACGGGAAGAACCAGGGGATGGCGATGACGCTCACCACCATCACCAGCGCCGTGAAGGGCACGCCGATGCGCACGAAATCCACGAACTTGTAGTTGCCAGGGCCCAGCACCAGGGTGTTGACCGGCGAGGAGACCGGCGTCATGAAGGCCGCCGAGGCGGCGATGGCGATGGTCATGGCAAACGGATAGGGGGAGACCCCCATCTGCTGGGCCGTGCCGAGCGCGATCGGGGCCATCAGTACCGCCGTCGCGGTGTTGGAGATAAACAGCCCGATGATGGCGCACAGGGCGAACAGACTGGCCAGCATCACCCGCGGCCCCATCTCCCCCACCGCCGAGATCAGCGCGCCGACGATGAGATCCACCCCACCGGTCTTTTGCAGCGCGAGCGCAAAGGGCAGCATGCCGACGATGAGGATCAGGGTCGGCCAGTGGATGGACTTGTAGGCGCTCTCCATGTCGATGCAGCGAAACTTGCCCATCAGCAGGCAGGCGATCAGCGCCGCTATCACGTTGGGCACGGGATCCGTCACCATCAGCACTATCATGACCCCGAGCGCGATCAGGGCGTGAATGGCCTGACTGCGGGCCGGCGCCATCTCGTCCACCTCCGCCGGCAGCCCCAACAAGAGAAAGTCACGGCTGTGGGTCTGCAGCAGGCGGATCAAGCTCCAGTTGCCCACCACCAGCAGGGTATCCCCCATCTGCAGCGCCTCGTCCACCAGCTTGCCGCCAAGCGCCTCGCCGGCGCGGCGGATCCCCACCACGTTGAGGCCATAGTGGGAGCGAAACGCCACTTCGCGGATGCTCTTGCCGAGCAGACGGGATTCGGGGATGAGCGACACCTCCGCCATGCCCACCTCCCGCGCCTGATCGGAAAAATACTCCCCGCGCAGGATCATGGGTTCGAGCCGCGCCTCGCTGCAGAACTCCCGCACGTCCGCATCGGGGTCGGACATGTCGATGAGCAGCACATCCTTGGCCTGGAACTCGGTGACGCCAGAGACGGTCACCATCACCCGCCGGAACTTGCGCCAGCGCTCCACCCCGATGACATTGGCCCCGTAGCGGGCCCGCAACTGCAGCTCGTCCAGGGTCTGGCCGATCAGGGGGGAATCGGGCCGCAATGCCAGCCGGCGCGCCCGCCCGGCCAGCCGATAGTCGCGAATGAGATCGCGCATGGTGCTGCGTCCGCTCTGCTTGTGCTTGCCCTCCTCCTCGCTACGTACCAGAGAGGTGCGCATCAGCAGCATGTAGAGGATCCCCATCCCCAGGATGATGACCCCCATGGGGGTGAAGCCGAAGAAGCCGAAGCCGTGGATGTCGTGGCGCATCAGCTCGCTGTTGACCACCATGTTGGGCGGCGTCGCCACCAGGGTCATCATGCCGCTGATGAGGCCGGCAAAGCCGAGCGGCATCATCAGCCGGCCGGCCGGGATCCCCATCCGGTTCGCCACGCTCAGCACCACAGGGATGAAGATGGCCACCACCCCTGTGCTGCTCATCACGGCCCCCAGCAGGGCGACCGCCACCATCAGCAGCACCAGCAATCGGGTCTCGCTGCTGCCGGCCACCTTCACCAACGCGTCCCCCACCTGATAGGCGATGCCGGTGCGCACCAGCCCCTCCCCCACCACGAACAGGGCGGCAATCAGGATGACGTTGGGATCGCTGAACCCCGCCAGCGCCTGTGGCAGGGTCAGGGTACCGCTCAGCACGAACAGTATGATGATCAGCAAGGCAACCACGTCCATGCGGACCCTGTTGCTCACAAACAGATAAATGGCGCCCACCAGCATGCAGAGGACCCAGACCAGCTCGGAATTCACGCTCGCTCCTTTCGTTCAACACCACCCCGGCCGCTGCGGGGGGATTCCATCAAACCACAGCCCATTCATCCCCATTTTGTGACATGTCAATAAAGGGCAGGGCATCATCGCATATCAGGGTGTCATCGGGGGCCTAAAGTTGCTTGCAGTTTGTCCATTCTTTGAGGTGGCTCGGCCCTGCACGGACAAAAGTCCTGCAAAGACCCCCACGCCGCCCCTAGAATAGGCCCGGTTCACGCCCCCCTATTTTCCAAGGAAATGAAAATGAGCATATTCGAGTGGTTCAGCATCAATCACACCCTGGTGACCATACCGCTGGGTGGCGGCTACGCCATGTCGTGGATCGAAGCCGTCGGCACCCTGTTCGGGCTGGCCTGCATCTGGTGCGCCAGCCAGGAGAAGACCATCAACTACCTGTTCGGGCTCATCAACGTCAGCCTGTTCGCCATCATCTTCTTCCAGATCCAGCTCTACGGCTTGTTGCTGCTGCAGCTGTTCTTCTTCTGCGCCAACCTCTATGGCTGGTACGCCTGGACCCGCCCGGCCAATGCCCAGGGGGATACCCTGCAGATCCGCTGGCTCAGCAAGTCCAAGCTCGTCGCCACCGCCGCCGTGAGCGTGCTGGCCATCGCCCTGCTGACCCTCTATATCGACCCGGTCTTCGCCGCCCTGGCACGCACCTCGGTCGCCCTGCTCAACCTGTTTGGCGCCAACCTCGCCACGCCCGAGCCCTCCCCCGATGCCTTCCCCTTCTGGGATGCCAGCATGACGGTGCTCTCCGTGGTGGCCCAGATCCTGATGACCCGCAAGTACGTGGAGAACTGGATCCTCTGGGTGGTCATCAACATCATCAGCATCGGCGTCTACGCTGCCCAGGGGGTCTATGCCATGTCCCTTGAGTACCTGATCCTGCTGTTCATCGCCGCCAACGGCACTCGCCTGTGGATGGTCAGCGCCAAACGTCCGCAACAGGAAGTGATCGCATGAGCCTGCTACCCCATCTGCAATGCCGCCCGGACCAGATCGCCGAACGGGTGGTGCTGTGCGGCGACCCGGCCCGGGTCGACCGCATCGCCGGCCAGCTCGACGGGTGTGACGTGCTGGGCCAGCACCGGGAGTTTCGCCTGATCAACGGCCGCTACCGGGGGCTGCCCGTCACTGTGTGCAGCACCGGCATCGGCGGCGCCTCCGCCGTCATCGCGCTGGAGGAGCTAGTGCAGGCGGGCGCCCGCGCGCTCATTCGGGTCGGCTCTGCCGGCGCCCTGCAGCATGAGATCGCGCTGGGGGATCTCATCGTGGTGGAGGGGGCGGTGCGCAGCGAAGGCGCCTCGCAGGCCTACCTGCCCCCCGAGTACCCCGCCTGCGCCGACATCCGCCTACAAGCTGCCCTGCTCGCCCATCTCGGCGCCAGCGGCCAGCCTCACTGGCACGGGCTGGTGCGCTCCCACGACAGCTTCTATCGGGATGACGAGCAGGAAGTGTGTCGCTACTGGCACCAGCGCGGGGTGCTCGGGGCGGACATGGAGAGCGCCGCCCTGCTCGCAGTGGGGCGCCTGCGCAAGGTGCGGGTGGCCGCCGTGCTCTGCAACGTGGTGGCCTTCGAGCAGGACGTGCAAGCGGGGGTGAGCGACTACGCAGCCAGCGAAACCGCCATGATGACCGGCGAGCGGCTGGCCATCGCCGCCGCCCTCCACGCCCTGACCCAATAGAGCGGGTCTGCCGGGGCCGCTGCGGCCCCGGCAAAACGTTAAGCCAGGCACATTCAGAGGCGCCAAAGCTGGCATCCCGCCTGCACTCTTGCTAGCCTCATGGCCCTCGTCAAGCCGGGCCTTCACCATGCAGCAACAACCCTATCCGCTCGGTCGCTTTCACGCCGAGCTTGCCGCACTCGAACCGCGCTTTGCCGCGGCACTGGCAGACTGCACCCTGTTTTCGCGCCGCTACCTGCCGGGCGAGCCCATCATGCGCCAAGGGGAGCGGTGCGAGCACCTCTATCTGGTGGCCCAGGGGCGGATTTCCCTCAACAGCGCGGTGCACTCAGGGCGGCTGTTTCAACTCGGCGAAATCGAGTGCCATAGCCAGATCTTCGGCGAGATGGAGTTCTTCAGCACCACCCCGGTGCAGTGGAGCGTGGTGGCCGAGACCGAGCTGGACGCTGCCGTCATCTGCGCCGACAAGCTGGCCAAGCGGCTGCTGGCCGAGCCCGAGCTGACCCTCTTCTTCGCCGCGGCGCTCGCCAGCGACTATCTGGACACCCTGGACATCACCACCAGCCGGCTGCTGCACCCCATCGCCTACAACATCGCCTTCGAGCTGTGGCGCGAGCGCCAGCGCACCCCCATGCTGGGTTCACGCAAGCGGGCCCACGAGGCGGCGCGCTTCGGCACCACCGAGCGGGTCTACCGGCGTGCCCTCAAGGAGCTGATCGAACAGGGTATCGTCGCCGATGGTCCCGACGGCCCCGTCATCGCCGATTTGGCCAGGCTGCGCGCCTATCTCGAACTTTGACCTTCCTTTACCATCGGAGTCCCCATGCCTGTTTCAAACATGTCCGTCTCAAACTACCCCGAGTTCACCTTCTTCAGCCGCTTTGTCGCCGACATCCAGGCCGGCCGCAAGACCATCACCATCCGCAACGAGAGCGAGGCCAACTGGCAACCCGGCCAGCGGCTGGCCCTGTTCACCAACCCGGAGCACCAGCCCTTTGGCACCATAGAGGTGCTCTCGGTCAAGGCGGTCGCCTTCGATGAGCTCAATGACGAGCACGCCCGCCAGGAGAACATGACCCTGCCTGAGCTCAAACAGGTGATCCGCGACATCTACCCCACCCTGCCGCCGCTCTATGTCATTGAATTCCAATTCGTTGGGATATAAATACCGACTAACAGTTCTGACCCATACGTTATAACTGTTTTCGCGGAGGCATCTGAATTCACCTCTATCAAGATGCCTTTATGTAAAACCTAGAAAGTAGAGTTGCAGCCTTAATGCTCACTCTGTCTACATTGCAGACTCGTAAACTGTAAACCAGCCGCAATTGCATCCTTTCTCTTGCAACCTTATAGTCTACAACCTGTTCCAATCGCAGCTTTTCCAAGACTATGCTAGACAATGCGGCCCTTGCCCCCCACGAGAAGTGGTGGCTGACCCTCACTTCGCCCCAAATCGCTTTTCAGAAAGAGTGGCGCGAGTATCTCAAACCCACCTCACTGCGAGATGGCCTGGAAGAGAGGAGTGTGCTCGCCGACGACTGGGGCATAGAGAATCGCATCGATCTGCACATGCAGGTCCGTGAGCTGGCCTTCGGCCAATGCCATGGCCACCTCATGCTCGAGGAGTACGGCGCCTTTCACTGCCTGTCACCGAGCCAGTGGCAGGCCATGTGTGAGCGCGCCACCTCGCCGCGTCACCGCGCCTCTCTCGATTTTGTGGCTCGCACCGCCCCCTATATCGGCCCCCATGGTGTGCAGGCGTGGGACTATGGGCGCGCCTCGTACCTCACCCGGGAGGGGCTGCGCTTTGGCTGGGTCAGCGAGGAGGAGTTCTGCTTCATCCACAACCATCTCGCCCACCAGGCTCGTCGGCGTTACCACTCCTGGGAGCAGTACACCCAGGCCTGGTATGCCGGTCGCTGCCTCTGGAAGTTCAGCTATGAAGAGGGCGATCCGGAGCAGGCCGCTCATGCGTTGCTGCACGGCTGGATCGCCAAGCTGATGCGATCCATGTTGGCGGACGCCCTCAAGGATCCCGACAACCCGATCCACGGGCAGAGCTGGTATGAGGTGCCACTGCCTGACGTCGCACAACCGCAAAGCCTCATCGACCTCTTCAACAGCGAGCCGCAGGAATAAACATGGATATCTGGCAACGACTCGGGATCCAGGAGACCGACGATCTGGCCGCCATCAAGCGCGCCTACCACCTCAAGCTGCGTGACTGCCACCCGGAGGATGACCCAGAGGGATTTCGCCTGTTGCGTGAGGCTTATGAGGCCGCCAGCCGGCCACGCCCCGCCATGCATGATGCCGCAGAGCAAGCGGGCGGCTTGGCCCGCCCGGCCGAGGCCGCCGAGCTGGCCGCGCTGCTGGCGCTGCTCGGGGACGCCAAGCGGCGCTTTGTCGCCAGCGAGTGGGATCGCTGGCAGGCGTCATTGCAGCCGCTCTCGCTGGTGCAGCAGAGCCAACTCTCGGACGAAGTGCTTGAGCGCATCTTCGCGTGGCACTGGCTGCCGGGACCACTCATCGAGCGCCTGTGGCAGGCGCTCGACTGGGCCGCGCTGCTGCGCCGTAGCGGCGATCTGCAACGGCAGGGCGAATATCTCGACAGTTGGCGCCAGGCGCCGCTGCCGGCGCCGCTGGCGTGGCTCGCGACCCTGGATCATGCACGCCAGCGCGCCGTGCTCTCCTTCTATCAGCCACTGCTGCTATCGCTCAAGGCCGGCGATCGCAACAGCGTGTTGGGGCTGCTCTATCACTACCCCCAGCACCTGATCGGCGATCACCCTGATCTGCTGCGCCTGCAACTGAGAGCCCTGCGCGCCACCGGTGACAACGGCGATACCACTCATCGCCTCTCACTCGCGCTCGCCCTGCTGGAGCAAGAGTCGCTGAGTGAAGACGACTGGCACCTGCTCTCCGACGCCGCCCTGCGCTGTAGCAAGGAGCAGCTGGTGATGCAGATCGCCGAGGCGCTGGAAGAGAGGGAATTCGAGGCGCTGCTCGCCAATCACCTTATCCAGTGGCATCTGGGCAGCGATCAGACGCTGGCCCGCTGGTTACAGGCCTTTGCCATCGCCAGCGACTGGTCCACCGCCCGCAGTGCTTTTTGGGAGCCCCAGTGGCTGATGCAGCCCTGGCAACAGCCCGATCCCATGGAAGAGTGGTTGCATGATCTGATGCTGAGACTGGACCAGGCCCCCCGGACGATACTGGTACTCGAGTCCATTCCTGGACTTAGGGGCGCACTGGCCCGCCTCTGGTGGTGCAGTGAGTTCGGCACCTGGCAAGCGCTGGAGGAGGCACTGACACAGCCCGAGCTGGCCGAGGCCGAAGGGGGCTGGCTATTCGTGGCGCGCCTGCTGCAGCGTCACGCTCGCCGCACGCTGGCCGAGCGCCCCGAGTTACCGCTGCTTGGCGGCCTGCTCAGTCAGTACGGCAGCGATGACTGGCTGAGTATCGCGCCCCCCAGTGCCGAGCAGATTGCCTGCGCCACGCCGCAGCAGTGGCTCGAGTACCTGCGCCGCTATCCGCTGATGCCGGACGCCTGGTTCCAGGCCATCGCTCAGCGTGCCGACGAGGAAGGGTGGCAAGACGACATGGTTAAGGGGACACATCTGGGGGCTTATCTCTCACACCATCGTCTCTACAGCGACACCCGCCTTGGCGACGCCTGGCACGGCGAGAGCTGGCCCGGTTGTTTCCGCTGGGCACAGTTCTATTACGCCTACGCCTGGACACCGACACCGCATCTCGCTGCCCTGCGCCACGCCATGGGCGTGCTGCCCCCCAGCCAGGATGACACCCCGCTCGCCACCGTACTGCGTCTCTCGGCACAGCCCACTGTCTATCAGGCAGCCATCACCACGGCGTGCGCCCGCTGGCCAGAGCAATATGTGCTGTCAGTGACCCTGGGCAATCAGACCGATCTGCTGCGTAACTCGGAGGTGAGCGATCAGTCGCTGCTCGACAGAGCCAGGGCCCATGAGTTGCCCGCGCTCGCCGCCCTGATTGGCCGGCGCCTCGATAACGAGCCGGATCTCGCCAGCAGCATAGTGTTGTGGAACCTGCTGCTCTGCCACCCGGAGAGCAACGCGGCCTATGCCTACCTGCTGAGCCCGCTACGCAGACGAATGGAGGCCATTCGAAAGGAGTGGAATCTGGATTTGGCAAACTATCCGTATAACAAGGAGTCCCTCATATACGGATATCTGATTCAGGACACCGACACGATCACCGCGCCCACGATTCTGGAGCAGCATCTTCCTTGTGAGAATGCCGCCACCTTTGTCCATCCCAGTTGCTATTGCCTCGGGCTACTGACCCATGACGTGAATCGAAGCGGTTTTAACAGCCGACTCATCCAGCCGCTGCTAAGGGACCAGGAATCGCTCTCCCCACCCCAGCGAGAGGCGGCCAGCCTCACGCTCGGTTACCTCGAAGACAAGCTCAATCAACAGCTTGAACATGACAGAGCCCATGACCGCTCACGCTTCAAACAGCTGGGTAAGGGCGCGCTCCTGTTCACCATGCTCATCGGCTTGCTGCAACTCTTCATGGTCTTCCCGTTGAGCGACCACCCCTTCTCCATACTGGGTGATCCCTACATGGCCTGGAAGACGGAGCGCGGCAGTCTGGTCTCCCTCTGTAGCGTCTTGTTCTTGAACGTCTATCTCATCTATCAGGTAACGCGGGGCACCAAACGGCGGCCCGTGTTACAGCTCTATTGGCTATGGAGCGCGATGTGGTTTTCGATTCTGTTTCTCTCCAATTCGGCGTTTTGGGGACTGCCCATCTGGTTGGGGCATCTGCTCGCCATCTCTGGCGTCAAAGCGGGAGAGCTGCGCCACGGGTGGCCCAAGGCATTCTATGCCAAGGGCCACATGTCGCTTGAGGAGATTATTGGCTAGTTCCACTGCTTGAGCAGGGCGTTCATCTCTTCACGAAATGAGCGGATCTGCTGCGGGTCCTGGCCAGCCAGGACCCGCTCAAATTGCAGCAGCCACTGCTCTATCTGACGCCGCTCATCTCCTGTGCTCTCTTCATACAGCTGCTCCAGCCGCTCGCTCAGGGTCAGATTGGGCAGCGTATCGCGTGGATGGTGCTTGAGACGGGCCAGACGCTCGCAACTCTCGCGCTTGCCCTCCTCGGTCACGCCGGCCGGACTCGTGTCGATCACCTTCTGGAACTGCTCACCCGAATTCACCAGGGTCACGTCCACCTCCAGCATGCCGTTGATGTCATAGCTGAAACGCACGTCCACCTCCTGAATGCCCTTGCCGGTCGGCAACGGAATCTCGAGATCGTCCACATGCAGGTTGTCGCGCACCCAGAACCGCTCCCCCTGATAGATGCTGATGCACACCGAGCTCTGTTGTTCGTGGCCACTGCGGTAACGCTCCACCCGTGAGGCCGGCACCACTGTATTGCGCTCCAGGATCGGACTGAAGATGCCGTGCTGGTCACCCTGGCTGACGGCGATACCCAGCGTGAAGGGACAGACGTCGGTCATGATGAGCTCCTCCACCGCGCTGTCGCGCAGGCGGCAGGCTGCCTGGATAGCGGCGCCCATGGCCACCACCCGATCCGGATCCAGCTCGTAGCGGCCAAAGCGGCCGAGCAGGCGCACCGCCGTTTGCTGCACCTCGCTCTGACGACTCGCCCCGCCGACGAAGATCAGCTCATCCACCTCGTCGGGCCGCAGGCGCGCATCGGAGAGCGACTGACTCAGGGGTTTACGCAGGCGACTAAGCGTCTCACGCCAGATGTCGGCCAAGTCGAACTCGGAGAAAGTCAGGGTGCGGGTCAACTCACCACCAAGTTCAACGACTAGACCAGTACCACTGCGATGGCGCTTGGCTCGCTCACACGCCAGATAGACTTGGCCGAGCTGCGCCAGTGGCATGTCACTACGGTCGGTACCCAGCTGATCCAGTACCGCATCAACCAGATCCTGAGTAAAATCCTCACCACCGAGTCGATTGTCACCGGCCGAGGCGCGCACCTCCATGACGCTGTCCTGATACTCCACCACGGTTACATCAAAGGTACCGCCCCCCAGATCAAACACCAGGAAACGGCGACTATGCTGCTCGTGCAGGCTGTAGGCCATGGCTGCGGCGGTAGGTTCATTGATAAGGCGCACCGCATCAAGCCTGGCTAGCTCGGCAGCCAGCCTCACTTGTTTACGCTGCTGATCGCCAAAGTAGGCAGGCACAGAGATAACCACCTCACGCACCGGGTGACCAAGCCATGCTTCCGCATCTGACTTCAGACTGCCAAGCACCAGCGCGCACAGCTCGGTCGGGGTGTACAGATCCTTGCCCAGTCGGTAACGACGCTCGCTGCCGAGAAAACGCTTGAAGTGGGAGGCGGTATTCGCCGGATCGCTCAACAAGCGTGTAGCCGCCGCCTGGCCCACCAGCAGGGTATTGTCCTCACCGATGCAGACGATCGACGGAGTCAGATCTTCACCATGGGCATTGGGAATGAGGCAAGCTTTGCCATCTTGCCATACGGCGATCGCACTGTTGGTTGTGCCCAGATCAATACCAATCGCTGAGTTCCGCGTCTGCATCATCAAATGCCTCGTTACTGTTTAACCACGTGAAAGAGCGAGGATTGTGCGGCGCATACAAAAAGTGGTCAAGTGGAGCCCACCTTTGAATCATCCGCTCATCTCACCCACAGGCCATAAGTGACTTCAATTGGTCTTTGCCGAGCGATGTGTTAATAGTGTCCTCTTTTGAATCAGGGAGGTGACCCGAGTGTTTGAGATAGCGAGCCTGCGGGAGGGCATGATGCACGGGGTCGAGCTGTTCCAGCTGCTGCTGGAGATCATCTCCATCGCCTGCGTGGTGATAGGGCTGGGCAAGACCCTCTGGCTGGCGGCGCGGGTGCGGGATCATCAACCGGGTTTTCCGCGCATCCGGCTCTGTTTCGGCAGCTGGCTCATTCTGGCGCTGGAGTTCCAGCTGGCCGCCGACATCCTGGCCACCACGGTGGCGCCGAGCAAGGAGGAGCTGATCCGCCTCGCCATCATCGCGGTGATCCGCACCTTCCTGAACTACTTCCTCGGCAAGGAGCTGGAAGCACAAGCGGAACGCCAGCAAGACAAGGCAGAGCGCCAGCAGGAACAGCGCAGCGAGCAGGCCAAGGCGGCCCAGTAGCCAGTTTCCTTGCACTGCATCATCGCTGAGTGTCGTGCCATCCCGACCACAACCATGGCTCTGGATGGCACCTTTGTGACCCTTCCCTCACTTCTGACAATAAGCCACCAATGGAACCCTTTTCAAGGTTTTCACTGCCCTGTTGACTTCCCGCTCATCTGCGTAAGATAGACATTCTCCTCCCCCTACCGGCCAAGCGGATGAACAGAGACTCTATCCACCTCGACCAGTGCGTTATCTACCAGATCTACCCCATGAGCTTTCAGGACAGCGACGGCGACGGCATGGGCGACATCAACGGCATCCGTCAGCGTCTCGGTTATCTGGCCACTCTGGGGGTCGACATGCTGTGGCTCACCCCCCTCTATCGCTCCCCCAAGCGGGACAACGGCTACGACGTGGCGAATTACCGCGCCATCGACCCCGCCTTCGGCACCCTGGCCGAGATGGAGCAGCTGATCGCCGAGGCGGCCGCCCACGGTATCGGCATCATGATGGATATCGTTGCCAACCACACCTCCACCGAGCACGCGTGGTTTGTGCAGGCGCTGGCCGGTGATCCCCGCTATCAGGCCTATTACGTGTTTCGCGATCAGGCCTTCATCGACGCCCATCCTGTCACCTCGATCTTTGGCGGCAGCGGCTGGCAATACGTGCCGGCGCTGGATCGCTACTACCTGCACAACTTCGACGTGAGTCAGGCCGATCTGGACTGGGACAACCCGGCGGTGCGCGCCGAAATGGCAGAGGTGATCAACTTCTGGCTGGGCAAGGGAATCAAGGGGTTTCGCTTCGATGTGATCGATATGGTCAGCAAGAGCTGGTCGCCCCTCGCCATGAGCAACGGCCCCCGCCTGCACGACTATATTCGCGAGCTCAATGCCGAGAGCTTCGGCGGCCAGGGGATCATCACGGTGGGGGAGACCTGGTCGGCTGACCTCGCCCATATGCAGAACTATTCGAACCCCGACGGCAGCGAGTTCAGCATGGTGTTCAACTTCGAGCATCTGGGGCTGGGCAGTGACAAGTGGTCATCCCGCTTCGACCCCCTCGCCTTCAAGCGGGCCATGGCCCGCCACCAGCAGGGGCTGCATGGGCGGGGTTGGAACAGCCTGTTTCTCGGCAACCACGATCTGCCCCGCGCCGTCTCCCGCTTTGGTGACGACAGCCCGAAGTGGCGGGAAACCAGCGCCAAACTGTGGGCCATGGTGCTGCACCTGATGCAGGGCACCCCCTTCATCTATCAGGGGGAGGAGCTCGCCATGACCAACCGCCACTGGCAGCCGGGCGAGCTGCGCGACCTGGAGGCGATCAACTACCGCGCCAGCCAGTCAGGGCTGGATCCTGCCGAACTGAGTCGGCGGCTCGATGCCATCGGCCGCGACAACGCCCGTACCCCGATGCAGTGGGATGCCGGCCACCAAGCCGGTTTCAGCACCGCCACCCCCTGGATTGCCCTCAACGCCAACCACCTCGAGATCAACGCCGCCGAGCAGCTGGCCCGCCCCGATTCGCCGTTTCACTGCTATCGCCAGCTCATCGCCCTGCGCAAGGCGCACCCCGTCATTCGCCACGGCGACTTCGAGTTGCTGGATGGGGACGACCCGGAGCGCATCGGCTATCGCCGCCGCTGGCAGGATCCGGCGAGTGGAGAGCGGCATAGCCTGCTGCTGCTCGCCAACCTCACCGAGCGCCCCCTGGTCATGCCGCACTTTGACCAGGTGGAGGCAGGTGCCACCCTGCTGACCAGCAACTACCCGGGGCCGCCCACCGCCACCTTTGCCCCCTATCAGGCAGCGGCCTGGCTGCTGAAAGCAAGGGGATAACGGCACTCCCTGGCTCGGCGCCAGCCTTCGTCACGGGGGCTGGCCCCTGTGCTTCCCTCTGGTTATTCCCCTCCCGCCGACCTTGCCGACCCGCCCCGGCGATTTACCCACTTAAAAACTTCGCATTTAACGGCTCGTACGACACCGATTTGAAATATCCGAACCGGCCTCGCTATCGACAATTGAAATAGTGCAACACCCTGTTTTTGCTGGAAATAAGCAGCATCAAAAAAGACTCGTTTGTCATCAAGTGAATATATTCAACGCGGTTTAGCCTGGGTTAAAAGTCAATTCAGATTTGCGCTCTTGTGGTTCTTGGCGAGCTCCTTATGGTTTCCATCCGAAGCGTGCGGCGCAGCGCCGTACGCCGACGTTCAGGCTTGCGGGCACCAGCCCGCCATAACAACAGGACATCATCATGCGCAAAACCGGCGTGGCACTCGCCATCTCCAGCCTCTTCTGGTTCCACTCGGCCATGGCGGCCCCTCTGATCTTCCCGGACGACCCTGCCCTCAGCAACGGCCAGCACTCCCCTGCCCTCGAGCGCAGCTTCCAGCTGGCCCAGGACGATCTGGGCAACCGGATCCACCAGCTCCACCTGCCCCTCCAGACCGAGCCGGAACTGGTGGCGGAGCTGGAGCAGATTGGCAGGGAACAGAGCTTTTCGGTCAGCACTCACGCTGACATGTACGCCTGGACCGAGGACAACATGTGGCTGTCGCGCGATGGCGCCCTCGTCTTCCGCCCCCAGGCACCGCTGGCTAACAAGGGGCGCTACCACGCCTTCGTTACCGCCCTCACCGAGCAGAGCCCGGAGGCCGAGCAGGAGGGGCACCACAGCCTCGGCAGCCAGGATTCCCAGGGGCTGGATGATTACATGCTCTCCCAGGCCAATACCTTCGCCGAGGCGCAGGGACGCGAGCTCATCCCCACCTTCTCCATCATCGATGGCGGCAACATGTTGACCGGCCAGCGCCCAGACGGTACCCCCTATGCCCTGATCGGTCGCGACGCCCTGCTGCAAACCACCCTGCACCACAGCCGGCTGGATAGCGAGCGTATCGCCACCCGCCAGCAGAAGATGGAGCGCGACGGCGAGTTTCGGCTGCAACTCGGCGAAGAGGAGTGGCTGGGCAGCCCTCATACCTTTCAGAAGGGCCATGACACCGAGGTGGACCTCATCCTGCTGGAGGCGGCCAACCTGCTGCCACAGGGGCTCGATGAGCCGCAGCGCCACGCCTTTGCCAGAACCGCGCGCGCCAAGGCCGAGCTGGCTCAGTCCGAGGTGAACTGGGCGACCCGCCAGGCGGCGGAGCAGCGCATGTTTCTGAGCACGCAACAGGGGGAGCGCATCGCCGAGCGCTATCGCGCCATCCACGGCCAACCGCTGCCGGCCTCCTTCGACCTGCTGGCCCAGCTCAAACGGGAGTACGCAGGGCTGGTGGTAACCGCCGAACTGCACGTCGACTTCGGCGATGAGCAGATAACCGATGCGCTGCAGACGCTGACGGCCGATGGCGCTACCCTGACCCGGCTTGGTCGCATGCTGCAGGCCGGCGGCTACCAGCGAACTGGGCTGGCTGGCACCGAGCAAGATCATCAGACCCGTCGCTTCCTCGCCATGATGGCCATCAGCCAGCGCCTGATGGCGCAGGAGCTCAAGGTGGCCGAGCGGGATCTGGTGATCCTGGCCCAGCCCGGCTTCCACCTCGACATGGCCATGCGCCCGCTGGCCGACGGCCGTATCCTCTTCAACGATCACGCCGCCAGCGCGGCACTGATCGAGCAGGTGCTGGCCAGCGATGCCCCCCTGAGCGACAGCGAGCGGCAGGAACTGGCCAAGAGCGTGAGCGACCTGCGCCAGCAGGGCGAGCGTTGGCACAAGATCCATGCCCTTATCCATCAGCAACTGCGCGATGCCGGCCTGACCCCCATCGCCACCCCAGGCGCCTTCAGCGTGGGCAGACGGCCGGTGAACTGGATGAACGGCATCATGGGTACCCGTCTGCAGCCCTTCTACATCACCAATGCCGCCAGCATAGCCCCCCTCAATGAGGCGTTCGCCGCCTGGTTGCAACGCGAGGTGGCCGGGATCACCCCCTATTTCGTGGGTCAGGCTGCCAGCAACCGACGGGACGGCTTGAACCAGGCGGAGGCCCTGCTGCGCGGCAGCGGAGGGCTGGACTGCATCACCCTGCACCACGAGTAGTGCCAGGGTCGCAGATTTGACTCACCGGCAAATTCTGGGTATTTTGCGACCAGAATTTTTGTTGGACCGCTTTTCAATGTTGTACATCCTGTTCAAATGCTCGGTCAGGAGGCTGTGCTCCGTGCACTAACACGATGAAGTGTTGCCCGGAGCCCATCGACTGAATCTTCATCAGCTGCGCGAATGCCCTCTCTTTGGGAGGCTGCCCCGCATCTGATGAAAACAGGAGACACAGGCCGGCGAGATGCTTCATCGCCGGCCTTTTTGTCTCTGCCATTTGGCAGCGTTTCACCTTGCTGAGACGGGGGGCCGGTACGTCGCGTACCTGCCCCCCGTTTTTTATGGATGTTACAACCATGAGTGTGCTCACTATCCACAACCTGACCTATCACATCGGCGACAAGACCCTGTACCAGCAGGCGAGCTTTCGTCTCAACGCCGGCGAGCATGTCTGCCTCACCGGCCACAACGGCGCCGGCAAAAGCACCCTGCTCCAGCTGATCCAGGGGGAGCGCCTGCCAGACGGCGGCGACATCCTCTGGCAGCCCGGCATCAAGGCGGGCTATCTCGACCAGCACGCCGCGCGGGATGGCCACCTCACCCTGCGGGGCTACCTGCAGTCGGTGTTCGCCGACCTCTATGAGGCGGAAGCCGAGATGCTGGCCCTCTACGCCGACCCCGAACTGGGGCCGCGGCAGCTGGCCCGGGCGGCCGATCTGCAGGCGCACCTGGAGAGTCAGGGCTTTTACCAGTTAGATCCGCGTATCGACGAGGTGGCGGCCGGCCTCGGCCTGACCCAGCTCGGCATGCAGACGCGGATCGCCAATTTAAGCGGCGGCCAGCGCCACAAGGTGATGCTGGCCGGCCTGCTGCTGCGCACGCCCGAGGTGCTGTTGCTCGACGAGCCGACCAACTACCTGGACACGGCCCACGTCGACTGGCTGGCGGGCTACCTGGAGCGCTTCCCCGGCGCCTTCCTGGTGGTCTCCCACGACCGCGCCTTCGTCAACCGCATCGCCACCGCCATCGCCGACATCGACCGCCAGCAGATCCACACCTATCGCGGCAACCTAGACCAGGCGCTGGCCCAGAAGGGCGCCGCCGAGGCGCTGCACGCCCGTCAATACCAGGCCCAGCAGCGGCAGATCGACAGGCTCGAGCAGTTCATCGCCAAGAACGGGGCCGGGGTCAACGCCAGTATCGCCAACGGCCGCAAGAAGCAGTTGGCGCGCATCGAGCGCCTGGCCGCCCCCGAGCAGGCCAAACCGGTCACCCTCAGCTTTCGTGCCGCCCAGGGGGGCCACCCGCAGCTGCTGACCGCGAGCGAGCTGGAGATCGGCTACCACCAGCCCCTGCTGGCGCCGCTCAGCCTGCAGCTGCGCCGCGGCGAGAAGGTGGTGATCGCCGGCTTCAACGGCATCGGCAAGTCGACCCTGCTCAACACCCTGACCGGTCGCCTCGCCCCGCTCGCCGGTGAACTGGCCCTGGCCCCCGGCCTCAAGTCGGGTTACTTCGAGCAGGCGCTGCACTGGCCCGATCCCGCGGTCACCCCGCTGGCTCTGGTCAAGGCGGCCGCCCCCGGGCTGGATGACAAGGGGGCCCGCCAGCAGCTGGCGCGCCTTGGCATCGGCGGCAAGCTGGCCATCCAGCCCATCAGTGCCCTGAGCGGCGGTGAGCAGACCCGGGTCAAGCTGTGCCGACTGGCGCTGCAGCCCACTCATCTGCTGATATTGGATGAGCCGACCACCCACCTGGATGCCGGCACCAAGGCCGCCCTGCGCCAGGCCCTGTGCGACTACCCGGGCAGCGTGCTCGCCGTCTGCCACGAGCCGGCTTTTGTGGCCGACTGGCCGGATCGGGTGGTGGACATCCAGCAGTTCGCCGCCGTGTCGACCCAAGCTTAAGGAATAAAAATTATGTTACTGAAAGTACTGCTGTTTTTGATTGCGTTTCTGGTCGGGGCCGACGAGCTGATGCTGGGCCCCCTGCTCGCCCCCATCGGCGCCGAGCTGGGCGTCGCCCCGGAACGGGTGACCCTGTTCATCACCGCCTACAGCGTGGCGCTGGCCCTCATCGCCCCCCTGCTCGGCGGCCTGTCGGATCGCCACGGTCGGCTGCGGGTGATGCTGCCGGCCTCCCTGCTGTTTGGCGCCGCCTCGGTGGCCACCGGCCTGGTGGCGAACTTCGAGGTTGGGCTGGCGACCCGGGTGATCACCGGGCTGGCCAGCGCCGGCATGCTCCCCATCGCCTTCGCCATGGCGGCGGACGGGGCACCGGCCGACGCCATGAAGCGCATCGCCTGGGTGCAGTCGGGGCTCACCCTCGGCATGATCTCGAGCCCGGCGGTAGGCGCCCTGCTGGCCCAGCTCAGCAGCTGGCGCACCCCCTTCATCGTGCTCGGCCTCTGCGCCTGGGCCGTGGCGGCGGCCCTGGCCTGGCTCACGGCGCGCACGCCGCAAGTGCATGCCCGCGGCACGCATCCCGCGCCGCAGGGCTCGGTGCTGGCCATTCCGGGGGCGCTCGGCGCCCTGCTCGCCATGGGGTTGGGACTGGGGGGCGGCATCGGCCTGTTCAACCTGGTCGGCCAGCACCTGCACGACAGCCAGGGGCTGCCGGTCTGGTCGGTGGGGCTGCTCTACGGCGCCCTGGGCGTTATCAGCGTGGTCGGCAACGTGCTGATGCCGCGCCTGGCCGGCTATGTGGAGAGCGGCCGCCCCCTGATGCGCGGCGCCCTGGTGGTGTGCGCCCTGGTCAGCGCCTTCTTCTACCTCTATCCGGCCGGCAGCCTGGCCAGCCTCGCCCTGCCGCTGGGCCTGTGGGCGCTGGCCGGCGGCATCGGCTCACCGGCGTTGCAGGGTTACATCGCCCAGCTCGCCCCGGCTCAGCGCGGCATGCTGATGTCGCTGGCCATGACCCTGATGCACCTCGGGGTGGCGCTCTGGTCCGCCGTCGCCGGCTTTGCCTACAGCGCCGGCCCCATGGCCATGGCCCTGCTGGCCCTGTTGCTGTTTGGCGGGGCCATCCTCGCCCTGCGCCCGGTGCGGCTGCCGGGCTGAGTACAACAGGCACAATGACAAGAGGGCCCCCGCGGGAGCCCTCTTCATGACCTCTGCCATGTGGCAGACATCGCCTGGTAACCAGCCCCTCCTCTTCACAAGCCGAGGGATGTGCATCACCCAAGGATGGCGCTCACTCTGCCGGCCACAAGGACAACAGCTGCTGCACGGCCCGATCGGCCTGCTCTGCGCTGGCAAAGTTGGCAAACCCCATCATCACCCCCCTTTGCTGCGCCGGGTTCATGTACCAGCTACTCAGGGCATGCAACGCCAGCCCATTGGCTTGGGCAACCTCGACCAGCTGCTGATCCGTCACGCCCCCGGCAACCTGCGCCAATAGCTGGATCCCGCCAGCCTGCGGCTGCACCCGCAACCGGTCGCCCAGGCGGGTAGCCAAGGCATCGACCAGATAGCCATGCCGCTCGGCATAGACTCTGCGCATCTTGCTCAGGTGGCGGGTGAAATGCCCCTGATCCATGAAGTCTGCCAGGGTGGCCTGCAGCACCGGATTACCCGCGCCGGGCAACTGCGCCACCAGCTCGCGAAAACGGGCGACCTGTGCCTCGGGCACCACCAGATAGGCCAGCCTAAGGCCGGGGTAGAGCACCTTGCTGAAGGTCCCCGTGTAGAGCACGCGCCCCTGATGGTCCAGGCTCTTGAGGGGAGGCAAGGGCCGGCCGTGGTAGCGAAACTCGCTGTCGTAGTCATCTTCGATGATCCAGGCGTTGCGCCGCTCTGCCCACTCCAGCAGCGCCAGTCGACGCGGCAGGCTGAGGGCCACCCCCATCGGGCTCTGGTGGGTGGGGGTGACCACCGCAAACCGGGCCTCGTCGGCGGTTTGCTCACCCTGGCTGACATCCATGCCATGCATGTCGACGGGCACCGGGTGCAACCGCAGGCCCGCCTGCTGCAAAAACTGGCGCGCATGAAAATAGCCAGGCTCTTCAAACCAGCCCAGATCCCCCGCTCGCAGCAGGGCGCGGCACACCAGATCCAGCGCCCCCCGATAACCAACCGTGATGAATACCTGTTCGTGGCTACAGCGGATCCCCCGCGAAATGCCCAGATAGGTGGCGATGGCACGGCGCAGGGCCGGGTGTCCGGCCGGATCCGGCGTCACCATCTCCATATTGCGCAGATGCCGGGTGGCAAGCCGGGCCCAGCTCTTGCGCGGGAACAGATCCAGCGCGGGCACACCCAGCTGGAACGGCAGGATTTCGCTGTGAGGGATCCCCTGGGTCGGCGCAGGTGCGGCGGCGGGTCGGGGAGAGGGTGGCGCCTCGACGAGCCTGTTCAGCCCGGCGGCAACCACAGTGCCCGCGGCACCGCGGGATATCAGATACCCTTCACCGATCAGCATCTGATAGGCCATTTCAACCGTGCCGCGCGCAAGGTTGAGTTCGCTTGCCAGACTGCGCACCGAGGGCACACGGTCGCCAGCGTTCAAGGCTCCGCTCGCGATGGCATGGCAATAGCGCTGGTATATCTGCAGATAGAGCGGGGTTGCCTGCTCCCGGCTGAGGTTCAGATCCTGAATGTCCATGAGAGGGGTCCATGAAATATGGCTCTGTATTCTATCACTTCCGTTGTTTATCCATTATCCACTCCTGTTGGCATCACGATAGAAGAGCAGCATGACAATATTGGCTGATAACACCCTGTACCATGAAAACATGGTATATGGCGCCATCACGGGCGTGCCTTGGCTGACCGCTATTTGCTGATCAGCGTCAGCTTGTCAGTGGTAAAGGTGGTCGTACCGTGGCCATCTGTCGTCGATTTTATTTCATCAGCTTCAGCATTGAATTTTTCGGCAGACAAGGTGACCTTGCCAGAATATTCCATGCCATCCTGGATTTTTCTGACCGAATCGGCAGAGACAGTCACAGACTCATTATCATTTACCTTCAATATGACATTGCCGGTAAATTCCTGAACCGTTCTGGTTTTATCTTCAGATATTTCCATGGCCATGGCCGAGGAGGTAAATAACAGTGAAAGAGACAGCATCGCCGCCTTATTAACAGTGAACTCGAACACGACACAGTCTCCTTGCTATAGCGCTATCAGTTGGCGTATCTTTTATACAAGCCTGCGTGATACGTCAAGATTAAAATCCGTCGCCTCCCGCCCGTCTTTATATCACGCTGTGGCCGAATTATCTCTGCCGGCCTGCCGGTCGTCCGCAATCAATAAAAGGGAGTCAAAAGAGAGCTTATTACTCCCTGTTATCTGTATGGACTACTCCATATGACCATTCTTGTCCCTGTTACCCCTTGGCCGCTTTTTTTATCCTCACATTATCAACCTGGCACTCAGTTAAAGGGGAAATAAAACATATGCATTACCTGACCTCCTTGCTGAGATATTCCCTGGAATAGATTGGCCCACCTCTCGCCGGCCCCGATTGCTGGGAGCCGACACTCGGTCACTGCGGCCCCTCGCTCATGGCGGCATGACGGGTTGCCCCGCGCAGGATATCGCGCCGCGGTTATCTGAATAGACCCGAATCAAGGTGGTTTTCCGCCCTATCAAGCAGGAATATCAGTATGCCCTTACCTTCCAGGATCGCGGACGAGAGCCGCGAGCACATGATGGTGCAGCGCCCTCACTCACTCTGTCTGCTCCCCCCGCTGGCCGCGCTCGGCTATCCGTTTCTATTGATGATCTTCAACACATTGGTCGGCCAGAGCGGCGCTGCCAGTCAGCTCGGCGCCCTGCTCTCGCTGCTGCTGGCCTTGGCCGTTCCCCTGGCGGGGCTGATCCTCGCCAATCGGCCCAGCATCACCACAGGCATGCGTCGACTGGCTTACCTGAGCGTGGCGGCCCCCAGCCTCTATGTCCTGCTCGGAGTGGTGCAGGCGCTGGTCGGCAGCCCGCTGCCCGATGTGCTGGTGTGGTCTCTGTTCTGGGTTGGCGCCATGCTGCTGGGGTGGGAGTCACACCAGACAGAGGCAGTGCAGGCCCGTCCCGTGAGCGGACTGGGACGCTGGCGCGTCGCCCATGGCATCAGCGCACTGGTGCTCTGTTGCTATGTACTCTTTCACCTGGCCAACCACCTGACCGGGCTGGTCGGCCCCGAGCTTCACGCCCGGGTCATGGAGGCGGGTCGCACCGTCTACCGGGCCGGCGTTGTCGAACCCCTGCTGGTGGCGGCGTTTCTCTTCCAGGTCGGCTCAGGTCTCTACCTTGCCTGGCGCTGGAGCCAAACCTCGCATGGCTGGCTGACCACCTTCCAGATCGCCTCTGGCGTCTATCTGTCGGTGTTCGTGCTAGGGCACATGAACTCGGTGTTCATCTATGCCCGCAGCTTCCTCGGCATACCGACCGACTGGAGTTTTGCCACCGGTGGTGAGGCGGGCCTGCTGATGGATCCCTGGAATATTCGCCTGGTGCCCCACTACACCCTCGGCGTCTTCTTCGTACTGGCGCATCTGCTGGCCGGGTTGCGGGTGGTGCTCGCGGCCCACGGCGTGGCAACGAGCCGCATCAGGCTGCTGTGGTACACCGGACTGGCCGGCTCGGCAGCCCTCGCGCTGGCCATCATTGCCGGTATGGTGGGCGTCAGAATATAAGAAAGAAGAGATGTTAAATCATGGCTTGCACGGCTCTAAATAATATTGATGCCTGACCATTAAATATTTCACCGCACATCTTTCGTTGCAATAAATTCGATAAACGACCTGTCCTTTTCGCTTGAACCATCAGTCCCAAAGGAGTGTAGATAATGAAAAAGCATATATTTATGACGGCTTCCGCATTGGTGACCATGCTGACCAGCTATGCCACATTGGCGGACGTCAACTTATATGGCCCCGGCGGGCCGCACACCGCCTTGATCAAGGTAGGCAGCGCCTTTGAAGCGGAGACGGGGATCAAGGTGAACGTCCATTTCGGGCCGCAGGCGACCTGGAATGACGATGCCAGCAAAAACGCCGACATGCTGTTCGGCGCCTCCGAGCAATCGGCCCTGGCGATCGCCACCGACCATCAGCAGCAGTTCGACATCAACAAGATTACCCCGCTCTACCTGCGCCCGGCCATCATTCTGGTCAAGAAGGGTAACCCCAAGCACATCAAGGGGCTGGCCGATCTGGCCAAACCGGGCATCGGCATAGTCGTGCCGGAGGGTGCCGGGGTCAGCAACACCTCGGGAACCGGAGTGTGGGAAGACATGATAGGTCGCACCGGTGACATCAAGCTGGTGGCCGATTTTCGAAACAACATAGTGCAATACACTCCCAACAGCGGCAGCGCCCGCAAGGCATTTCTCGAAGATCCCCGTGTCGATGCCTGGATCACCTGGATTGACTGGGCAAAGAGCAATCCGGACTTTGGTGATGTCGTCAAGATTGAAGATAAATTCGTGGTTTACCGTGATGTCAACATTGTTCTCAAGAATAATCCTGACAAGGATGCCCAACAATTTGCAGAATATCTGAAAGGAGAAAAATCAAAGCAGATTTTTCAGCAGCTGGGCTGGTCCGACAAATTTTAATGACAAGAGAGTGATGACCTCCTGATTGCCATTATTTCATGCCAGTGCAGGGACGCATTGGCATCTATTCCCCCATAAACAGGATGGTCTGATTCACCAGATATTTATTTTGGCAATGCCAACTCTTGCTTAATAAATATGAAGCCTTAATTCATCGAGCGGATAAATTTGAAGATTGACAATCACAACGGCAAAACATTACTCATATTAACGTTCCATCACATATTTTTCTTGCCGCAACGTTGATTCACCCCAACGCGGGATCAGCGAATTCACCGTCACAGGCCAGTGACACAGATTGCCACAAGGAAGGGCACAGCACGCTTTCGCTCCCCCGGGGCAAGGCCCGGTCTCTTTTGTCGTTTGCGTACCCACGCCGACTGTGCAACCAAGGTTTGAGAATGAAACACGACATGCTAACGACGGACGCCAACAGCGCCGTTGCCTCCGTGGTTTATCGCACCAGCGAAGTGATCGCCATCTATCCCATCACCCCCAGCTCCGCCATGGCCGAGCAGTCGTCGGCCTGGGCGAGCCAGGGCAGTGCCAACCTGTGGGGGGATGTGCCGCGAGTGGTGGAGATGCAGTCGGAGGGGGGCGCCATCGCCACCGTCCACGGCGCCCTGCAGACCGGAGCGCTGGCGACCTCGTTCACCTCCTCCCAGGGGCTGCTGCTGATGATCCCCAACCTCTACAAGCTGGCGGGTCAACTCATCCCCTTCGTGCTGCACGTGGCGACGCGCACCGTGGCGACCCACGCCCTGTCGATCTTCGGTGACCACTCTGACGTGATGGCGGTGCGCCAGACCGGCTGCGCCCTGCTCTGCGCCAGCAATGTGCAGGAGGCGCAGGACTTCGCCCTCATCTCCCAGGTGGCCAGCCTCAACAGCCGACTCCCCTTCATCCACTTCTTCGACGGTTTTCGCACCTCCCACGAGATAGCCAAAATAGTGCCGCTCGCTGACGACACCCTGCGCGCCCTGCTGCCCGCCGAGGCGATCCGTGCCCATCGGGAGCGGGCGCTGACCCCCGACAAGCCGGTAATTCGCGGCACCGCCGCCAACCCGGACACCTATTTCCAGTGTAGGGAGGCGAGCAACCCCTGGTATGACGAGGGCTATCGCCACGTGAGCGAGGCGATGGACGCCTTCGGCGCGCAGACCGGCCGCAGCTACCGGCCGTTCGAATACCTGGGTCACCCAGAAGCCGAGCGGGTGCTGGTGCTGATGGGTTCCGCCATCGGCACCTGTGAGGAAGTGATCGAACACCTGCTGGCCCAAGGGGAGAAGGTGGGGCTGGTGAAGGTGCGCCTCTACCGCCCCTTCTCGGCCGCGCACCTGCTGGCGGTCATTCCGAAGAGCGCCAGCAAGATAGCGGTGCTGGATCGCACCAAGGAGCCGGGCGCCCTGGCCGAGCCCCTCTATCTGGACGTGATGGCGGCGCTGGCCGAGGCGGTCAGCCGGGGTGCGCGGGCCAGCCTGCCGCGGGTCATCGGCGGACGCTACGGCCTCTCTTCCAAGGAGTTCGGCCCGGCCTGCGTGCAGGCGGTGTTTGACGAGCTGGCGCTGGCTAACCCGCGCCCGCGCTTTACCGTCGGCATCTTTGACGACATCACCGGCCTCTCCCTGCCGCTGCCGACCTCAGTGCCCCCGGCCAGCCACCTCAAGCTGGAGGCACTGTTCTACGGCCTTGGCAGCGATGGCACCGTGTCGGCGGCCAAGAACAGTATCAAGATCCTCGGCAACCACACCGAGCTCTACCCCCAGGGCTACTTCGTCTACGACTCCAAGAAGGCGGGTGGCCTCACCGTCTCCCACCTGCGGGTGGGAACGCGGCCGCTGCGGTCGGCCTACCTGGTGGAGGAGGCAGACTTCGTCGGCTGCCACCAGTGGCAGTTCATCGACCTTTACCAGATGGCGGAGCGGCTCAAGACGGGGGGCATCTTCCTCCTGAACAGCCCCTATGGTGCGGCCGAGCTCTGGGGCCGCCTCCCCCTCGAGGTGCAACATGCCCTGCGCGAGAAGGGGGCCCGTCTCTACACCATCAACGCCGCCAAGATTGCCCGCGACTGCCAACTCGGCCAGCGCATTAACACCGTCATGCAGATGGCCTTCTTCCAGCTCACCGCCATCCTGCCACTGGATGAGGCCATCCGGCTGCTAAAACAGGCCATCGCCAACAGCTACGGCAGCAAGGGGCAGGCGCTGGTCGAGCGCAACTGGCAGGCCCTCGCCGCCACCTGTGCAGCCCTGACCCAGGTGCCCCTCGGCGAGATGGAGGCCGGCAGTCGGCCCCGCCCGCCAGTGGTCTCCCCCAAGGCGCCTGACTTCGTGCAAACCGTCACCGCCGCCATGCTGGCGGGGCTTGGCGACAGCCTGCCGGTCTCCGCCTTCCCGCCAGACGGCACCTGGCCGGTGGGCACCACCCGTTGGGAGAAACGCAACATCGCCAAGGAGGTGCCCATCTGGCAGGCAGACCTCTGCACCCAGTGCAACTACTGCGTCGCCGCCTGCCCCCACTCCGCCATCCGCGCCAAGGTGGTGGACAAGGCAGTCATGGCCGATGCGCCGGCCACCCTGGATGCGCTGGATGTGAAGGCCCGCGACATGCGCGGCCAGCAGTACGTGCTGCAGGTGGCGCCTGAGGATTGCACCGGCTGCAACCTCTGCGTCGAGGTGTGCCCGGCCAAGGATCGCGCCGAGCCGAGCCGCAAGGCGATCAACATGGAATCGCGGCTGGATCACCTCGAGGCCCAGAAGGCCAACTACGACTTCTTCCTGGACTTGCCCGAGCGCAGCGCCGAGCAGCTGGAGCGCATCGACATCCGCACCTCCCAGCTCATCTCGCCGCTGTTTGAATACTCGGGTGCCTGTTCCGGCTGCGGCGAGACCCCCTACATCAAGCTGCTGACCCAGCTCTACGGGGACAGGTTGCTCATCGCCAACGCCACCGGCTGCTCGTCGATTTATGGCGGCAACCTGCCCAGCACCCCCTACACCACCAATGCCGACGGGCGCGGCCCAGCCTGGGCCAACTCCCTGTTCGAGGACAACGCCGAATTTGGCTTGGGCTTTCGGCTCACCGTGGATCAGCATCGCAAGCGGGTACGTCGCCTGCTGGCGAGCCTGGGAGACGCCGTCCCGGCCGAGCTGCAGCAGGGGCTGCAGGACGCCAGCCTGCCGGTCGCCGAGCAGCGGGCCCATATCGCGCAGCTGCGCGCACTGCTGGAGGGGCGCACCGACGCCGCGGCCCGGGAGCTGGCCCGTGATGCGGACTACCTGGTGGAGAAATCGGTCTGGCTCATCGGCGGCGACGGCTGGGCCTACGACATCGGTTACGGCGGGCTGGATCATGTGCTGAGCCTGGGGGAGAACATCAACGTGCTGGTGCTCGACACCCAATGCTACTCCAACACCGGCGGCCAGCAGTCCAAGGCCACCCCGCTCGGCGCCATCACCAAGTTTGGCGAGCAGGGCAAGCGCAAGGGGCGCAAGGATCTCGGTGCCAACGTGATGATGTACGGTCACGTCTACGTGGCGCAGATCTCCCTCGGCGCCCAGATGAACCAGACGGTGAAGGCGATCCAGGAGGCGGAGGCCTACCCGGGCCCCTCCCTCATCATCGCCTACAGCCCCTGCGAGGAGCACGGCTACGATCTGGCCCAGAGCCACGAGCAGATGAAGCAGCTGACCGCCACCGGTTTCTGGCCGCTCTACCGCTACGATCCGCGCCGCAAGGAGGAGGGCAAGGCGCCGCTGGCGCTCGACTCCCGCGCCCCCAGCGCGTCGCTTGCCGACACCCTGCAGCAGGAGCCCCGCTTCGAGCGCCTCACCCGCCAGCTGCCGGAGGTGGCCAGCCGGCTCTATGAGGAGGCGCAGGAGGATGCCCACCGCCGCTTCGCCTGGCTGAGCCAGCTGGCCGGCAAGGAGGCGCCGGCGCAGGAGTAAGCGATCAAGTTGCCACCAATAAAGAGGGCTCCCCGCGGGGAGCCCTCTTTTTATCGGCTGGCAGCCATCAGGCAGGCATGTCGGCCAGCTCGTGGCGCTTCAACGCCAGCAGGGTGACCAGCAGGGCGGCACTGGCGATCAGCGCCATGCCGATATAGGTGGCGCTGAAGCCAGGCGCCAGCTCGACCGGGCTCAGGCTGGCCAGGTTGTGGCTGCTGCCCGCTGGCAGGGCGGAGTGGAACAGCACGGCGCAGATGGCCACCCCGACCGCGCCCCCCAGCTCGCGGCCGAAGTTGAACAGCGACATGCCGATGCCGCGATCTTCCCGCGGCAGGGCGTTTTGCACCACCACCGAGAGCGCGGGCAGCACCAGGCCAAGGCCGATGCCGGCAAACGCCAGCCCCAGCCTGATCCAGACGTCAAAGTGGATCTGCCACAGGGCCAGCGCCGCCAGGGCGAACCCCACCACCACGAAACGCTTGTAGTAGCCGGTGTGACCGATCAGCTTGCCGCCGACGAAGGCCCCCGCCGTGATACAGACCATGAAGATCACCATGATCTCGCCGCTGTCGCTAGCGCTCATCCCTTTCTGCCACTGCATCTGCAGCGGCAGGTAGACCAGCACGGCGAACATCAGCAGTTGCGAGGCCAGCGCCAGCAGCACGCTCACCAGATAACCGGGCTGACGCGCCAGGTGGGCCGGCAAGATGGGGTCGTGGGCCCGCCGCTCGATCAGCACCAGCAACAACAGGGCCACCACTAGCGCGGCCGCGAGCCAGATGGCGGGCAGCGCCGCCTCCGGCGAGAGCAGCAACAGGGTGAGAGTGGTGACAGTGATGAGCAGCGCCGCCCCCTTCCAGTCGAAGCGGCTGTGACGACGCACATTGAGGTGGCCCAGGTTGCGGTTCACCAGCCAGAGGGCGATGGCCCCAAGCGGCAGGTTGATCCAGAAGATCCAGCGCCAGCTGAGCTGCTCGGTGAAATAGCCGCCGAGCAAGGGGCCGGCAATGCTGGAAACCGCGTAGACCGCCGAGATGTAGCCCTGATACTTGCCCACCTCCCGCGGCGGTATGCTGTCGGCGATAACGGTGAAGGCGAGCGCGATCAGGCCGCCGCCCCCCAGCCCCTGCAGCACCCGGGCGGCCAGCAGGGTCGGCAAATCCTGGGCCAGGCCGCAGGCCACCGAGCCGGCCAGAAACAGGCCAATGCCGATGTTGAGCATGCGCACGCGACCGAACATGTCGCTCAGTTTGCCGTAGATGGGCAGGGCGGCGGTGGCCGCCAGCAAGTAGGCGGTGACCACCCAGGTGAGGGCGGCGCCGGCATTGAGCTCGGCCCCGATGATGGGCAGCGGGGTGGTGACTATGCTCTTTTCCAGTGAACCCAGCGCGATCACCAGGGCCACGCTCGAGAAGATGGTTTTGGGGGACATAAGACGGGCTCGCTCCTTTGTTGCTCCAGCGTCTGCGGCGCAGAACTTGTTATTGTCTCATACATCACCGGCAGATGACCAAAACCAGGGCATCCGTGCCGGCAAGCATGACCCCGGTCGCGGCAATGTGCCCCCCGCTCTGGTAGGCTGCCCTTTTACCCCGAGAGGAAGCAGCCCCATGTCCGAGCAGTTCCGGTTTGAGCAGTACGACGCCCTGATTTTCGATATGGACGGCACCCTGGTGGACTCCATGCCGCGCCACCTGGATGCCTGGGAAGCCACCAGCGCCGAGTTTGGCCTGCCCTTCGATCGCGCCCAGCTCAACGAGTACGGCGGCATTCCCACCCGCAAGATCGTCGCCATCCTGGCCGAACAGCACGGCCTGACAATAGACGTGGAGGCCTTCACCCGCCGCAAGGTGGCCCTCTACATGGAGCATATCCAGCAAGTGAGCGTCTTTCCTGCCATGTGGGAGCTGGTCAGGCGCTGTCACGGCAAGGTCCCCATGGGTATCGGCACGGGCTCGCCGCGCAATCAGGCGGAGTCGATCCTCAAAAGCACCGGGCTCGATGCCTATATCCAGGTGGTGGTGAGCGCCGACGACGTGGTCAACCACAAGCCCCACCCCGACACCTTCCTGCAAGTGGCCGAGCAGCTGGGGGCCAACCCCGCCAACTGCCTGGTGTTCGAAGACACCCAGATCGGCCTGCAGGCGGGTCGCGCCGCCGGAATGGAGACGGTACTGGTGCTGGAGGGGGAGCTCTACCAGCGCTAGGCCCAACACTCTGTGTCAGCAAGGACAAAAACGCCTCCACAAGGGAGGCGTTTTGCATGCAGCAGTGCCGGCATGAGCCGGCCCCGCCTTACATGGCGTTGGTGGATTCGAAGATCTTGTCGGCCGAGGCCTCGACGAAGCCCGGGTAGAGCACGCCGTCGGCCTGCGGGTAGCGCAGGGCGAATTCGTAGAAGCAGCTCGGGATGGTGCGCACACCGTCGCTGAAGGCCACGTCCGCCTTGTCGGCCATGGTGGAGGATTGCTCCAGCATCACCTGCGGGTCCCCTTTCACCTCGCCGCCCACGCTGTTGAGCACAAAGCCGGCCGCTTTCAGGGCTGCATTCACCTGCTCTATGGTGTCGAAATCCCGCAGGCGGTTGATGTTGACGGTGAAGTGGTTGGCGCGATAACCCCAGGCCGCCATCCAGGCCGCATACTCGCTCTCCGCCAGCAGGGTCTGATAGTCGGCATAGGAGACCTGCCAGGGCGCACCGGCATAGAGGAAGGCGGCGGTATCGGTCAGATGATCGGGCACCTGATCCACCAGCTTGTGGATGATGGCCTGGGCGCCTTCGGAGAGCTCTTCTACCTTCAGCTCGCTGATGAACACCTTGGGAGCGTCCGGATCCTTGTGCTCGAAGTGCTTGGCGTAGAGCTTCTTGGCCTTGAACACGTACTCGCCCTTCTGCTCGTAGCCGAGCGCCAGGAAGTGGGCCGCCAACTTCTCCAGCCCCAGCTTGGGCAGGTTGTAGGTACGAAACGCCACGTGATCGTTGACGATGGGTTCACCGCCCCCCAGCAGGGTGTGCACCTTGTGGGCACTCGGGGTCACCTTGATGTAGTTGTCCCACAGATGACTGAACAGGGTGTCGATATCCTTTTGCATCTCTCTTTCCTTTGATTGCGGGTACAGACAGGGGCACCCTGAGGTGCCCCCCTTTTCGTTGTTGTCAGAAGCTCAGGCCGGGAGACAGCTGATCCGGCATGGCGGCCTTGCTGTCTTCGACGGAAGCGACCGGATACGCACAGTAGTCGGCGGCGTAGTAGGCGCTCGCTCTGTGGTTGCCGGAGGCGCCGATGCCGCCGAACGGGGCGGCACTGGAGGCACCGGTGATGGGCTTGTTCCAATTGACGATGCCGGCGCGAATGCGCTTGAAGAAGTGGTTCCAGTCCGCCTCGCTGTCGCCGAGCAGGCCGGCCGAGAGGCCGAAGCTGGTGGCGTTCGCCTTCTCGATAGCGGCATCGAAGTCGTCGTAGCGAATGAGCTGCAGCAGCGGGCCGAAGTACTCTTCATCCGGCAGCGCCTTGACTGCAGTCACGTCTATGATGCCCGGGGAGACGAAGCCGGTGCCCGCTTCCAGGTGCTTGAGGGTAAGCAGGCTCTCGCCACCGAGGCGCTGCAGGTTGGCTTGCGCCTCGACCATGCCCAGTGCTGCCTTCTCGCTGATCATGGCACCCATGAACGGCTGCTCGGCGGCGTCATAGAGGCCGACCTTGATCTGGCCGACCACCTCCACCAGGCGCTTGACCAGAGCATCGCCCCGCGCACCGCGCTCGACAAACAGGCGGCGCGAGCAGGTGCAGCGCTGGCCCGAGGTGATGAAGGCGGACTGCACGATGGCATGGACGGCGCCGTCGATGTCGCTCACCTCTTTCACGATCAGCGGGTTGTTGCCACCCATCTCGAGGGCCAGGATCTTGCCCGGCTGGCCGGCAAATTGCTGGTGCAGGAAGTGGCCGGTGCGGGATGAACCGGTGAAGAAGAGGCCGTCGATGTCCGGGTTACCGGCCAGCGCCTTGCCGGTGTCCACCTCGCCCTGCACCAGGTTGAGCACGCCCTTGGGCAGTCCCGCCTCCTGCCACACCTTCAGCATGGCTTCAGCCACCATGGGGGTCAGCTCGGAGGGTTTGAACACCACGGTATTGCCGGCGATCAGCGCCGGCACGATATGGCCGTTGGGCAGGTGGCCCGGGAAGTTGTAGGGGCCGAACACCGCCACCACGCCGTGGGGCTTGTGGCGCACGAATGCCTTGGCGCCCGGCATGGGGTTCTCCACCGTGCCGGTGCGCTCGTCATGGGCGCGGATGGAGATGGCAATCTTGCCCTGCATGGCGGCGACCTCGGTACGGGTCTCCCACAGCGGCTTGCCGGTCTCGCGGGCGATGGTCAGGGCCAGCGCCTCCTTGTGCTCGCCAAGCAGGTCGGCGTAGTGGCGCACGATGGCCAGACGATCGTTGAGGGCCAGATCGGACCAATGATAGAAGGCTTGGCGGGCGGCCTTGACGGCGGCATCAACCTGGGCGGCGCTGGCGGCCTCCCCTTGCCAGATCACCTGATTCTTGGCCGGATCCTTTGATTCGAACGGCTTGCCTTCACCGGCTAGCCACTGACCGTCGATAAACTGCACTAAATGAGTCATCCAATCACTCCCTGTGGTATGCAGGCAGCCGAGGCTGCCTGTTTCATATTCGGTTTCGTCGCCAGCCGGATCAGTCGAGATCGACGGCACGCACCATGTCGCCATCCTGCACCTTGAGCGCCGCCGCCATCTTGGGCGGAATGATGGCCTCGTGCTTGTCGAGATCGACCCGGATGTTGCCGTAGCAGGCGCGGTAGTGCTCGTAGCGGGTGTTGCAGATCAGGTGGGTCTTGCCGCCGATGGGCTCGCCCACCAGTACCCGCAGCTTCTGGCTGCGGCGCACGCTGCGAATGTTCTTCACGTCGCACTCGACAGTGGGGCCGGCATCGAAGATGTCGACATAGCCGCGATTCACGAATCCTTCGTCCTGCAGCATCTTGATGGCCGGGCGGGTCTTCTCGTGGGTCTGACCGATGACGGCGCGCGCCTCGTTGCTCAGCAGATTGACGTAGATGGGGTACTTGGGCATCAGCTCGGCGATGAAACGCTTCTTGCCGATACCGGTGAGATAGTCGACGGTGGGAAAATCCATCGAGAAGAAATGCTTTTGCAGCCACTCGTAGAAGGGGCTGTGACCATCGCCATCGGAGACGCCGCGCATCTCGGCGAAGACGGTTTCGTCAAACAGCTCGGGGTGTTCGGCCATGAACAGAAAGCGGTGCTTGGAGAGCAGACGGCCGTTGAGCCCCTCGCGGGCGCATTCGCGCAGAAACAGGGTGCAGAGCTCGGAATTGCCGGTGTAGTCGTTGGAGAGGGTGAGCGTCTCCACCACGTTGTAGATGCCGAGCTTGGGGGAAGAGTGCACCACCTTGCCGATGTGATAGTTGTAGAACGGCTGGGACAGGCCCACGGCCGCATCGATGGCGCAGGTACCGACCATTTCGCCGGTCTCCAGATCCTCGGCGACGAAGAAATAGAGGCAGTCACCCTTGCCCGCAGGCTTGTCCGAGAAGGTCTGGGTGGAGGCGTCTATCTTGCGCTGCAGCAGTTCATCGTTGACGGGCAACGAGGTCATGCCGGTGCCAGATTCGATGGCACAGGTCTTGAGACCGGCAAAATCTTTTTGCTCGATGGGACGGATAACCAACATAAATGACAACTCCCTTTCATTGACGACAGGTGGGGGCCCGGCTCCTGCCGGGCGGGTTCCCCACCTCAATTTGGATCAGGCGTTAACCACCTGGGCAACCGCTTTCTCGAACCGGGCCAGCCCTTCCTTGATGTCCGCTTCCGGAATCACCAGGGACGGCGCGAAGCGCACCACGTTGGTGCCGGCAACCAGCGCCATCAGGCCCTGATCGATGGAGGCCAGCAGGAAGTCGCGGGAACGCCCCTTGTAGTCGTCGTTCAGCACGGCGCCCAGCAGCAGGCCCTTGCCGCGCACTTCGCTGAAGCAGTGGTACTTGGCGTTGATGGCTTCCAGCCCTTCGCGGAACAGCTGCTCGCGCTGCTTGATGCCGCTGAGCACTTCCGGGGTGTTGATCACGTCGATCACCGCCTCGGCCACCGCACAGGCCAACGGGTTGCCGCCGTAGGTGGAGCCGTGAGTGCCCACTTTCAGGTGGGAGGCGATTTCGGTGGTGGTCAGCATGGCGCCGATGGGGAAGCCGCCGCCCAGTGCCTTGGCGCTGGTGAGGATGTCCGGCGTGACGCCCAGACCCATGTAGGCAAACAGATCGCCGGTACGGCCGACGCCGGATTGCACTTCGTCATAGATCAGCAGGGCGTTGTGCTGGTCGCACAGCTCGCGCACCCCTTTGGCAAACTCGTCGGTGGGACGAATGATGCCGCCCTCGCCCTGCAGCGGCTCCATCACCACGGCGCAGGTATTGTCGGAGATGACCTCGGCCAGTGCGGCCAGATCGTTGTAAGCCACGTGGGTGATGTCAGCGGGCTTGGGACCGAAGCCATCGGAGTAGGCAGCCTGGCCGCCGACGCTGACGGTAAAGAAGGTACGACCGTGGAAACCCTGATGGAAGGCGATGATCTGGGTCTTGTGGGCGCCAAACTTCTCGATGGCGTAGCGACGGGCCAGCTTGAGGGCGGCTTCGTTGGCTTCGGCACCGGAGTTGCAGAAATAGACCTTGTCGGCGAAGGTAGCGGCGACCAGCTTCTTGGCCAGGCGCAGGGCCGGCTCGTTGGTCATCACGTTAGAGAGGTGCCACAGCTTCTCGCCCTGGGTTTTCAGGGCCTCTACCAGCTTGGGATGGCAATGGCCCAGGCCATTGACGGCGATCCCGCCGGCGAAGTCCACATACTCACGGCCTTCCTGATCCCAGACACGTGACCCTTCACCACGCACCGGGATGATCTTGGCGGGCGCATAGTTGGGAACCATCACTTCATCAAACACTTCACGTGTCACTGCCAACAACTCTGACATATTGCTCTCCTTCGATCTGGCGACAGAATAATCCACCGCCCAAAAGTTAAATCCATGTAAACACATCGGCATTGTCACAGAAAAAAAGCTAAAAGTCTGCAACAAAGCGCGTTACAGGGAACAATGTTCGATTGCCCGTGAGATTTTAGGCAACCGCATTGCATAACGGCTCAGGGGGTGTTGGCAAGAGATAATTTGGACAGGGAGGCAGGTGAATAAAGTGTCAGGGAAAATATTTTTGGCCTCATCACGATTTTGAGAGGCCGATCACGACTTGTCAGGAATTTGCCAGAAAATTGGCCAGCAATTGATGGCCCTGTTCGCTCAAAATGCTCTCCGGATGGAACTGAACCCCCTCTATATTCAACTGCTTATGGCGCAGGCCCATGATCTCGTCCGGGCTGCCGTCGGCATGTTCGCTCCAGGCGGTGATCTCGAGACAATCGGGCAGGGTGTCGCGCTCCACGATGAGCGAATGGTAGCGGGTGACCCGCAACGGGTCGTTGAGCCCCTTGAAGACTCCCTCCCCCCGATGGCGAATGAGCGAGGTCTTGCCGTGCATCATCTGGCGCGCACGTACAACCTGAGCGCCGAACGCCTGGGCCAGGGACTGGTGACCGAGACAGACGCCGAGAATGGGAAGTTGGCCGGCAAAACGGGAGATGGCCGCCAGAGAGATGCCCGCCTCGTTTGGCGTGCAAGGGCCGGGAGAGATCACCAGATAGCGGGGAGAGAGCCGGGCGATGGCGTCCAGCGTCAGCTCGTCATTGCGCTTCACCACCACCTCCTGTCCCAGGGCGCCAAAATATTGCACCAGATTCCAGGTAAAGGAGTCGTAGTTATCGATCAACAACAGCATGGGTCAACCAGGGCAGAGAATTAACGATCCAGATAGCGGCCCTGCTCCATCTCGCGCTCGCGCTGGCACTCGGCCAGGTAGATGGCGGCGGCGATGGCGGGGATTTTGTGGTGCTTGTCGATGGCGTTGGAGACCATCAGTTGCAGGGTATGCAGGTTCTTGGCCTTGCGGAACTTGCGCAGCCAGTGACCCTTGTCACCCAACTCTTCAATCATGGTATTTGATTCGACAGACATGCTAACTCTTGGGGCAGACGCCCGCGTTTGAAATTGGAAGATGAAAACAACGAATAGCAGGTCGGGTAAAACAAAGAAAGCCAGGCAAATACCCAGCTCTCTTCTACTACACCTTCCCAGTATGTCAGGCTCGAGGAACGAAGCCGACTACATCATATACGCTGGCCAGGGTTTTTTCAGCCCTTTCCCGCGCCTTTTGTGCACCTGCCGCCAAAATGGCCTGCAGATGAGCCTCATCCTGACGCAGCTCGTGGAAGCGCGCCTGGATCGGCTCCAGCAAGGCAACCACGGCCTCGGCGGTTTCGGTCTTGAGGTGACCGTACATCTTGCCTTCGAAATGCTGCTCCAGCTCGGGGATGGAGCGACCGGTCACCCCGGACATCAGGGTCAGCAGGTTGGAGACCCCCGGCTTGTTCTCCGGATCAAAACGCACCACCGCCGGCTCGTCGGAGTCGGTCACCGCGCGCTTGATCTTCTTGACGATCTGCTTGGGATCTTCCAGCAGGCCGATGAAGTTGGCCTCGTTGTCATCCGACTTGGACATCTTCTTGGTCGGATCCTGCAGGCTCATCACCCGGGCGCCTTCGGTCGGAATGAAGGGTTCCGGCAGGGTGAACACCTCGCCGTAGAGGTTGTTGAAGCGAGTGCAGATGTCGCGGGTCAGCTCCAGGTGTTGCTTCTGGTCGTTGCCCACCGGCACCTGATTGGCCTGATAGAGCAGGATGTCGGCCGCCATCAGCACCGGATAACCGAACAGGCCGACGTTGACGTTGTTCTCGAAACGGGCGGACTTGTCCTTGAACTGGGTCATGCGCGACAGCTCGCCCATCTGGGTGTAGCAGTTCAGGATCCAGCCGAGCTCCGCGTGCTGCGGCACGTGGGACTGGATGAAGACGGTGCTCTTGGCCGGATCGATCCCCACCGCCAGATAGAGGGCAGCGGCGTCCAGGCAGGCCTTGCGCAGGGCGGCCGGATCCTGGCGGGTGGTGATGGCGTGCAAGTCGACGATGCAGTAGAGGCAGTCGAAGTCATCCTGCATGTTGACCCACTGACGCAGGGCCCCCATGTAGTTGCCGATGGTCAGCTGGCCCGACGGTTGGGCCCCGCTCAATACGATAGGTTTAGTCATCAGAGTGTTGATCCTTGTTATTCGGCCTGCCTGGCCAGCTTATTCGGCCAGCAGCGCGTCGAGCTGGGCAAACTGTTCGCATACCCAGTCCGGGCGGGAATCTGCGATGGGACGGCCGTAGTTGTAGCCGTAGGTCAGCCCCACCACCTTCATGCCGGCGGCCTGAGCGGCCAGCACGTCATTTTCGGAGTCGCCCACCATCAGGGTACGCGACGGGCTGACGCCCAGCTCGTGACAGGCCAGCAGCAGCGGTTCCGGGCTCGGTTTCTTGACCGGCACGCAGTTGCCCCCCAGCCAGAGCGCGAAGCAATCGGCGATGCCGAGGGCATCGAGGATCGGCTGCACGAAGTGGCTCGGCTTGTTGGTCACGATCCCCTGCCGGTAGCCCAGCGCCTGCAGGCGGCGCAGGCTCTGCTCAACCCCGTCATACATGGCCAGCCCTTCCAGCAGGCAGGCCTGATAGTGACGGTCAAACAGCGGACGGGCGCAGGCAAACAGCTCGGGCGCCGCGCGATAGTCCAGCGCCCGCTGGATCAGCTTGTCGGCACCGTTGCCGACCCAGGTCCGCACCACGGCCTCGTCGGCCTCGGCCAGCCCGAGCTCGGTCAGCGTACGGTTGACCGCCAGCGCCAGTTGCGGGGCGCTGTCGATCAGGGTGCCGTCCAGATCGAACAGCACCAGGTCAAAATCACGTTCAGCGTTTGACATGAGAGAGCTCCGCCCGCATCTCGTCGATCACCGCCTTGTAGTCCGGGCGGCTGAAGATGGCAGACCCGGCCACGAACATGTCGGCGCCAGCCTGGGCAATTTCACGGATGTTCTCCACCTTGACCCCGCCGTCGATCTCGAGACGGATGTCACGGCCGCTCTCGTCGATCAGGCGGCGCACCTGGCGCAGCTTGTCGAGGGTGCCGGGAATGAAGCTCTGGCCGCCGAAGCCCGGGTTGACCGACATCAGCAGGATCACGTCCAGCTTGTCCATCACGTATTCCAGGCAGGTGAGCGGGGTGGCCGGGTTCAGCACCAGACCGGCCTGGCAGCCCAGCTCCTTGATGAGTCCCAGGGAGCGGTCGACGTGGTCGGACGCTTCCGGGTGGAAGGTGATGAGGGAGGCGCCGGCCTTGGCAAAGTCGGGAATGATGCGATCCACCGGCTTGACCATCAGGTGCACGTCGATGGGGGCTTCGATACCGTAGTCACGCAGGGCCTGACAGACCATGGGGCCTATGGTCAGGTTGGGCACATAATGATTGTCCATCACGTCGAAATGGACCACGTCGGCACCGGCGGCCAGCACCTTGGCGACATCGTCCCCCAGACGGGCAAAGTCGGCGGAGAGGATCGAGGGGGCAATCAGAAAGTCTTTCATCAGCGTCATCCATTGGCAGCGTGGCAGAAAAAGCGGCGCAATTTTACCGCAAACGAGCGCCGAAAACGACCCGCACACGGTATGGAAAAAGCGAATGCCATCATCACCCGTGGGAGATATAAAAAAACGGCACCCAAGGTGCCGTCTGTCTCAGCCGAGTGGCGCCAGTTCGGCGTCGCTCGGGTAGTAGCCCTGCTCCGGCTCGATGCCGGGCGGATAGAGCGCCAGCAACTCGGCTACCTTGTTGCGGGTGCCACCGTTGCGGCTGATGGTGCGTTTGACCAGGATCTCGTCGAGGCGGGCACCGCGATAGAGTTCGCGGGTCAGCTCGATGTCGTGGTTGCTGATGAGCACGGGCACCCCTTTGCGGGCCGCGGTGTGGCGGGCCAGTCTGGCCAGCACGGCCTGATCGTCCAGGGTAAAGCCGCCGGCCGAATAGGTGGTGAAGCTCGCCGTGGTGGAAAGCGGCGCATAGGGCGGATCGCAATAGATGACCCAATCCTCTTCGGCGCGCTGGATGGCGTCGGCATAACTTTCACAGATGAAGGTCGCCTTCTGCGCCTTCTCGGCGAAGGCCCACAGCTCTTTTTCCGGGAAATAGGGTTTCTTGTAAGAACCGAACGGGACGTTGAAGCCCCCTTTCTTGTTGTAACGGCACAGGCCGTTGAAACCGTGCCGGTTCAGAAACAGGAACAGCAGAGCACGTTCGAAACTGGTATCAGCCTGATTGAACTGGGTACGCAGCCGGTAGTAGGCGGCCTTGTGGTTGTGCTCGGCCACGAACAGCTTGCGCGCCTCGGCGATGAAGCTGTCCGGCGTCTGCTTGAGGTGGTTGTAAAGCCCGATCAGATCCGGATTGATGTCGTTGAGCACATAGGCGTCGTAGTCGGTGTTGAGAAACACCGACCCGGCCCCGACGAAGGGCTCCAGCAACACACGCCCGGCCGGCAAACGCTCGGCAATCTCTTCAACCAGGGAGTATTTTCCCCCGGCCCATTTTAAAAAAGCGCGTGTTTTTTTCATGGAAATCCGGTGTTAAGAAGGCATCGACCAAAAAAGGGGGACGATTCTACCCCCTTCCCGGCCAAAATGGCTATTGCTTCAACTCTTTTTGTACCTGCGCAAACGACTTAGGCCAGGGTTGACCCTTCAGCAAGGCGGGCGACAGCTTGCGAATGGCGGCCTTGGCCTGGTTGCTGCTGGCATAGTCCCCCTGCAGCACCACATACCAGGGGCTGCCGCGGAACTGGGTCTGATAGACCCAGATCTTGCCGGCAAGGCCATTCTCGGCCACGAACTTGTCGACCGCCTTAGTGTTGCTCGCCCCCATCAGCTGGATGCTGTAATGGCTGCGCGGCTTCTTGTTCAGGGTGGCGGCGGGAGTCAGCGCGACCTTGGGTGCAGGAGTCGCCACCGGCTCGGCGGCGGCCGGTTTGACCACCGGCTTGCTGGTAGCCTGCGCGGGTTGGGTCTTGGCGGCTGTTGCCGGCTGGGCGGTGGCATTAGGTGTGGCCGCCTGCTTGGCAGGCGCATCCTGGGTGGCTGCCGCCCGGGAATCGGCACCGGTCAGCTCATCCACCACCGCCGTGGGCAGGGCTCCGCTGACGTTGGGCTGCTTCATCAGCTTCTCGACCACCTCGTCGGAGATCACCACCCGGCGCCCCTCGTAGTTGGTCGATTCGGTGGTAACCGTGTCGCTCTCCACCGACTTGGGCAAGGCCTTGGCATCAGGCTGCCAGTCGCGTACCACACCACCCTGATTGGTGGCGGCACCATCATTGTTCACACTCTGATTGCCGTTCTGGCTGGTATTGCTGCCACCGACGGTGAGCGGATCGCCACCCGACACGGGGATCGGCAGCGCCGTGCTCTGGGCGGGTTCAGACACGGCCCCTTTGTCGTCACTGCTGAACAGGGCCGGCAGCAGATAACTCAGGGCCAGCAGGCCGCCGGCAACCAGTGCCAGCAGGGTCGCAATCTTCTTGACGGGCAACTCGGCCTGACGTTTCTTGGGCCTTCTGTCGGTCATGATATCCTCCAGTAACTGCATGATGGTGGACGGATGTCCATTCGCCACTTTCAGGATCTCTTCCACTTTCGGCTTGGGCAAGAGGGCTGTCGGGATCTTGAGCTCTTTGGCCTTCTCATACAAGAAGATACGTTGTTCGGGGGCGCTCAGTGGCGCGACTTCCAGCTCCAGTGCCGGCATGGCACGCCCTTTGAGCAACGCCTTCTGGGTGCGACACCAGACGTCACTGCCGGACACCATGATCGCCAGCTGATGGGGCACAGCCAGGGTGTCGTTGTGGCGGCACAGGCTCCACAGCTCGCCAACCAGTTCGGCAGGCAGCTCGTCTGCCCGTTCGATCAGCAGCAGCAATGTGGCCGGTTTGCCCTCCAGCATGCGAAAGAAGCTGTCTGCCAGCGCATCCTGTGGATTGAACAGCGGGCGGGCCACCACCTGGGGCAGCAACAGCTGACGCACGTCCACCATTTTCATGGCCGGACTGCCGATCAGGCTGGCGACGCGGACTTTTTCAGGCAGACGATCGAGCATGTCCTGGCACAAGGTGCCGCGACCACTACCGGGTTTGCCGGAAAGAAAAATGAAAGGATGATTGAATTCAATCAGATGCAGCAGCCGGTCAACCAGCTGCCGCTGGGAAGGAAGCTTCAGCAGTTTATTTGTCACGACCAGACTCGATCACCGCCAGCAGTTCAGCATCGGAGACATCGGCCACCACCTGGGCATGACCGATGCCGACCGGCAGCACCAGACGCAGTTTGCCTTCCAGTACCTTCTTGTCGCGACGCATGTGGCGAATGAAGGCGGCAAAATCCATCTCGGGCGGGGCCTGTACCGGCAGATTGGCCGCCAGCAGCAGCGCCCTGATACGGGCTACGTCCTGCTCGGTCAAATCGCCACGGGCCTGTGCGGTCCAGGCAGCCAGCATGGTGCCCGCCGCCACGGCTTCGCCGTGCAGCCAGTTGCCGTAGCCCTTTTCGGCTTCGATGGCATGGCCGAAGGTATGACCCAGGTTGAGCAGGGCACGCACTCCATGCTCGGTCTCGTCCTGACCGACCACGTCGGCCTTGATTTCGCAGCAACGGCGGATGGCATAGGCCAGCGCGGCCGGCTCCTGCGCCTGCAGACGGGACATGTTGGCTTCGAGCCAGCAGAAGAATTCGACATCCCAGATGATGCCGTACTTGATCACCTCGGCCATGCCGGCGGCGAATTCACGGGCAGGCAGGGTCTGAAGGCACTCGGTGTCGATGACCACGTGTTTGGGCTGATAGAAGGCCCCGATCATGTTCTTGCCGAGAGGATGGTTGACGGCGGTCTTGCCGCCGACGGAGGAGTCAACCTGGGAGAGCAGTGTGGTAGGCACTTGAATGAAAGGAATGCCACGCTGGTAGCTTGCCGCAGCAAAGCCGACCACGTCGCCTATCACACCGCCCCCCAGGGCGATCAGAGTGGTATCACGGCCATGGTTGGTTTCCAGCAGAGCGGACATGATCCGCTCGAAGGTTGCCAGGTTCTTGTAGGCCTCGCCATCCGGCAGGATCAGGTGTTCAACCTGATAACCGGACAGCTGCTGGGTAATGCGCTCAAGATACAAGGGGGCGACAACGGTGTTGGTCACTATCATGACCCGCTTGCCCTTGATGGTTTGCGTCAGCACCTCTGCATGCTGCAACAGACCTGCCGCTATCTCGATGGGATAGCTGCGTTCACCCAGTTCGACCTTCAACCTTTCCATGGACGTCCTCTTGATTACATGCCGATCAACTTGACGATTTGATTGGCAACAACTTTTGCGCTCTGGTCATCAGTCTGGATGACAAAGTCAGCCACTTCTTCGTACAGGGCGTTGCGCTCTTGCGCCAGACGCTCGAGTACCTCGCGCGGCGGCTCTTCGGTTTGCAGCAGCGGGCGACGTTTGTCACGTTGCGTCCGGGCCAGCTGCTTCTCAATGGTGGTCTCGAGGTACACCACGATGCCGCGAGCAGATAGTTTGTTGCGTGTTTCACGGCTCTTGATGGCACCGCCACCCGTTGCCAGCACGATACCCTGCTGTTCGGAAAGGTCACCAATGACCTTCTCTTCGCGGATCCGGAAACCCTCTTCGCCTTCAACATCGAACACCCAGCCGATATCGGCACCACTGCGGCGCTCAATCTCATGATCTGAGTCGAAAAACTCCATATGCAGTTGTTCTGCCAGATGTCTACCTATGGTGCTCTTGCCCGCACCCATGGGACCTATCAGGAAAATATTGCGTTTCTCAGCCATGTCTTTTCGTTAGTAATTACAAACTGTACGACCCCGACAAACTCTCGATCGGGGTACCTATGAACCTTATCTTGCGATGGATCAGGAGGGGGATTATCTCAATAGAAATCAGGACTGGCAACCGCAGCCCTTACGCCCCAGCCTCATTGGGGCGTAAGGTTATATGTGTTTTACCTTCACATGTAAAGTCTTCAGAAAGTCTCGGTGACTATCTTCGGTGTCACGAAAATCAGCAGCTCCCGCTTTTTGTTCGCGCTGGTCGTCTTGCGAAACAGCACCCCCAGACCCGGGATATCACCCAGCAGGGGGACCTTGGTCACATCGTTGGTAATGGTCTGCTGATAGATACCGCCCAGCACCAGCGTCTCGCCATTGTTGACCAGCACCTGGGTGGTGATCGACTGGGCGTTGATGGAGACGGCATCGCCGGTACCGGTAGGTACGGTTTCACCCTTGGTGTCCTGGGTCACGGTCAGATCCAGGATCACCCTGTTGTCAGGGGTGATCTGCGGTGTCACCTTGAGACTCAGCACAGCTTTTTTGAAGGTGACCGAGGTAGCCCCACTGGAAGAGGACTCCACATAGGGTATCTCGGTCCCCTGTTCGATCAGCGCCGGCTTTTGGTTGGCCGTGGTCACCCGGGGACTGGCGATGATCTCGGCCTTGCTCTCCTTCTCCAGTGCCGACAACTCGAGATCCAACAAGGTGCCGTTCGCCAGCCGCGCCACCTGGAAGGCCAGGGTACCGGCGGCATTGGTCACCGGCAGGTTGACGTTCAACCGATCGTCCACCCCGGGGCGGGTAATGGTCGAGCCACCGTTGTTGTTGCCGGAACCATCATTGCCCTCGATGGTACCAGAGGTACTGTTGCCGTGACCGTCGTTCTTGGTCACCCCCCAGCGCACCCCGAGTGCCTCGTCGAAACCGTCGTCTATGGTCACCATGCGCGCTTCGATCACCACCTGCTTGACCGGGATATCCAGAATATCCAGCATGCGCTTGATGTTGCTGATGACGTCGGCGGTGTCCTTGACTACCAGCACGTTGGTCCGCTCATCCACGCTCACCGCCCCCTTGGCAGAGAGCAGCTTGGTGCTTTCAGACGAAAGCAGCGCCGCCACCTCGGATGCCTTGGCATAGTTTATCTGCAGGTATTCGGTGTAGAGCGGGGCCAGATCGGCGACCTGATTGCGGCTCTCCAGCTGCTGTTTCTCACGGGCGGCTATCTCTTCCGCCGGTGCAACCAGCAGAATGTTGTTGTCCAGCTGCTTGTCGAGTCCACGCACCTTCAAAATGATGTCGAGGGCCTGCTCCCAGGGCACCCCATCCAGCCGCAGGGTGATGTTGCCCGACACCGAGTCCGTGGTCACCAGGTTGAGATTGTTGAAATCCGCGATGAGCTGCAACACGGTTCTGACCGGAATATCCTGAAAATTGAGGGAGATGGGTTTGCCCTGATACTGCTTCCCGGAACTCGCCGCGGTGCGCTTTTTCACCTCGACGATGAACATCTTGTCTGCCTGGTCGTAGCGATAATCAAACTGACCGTTGACCGACAGCTCGAACAGGGTGTCATTGCCCTGACGAAACACCTCAACCTGAGAAACAGGGGTGGCAAAATCCTGCACATTGATCAGATTGAGCAGGTCGTCCGGAACCCGGGTGCCGTGAAACTTGGCCAGCACAGTCTGACCGCGGCTGCTGACGTCCACGGCGGCTGAGCTGTTATCCAGCGTCACCAGAAATTCCCCCTGTCCGTCCTTGCCACGTCGAAAATCCACGCCTTTGACGGAGTTGAAGTAAGCGCCACTGGCCGAAGTTTGCGGGGTTGGCAACACAGGTTTGCTGGCAACCGGCGCCACCACCGGAGCACTCTGGCGGGCAAGCTGCTGGCTATTGATCAATGCCGACGAGGTTGCCGGCAGGGTATTGATAAGGGCGGACGAATTCGGCTGGGGAGCCACCAGCCCGGAGGAAGAGGTCGTGGTTGGCAGCGGCATGGCCGCCTTGTCCCCCAATGCAACCAACAGCTTGTTGCCCTGCTGGTGCACCTGATAGGGAGTCAGTTGATCGAGCGCAATCTTGATATCGAGACCCGCCCCCTTGCCCTCTACCTTGATGTTATCCACCCCCTGCTGCTTGATGGGCAGGGGATTCACGTTGAGTGCCCCCACCGCCCCCGGCACATGCAGCAGCAACTGGTTGGGTTCATAGGAGAGCCGATCGGTAAACCCGCTGACCGGTTCACTGAAACTCAGCTCCAGCAGCAGTTGATCGGCCATCAGCGGATTGACTTTGACCTCCTGCAGGGTGGCCACCGCCCAGGCCTGGCCCCATGCACCGACGCAAAACAGCAGGGCCACTCTGGTTGCCTTACCTATTGTTGTTCTCATTGCAGTTCATCCCTGATTATCGTTTTGCTTCAAGATTGGCCATGCCCAGCTGGGTTTCTCGAGTCACCCAGCATCCCTTGCCGTCCGGTATAGTCTCAATCAAATCCACATAAGTGTCAGTGATCCTGATCACCCGCCCCTGATCCAGCCCCATATGCTGGTTGAGGCCCACCCGGATGGACTGACCATCCGGCGTTCTGATCAGGGCCCACAGCTGCCCCTGCTTGCCAAGGGAACCCTGCATGCTCAGGCTGGCCAGTGAATAGTTCTCCAGCACCTCTTTCTCTCTGTTGGCGACAATCTGGGCGCAATCCGGTTTCACCTTGGCATCCGTCTTGGCACTGCTGGCCTCGGGCTGGGGAGCGATGAAGGGACTGCGCTGATCACTGAGATGATAAGCCATGGGAGAGAAGGGCTTTATTTCGGGAAGCGGTTCAATGGGAACCGGCTTTCTGGCCTTCACATCGGCCACGTAATTATCCATGTCATCCTGACCGCCGCAGGCCGTCAGCAACAATGCCGGCAACAGAACGCAGAGTATCCTCATTTTTTCTGCTCCACCGTCTTGCCGTTGTATTTATAGGTCTTGGCCAGCATCGACATGGCGATCATGTCATCCTGCTCCTTGCCCTGACCCAGTGTGAACGACTCCAGAATGACAATCCTTGGCAAGGCCGCCATGTCTGCCGTGAACTTGCCGATCTCATGATAGGTGCCCACCACTTCTATTCGCATGGGCAGCTCGGTGGAAAACTCGTGCTTGATCTCCGGCTCCCAGTTGATGCGATTCAACTTGAGGCCGTTGTCGGTGGCGATGAAGCTGATGTCATCCAGCAGCCCGGCCACTTCATGGGTATTGGGCAGCTGTTTGAGCTGGGTATCGACCAGTTGTTCAAGCCGCACCATCTGCGCCTTGTAGGCACCGAGATTGGCGGCCAGCATCGCCTTGCTCTCAAACTGTGACTTGAGCTCCGCCTCCTTGTCGGTTTCCTGGGTCAACAGAGTCAGCGACTTGGCAATCACGTAGTAATAGATGGCGCCCCCAAGCAGGGCGCAGAAGAACAGGATGAAGATCCCCTTGGCCAGTTTGGGCCAGCTGGCGATGTTGTTGAAATCCAGTTCGTTGAGCTGTTGCAGGTTCATTTCTGCCCCTTAGCCATGTCGAGGCTGGCTCCAGCCGCCACGGCGACCTGGAACATCATGGAAAACTGGCTCAGGGAGACGGGTGCCACGTCAGCCGCAAAGATGGTGCTGATCTGCGACTGCCCCAGCCAGCCGGAACCATCGATGCGACGCATCATGCTGGCCACCCTGCCATAGGCTTCGGTCTTGCCGTTCACGTCGATCCGGTTGTCCTGCAGGGCCAATGTATTGAGATACACCCCATTAGGTACCAACGAAGGCAGCTGGTTGAACAGACGAACCGGCAGGTTGCGACGCATCTGCAGATGCTCGATCAGCTGCATGCGGTCAATCAGCTCCTTGCGCCGCTCCTTGAGCAGGCGGATCTCGCCAAGCTGGGCATCGAGTATGGTCATCTCCTGCTGCAGGCGCTGGTTGCGCTGCTGCTGATGGCCGATCTGCTGTTCCACCAGCCAGTCGGCGGCAAAACCGAGGGACGCCGTGATGGCCATGAAGATACCGAGCATGACGCCGAACTGCTTCTTCTGGCGCAGCGCCCTGGCTTCACGCCAGGGAAGGAGGTTTATATTTGACATGGCGTGAAGCTCCTCAATGCCAGACCCAGCGCCGTCATGTACTTGGCACCATGGGCAGCGACCTCTCCCTTGGGTTTGCCAAACAGGGTAAAGGGATCGGGATGCAACACCTCGCAGCTGAGCTCGTTGCCAATCTGAGCCGCCAGCCCGGGCAGCAAGCTGCCCCCTCCGCTCAACACCAGTTTGGAGAGCTCCCGGTGGCCGGAAGAGCTGCAAAACAGCTGGACGTTGCGCCGCACCTGCTGCAGCAACGCATTCATGTGGGGCAGCAACACATCCAGCTCGTGATCGATCGGCAACTTGCCCTGCAGCTTGGCCTGCTCGGCATCATCCAGAGAGAGGCTGTAGAAAGAGGCCAGTGCCTGGCTGTATTGGTCGCCACCGAAGTTCTGCAAGCGGGAGTAGATCACCTCCCCTTTCACCAGTGCGGCAAATGTCATGGCGCTGGCGCCGATGTCGATGACACCGACCGGTTTGTCCCACTCCTGCAGCTCAGGCAGACAGGCGAGTACCGCCCGCCCCAAGGCGTGTGCCCCGACATCCACCACCTTGGTGGTCATGTCGGCTTCCGCCAGCGCGGTGACCCGACCATTCACGCTCTCGGTGCGGGCCGCGCTCAGCAGCACCTCCTGGCGCTCCTGATCGGCGACCTTGCCCAGGATCTCGAAATCCAGGCTCACTTCATCGAGGGGGAAAGGGATGAGTTGTTCAGCCTCAAGCTGGACCTGATTTTCCAGCTCGCTTTCACTCAGGCTGGCATCCACCTGAATGACCTTGGTGATCACGTTGGAGCCGGTGACGGCAGTAGCCACATACTGGCTGCTACCCGAGATGAGACGCTTGAGGCCCTTGAGAGACTGGCCGACCCGCTCGATATCCTGCAGCTGATAATCGACCAGAGTGCCTTTGGGAGTGGCAACCTCCGCCACGGATTCGAGGTGCAGCTTGCCGGGACGGCCGGTGATGGTCACGGCCTTGATGGTCTGACTTCCAAAATCAATGCCTGCCAGTGGAAGCAGAGAACCCTTGTTGAATAGCCCAAACATATACACATCCATGCGTTATATGGGTTTTAGGATTGATTGTAGGACAGCTAATCAGAAGATGATGGCTTAACTCATCCTAAATGCTCTATCTATCAATGTCATAAAGTTTATGCCGAAAAGTGATACAACTCGCTTTCCGAGCCGCGCCCTCCTCCCCTTGGTTATTGAGTCGCAGAGTGCTAACCTCCCGCCTCTTCTCGAGGAGCCGGACCGTCGTCAGGAAAACCTCGAATTCACGAAGGCAAAAGGGCTATACTCTGCGCCCGTTGGCTAATTTTAAGACGATTGGTAGTTCTTCCATGCTGAAATGGCTCGTACGCCTGTTTATTGTCATGATGCTGGGTGCTGTGCTGGGTGTTGCCAGCCTCATCGGTATCTACTTCTACATCAAGCCCCAGTTGCCGGATGTGACCGCACTGCGCGACGTCAAGCTGGCCACCCCGATGAAGGTGTACAGCCGGGATGGGGAATTGATCTCCCAATTTGGCGAAATTCGTCGCATCCCCCTGCATCTGGATGAAATTCCCCAGTCCATGATCGATGCGGTGCTCGCCACCGAAGATGCCCGCTTCTACGAGCACCCCGGCATCGACCCCATCGGCATTCTGCGGGCTGCCACCGTCTGGGCCGTCTCCGGCCAGGCACGCCAGGGCGCCAGTACCATCACCCAACAGGTTGCCCGCAACTTCTTCCTGAGCAACGAGAAGACCCTGGTGCGCAAGATCAAGGAGGTCTTCCTGGCTTGGCGCATCGAGCAGAATCTCTCCAAGGACGAGATACTGCAGCTCTACCTCAACAAGATACCGCTCGGCTATCGGGCCTTCGGGGTCGGTGCCGCTGCCCAGGTCTACTTTGGCAAAGAGGTGAAAGAGCTCACTCTGGACGAGATCGCCATCATTGCCGGTCTGCCCAAGGCCCCCTCCATGCTGAACCCGATCCGTTCGCCGGAGCGGGCCTTCGCCCGCCGCAACGTGGTGCTGGGTCGCATGCTGGAAACCGGCAAGATCACCCAGGCCCAGTATGACGAAGCCTCCAAGATGCCGATCAAGGCCCGTTATCACGGAGCAGAGACCACCCTCAACGCCCCCTATCTCGGCGAGATGGTTCGCCAGAAGATGGTGGAGCAGTTTGGGGAAGACGCCTACACCATGGGCCTGCACGTCTACACCACGGTCACCGCCAAGCGTCAGCGGGCTGCCCGTCAGGCTCTGCTCGACGGCGTGTTCGACTATGACACCCGCCATGGCTACAAGGGGGTGACCGCCCAGCTGTGGAAGAGCGGCGAGGCCGACTGGGATTACGACAAGATCATGGCCCATCTGGCCAAGCAGCCGACCTATCAGCCGCTGATGGCAGCCGTGGTCACCAAGCTGGGTGACAAGAGCGCGACCATAGTGCTGAAAAACGGCAAACAGGCCGAGCTTGGCTGGAACGGCATCAAGTGGGCTCGTTCTTTCATCACCGACGATCGCCAGAGTTTTGCCCCGAAATCGGCACGGGACGTACTCAAGGTCGGCGCCCAGATCTGGGTACGGGAGAAGGGTGAAGAGCTGCTGCTCTCCCAGATCCCCGAGGTCAACGCCGCCCTGGTGGCCATGAATCCGCAGGATGGCGCCATCGAGGCGCTGGTCGGCGGCTTCAGCTTCGAGCTGTCCAAGTTCAACCGGGTCGATCAGGCACGTCGCCAGATAGGCTCCAACATCAAACCTTTCCTTTATGCCACCGCACTGGAGCAGGGCTATACCCTGGCCTCGCTCATCAACGATGCGCCGATCAACCAGTGGGATCCCTCCAAGGGCCCCATGTGGCAGCCCAAGAACTCCCCGGCCATCTATGACGGCCCCACACCGCTGCGCCTTGGTCTTGCCAAGTCGAAGAACGTGATGTCGGTGCGGCTGATGCGCGCCATCGGGCTGGATACCTATATCGACGGCCTCACCCGCTTCGGCTTTGCCCGCGACACCATCTCGCCCAACGAATCGCTGGCGCTGGGCGCGGCCGAGTTCACCCCGCTGGAAGTGGTGCGCGGCTATTCGGTGCTGGCCAACGGCGGCTTCCAGGTCACCCCCTACTTCATTACCGAGGTGACCGACAGCTTCGGCGCGCCTCTCTATCAGGCCAACCCGGCCGCCGCCTGCCGTGATTGCGGCGTACTGGCCGCCGCCGGTCTGGACAGCGCGGATGCCTATGCCAATACGGCCCCCGACTGGAAGGCCCAGTGCCCCATCGATCCCGTCGTGCCCAACAACATGGCACCGCAGACCATCAGTGCCCAGAGCGCCTTCTTGGTCACCGATACCCTGACCACCGCCATCTGGGGCGGCAATGGCTGGCGCGGCACCGGCTGGCGAGCGGCTCGCGATCTCAAGCGCCACGATATTTCGGGCAAGACCGGGACCACCAACGAGTCGCGCGATGCCTGGTTCTCCGGCTATACCCCGAACCTGGTCGCCACCTCCTGGATCGGTTTTGACAACCACCAGCGTGGCCTCGGCCGGGCCGAGTTTGGCGGCGGCGCCGCACAGCCCATCTGGATCGACTTCATGAAGACGGCGCTCAAGCAGATCCCCGAGCGCAAGATGCCGGTACCGGAAGGGATCATCACGGTGCGCATCGACCGTGAAACCGGCCTGCTGACCAACCGCACCGATGGCAGCAGCACGGACGAGTTCTTCAAGGAAGGCACCGAACCAACCCGCTTCGCCACCCAGAGCTCGGATGGCAATCAGGTCTATGGCGGCGATGGCTCGGACACTGACGGCCCCGTCTCCACCGACGATATCTTCTAAACAACCGAGAAGACAGAAACCGGCGCCCAGGCGCCGGTTTTCTTTTGGTGAACACGAATGCGTTGTCGTCAGCCGAGCAGGCTTTTCATCAGGCTCGAGATGCGGGCCGCCAGCTCGTTGAAGCAGGGTCGGCGCACCGAGTAGTGGCGATAGAGCAGCGCTATGGTACGCCCCGGTACCGGATCGATCACCGGCCGGTAGCTGACGCCCCCCTCCTCGGTATTGGCAGGCACCGCGAGCCTGGGTACCAGCGTCATGCCGCTGCCGGCCGCCACCATGTTGCGCAGCGTCTCCAGGCTGGTGCCCTTGAAACGCTGATCCTCGCCGATGCCGGCGGCAAAACAGAAGCCCATCGCCTGATCCCGCAGACAGTGGCCATCGGCCAGCATCAGCAGCTTCTTGCCCTTCAGATTGCTGAGCGGCACCGCCTTGGCCCTGGCCTCCGGATGCTGCTCGGGCACCGCCAGCCACATGGGCTCCTGATAGAGAGGGATGGAGCCAAACCCTTCCATCCCCTCCAGTTCGGCCAGGATCAGGCAGTCCAGCTCCCCCTCTTCCAGCCGTTTGAGCAACACCTGGGTCTGCTCTTCATAGAGGTAGAACTCCAGCTTGGGAAAATGTTCGCGCAGATCCTGGATGATGTGGGGCAACAGATAGGGGCCGACGGTGGGAATGAAGCCGATGTGGATCTCGCCGGACATGGGTTCGGCAAAGTGCTGGCCTATGCTCTTTAGTTCGCGCACCTCTTTGAGCACCTTGCGAGCCTGCTGGGCCATGGCATCGCCAGCCGGGGTAAACAGCACCTTGCGGGAGGTGCGCTCGATCAGGATCACTCCCAGCTCATCCTCCAGCTTGCGCAGCTGGCCGCTCAGGGTCGGCTGACTGACGAAACAGCGCTCCGCCGCCTTGCGAAAGTGCTTCTCCTCTTCCAGCGCCACCAAATACTCGAGATCGCGAAGGTTCATACATCCAGAATCCTGCCAACCAATGGGGCCATTAGCATGCCCAAGAACGGCGGGAGGGACAAGGGATGGTGAGATTGGACAGACCATGCACAGGGGATAAATAAAACGGGCCCGGATCCGGGCCCGTCGGGTCAGCGTCGCCTCATCACACCCGGAAGCGGCGTACCAGCTCCTGCAGCTGGGTGGCCAGATGGTTCAGGTCGTTGCAGGCCTGCGCCATCTGGGTTGCCCCGGCCGCCACCTCTTCCGAGGCATGGCTGATATTGACCACGTTGCGGTTGAGCTCTTCACTCACCGCCCCCTGCTCTTCGGTGGCGGTCGCAATCTGGATGTTCATGTGGGAGATGCTCTCCACCGAGCCGCTGATCTCGGAGATGGACGCCCCCGCCTCGCGCGCCGTACTGACGGTGGAGTTCATCATGTCCTGACTTTGCTGCATTGTTGTGCCGGCCTGTTCGGCCCGCTGCTGCAGCTCGGCAATGATGGTGTTGATCTGGGAAGTGGAGTCCTGGGTCCGTTTCGCCAGGGTGCGCACCTCATCGGCCACCACCGCAAAACCGCGCCCCTGTTCCCCGGCCCGGGCCGCCTCGATGGCGGCGTTAAGTGCCAGCAGGTTGGTCTGCTCGGCGATCCCGCGAATGACCTCCAGCACCATGCCGATGTTGCGGCTGTCGTCACCTAACTGATGAATCACCACGGCGGTGCTCTCGATGGCACCGGCCACCTGCTCAATGCGCTTGATGGAGTCGTTGACGGTGCGGGCCCCCAGCTCGGCGGTGCTGCTGGCAGCGCTGGCGGCACTGGCGGCATCGCTGGTGTTGCGGGACACCTCCTGCACCGTCGCCTGCATCTCGTTCATGGCGGTGGCCAGCTGGTTCAGCTCGTGCTGCTGGCTGTTCATGTTGTTGGCGGACTGACGGGCCACCGCGCTGATCTCCTCGGCCGCTGAGCTCAGTTGCACCACGGAGCCGGAGACTTCACTGACCAGATTGCGCAAGTTTTTCTGCATCTCGCCAAAGCCCTTGGCCAGTTGACCCAATTCGTCATTGTTGAACTGGCTGGTGTCAAGATGGGTCGCCAGATCACCTCCCGACACTTTACCAACCACCTCCAGCAACGCGTTGACCGGGCGCTTGATCTGTTGAGTCAGATACCAAGCCACCAACACCACGAAAAGCAGCGTCACGAGTCCAATCGCTATGCTGAGCAGTTTGGCTGACTCATATGATTGCTCACTGCTGGTATGCATGGCACTACCAATGCGGTCGTTAATCTCGCGCAACGTCATTGTGAGCTGAGTGGTCTGGTCTAACGTAGTGCGGGTAATGCCATCCCGATACTCGCCAATCTTGGCACCTTCGTTGTTCATGACCGCTTGATACAGCTGATCATGGGCGCTGAAGTAAGCCTCTCCTGCTGGTTGCAAGGCACGATAGGTCTGCTCTTCTTCTGCGTCGTTGAAAGCCAAACGGCCATAATCCGACAACGCTTTTAGAAAGCGAGCCTTGGCATCCGAGAAACTGTCGTTCCGTTTGGCGATATCCGCCTGGTCATTGTTGGTCAACGCAATGACCATGGCCAGTTCGGCTCGACGCGCATCCAGCAGCGCAACGTGCATTTGGCTGGCATAGCGAATGGAAGGCACCAGGTTATTGACAATAAGCTGAGTGTTCGCATTCAGGTAGGAGAGCCTGGAGATCCCAAATCCGGCGATGACCAGCACCAATAATGCCAACACCGCAAAACCGGCGCTCAACTTCTGACCTATAGACATATTTTTGAACATGATTGGTATCCTTGGCGGCTAGACGCAAGCCCCTGACATCGAACGTCCGGGCTATCCCCATAGAGCATAGCGCGATGATTGCAAGCGGATGATTTTCATACTATCCGCGGCTCAATATATCGCCCTTCACGGGGATAGCATGAGGGCCGCCCAGGCAGGAAAATCCACTCAGGACTCATCCGGCCAAGATTATCTTCGGCAGGATACCAATTCCCCTCTCAGCGCCCCATCAGCTGCTGGATATGGCGGGCAAATGCCTGCGGCTCGCCCAGGAAAGAGGACGCTGACAAGGGCGTTACCTTGTCCCCCTGCACCAGCCCCAGAGTCGGGTAACCCTGCCCGCCGAGACGACGCATCCAGACCTGGCTGTCCGCCAGATGGCTTGCCAGATCGACCGCCTGATAAGCCTGCACGAAGGCCTCCTGCGCAATGCCCTGCTCCGCCGCCAGGCTGGTCAGATGCTCGAGAGAACCGAGCCAGATGCCATCGCGATAGTGGGACTGCTGGATGCGGTGCAGCATCACCAACCCATTGCCCCCCAGGGATGCCACCGCCAGGATGGCGCGGATCGGCTGCTCCGAGTCCAGCAGCAGCCCATCGCGCAGCAGCAGCTCGTTGAAATAGCGCTCGCCAAAGGGCTGACCGGTCAGCGCCTGGATCCGCTCGTCATGGGGGCGCACATAGTCGCGCAGCGCCTGACCCATGGCCTGGCGGCGACCACCCAGCCAGAGGCCGCCGGCATGCAGTTCGATCTGCAAGCCGGCGACATCGGCCGCGGCTTTCAGCAGCGGGGCGGCACCATAGCACCAGCCACAGAGGGGGTCATAGACATAATGGAGGGTTGTTTGCACTTCGTTCATCATCATTCTCGCTGCAATTCTGGATAAAAAACCGGGCCCTAAGGCCCGGTAAAAAAACACAGGGAAGTAGGCGTCAGGGGGTTACCACTTCATCTCGCCGGTATTGACCTTGGCACCGATGGCCAGACCATCGTCGACCGGCAGGGACGGGTAAGCCTTCTTCAACGCTTCAATCAGCTGCCCGGAGTTCTTGGCCTTGGCCAGCTCCTGCTCAAAGCGCTCTACGTAGTCACGGGTGAAGGTCACGGCTTCGGTACCCTTGGGCGCAGTCCCCAGGAAGTGACCCGGCACCACGCGCTCAGGCTTCAGCGCCAGCAGATTGTTCAGCGCCTTGACCCAGTTGCTGCGAGCGACCTTGGTCTGACTGTCCGCCATCCACACATGTACGCCGCTGTAGACCGGCACACCACCAAAGGCAGTCTTGATGGATGGCGCCCACAGGTAGGCATTCGGAGTGTTCATCTCCTTGATCTCGATCTTCTCGCCATCCAGGGTCAGGTGGCTGGCCGTCATCACTTGCGGTACGGTCAGGCTCTTGGGTGCACCCTTGCCCAGAATGGGGCTCCAGTAGCTCAGCTTGGCATCCTTGGTCTGGTTGATGTGGTCAACCACATGCTGGTCGGCCAGTACCTTGACGTCGGGGAACGCGGCCATGACAGGTTCCAGACCGAAGTAGAAGTCGGGGTCACCGGCACTGATATAGACGGTGGTCAGTTTCTTGCCGCTCTTCTTGATCATATCCACCAGCGCCTGACCGTTTTGCACGTCAAACTGGGCATCGATCAGGATCGCCTCCTTGTCACCGGCCACCAGGGAAGAGGAGACCGGGAAGATGGCCTTCTCGCCAGGGTTGTAGACAGTTACGGTCAGCGGGGCGGCCATGGCGGCACCGCTCAGCAGGGTGGTAGCCAGGGTCAGATTGCGGATCAGGGTATTGTTCATCGGGTATTCCTCATCAAGTCATCAGGGGTTCATCAGATGGACACAGTTTATTGGATCACTTTCGGTACAAATACAGCATAATGAGCGCATCACTGTTGCATTAATCGAGCATATAGAGAGCCTGAACATGGATCGACTGACCGCATTGCGGGTCTTTGTCAGCGTAGTCGAACAGGGCAGCCTGAGCGGCGCCGGGGAGAAACTGGAGATGTCGCGCGCCATGGTGACCCGCTATCTGGCGGAGCTGGAGCAGTGGATGGGGGCACGGCTGCTGCACCGCACCACTCGCCGGCTCAGTCTGACCGGCCCGGGGGAAGAGGCGTTGAACCGGGCCCGGGCCATGCTGGCGCTGGGGGAAGAGATGGAGCAGATCGCCGTGCGCGGCGACGAGGCGCCCAAGGGGCAGCTGCGCATCACCAGCAGCTATTCGCTCTCGGAAGCCCTGCTGGTGGGGGCCGCCAACGACTACCTGGCGCGCTATGCTGGCACCGCCATCGATATCCTGCTGCTGGACCGGACCGTCAACCTGGTGGAGGAGCGGATCGATCTCGCCATCCGCATCACCAATGATCTCGATCCCAACCTGGTGGCCCGCCGGCTCGGCACCTGCCACTCCGTGGTCTGTGCCAGCCCGGCCTATCTGGCCAGGCACCCGACGCCGCACAAGGTGCAGGAGCTCGCCCTGCACAACTGCCTCACCTACACCTATTTTGGCAAGAGCCTGTGGGAATTTCAGGGGCCGGACGGGCCCGAATCTGTGCCGGTCAGCGGCAACCTCAGCGCCAACATCTCCAACCTGTTGCTGGAGGCGACCCTGGAAGGTGCCGGCATCAGCCTGCAGCCTCGCTATTCCGCCCAGCCCCATCTCGAGACCGGCACTCTGGTACCGCTGCTGGAGCAGTGGCAGCCCAAGCGACTCGGCGTCTACGCCGTCTATGGCACCCGCAAGCAGATGTCACCGCTGTTGCGCAGCTTCCTCGACTTTATGGTGGAGCGAATGGCCGCCGACCCCATGTGGCGTGATTAAACCGGCATGAAAAAGGGGCCAGCAGGCCCCTTGCGTTCAATATGCCAGACTCGCTGGCCGCATTCAGGCTTCGAAACCGCTCAGCGGGGCCTCGGCCGGCGTCTCCTGCGCCACATCCAGGAAGATCTCCCGATATGCCACATAGATGGAGTAGTTGAGCGCCGGGATCACTACCAGCAGCCCCACCAGCATCAGCGCCGCACCAAACAGCATCAGGATGGCGGCGACTATGCCCCACCAGAGGAAGGGCCACATGTTGGTCAGGCAGCCTTTGAAGCTGAGCTTGGCCGCCTGCAGGATCCCCACGTCGTGGAAATAGATGAGCGCGGGGGCGAAGGTGATGGCCATCAGCACCGGGATCAGCAGCGCCAGCCCCAGCAGCAGGCAGAGCAGCAGCCCCTGGGCCTGGGCCGCCGTGACCACCAGGGATTCGGGATCCTGGGTCAGCAGGGAGGTAAGCCCCCACATGGAGAGCAATCCCAGGCAGATGAGACCGATCAGGCTGAACAGGGCCAGCACCAGCAGCCCTCCCAGCATCAGCGGCGTCAGCTTGTGGCGAAAACCGGAGAAGAAGTCGGCGAAGCGCAGCGGGTTGCCTTCATAGCCGTGGTGGGCCACCGCCACCCAGCCGGCGCCCCAGACCATGTAGAGCAACTGGGAGATGAGGCTGCCCGCCGGCAGGCGCTCCAGCAGCAGACCGACCGCAAACCAGACGAGAACCATGCCGACGCTGGCCCCCATCCCCTTGTTGAAGATATCGAAGCCGGACCGCACCCAGACCCAGCCACGCCCTATGGGGTGACGGGCGGGTGCTGTGCGCAGGGGGGACAATCCATTCATAACAATTCCTCGGATGAAAACGGCTGGTTGCCGATTCTAGAGCCATGGGGCCCCCGACTCAATGGCGGGCCGCCGTCGACACCGCAGGTGCACGTCATGGCTGCTTGTATCAGACGTTACGGTTATCATAAGAGACCCCTCTGCAAGGGGCGTTCACTTATTCAAGAGAATCCAAAATGCGTACATCTCACCTGGCGCCGCTGCTGCTGGCCTCCCTGTTGCTCAACCTCTGGCAGTGGCAAGCCGACCACTCCGCCGCCCAGCCGGAATCCGACGCCGCCGGCACCGCCCGCGCAGCTCAGTGCGACGCGTCAGCTTCCCAGAGCAACAGCCAGAACCCGGGGCAAAGCCTGCTGGCCAAGCTGCCCGGCAAGGGCCCCCAGAGCGAGCCAGCGCCCGCCCAGGAGGCGCTCCCCCCCAACCCCGAGCTGGAAGCCGCCATCAGCCAGTGGAGCCAGTCGAGCGAAGGGTCCGTGCTGATCGAACGGCTCTATGACGCCGAGCAGGGCAGCCAGCTCACCACCGTCTTCGATCGGCTCGACATCGTGGAGGACGTACGCGGCCAGGTGCAGGAGCAGCTGCGCGAGCTCTATCGCCTCGGCTTCGATCATCCCGACGCCTATGAGCAGGAGAGCCAGCGCATCTGGATCAACCTCAGCAACCTGCTGGGGGAGGATACCCGCACCCGACTCGAGCAGGAGATCTACTCGGGCGACACCAACCGCCTGCTGGAGATCCAGGGCCGCCTGGCGGAGCGCGGCGAGCTGCTGGCACCGGCCCAGCGCCAATCCCTGACGCGCCTGTTGAGCGAGGCGAACCAGCAGCTGGCCCAACAGGAGAGCGGCGATGCCGGCACTTATCTGGAGAACCAACGCGCCTATACCCAGCGGGTACTGGAGAGCAGCCGCGGCTTCCTGAGCCCGGATCAGCTCAAGGTGCTGCAAGACATGCTGGAGCTGGATCTGGTGCGCCAGGAGGTCTCGGTCCAGATGGAAGCCATCTACCAGCGCTTCCAGCCAGCCTCCTGATTTCGTTACCGTTTCGTCTTAGTCAACCCAGCCTGGAATCATCATGAGAGTCGTTTGTTGTCTATTGTTGCTGCTGGCCAGCCAGTCCGCCCTCGCCGAGGGCTTCATCAGCCGCCTGCTCAACCACCCGGTGCCGGGCGGTGTCGCCGTGGTGCCCCTTGGCAGCGAGGCGCAGGCCCCGACCGCCCGCTATCAGGACAAGCCGGTGCTGGTGGTGCGTGAAGAGGGCAAGCGCTGGATTGCCATCGTCGGCATCCCCCTCAAGAGCCAGCCCGGCCCCCACCAGCTGCAGGTGAGCGATGGCCGCACCCTCGGCTTCACGGTCGGCAGCAAGCACTACCGCGAGCAGCACATCAAGCTCAAGAACAGCCGTCAGGTCAACCCGCTGGCCGAGGACATGGCCCGCATCAACCGCGAGCTGGCGGAACAGACCCGCGCCTACCAGACCTTCAGCCCGACCCAGCCCAGCAACCTGCTGTTCGACAAGCCGGTGGAGGGCCCGCTCTCCAGCCCGTTCGGGCTGCGCCGCTTCTTCAACGGCGAGGAACGCAACCCCCACTCCGGTCTCGACTTCGCGGTCGGTGCCGGCACCCCCATCAAGTCGCCGGCAGCGGGCAAGGTGATCCTGATCGGCAACTACTTCTTCAACGGCAATACGGTGTTCGTCGATCACGGTCAGGGGCTCATCAGCATGTTCTGCCACATGTCGAAGGTCGACGTGAAGCTGGGCCAGAGCCTGCCCCGCGGCGGCATCGTCGGCCGGGTCGGCGCCACCGGCCGCGCCACCGGTCCCCACATGCACTGGAACGTCAGCCTCAACGACGCCCGCGTCGACCCCGCCATCTTCATCGGTGCCTTCAAGCCCTGAGGCTGGCTACCTGTCGCGCGCAGGCAGGGGCGTTCAAAATGAAAAAGGCAGCCGAGGCTGCCTTTTTCATGGCCGACTGACCACCTGTCAGGCAGCGCTGTGCTGGCGCGCCTCCCTGTTCATCGCCCGCCACATCACCAGTACCAGCAGGGTGCTGCAGGTGGGCAATGCCAGCCAGACGCCGGATACCCCCCAGAGGGAAGAGAAGCCCCACAGAAAGCCGCCGATCAGCACCAGCTTGCCGCCGGTGAGCAGGGAGGCGATACGGGCCCGGTTGATGGCCTGGAAGTAGGTGGCCCCCACCAGCAGCAGGCCCTCCATCGGCAAGCCCCAGAAGTAGAGCCAGATGCCGAGGCTGGCCACCGGCAACAGGGCCGCGTTGTCGCCGGCAAACAGGTAGACCACCCCCTCCGGCCAGAGATAGAGCGGCAGCATGCCGCACAGGGCCACCAGCAGCGTCACCCCGAGCGCCAGGTTGCGCACCCGCAGCACCCGTGCCCAGTTGCCCGCCCCGGCGTTGAAGCTGGCGATGGGCTGGATGCCCATGGCGATCCCCTCGAAGATGAGATAGAAGAAGGCCTCGCTATAGCTGATGACGCCGTAGGCGGCCACATGCAGCGAAGTACCGACCGAGAGCAGCGCCTTGTTGTGCAGCGCCAGCACCACCGACAGGTAGAGGTACATCAGAAAGCTCGACACCCCGAGTCGCAATGTCTCCCCCATCAGCCGCCAGTCGGGCCGCAGGGTGTCCCAGCGAATGCGCAGCTGGCTGCGCGGGGTGAAGAAGTGCCACAGGCACAGCCCCCCGGTCACCGCCTGGGAGAGCATGGTGGCGATGGCGGCCCCCGCCAGCCCCCAGGGGATCACCGCCATCAGCAGGTAGTCGAGCAGCACGTTGAGCACGCCGCCCCCCACCAGGATCCAGGTGGTGAGGCCGGGTCGCCCGTCGTTGCGCAGCAGGGCGGTAAAGGCCATGGAGAGCACCGCGAACACCCCGAGCCAGGAATACCACTGCAGATAGGCGTATCCGGCGTCGAAGATGGCCCCCTCCGCCCCCATCCACACCAGCATCTCGTCGCCATAGTGGATGCCGATGAAGGCGAGCAGCGCCGAAGCGATGAGCACCATCACCAGCGCGTTGCCGACGATGTGACGGGCCCTGGCCTGCTCCCCCTTGCCCAGATAAAACGAGGCGAGCGCCGAGGAGCCCATGCCGATCAGCGCCCCCACCGCATAGAGCACGGCGCAGATGGGGTAGGCCAGCATCATGCCGGCCAGGCCGTCCTGGCCCAGAATATGGCCGACGAAGATGCCGTCTATGGTGACATAGATGCCGGTGACCAGCATGGCGGCCACGGTCGGAGTGACGTAGCGCCAGAACAGGCGGGAAAGGGGGGCCGTGCCCAGATCGACTGCGGACATAGGATGCTCAATGGAGGGGAAAACGGCCGGAATGATAGCCAAAGCGGGCCGGGATCGCCCGTTATTTATGTTACAAATCATTAATATGGAAAACTTTACCCGCCCAGGCCCCTGCTTTAGGCTAGGGCGACTCCACCTGAACGGAAACGTGCGCCATGTTGCAACGCCTGCTCTCCCTGCTGCTCTGCCTTACTCTTCTCTCTGCCCTTGCCCAGGCCGATGACGCCATCACCCAGGTGGAAGAGCTGCTGCAGAGCGTGCCCAAGACGGACACCCCGGAGAACCAGAAGCTACGGGAGAGCTACCAGCAGGCGCTGCAATTTGCCCGGGAAGCCCAGCGCTATCGCGAGCAGGGCAAGGCCTATCAGCAGGTGCTCATCGACTATCCCAAGGAGTCGGCCCGCCTCAAGGAGAGCCTGCACAACTACCAGCCCCAGCCTCGCCCTGCCCTCTCCTCCCTGAAGGAGGAGGCGCTGCGCCAGGCCATCGGCCTGAGCAGCAACCGCCAGCTCAACCTGCGCAAGGAGCGCCAGGGGGTGATGGACAGCCTCAACCAGCTGGAGAGCACAGGCCAGGAGTATCACCTGCGGGTCGACGAGCTACGCAAGCAGTTGCAGCAGACCCGTGCCCTGCTCGATCGGCTCAGCTTCAGCAGCGAGTCTGACCGCCAGCAGGATGCCCAGCAGCTGGTGACCCGCCTCAAGGAGCAGAGCCTCTCCGACCGGATCCAGATGCTGGAGCTGGAGCAGCTCTCCGCCCAGCAGCGCAACGACCTGGGCAAGCTCAGGCTGCAGGAGCTCAACCTCGCCATCACCGACGAGGACGAGTGGCAGACCAGCCTGCTCAACCAGCAGAACCAGCTGCGCCGCGACAAGACAGAACAGGCACTGGCGGAGAGCGAGCGCCTGCGCAAGCAGCTCACCTCCGACATGCCGCTGCTGCTGGAGCAGCAACAGCAAAACCAGGCGCTCTCCATCCAGCTCGGCGCGCTCGAAGATCAGATTGAGCGGGTGCAGGACGAGCAGCGGGTGATCGACACGAACCTCTCGACCCTGAACGACCTGGTCAACTCGGTGCGCGAGCAACTGGAGTGGCTGCAGATCAGCAACGCCTACGGCGAAAACCTGCGCAGCAAGCTCTCCGACCTGCCCGCCTACTTCCCCCTCGACAAGCTGGAGTCGGCCATCGTCAACGCCCGCATGGCCAAATACCAGTACGAGACCGAGCAGGATGCCCTCAAGGATCCGCGTCAGCTGCGCGATCAGCTGCTGGCCACCGACGGCATCACCCTGGATCGCGCCCAGCTGGCGGTGCTCGACAACCTGCTCAAGGCCAGACGGCAGCTGCTGACCCGACTCAACGACGCCGCTGACAGCCTCATTCAGGAGCAGACCCGGCTCAAGCTGCTCTACAGCCGCCAGAACAGCAAGATCGACGAGATCCGCGAGCTCAGCGCCAGCCACCTGTTCTGGATGCCGGACGTGCGCCCGCTCACCCCGGCCGTGCTGCTCGGGGTGCCGGCCGCCCTCGGCCTTGCCCTCAACCCGGTCAACTGGTTGCAGCTGCCCCAGGCCATCGCCGAGAACAACCCAATCACCCTCACCTTCGCCGGCATCGGCATCCTGGTGCTGGCCTGGTGCTGGTTCAAACTGGCTCGCCACCTGACCCACTACAGCCAGTACATAGCGCCCCGCATCGGCAAGGTGACCCAGGACAAGTTCAGCCTCACCAGCCGGCTGCTGATGCGCTCTCTGCTGGCCTCCCTGCCGCTACCCGCCATGGTGCTGATGGTGCGCGGCCTGCTCGACGGCGCCTGGCAATACCCGTTCGCGGTGGCGGTGGCCCGTGGCCTCGGCGAGATCTGGTTCCTGCTGCTGGCGCTCTTGATGGCGCGTCACCTGACGCTGGAGAAGGGGATCCTGATCCTCCATTTTCGTTGGCAGAAGGAGCGGGTGCAGAAGGTGTGGAGCCAGTTTCGCACCCTGCTGCTGGTGATCATCCCGAGCTTCTTCGTGCAGGGCATGGCCAACAGCTATCAGGAGCACGCCTTCTACGACTCCCTCGGCCGGCTGGCCTTCATCGTCGGCGCCCTCTGGCTGCTGCTGTTCTTCGCCCGCCTCAACCGGGAGCGGCTGCCGCTCACCTGGGGCCAGGCCGACATGAGCAAGCCCCACCTGCTGCACCACTTCATCTGGAACAGCCTGATGCTGGCGCCGCTGCTGGCGGTGATCGGCTCTCTGCTCGGCTACTTCTATACCTCCCGCATCCTGCTGCGCCAGCTGGAGCTGAGCCTGCTGATGGGGCTGGGTTGCCTGCTCGTCTACTATCTGGCGCACCGCTGGATGCTGATCCAGCGTCGTCGCCTCGCCTTCGAGCGGGCCAAGAGCAAGCGCGCCGAGATCCTGGCCCAGCGCGGCCGGGAAGAGGGACACGACGAGCTCAGCTCCGAGATCCCGGATGTGGTAGAGGACACCGAACTGGACCTGGATACCATCAGCGCCCAGTCCCTCGGGCTGGTGCGCACCCTGCTGATGCTGGGCTTCACCATGCTGGTGGTGGTGCAGTGGTCCGAACTCAACTCGGCGTTCAGCTTCCTGCGCAGCATCGAGGTGTGGCAGGTGAGCAGCAAGATCGGCGGCATCGAGCAGGTCGTCGCCATCACATTGCAGGATCTGATGCTGACGGCCTTCACCTTCATCCTGACCGTGGTCACCGCCCGCAATCTGCCGGGCCTGATGGAGCTGACCCTGCTCCAGCACCTGAGCCTCTCCCCCGGCACCGGTTTTGCCATCACCACAGTGACCAAGTACATAGTGCTGGTGGTGGGGGCGCTGACCGGCTTCTCCATCCTCGGCATCGACTGGTCCAAGGCGCAGTGGATGGTGGCGGCCCTCTCCCTGGGCCTGGGTTTCGGGCTGCAGGAGATCTTCGCCAACTTCGTCTCCGGCCTCATCATACTGTTCGAGAAACCGATCCGGCTCGGCGACACAGTCACCATCCGCGAGCTGACCGGCACCGTCACCAAGATCAAGACCCGCGCCACCACCATAGTGGATTGGGACAGGAAGGAGATCATCGTCCCCAACAAGGCCTTCATCACCGAGCAGTTCATCAACTGGTCGCTGTCCGATGCCATCACCCGGGTACGGCTGCGCATCCGCATCGGCCTGACCCAGGAGCCGAGAAAGATACAGACCATTCTGGAAGAGTCGATCAAGGCCTCCACCCTGGTGCTGGAGACCCCCTCCCCCGAGGTGTTCCTGATCGAATTCACCGACTCGGCGCTGATCTACGAGATCCGGCTCTACGTGAACAGCATGGATCACCGCATGCCCATCACCCACGAGGTCCACTCGCTGGTGCTGGAGAAATTGCAGCAACAGGGGCTGGGGCTGCCGCACCAGCAGATCGACATTCGTCTGAGCCGGGCCTGAGTCGCCCTCACAGGAGCACAACATGCAGATCATCGCCCATCGCGGCGCCAGCGGACTGGCACCGGAGAACACCCTCAAGGCCATCAGGCTGGCGCTGACGCTGGGGGCTGGAGCCATCGAAATCGACGTGCAGCAGGCCGACGGCGAGCTGTGGGTCTTCCATGACCGAAGATTGGAGCGCTGCACAGACGGCCGCGGCGTGCTGATGGCCCAGTCGCGTGCCTATCTGGCGAGCCTGAATGCCGGCGAGGGAGAGGGGATCCCGACCCTGTGGCAGGTGATGGAGGCCATCGCCGGCCAGGCCGAGCTGCATATCGAGCTGAAAGGAGCACAAACAGCCGACGAGGTGGCCCGACTGACACTGCGTGCCGAGGCCGAGCTTGGCTTCACGACCGCCCAGTGGGTCGTCTCCTCCTTCCACCATCCCGAGCTTGCCCGCTTCGCCACCCTGCGCCCCGAGATCCGGCTGGGGGCGCTCACCTCCACCATTCCCCTCACCCAGGCGGCCTTTGCGGCCGAGCTGGGTGCCTGGTCACTCAACTGCGACGTGGATTTTGTCGATCAACAGCTGGTGCAGGATGCCCACGATCGCGGGCTCAGGGTGCTGGTCTACACGGTCGATGATCCCGGAGATCAGGCGATGCTGGCCGCCATCGGCGTCGACGGCATCTTCACCAACCGGCCGGATCGCTTTCTGCCATCCGCCAAATTGGACTCATTGTGTCGGAGGTGATCGATAACCGCTGATTTAAGCTATAAATTTAATGGCGCACCGGGATACAAAAAGTTCGACTTTGGCCGATACAGTGTTGGCCCATAACAATAAAACCACACATCGCAGACTGAAGCTCACAAGGATGTAAACATGAACTTATCCATCAAGAACAAGCTTGTCCTCGCCATCGGGGTCATTATCCTGGTCATCACAGGCCTGCAGGTCTGGTACAACACAAGTCAACTGAAAAGCGAGACCCGGCGTCTGATCTGGAGCTTCATCGACGACAGCTCGGTCTCGAATGTCAAAGGCATCTCCCGCTGGCTGGATGCCCGCATCGGCATGGTCACCGCCACCAAGGAGGCCTTCGCCAAGGAAGACGAACCCATCAGCCATCTGGCCCAGACCATGAACGCAGGCAACTTCGACCTGGTCTACGTGGGCACCAAGGATGGCAAGATGATCCAGAGCAAGCCGACCGACCTGCCGGCCGGCTATGACCCCCGTCAACGTCCCTGGTACAAGGACGCCATGGCAGCCGGCAAGCTGGCCATCACCTCGCCCTACGCCGACATCACCACGGGTCAGCTGATCATCACCATCGCCGAGCCCTTCACCCGGGGCAACACCCAGGGGGTCATCGCCGGTGACGTCTCCATCGATGCCCTGGTACGCGATGTGCTGGCCCTCAATTCGGAAGGCACCTACGCCATCCTGGTTGACGGTAATGGCACCATCATCGCCCACCCGGACAAGGAGCTGGCGCTCAAGCCAGCCACCGCCCTCTCCCCCGATCTGACCGCAGCCAAAGTCAACGAACTGGCCCATGACAACACCATCTCCGAGATGGAGATCAGCGGCAAACCCAGCGTATTCGACCTGACCGAGATCCCGAACACCAACTGGTATTTCGGCATCGTGGTGGACGAAGCGGTCGCCTACCAGTCAGTCTCGCGCATGGTCACCTCCGCTCTGCTGCAAGGCCTGCTGACCATCCTCATCGTGGCCGGTTTCTCCTACGTCGCCATCAGCGGCTCCCTGGCACCGTTGAAGACCCTTGGCGAGGCGATTGCCGATCTCTCCCGCGGCAACGGGGATCTGACCCGCCGCGTCAAGATCGAGCGGGAAGACGAAGTGGGCATAGTCGCCAAACACGTCAACACCTTCATCGACCGCATCCACGTGATGGTGCAGGACATCTCCAACTCCTCCGGGCAACTGAACCAGCAGGCCAAGTCGTCCCACAACATGGCGGAGAAATCGAGCCAGGGTCTGGCCCGCCAGCAAAACGAGATCTCCCAGATCGCGACTGCGGTGCACGAGATGTCCGCCACCGCGGTGGAAGTGGCCAGCAACGCCGAGCAGACCGCCGATGCGGCCCGCAGCTCCTCCAGCAGCTGTGAGCACGGCAAGCAGGTGATCGCCCGCAACCAGCGCTCCATCACGGATCTCGCCACCCAGGTCAAACAGGCTTCCGGCATCATTCAGGAGCTGGAGAAGAACGCTCAGGAGATCAACACCATCCTCTCCACCATTCAGGGCATCGCCGAGCAGACCAACCTGCTGGCACTGAACGCCGCCATCGAGGCAGCCCGTGCCGGCGAGCAGGGCCGCGGCTTCGCGGTGGTGGCCGACGAGGTGCGGGTGCTGTCACAGCGTACCCACAGCTCCACCGTCGAGATCCGCAACATGATCGAGACCCTGCAGCGCAACACCCAGGGCGCCGTCAGCACCATGCATGAAGGCCAGCTGCTGGCCCAGAACAGCGTGGAAGATGCCAACGATGCCACCCAGGCACTGGAGCAGATCACCGCCTCCATCAACCAGATCTCCGACATGGCGACCCAGATCTCCAGCGCCGCCGAGGAGCAGCGGGCCGTTACCGACGAGGTGAGCCGCAACATCCAGGCAGTCAAGGACGTCTCGGACGAGCTGGCGGTCGATGCCGACAGCTCACGCCATCTCTCTGAACAACTTAAAAATATTTCAGGTGAACTGAGCAATCAGGTCGGCATGTTCCGCATCTGATGCTGATCGACAAAAGGGGCCGTGCAGGCCCCTTTTTTTATGAAAAAATGCTTTGGTTTCAATAGTTATTACCACATCAACCAGCAGGGATTACCGACTCTCCTGCACGACACCGGTCAGCCCTCGCTCCTGCAACAGCTGGTGCACCGTGACATTCGGATTAGTTTTTTGAACTCAATCACCACATTCTTCTATCCGTGAATAATTCTTATTAAATATTTTTGATAAAAAACTTAAAAACTTTGGGGGTAATACCTAAAAAGAGAGGTGTTTCTCATTTTTTTGAAAGAAAACTACGTATAATCCTGAGCTTAAAATAACCATAGTAATGACAGCGGCTGATACCGATAACTGCAGGATGGCGATAATTACGGCGTTTTCATCCAAGGAATGGGGTGATTTTGATAAAGATCACCATTGCCAAGCACTAAAACAGACCAGTTTGACTTGCATCAAGCCTGAATTTTTTTCATAGAGCAAAATCGTGCCCAGCAAATCTATCCCTAAGGAGGCAGATGTGGATATTATCAAGACCGATGTCGCCATCATCGGTGCTGGTGGTGGTGGCCTGCGTGCCGCAATCGCCATAGCGGAAGCTCACCCGGAGCTGGAGATCGCCCTGATCTCCAAGGTCTACCCGATGCGCAGCCACACAGTGGCCGCAGAGGGCGGCGCCGCCGGTGTCGTCCGTGATGATGACTCCCTCGAAAACCACTTCAACGACACCGTCTCCGGTGGCGACTGGTTGTGTGAGCAGGACGTGGTCGACTACTTCGTCAACAACGCCACCAACGAGATGATCCAGCTGGAGCACTGGGGTTGCCCCTGGAGCCGCAAGCCGGACGGCAAGGCCAACGTGCGCCGCTTCGGCGGGATGAAGATCCCCCGCACCTGGTTCGCGGCAGACAAATCCGGTTTCCACATTCTGCACACCCTGTTCCAGACCTCCATCAAGTACCCGAGCATCAAGCGCTTCGACGAGCACTTCTGCATGGATCTCATCGTGGAAGATGGTCGCGTCCAGGGCGTACTGACCTTTGACATCCAGAACGGCATCACCCGCTTCATCCAGGCCAAATCCGTCATTCTGGCCACCGGTGGCGCCGGCCGTGTCTATCGCTACAACACCAACGGCGGCATCGTCACCGGTGACGGCATGGCGCTGGCCTACCGCCACGGCGTACCGCTGCGCGACATGGAGTTCGTCCAGTATCACCCGACCGGTCTGCCGGGCACCGGCATCCTGATGACCGAAGGTTGTCGTGGTGAGGGTGGCATCCTGCTCAACAAGGATGGCTACCGCTACCTGCAAGACTACGGCCTGGGCCCGGAAACCCCGGTCGGCCAGCCGAAGAACAAGCACATGGAGCTGGGTCCCCGTGACCGCCTCTCCCAGGCCTTCTGGCAGGAGCAGCAGAAAGGCCGCGTGATCCAGGGCCCGATGGGCGACGTGGTTCACCTCGACCTGCGCCACCTTGGCGAAAAGTACCTGAAGGAGCGTCTGCCGTTTATCTGCGAACTGGCCAAGGCCTACGTGGGTGTGGATCCGGTCAAGGAGCCGATCCCGGTACGTCCGACTGCCCACTACACCATGGGCGGCATCGAGACCAACGGCGCATGCGCCACCCGCCTGCCGGGCCTCTATGCCCTGGGCGAGTGTGCCTCCGTCGGTCTGCACGGCGCCAACCGTCTGGGTTCCAACTCCCTGTCCGAGATCGTGGTGTTCGGCAAGGTGGCCGGTGAGCACGCCGGTGAATTTGCCAAGACCCAGTCTCACGGCAACACCCAGGCGCTGGCCGCCAAGGCCGAGGCACTGATCAAGCAGCACCTCTCCCTGCTCGACATCGACGGCACCGAAAACCCGGCGGATATCCGCAACGAACTGGGCATGTCCATGGAAGCCGGGGTCGGTATCTACCGTACCGAAGAGCTGATGCAGGGCACCATCGACAAGATCAACGAGCTGAAAGCCCGTTACAAGAAGATCAAGATCAACGACAAGTCCTCCGTCTTCAACACCGATCTGCTGTACGCCATCGAGTTGGGCTACATGCTGGACGTGGCCGAAGCCATGGCGCACTCCGCCATCAACCGGAAAGAGTCCCGCGGTTCCCACCAGCGTCTGGACGGTTACGAGGAGCGCGATGACGTCAACTTCCTCAAGCACACTCTCTCCTTCTACAACGGCGAAGGGGCCCCGACCATCGACTATTCCGATGTGAAGATCACTAAATCCCAACCGGCCAAGCGCGTGTACGGTTCCGAGGGTGAGAAACAAGACGAGGCTAAGAAGAATGGCTGAGATGATCGAAATTGAAATCCTGCGCTACCGTCCCGAGCAGGATAACGAGCCCTGGATGCAGACCTTCCAGGTGCCCTACCTCAAAGAGATGTCCCTGCTGGATGCGCTGCAATACATCAAGGATCATCTGGACTCTACCCTGAGCTTCCGCTGGTCCTGCCGGATGGCGATCTGCGGCTCCTGCGGCATGATGGTCAACGGCATTCCGAAACTCGGTTGCAAGACCTTCCTGCGCGACTACCTGCCGGGCAAGATGACTATCGAGCCGCTCAACAACTTCCCGATCGAGCGCGATCTGGTGGTCGACATGTCCGACTTCATCGAGAAGCTGGAGAGCATCAAGCCCTACATCATCCCGTCTGAGCCGCGCAACCTGTGCGATGGCGAGTACACCCAGACCCCGGCTGACATGGCGAAGTATCACCAGTTCTCCATGTGCATCAACTGCGGTCTGTGCTACGCGGCCTGCCCGCAGTATGGCATCAACAAGAAGTTCACCGGTCCGGCGGCCCTGGCACTGGCCTACCGCTACAACGCCGACAACCGCGACAGCGCGTCCAAAGAGCGGATGAAGATCATCAGCCAGGACGAGGGCGTCTGGGGTTGCACCTTCGTGGGCTACTGCTCCGAAGTGTGCCCGAAAGGCGTGGATCCGGCGGCGGCCATCCAGCTTGGCAAGGTCGAGAGCGCCAAGGACTACATGATCGCCATGTTCAAGCCAGATTGAGAGCAGGAATGAGACCATGAACAACACCAATAGCAAACGTAAGCCTTACGTCCGCGAAATGAAGAAAGACTGGTGGCTGAAGAATGCCTTCTACACCGGTTACATGATCCGCGAAGGCACCAGCATCTTCGTCTCCATCTACGCCGTCGTGCTGATGTGGGGTCTGTTGCGGCTGGTACAGGGTCAGGAGGCGTTCAACGGCTGGCTGGAATCCCTGCAGAGCCCGATCGCCATCCTGTTCCATGTCATCGCCCTGGCAGCCTGCCTGTTCCACGCCAAGACCTGGTTCGCACTGGCCCCGAAAGCCATGCGCATCTTCCGTGGCGAAGACCTGGTGCCGGAGAAGCCGATCGTCATCGCCCAGTATGTGGCGCTGGCGGTGGTATCCCTGCTTGTCCTGATCATCGTGGCCTGAGGAGAAAACAATGAGACGTTCTGACGAGCCTGGTTATTGGTGTCTGTTTGGTACCGGGCTCTCATTCAGAAACGTTGGCCACGATCACTCAATCATGATTTGAGGAAAAAATATGAGACGTTCTGACGAGCCTATATATTGGGGTCTGTTTGGTGCCGGCGGCATGGTCGTTGCCATGCTGCTGCCGGTCATTGTCCTCATCACAGGTCTGCTGGTGCCCATGGGCATCATGGACGTGGAGACCATGAGCTACGAGCGCGTGCTGGAATTCGCCAGCTCCTGGTGGGGTGCCTGCATCCTGCTGGCCATCATCGCCCTGCCCATCTGGCACGGCATGCACCGCATCTACCACGGCCTGCATGACTTGGGGATCCACACCACCAAGCTGCACCACTATGTGTTCTATGGCTTCGCCTTCCTGGTGTCCGCCATCACCCTGGGTTTGCTGATGGTGCTGGTGTTCCAGTAAGCACATCCAGACTGCATGACAAACCGGGCCAAGTGCCCGGTTTTTTTATGACCATCTTCCGCGGCTCATCTCCATCCGGCAGCTGGCCTGCGCACTCGTTCGGCATCCTTCACCAGAGCCTCGGTGCCGGCTCACGACCGTTTTCCGCGTAGTAGAGCGACGGTAGAAACTGCGCCAGATAGCTGAATTCGCTGTAGCAGTGGCGCATCAGATTGAAGCCTATCTCGTCCGGCACCTCGTCAAGCGGATTGGTGCAGGCCTTGCCCAGCAGGAAGCGGCTGCGCAGCACACAGCCGTATGGGGTATCGCGCGCCAGGTGCAACATCTCGCCATCCAGCGGCGCCCCGTTCTCATCCAGCACTACCTCATCGCCAAAGCCGATACGGGCGCAGATGGCGGCAGAGAGAGCCTGTGTCTCCCGCGCCTCCTGCAGCGGCTGCGGGGCGAACACCTCTTCGGCGCTGTGGAACTTGAGGCGAGCCGCCACCGGCGGCAGCTCGGCAAGCCACTCCACCGCCGCTATGCTGGCTCCCACATAACGCTCACCTCTCTTCCAGTGATGATCCCAGCCCCGGTGTTCGACGTGGTCGTGGGGGTGCCACCACCGGATGTGCTGGGTCGTCTCGAAGAAGGTGAACCACCAATCCAGCATGCGCCCCTTGCAGCCGTGCAGATCGGTGCGGATGGCGACCGTCAGCAGGCCCTCGGTGCTGCGGGTCAGGCCCATTTCCAGGCGCAGCGGCTGCGGCCTTAGCAACTCATTGATGTCATTGACGCCCCAGGGGGCAAGCAAGGCGGAAGTATTCATGATGAGACTCCGATAAATTTAGGAAACGAAAGTCGTTTCCTAAATTACGCTATGCCTGTATGCTGAGTCTGTCAATGCTTTCCAGGAGCCCATCATGTCGCACCAAACCGATCAAGAGACACGCTCACGGGGCCGGCCGCTCACCCCGGAAGCGGATCTGCGTGGCGCCCTCTCCGAGGCAACGCTGACCTTGCTGCTCAAGGGAGGATACGGCGCCACGACCGTTGATGCGGTGGCCAAACAGGCGGGGGTCGCCAAGAAGACCCTCTACCGCTTTGCCGCCAACCGCGACGAACTGGTGGCGCAGGCGGTGCGCAGCTGGACCGATGCCTTTCAACCCGCATTCGAGCAGGATGCCACTCACCCAGGCGCCCTGGGGGAGATGCTGGAGCAGGGCTTGCAGGCCATTGCAGATCAGGTGCTGAGTGCTCAGGCGGTGGGCATGTTCCGGCTGCTGCAGCATGAGTTCACGGGGCGCGATACCCTGTTGATGGCCTATCAGGAGAACGGTATTGCGCGCGGCAGGGCGACGCTGGCGGCGTGGTTGCAGCGCCAGCAGCAACTGGGCTGGTTGCGCGAGCTTGATTCAGCCCAGACCAGCGATCTGCTGCTGGCGATGACCATGGCGGAGCCGCTGCGCCAGATGGCGCTCGGCTTGCTGGCGCCGGGCAGCGATATCCGCGCGCGCATCGCCGCCGCCGTTGCTCTGGTCCTGCCCGGCCTGGTACGAGGGTAAAGCCCCCTCGGCCAGGAGGCCGCGTCACGGCAAAGGGCGAGATGACATCAGAACGCGAAACCTGCCGAGAAGTTGCCGCCCCAGTCAGCGCCATCACAGCCATAAAAAACCGGGCATCAGGCCCGGTTTTTTATGGTCATCACTCCATCGGCGGCAAAAAACGGCGCATCACCTCGTCGCTGTAACCGCTGTCCTGAAACTCGATCAGCAACTGGTTGAGGCGGGTCACCAGCTCATAGGAGCGCGGCGAGCCCTTGCTCACCAGCAGATAGAAGCCCTTGCGGCTGGGCAGGGCGAGGTGGAGCAGGCCGCTCTCGCTCTGGTAGATGCCAAGGCCGATACCGCTCATCAGGGGTTCAATCTCGCTGGGCAAAAAGTCGCAGCGATCGCGCCCCAGCATGTCCAGCGCCTGCTGCAACTGCTTGAGCCGGCGCGGCTCCTGCGCCAGCCCGTAGGGGGCATAGTTGTAGCCGAGCACCCCGCACACCCGTGAGCGATTGACCGTCTGCAGATCGGGCGCCTCGGGGAAGCGCCGCTTGAGGTAGAAAAATCCGAGGTGGGTGTAGTAAAGCGGCACGCTGTAGAAAGCATATTCCGCCCGCTCCGGCTTGTAACTGGCATCCCAGGTCAGCTCGCACAAGCGGTTCTGGCGATAGTCGGCCAGCTCCTGCTGCACCCTTGCCCAGGGCAGATAGCGGATCTTGTAGGACAAACCGAGCCGCTTCAGGGCCTCGAGCACCTGGGTTGTGGCAGAGCCGGTGAGACGGCCGGTATCGGGCACGCCATCCTTGCGCTCCCAGTAGGTGAAGGGGGCCCACTCGTTGCCCTCCCCCAGGCAGATCTGCACCTCGGGCTGGGCCGCCTCCACCAGCCCGGTCAGGCCCCATCCCAGCAGCAACAACATGGCTCGCGTCATCGTCTCCCTCCTTCGCCTCCCTTGCAGCTTAGTGCAGACGGGGGTAATGCTCCCCGTCAGGGTGCCCCCTCCTGCCACAGGGCCAGCAGGGGCGCGGGGATGGCGCCGTAGCGCAAGGTCGGAGTCTGGTGCCAGTCGGCCAGCCGCTGCAGCGCCTTGGCCAGATCCTGCGCCAGGGTCCGGGTCACCCTGACCCCCGCCTCCAGATAGAGGCTCTTTATCTCGAAGATCCCCTGCTGGCGATGGGCCTTGGCGTCCATCCTGCCCACCAGCTTGCCGCGATGCAGCAGCGGCAGCACGAAGTAGCCGTACTGGCGCTTGGGCGCCGGGGTGTAGCACTCGATGCGATAGTCGAACTGGAACAGCTCGCTGGCCCGCTTGCGATCCCACACCAGTGGGTCAAACGGCGACAGCGCCGTGGTGTGGCTGGCCTTGAGGGTGCCAGCCTGGGCCCGGGCCAGCTCGTCCGCCAGCGAGGCGTGCACGAAGGCGCCGTGCTGCCCCCCCTCCACCCGCACCGGCAGCAGCTCCCCTTCGTCCGCCAGCTGATGGAGCAGGGCGTCGTATTTGCCGCGTCGCAACCGATAGTAGTCGGCCACCCAGCCGGTCTTGACCAGCCCCAGCGCCCGGCAACTGGCTCGCACCATGTCCCTTTGCGCCTGTTCCGGGCTCGGCAGATCCCGCGCGTCGCGCCACTCGGGCATCACCCGCTCGGCCAGATCGTAAACCCGCTGGAAGTTGCGCCGCTCGCGCACCATCAGCTGGCCTGCGGTGAACAGCACCTCCAGATGGCGCTTCTCCGGCTTCCAGTCCCACCAGCCATTGCCCTTGCCCCCCTTGCGTTCAAAATCGGCCGCCCGCACCGGGCCATGCTGGCGAATGCGCTCGATGATCTCGCCAATCTCCTGTTGATGGGTGGCAAGCCAGTTGGCCGAAAATTTCCAGCCCATGGCGGCGGGATCCAGCATGCGATGACGCAGCAGGCGGTAATCCTCCCGCGGCACGAAGCAGGCCTCGTGAGCCCAGTATTCGAAGATATCGCCATCGGCCAGCAACTGCTCCAGCCAGCCTGGTTCGTACTGCCCCAGCCGGCTGAACAGCACCAGGTAAGGGCTGCGGGCCACCACCGAGATGGTGTCTATCTGCAGCAGCGCCATGCGGCGGATGGTGGCCAGCAGATCGGCCGGTTTCGCCTTGCCGCGGCGCGGCGTCAGCAGCCCCTGGGCCGCCAGTTGCAGATGACGGGCATCCTGCAGTGAAAGATGGGGAATCGACATGACGAACCACTCCTTGGTGTCGGGATACGGGCGGCTTGCGGCGCCTGGGACTCAATGCAGGGAAACAGGCAAGAGGACCCGCCAATCAGGCCCTCAGCATGCCCAAGCCGCCACCAAATGAAAATGCCCCGTTCAGGGTTTGGTGATGACCGCCACATCCGCGTGAGGAAACTCGACCTGTGCCTGCCAGCGGGTCGCCAGGGTGCGAAAGGAGGCCTCGGCAAAGAAGACGATGTGGGTCGGATCGTGGCGGTAGCGCCACTGCCGGAAGCGCTCGTCCCCCAGCACCCGCTGGGTCTGCAGCACCAGCAGACCGCCGGGCTTGAGGCAGCCCCACAGCGTCTCCAGCACGGCGCGCGGCTCGGCGATGTGCTCGATCACCTCGGTGCTGGTGATGAAGTCATACTGCCGCGTCAGCAACTCGGGCTCGTCGGCATAGAACTTGTCGTAGCCCGCCATCTGGTAGCCCGCCTCCCGCCCCATGGCGATGAGCGCCGGGCCCGGGCCGCAGCCAAAATCGAGGCCGCTGGCTGGCGGGGGCAAGCGGCGCAGCACCTCGCCGAAGGCACGCAGCAAAAAGGCGCGATAGCGGGGGTCATCCACCTGGTTGTCGTGGCCGTCATAGACCGCCTTCTCGCGCGCGGGATCCAGGTGCTCGGCCGCATCCAGCCAGACCAGCTCGCAGGCCCGACAGCGATGGTAGAGCTTGCCGGCCACCGGCAGCTCATAGGCATCGGTGGCGCAGCAGAGCGGGCAGGATAAGGGGGTCATGGCATCTCCTCTCGAAAGCGGGGCGGTCAAACGTGGCCGCAGCTTGCCTGCCAGGCTGGCGGCTGACAAGGTTTTTGTCCGCACGCCCCGCAATCGGGTCACAGCTTTACCTCTCTTTTCAACCAGTTGCATCTATGTGAAACAGATTTTTTACCTCTTAAGGGTTTCTTAAGTTTGCCCCTTTAGTCTGGTGATAATCGACAAGAAGGAGCCATCCATGACCACAGACATTCAAGCCCCCTATCGGCTGACGCTGGCCGATACCCCGCAACAGGTCATGGCACTGCAGGGCTACATCCAGGCGGCCTACAGCCAGGAGTTCAACGCCCGCATTCCCCATTTTCTGCCCTGCCTGCTCGGCCTCTACCGAGCTGACGGCCTGCTGGTCGGCGCCTGCGGTCTCAAGCTGGCCGGCAGCGAGCGCCTCTATCTGGAACAGTATCTGGAACAACCCATCGAGGCCGCCATTGAAACCCGGCTCGGCGCCCCCGCCCGGCGAGATCGCATCGTCGAGGTGGGCAACCTCGCCTGCAGCGAGCCCGGCAACGCCCGCCTGATGTTTGCGGCGCTCTGCCGTCTGCTGTGCGACAACGATCTCGATTATGTTGTGTTCACCGGCACCGCCAAGCTGCGCAACAGCTTCCACCGCCTTCACCTCACCCCGGTGGAGCTGGCCCCCGCCCAGGCCGACAAGGTGGGTGACGACGCCAGCGCATGGGGCGCCTATTACCACTGCCAGCCCAAGGTGATGGTCGGCGACCTCGGCCTCGGACGGCAAGCGCTGGTACAGGGCAGCCTGCTGCTCTCCCTGCTGGCCCCCATGCCCTCCCTGTTCAACTGCCCGCATCGGAGCGCCTTATGATGCTGTTTGACCAAATCGCCTACTTCGCCCGCCAGACGCCCCACAGCCCGGCCCTCGCCAACAGCCAGCACAGCCTCAGCTACGAGGCGCTGTGGCAGCAGTTGCCAGCGCTGGCCGACCGCCTGCAGATGGCCGGGATCAGCCGACTGGCACTGCAGCTGGACAACGGCCTGCCCTGGGCGCTCATCGATCTCGCCTGCGCCATGGCCGGTATCGTGGTGATCCCGATCCCCCACTTCTTCAGCCTGGAGCAGCAGGAGTGGCTATTGGAGAGCAGCGGCGCCGACGCCCTGATCGGCCCTCACCATCCGGGCTGGCAGGCCAGCGATCCGCTGACGCTCGCGGTCGGCGAGCTGCCGTTGTGGCGCCGTACCCCTGCCCGGCTGCCGCCCCTGCCGGCCGGCACCGCCAAGATCACCTATACCTCCGGCACCACAGGCCAGCCCAAGGGGGTCTGCCTGTCGCTGGCCCAGATGATGGCGGTCTGCAGCTCGCTGGCCGAACGGGTCGCCCCGGCCAAGGTTGAAAAACACCTGACCCTGCTGCCGCTCACCACCCTGCTGGAAAACCTCACCGGTCTCTACGTGCCGCTGCTCACCGGTGCCTGCAGCCGCATTCCTTCGCTGGCAGAGCTCGGCTTTGCCGGCTCCAGCAAGCTGGACCCGGCCACCCTGGCACAGGCCCTGCTGCGCTGGCCCACCCACAGCCTGGTGCTGGTGCCCGAACTGCTGCGCCTGCTGCTGGCCCTGTGCAGCGCCAACCCGGCGCTGGCCGAACAGCTGGCCGCCCTGCGCTTCGTCGCGGTGGGGGGCGGCAAGGTCTCGCCCGAGCTCATCAGCCGGGCCCGCAAGCTGGGGCTGCCAGTCTACGAGGGGTACGGCCTGTCGGAGTGCGGCTCCGTCGTGGCGCTCAACGGCCCCGACGGACACAGCCTGGGCAGCGTCGGCCAGCCACTGCCCCACTGCCGGGTATCGATCGCCGCCGACGGCGAGATCCTGGTGGAGGGAGCCGCCATGCTCGGCTATCTGGGCAGCGATGAAGCGGTACCAGCGCTGGTCGCCACCGGCGATCTGGGCCATCTGGATGCCGAGGGTTACCTGCACATCACCGGGCGCAAGAAGAACGTCCAGATCACCGCCTTCGGCCGCAACTTCTCCCCCGAATGGGTCGAGGCGGAAGCCCAGCTCTGTCCGGCCATCGCCCGCATCGTGATCTTCGGCGACGGCCAGCCGGCCAACGTCGCCCTGATCCAGCCGCAGCCCGGCACCGACGCCCTGCTGGCCCAACAGATCGAGCAGCTCAACCATCGCCTGCCCGACTATGCCCGCATCCATCACTGGCTGCCGGTGGCGCTGGATCAACATCCGGAGCTGCTGACCGCCAACGGCCGCCCCCGTCGCGAACGGATTTATCACCACTTTTCCCGGCAGATCAGCCAATGCCTTACAGGAGAGACCTCATGAGCTTCTATCAGACTCTGCAACAAGCCACTGCCAGTGAGCGCGAGCATCTGTTCAACGCCCCCATCATAGAGGCATGCCGTAAGGGGGAGATCTCCCGCGACACCTATCTGCGTTTCCTCTCCCAGGCCTTCTATCACGTGCGCCACACGGTGCCGCTCTTGATGGCCACCGGCGGCAAGCTGGGCCAGGAGTATGAGTGGGTGCGCGGCGCCATCAAGGAGTACATCGACGAGGAGTACGGCCATCAGGAGTGGATCCTGAGCGACATCCGCGCCTGCGGCGGCGATGCCGAGGCGGTGCGCCACGGCCAGCCCGAGTTGCCCATCGAGCTGATGGTGGCCTTTCTCTATGACCAGGTGCAACGCGGCAACCCCATGAGCTTCTTCGGCATGGTACAGGTGCTGGAGGGCACCAGCGTCGCCATCGCCCTGACCGTGGCCGATCAGCTCAAGGCGGGTCTCGGCCTGCCGCCTCAGGCCATGAGCTACCTGAGCTCCCACGGCGCGCTGGATCAGGAGCACCTCAAGTTCTTCGAGTCCCTGATGAACCGGGTAGAAGCCCCGGCCGATCAGGCAGCCATCATTCACTCGGCCAGGGTGGTCTACCGCCTCTACGCCGACATGCTCTATCAACTGACGGAAAACCAGACATCATGAAGCTTGAAGGAAAACTCGTGCTGCTCACGGGCGCCAGCGGCGGGATCGGCGAAGCGCTGGCCCAGGAGCTGGCGGCCCAGGGGGCGCGCCTGTTGCTGCACGGACGCAGGGCCAGTGCGCTGGAGCGGCTTCGCAAGGAGCTGCCGCACCCGGAGCGCCACCAGACGATGATCGCCGATCTGGGCTCGCCCCAGGAGCGGGCCAAACTGCTGCAGCACCCGGCGCTGGACGAGGGGCTGGACGTGCTGATCAACAACGCCGGCTGCAACCAGTTTGCCTGGCTGGAGGATCAGAGCAGCGAGCAGGTCGAGCGCCAGCTGCTGCTCAACGTCGAGGCGCCGATCCAGCTCACCCGTATGCTGCTGCCCCGCCTGCGCAAGCCGGCGGTGATCATGAACATCGGCTCCAGCTTCGGCGCCATCGGCTATGCCGGCTACAGCGTCTACTGCGCCAGCAAGTTCGCCCTGCGCGGCTTTAGCGAGGCGCTCGGCCGCGAGCTGGAGGGGACTGGCATCCAGGTGCTGCACTTTGCCCCCCGAGCCACCCGTACCCGCCTCAACTCGGAGGCGGCCTACGAGATGAATGCCGAGCTCGGCACCCACACCGACAGCCCGCAGGACGTGGCCGAGGAGGCCGTCATCGCCCTGTGCAACGAAACCCGCCGCAGCTGGCTCGGCTGGCCGGAGAAGCTGTTCGTGCGCCTCAACGGCCTGCTGCCCGGCCTGGTCGACCGGGCGCTGGCCAGGCAAAAACCCATCATAGAGCGCTATGCCCGCCACCCGGCGCCCGCTGCCGGCACGTCGGGGCACGCCACCTCCGTCATGACAGAGAAGGAACGTTAAGATGAAGCACGCCACTTTCCGCCCCCGTTTCACCCACGGCGCCCTCCTGCTGCTCATGCTGGGCTCGGGGATGGCCCAGGCCGCCGACGCCCTGCCCGCCATCCAGCAGCAGTGGGCGGTCTGTCAGTATCAACAGACCGGCAAGGCCAAGGAGAGCTGCCTCGAACAGCTGAGCAGCGAGGCCGATCAGGCCAGCGCCAAGGAGGCCTTTCGCACCGATCTGCTGATCTGGTCGGCCATCGTCAAGAGCACCTGGGCCGGCGCCAAAGGCGGGCTGGGTGCGCTCGGTCTGGTCAAGGAGGCCAAGGCCAAGCTGGAGATCGCCCTCCGGCAGGACCCCAAGGCACTGGACGGCTCCGCCTACACCAGCCTGGGCTCGCTCTACTATCAGGTGCCGGGCTGGCCGGTGGGCTTTGGCGATGACGAGAAGGCCGAACAGCTGCTCAAGCAGGCGCTGGCCATCAACCCGACCGGCATCGACCCCAACTTCTTCTACGGCGACTTCCTGCTGGATCAGGGCCGCAAGGCCGAGGCCAAGAGCTATCTGGAGAAGGCGCTGAGCGCCCCGCCCCGGCCGGGTCGCGAGCTGGCGGATCAGGGGCGACGCATCGAGATCCGCGACCGCCTCGACAAGCTGTAAATCCGTTCGGGATCAGCGGGCTATTTAAACTCTGCCCACCAGCTTGCATACTGGTGGGCAGCGTCTTTTGAGGGGAATAACAATGCGGATCCTGTTGGTGGAAGATGATGTGATGCTGGGTGACGGCATGGTGGATGCCCTGCGCAGCAGCGGCTACACGGTGGACTGGCTGCAGCAGGGGCTGCCCGCCCTGTCGGTGCTCAAGAGCGAGGAGTTTGCCGCGCTCATTCTGGATCTCAACCTGCCAGATATCGACGGCATCAGCCTGCTGCGCAAGCTGCGCCGGGAAGGCCAGACGCTGCCGGTGCTGATCCTCACCGCCCGCGACGCCCTGGACGACCGGGTGCTGGGACTGGATGCGGGCTCCGACGACTACATGGTCAAGCCGTTCGCCCTGCAGGAGCTCAACGCCCGCCTGCGCGCCCTGGTGCGCCGCAGCAAGGGCCAGGCCCAGGCGGTGCTCGAGTACGGCGAGCTGCAGCTCTATCCCGAGTCCCAGCAGGTCACCTATCGGGGCGAGCCGGTCAAGCTCACCCCCCACGAATACAAGCTGCTGCAGGAGCTCATCACCCAGAGCGGCCGGGTACTGAGCAAGGATCAGCTGCAACAGAGCCTCTACGGCTGGGACGAAGGGGCCGAGAGCAACGCGGTGGAGGTGCACATCCACCACCTGCGCAAGAAGTTCTACAGCGACCTCATCCGCAATATCCGCGGGGTCGGCTACATCATTCCCCAGCTTGAGCAGGCCCAGCGCCGGGACGGCCGGGCATGACGCGTCCCCGCTCCATCCGCCGCTTTCTGCTCTCCGGCATCCTGGCGCTGGTCAGCGCCAGCCTGGCCGTCAGCGCCCTCATCGGCTATCTGGAAGCGAGCCACGAAATGGAGGAGCTGTTCGATGCAAGGCTCGCCCAGTCGGCCCGCATCACCAACCAGCTGCTCGGCCGCTATCTGGAACAAAACGGCGAGCTGCCCGCCAACGGCACCGTCTATCAGGAGTGGGAGCAGAGCAACCCGGAGCCGTGGCAGAAAGACAAGAGCTTCAACCTGCGGGGGGAAGACAGAGAGCTCACCCCCTTTGGTCACGAGTTCGAGCGCAACCTCTACTTCCAGCTGCTGAGCGAGCAGGGCGGCATACTGCTGCGCTCCCCCAGCGCCCCCGGCCAGCCCCTCGGCGCGCTGGCCCCCGGCTTCAACAGCGTCACCAAGGACAACCACGAGTGGCGCACCTTCACCCTCTACAACCAGGATGCGCAGACCTGGCTCATCGTGGCGGAGCGGGACGATGAGCGCAGCGAGCTGGCCAGCAAGATGGCCACCCTGACCATGCTGCCGCTGCTCATCACCCTGCCCTTCCTGCTTGGCCTGTTGTGGTGGCTCATCTCCCGCGGGCTGGCGCCGCTGCGCCAGCTGGCCCAGGCCATCGGTGAGCGCCACCCGGCCAACCTGAGCCCGCTCAACCTGAAGATCCGGGCTCAGGAGCTGACCCCGCTCACCAACGAGATCAACCGGCTGATGCACGCCCTTGCCGATACCATAGAGCGGGAGAAGCAGTTCACCAACGAGGCGGCCCACGAGCTGCGCACCCCGCTGGCGGTGCTGCGCATCCACAGCGAGAACGCGCTGGCCGCCGAGGATGCCGAGAGCCGTCAGCACTCCCTGCAGAAGATGCTGCTGGCGCTCGATCGCAGCGATCGGCTGCTGCGCCAGCTGCTGACCCAGGCCCGCATCGACAACCAGCAGGGGCTGGAGCTGAGCGAGCTCAACCTGAACCAGCTGCTGCAGGGCACCCTGGCCACCCTGGCCCCCATCGCCCTGAAAAAAGATCAGCAATTGTCGCTGGAGGGTACCGAGCAGCTGACGGTGATGGGGCAGGCCACCCTGCTGGAGCTGATGTTCAGCAACCTCATCGACAACGCACTGCGCTACACCCAGGCCCAGGGCGAGATCGTGGTCGAGGCGTGCCAGGAGGGGCACAGGGTCAGGGTCGACATTCGCGACAACGGCCCCGGCATTCCCACCGCCGCCCTGTCGCGCCTGTGCGAGCGCTTCTTTCGGGTCAATCCCCAGCAGGGGGACGGAGTCGGCCTCGGCATGGCCATCGTCTCGCGCATCGCCCAGCTGCACGGCGCCGATCTCGACATCCACAACCGGCCAGAAGGGGGGCTGGAGGTGAGCGTGCTGCTGCCCTCTCGCACCCCATCCCCGCCATGACCCGGAAACGACAACGCCTCCCATCGGAGGCGTTGTTCACACTGGTTGATTACGCAGAAGCAGCCAGGCTGCAGTCGGCAACTCAAGCAAGCAGCTTGTCCAAACCGGCCGTCACGGCCTCCATCCGGTGGCCACCGGAATGTTCTATGACATACCGCTTGCCCACCTGAGCAGAGGCATCCAGCCCGAAAATCCCGTGCTCAACCTTCTGGCTCAGCGGATCGCCACTGGTATTGATATGGGTTACGTTGGCTTGATCAAGCTTGTGGGCGAGGCGATCCCGTAGCCCAACATGCAACCCCATGCTGTTAAAGGCCGTAACCTTCAACCCGTGTTTGATACCGGCATATTGCGCCAGACCACCTCCCAGAGAGTGACCCTGTACCTCGACCTTGCCACCATGCTGCTGGGCAAACGCCTTGACCAGACGGTCTGCATCCTGAAACGCGCTGTCCTTGATCCCGAGTGCCGCACCGGCATCGCTCTTCAGCGTCCCCGGTCGTTTGGTTGGCTGAGTACCAACAAACGAGAGCACCACGGTATCGTCACGCTTGTAGACAGCGACCTTGAGCGCAGACCAGGCATCCCCAGCCAGGATGAAGGGGTCGTTTTCACCCTTTTTCGCAACAACATGAAGGGCCAGCGCACTCCCGCTACCACCGGTTCCATCTTCACGCCGCGCCAGGATAGAAGGCGGTATGTCCGCCAGCGTAGCGTGATGATAACCAGCCGGCATCTCCCGATAGCTGCTGGAACAACTGACTCTTGCCAGCTGGGCGGCATCCATGACGGCACGAGCCCCTTCGGCAGTGAGTGGTTCCTGCTCCGACTTGGCTACGAAGGCAGGCTTGAGCACCTCTTTGGCTGCACTCAACGCCTGCTGTGACCCTTGCTGCAGTCGCTCCGACACGCCCAGGGGCAAATGGGAAGCCCCTTTCATCACGGCACCAGCCAGTCCCAATGAAGAGGAGGCAACCAGACGGGCGGCCGACTCACCCAGATTTTTCACCCCGGCAGCGCCAGCGGTCACAACGCCACTGGCGACACTGCTGATGCCCCCAGTGATATTGGCCAAACCCTTGATGAGGGCGCCTGTCCAGTAACGAGCCTTGCCTTTGGCGCTCTGGGCATGAGAGTCATGACCACCCTGAATGGCAATGCCAATCTTGCGAGCCGGAGCACTGAGGGTCAGCCATTTGAGCGAGGTATTCAATACCTTGCCTGGCTGCACACGGGAACCGAACCCGAGGCTGGTATAGTGAGACGCCAGATTGTGGTGCACCTTGCTCTGACGAGACGAGGTCTGTACCTCGCCATGAGCATGAGAAGTAACTGTGGTGGTATGCAGGGGCTGCCCAATGTTTTGGATAGACATATTCTGTTCCTGATTAATACGAGCGGACACCCGTCAACATGGAATGATGACGCCGGACAACGGGGATGGACGCGAGGGACTCTCCTGCTGCGCGAGCACGCTCTGCAACTGCCCCAGCAACGTAACGCCGAGATCGAGAAATTCGCCCAGGGTCTGCATGAACAGAGCGCTATCAAGCATTTCGATGAGAGAAGAAAAAGTCAGCACCAGGTGGTTACTGCGACTGTCCAGGCTGATCTGGCTGCCCCCGGTGACAAGGCCAAACATGTTCAGTTCGAGGGCTGCCCGAGTCAGGGTCAACTGGCCGTTGGTATCTTCCGGTAGGCGCAACAACGGGATATAGAGGTAACACGCTTGCAGCTCATCGTTGTCTGGCACCTCGACCAGACACTCGCCATCCTGGCCGAACGGCACACGGCAGTGGCCATCACTTCCCAGGCTCAAGGCAACGCCCTGCTGCTCACCTGCGAGCGATAGCCATTCAGATACGGTTTGTTGGTAGGCTTTCACTATGCTCCACTCCATGCTCCATCCCTTGCGGGCGAATGGGCTCGCCCGCATCGAGGGTATGGTGCAAATGCTACCGCTGGCAGAGACAGTGTGATTTAGCTGTGAAACGCCGTTTTTTAGATCCGCGCCGAAATTGCTCTAGCGGCAGCTCGGCTGCACCGTGAAGGTGCGGCTCGAATCCACTGCGCCGAGATCCGCCAGCAGGCGGCGTCCCAGCAGCACCGGATAGATCATCTTGCTGCGATCCCGCAGGGTAAACCACTCCTCATAGACCTTGTCGCCCAGGCAGATGGACATGGTGACCGTGGGGCGCTGCTCCATGCCGCCGGCGCCACGCACCGTCACCATGTGCTCCACCGGCCGCTCCAGGGTCTGGCTCACCTGCCGGTCGGTATTGGCATCGGTCACCTGCAGGGTAAAGCGCACCCAGGGCTTGCCGTCACGCTTGAAGTGGCGCAGATCCCGCGCATCGAGCGAGGAGGTGAGCGCCCCGGTATCCAGCTTCATCTTCACCGCCACCCCGCTCGGCATGATGAGCCCCTTCTCAATCCAGCCATAGATGGTGGGCGCCGGCGCGGCGATGGCCGGCAGGGCGAACCCGGCCAGCAGCAGCGGTATCATTCGCAATCGGATCATGTCTACTCCTTGTCAGGACGGGGCCGACACAGGCCCGAGCCGCCCAGAGTGGGGATGGAAGGCGCCGCTGTCAACCGCAGAAAAACACGGCAGACCAGTGAGTGACGAGTGACCGGATGCGGTGCGTCAGCAGCCTGCGGTGACGGAGCAGAACAGAGTCATCAGAAGCTGACCTGGCAGGCAAGGAGGGAGGCAAGATTGGCGTTGGATGAAACCCGAGGCTGTGCTCAGGTTGTGACGCCAAAGGCTACCACAAGGCTTCGCGAATTATCAGTCTTGTTCCGGAGGGATTTTTGCCTACACTGTTGTAAACCGGAGGCCCTGAAAACCACCGGTTTTTTTGTGCCTGCCGAAAAGTTGCCACTGCAAAGTGACCTATCAAACAAGGCTCAATAAGGAATTCGTAATGCGTATCGAAGAAGACTTGAAGCTCGGTTTCAAGGATGTCCTGTTCCGCCCCAAGCGCTCTACTCTCAAGAGCCGTTCCCAAGTCAGCCTGACCCGCCAGTTCACCTTCAAGCATACCCAGACCCAATGGCAGGGCGTGCCCGTCATCGCCGCCAACATGGATACCGTCGGCAGCTTCGCCATGGCGCGTACCCTGGCCGGCTTCGAGATGATGACCGCAGTACACAAGCACTACAGCCTTGCGCAGTGGCAAACCTTCGTGAGCGAAACCGACCCGGCGCTGCTGGGCCATGTGATGGTCTCCACCGGCACCTCCGAGGATGACTTCAACAAGACCCGCCAGATCCTCGCCATGTCCGAGGCGCTGCGCTTCATCTGCGTGGACGTGGCAAACGGCTACTCCCAGCACTTCGTCGAATTCGTGCGCAAGATCCGCGAGGCCTGCCCCAACCACGTCATCCTGGCGGGCAACGTGGTGACCGGCGAGATGGTGGAGGAGCTGATCCTCTCCGGCGCCGACATCGTCAAGGTGGGCATAGGCCCGGGTTCGGTCTGTACCACCCGGGTCAAGACCGGCGTCGGCTACCCGCAGCTCTCCGCCATCATAGAGTGTGCCGATGCGGCCCACGGTCTGGGCGGCCAGATCGTCGGTGACGGCGGCTGCACCTGCCCGGGGGATGTGGCGAAGGCGTTTGGCGGCGGCGCCGACTTCGTGATGCTGGGCGGCATGCTGGCGGCCCACGAGGAGTGCGGTGGCGAGATCGTCGATGTAGATGGCGAACCCTTCATGAAGTTCTACGGCATGAGCTCGTCCAGCGCCATGGACAAGCACGCCGGCGGCGTCGCCGAGTACCGCGCCTCCGAGGGCAAGACGGTGCTGCTGCCCTACCGCGGCCCGGTGGAGAACACGGTGCGCGACATCCTGGGCGGCGTGCGTTCCACCTGCACTTATGTGGGTGCCAGCCAGCTGAAAGAACTCACCAAGCGCACCACCTTTATCCGGGTGCGCGAGCAAGAGAACAATGTCTACGGCAAGGAGTAACTCGCCGCAGCCACCGTCATGCGCTGACGGTTAGAAGCCAGCCAACCGGTGTGCTACCCTGCGCACCGGTTTTTTGCATCTGGAACCCCGCGACATGACAAGCCCGCTTCCCCCGTTTGACTGGGACATCTTCTGCTGCGTAGTGGACAACTTCGGTGACATCGGTGTCACCTGGCGGCTGGCCCGCCAGTTGAAACAGGAAGGAGCGCTCCCGGCGCAGGAGAGTGAGGTTCAGGTGCGGCTCTGGGTGGACGATCTGGCGAGCTTCGCCCGCATCTGCCCTGGGCTCGACCCGGCGCAGGAGAGCCAGTGGGTCGACGGCATCCATATCCAGCACTGGCACGAGACCCTGCCGGCGGACACCATCCCGGCCCGGGTGGTGATCGAGGCGTTCGCCTGTGAACTGCCCGCCCCCTTCGTCGCGCAGATGGCGAGCCAGCCCAGGCCCCCCTGCTGGCTCAACCTCGAATACCTCTCGGCCGAGAGCTGGGTCGAGGATTGCCATGGCCTCGCCTCCCCCCAGCGTCTCGAGAGCCAGAGCCTCGGCAGCCTGAGTCTCAACAAATACTTCTTCTTCCCAGGCTTCACCGCCAGAACCGGCGGCCTCTTGTGCGAGCGCGGTCTCATCGTCGAGCGCGAGCGCTGGCAACAGGATGAAGCGGGACTGAACGCCTACTGGGCGAGCCTGGGCCTGCCCCCCAAACAGGAGCTCGAGCTGCGGGTCAGCCTCTTTACCTACGAGAGCGCCGCCCTGACCAGCCTGGTCGAGAGCTGGTGCCAGGGCGCCACGCCCGTCACCCTGCTGCTGCCGCTCGGGCGCTCCCTCAACGACGTGCTCACCGGCGCCGGGCTGGCAGATGCCGTTCCCACGGCCCGGGCGGGGGATCTGCTGCGCGTGGGCAACCTCACCATCAAGCTGCTGCCGATGACCGATCAGGCCGGCTACGATCGGCTGCTGTGGAGCTGCGATCTCAACCTGGTGCGCGGCGAAGACTCCTTCGTGCGGGCCCAGTGGGCTGCCCACCCCTTCCTCTGGCATATCTACCCGCAGGAAGAGCAGGCGCACATGGTCAAGCTGGACGGCTTTCTCGACCACTATCTGGCAGAGCTGCCCACCGCCACCGGCCAGTGGCTGCGCGGTTTCAGCCATGCCCTCAATCAGGGGGAAAATACCCGCGAATGGTGGGCCCAATGGCCGGATCACGCCGCGATATGGCAGCAACATGGGCGACACTGGTCACATAAGCTGCTCCAGGACGGGGATCTCGTCACGAGGTTGGTGAAATTTTTAGAAAGCCGTATATAATCTGGCAGTTTTTATCCGTCCGTTTCACGAACAGGAATTTTTTACATGAAAACCGCACAGGAAATCCGCGCTGGTAACGTAGTCATGATCGGCACCGAGCCGATGGTGGTCCAGAAGGCTGAATTCAACAAATCCGGCCGTAACTCCGCCGTGGTCAAAATGAAGCTGAAAGGCCTGCTGAACGGCAGCGCCACCGAGACCGTCTTCAAGGCCGACGACAAGCTGGACGTTGTTCAGCTGGAACGTAAAGAGTGCACCTACTCCTACTACTCCGACCCGCTGTACGTATTCATGGATACCGAATACAACCAGTACGACGTCGAGAAAGACAACCTGGGTGACGCGCTGAACTACCTGGTAGACGGCATGGAAGATCTGTGTGAAGTGACTTTCTACAACGAGAAAGCCATCTCCGTAGAGCTGCCGACCACCATCGTGCGCGAAGTTGAGTACACCGAGCCGGCTGCCCGTGGCGACACCTCCGGTAAAGTGACCAAGCCTGCCCGTCTGAAGGGCACCACCTACGAGCTGGCCGTTGCCGCCTTCGTAGAGATCGGTGACAAGATCGAAATCGATACCCGCACCGGTGAGTTCAAGCGTCGCGTCAACTAAGTTGACCCCTTGGATCAGTGGTAAAAAAGCGAGCCGTCGGCTCGCTTTTTTTATGGGCGCATCGGCCCCCTGGCTGTATTCGCGGCGCAAACATGGCTAAATGGGGCATGCTGGCTTTTGCCATCCCTCGGAGCGCCCCATGACATCCCTGCACAAAGCGCTGTTGTTGCTGTTGACCCTGCTACTGCTGCTCCTCTCCGGCTGGCAACCCTATGACAGGGCGACCTGGCTGATGGAGGTCGCGCCCGTGCTCATCGCCATGCCGCTGCTTGTCCTGACGCACCGCTCTTTTCCGCTCACCAGCCTGCTCTATCTGTGCATCACCCTGCACGCCATGGTGCTGATGCTGGGCGGTGCCTACACCTATGCCCGCGTCCCGCTCGGGTTCGAACTGCAGCAGTGGCTCGAGCTCGGTCGCAACCCCTATGACAAGATTGGCCACTTCTTCCAGGGCTTCGTGCCCGCCCTGGTGTGCCGGGAGATCCTGCTGCGCGAAGGCTATGTGCAGGGCCGGCGCATGCTGGCGTTTCTGGTGGTCTGCGTGGTGCTCGCCATCAGCGCCACCTACGAGTTCATCGAGTGGGGGGCAGCCCTCGCGCTTGGCCAGGGGGCGGATGAGTTTCTCGGCACCCAGGGCGACCCCTGGGATACCCAGTCCGACATGTTCTTCGCCCTGATTGGCGCCGTCAGCGCCCTGCTGCTTCTTTCCCCCCTGCACGACCGCCAGCTGGCCGGGCTGGCAAGCCCTAAGCGGACGTCACGCTAGCACTGCCACTTCCCCCTTCAGAAAACCGGCCTGGTGCCGCTAACCCGAATAACCGGGGGAGCGCACTATGGCCAGACTGTTCTTATCACTGCTGTTACTGACCCTGCTGGCAAGCAACCCCTTGCAGGCCAGCGAGGGCACACCGCTCACGCCCCTCGACTACTGGCAGAACAGCGACTGGCAGGGGCTGCCCAACAGCACCCAGATCGACAAGCAGACGGTGCTGTTTGCCAAGCACGACAGCGACAGCTATGTGGGGCTCGCCATCCTCTTGCCCGACTGGCAGCGCAGCGGCCAGCTGTGGCAGCTGACCCGGGCCCTCGGCCGGCTCGGCTTCGACACCCTGCTGCTGCTCCCCTCGCCCCAGCAAACCGAACTGGACCCCGCCGCCGAGAAGAAACAGCAGGCCATCGACGACTTTCGCAAGCAGTTCGCCACCCGCATCAGCAAGCTGGGGGACGCCAAGCTGCAGGAGGGGGGCTTCAAGCTGATACTGGCGCAAGGCACCGGCGCCGCCTGGGCCACCAACCTCATCGCCAGCGAACAGCTGCCGGCCCCCGATGCGCTGGTGCTGCTCGACGGCTTCTTCCCCGACCAGCAGAGCAACCAGATCTTCGCCAAGGAGATCGCCCAGGCCACCATGCCGACCCTCGACCTCTATCAGGAGGATGGCGGACGTTGGCCGCTGCTGGCCGCCGAGGCGCGCAGAAGCGAGAGCCGCCGCAGCCACAAGCTCAACTACCGCCCCTACGCCCTGCTGGAGCTGGATGAAACGCCGACCCGGATCCAGGGCTGGCTCACCCACCTCGGCTGGCTCTGACCCCAAAAATGCCGCCTGTCTCACATCCGGCGCGATTGCCAAGGCCTTGAGGTGCAGCAAACTGGCCCTCGGTCGCCGATGTTTGGCATCATGGACGCCTCAACGGCAGGAGGCTTCATGCAGCAAATTGTGTTTCTCGACAGCGATACCCTGGATACCGGCATAACCCTGCGCCACCCCGACTTTCCCCACCACTGGCAGAGCTACCCGAGCACGGCCCCCGAGCAGGTGGTGGCGCGGCTCAAAGACGCCAGCATCGCCATCATCAACAAGGTGCGCATCGGCGCCGCCGAGCTGGCCCAGCTGCCGGAGCTCAGACTCATCGCGCTGGCGGCCACCGGCAGCGACAACGTGGATCTGGAGGCGTGCCGCGCCGCCAACGTCGGGGTATGCAACATCCGCAACTACTCGGGCCCTTCGGTGCCGGAGCACGCCATGGCGCTGATGCTGGCCCTGGCGCGCAACCTCTTCTGCTGGCGCCAGTCGCTGCTGGAGGGGCGCTGGCAACAAAGCGGCCAGTTCTGCTTCTTCGATCACCACATCACGGATCTGCACGGCAAGCGGCTCGGCATCATCGGCAAGGGTACCCTCGGTCAGGCCCTTGGCGAGCGGGCCAGGGGGATCGGCATGGAGGTGCGTTACGCCCAGAGCCAGGTCGGCGCCAGCCACGACGAGGATCGACTGCCGCTGGACGAGCTGTTGCAAAGCGCGGACGTCATCAGCCTGCACTGCCCGCTCACCCCCTATACCCGCAACCTCATCGGCGAGCGGGAGCTGGGGCTGATGAAGCCGGGTGCCCTGCTGATCAACGTCGGCCGCGGCGGTCTGGTGGACGAGGAGGCCCTGCTGCGAGCGCTGGCCAACGGTCGCCTCGGCGGCGCCGGTTTCGACGTGGCGAGCGTCGAGCCGCCGCCCCCCGACCACCCCTTGATGAAGGCGCTGCAGTACCCCCACTTCATCCTCACCCCTCACGTGGCCTGGGCCAGCGAGGAGTCGATGCAGCGCCTCGCCGATCAGCTCATCGACAACATCAACGCCTTCGCCGAGGGGCGCCGCCAGCACCGGCTGGTGTGAACCCTCTGGCGACCAAAACGAGAGAGGGGCCCATCGGCCCCTCTCTCAATGCTGGCGGCGATCAATCATCGTCGTGCCATCTGTGTTTCTTGTGCTTCTTGTGTTTCTTGTAGTGCCTGTGGTCATCGTCGTAGTAGCGATCGTTGCTCTTGTGGCCATCCCCGGTCTTGGCCCCGATGGCAGAGCCGCTGGCCCCGCCAACGCCGGCCCCGATCAGTTGACCCGTGCTGCCGCCCACGCTCTTGCCGATGGCGGCCCCGCCCAGCGCCCCGACGGCCCCGCCCAGCGCCGCTTCATTCTTGTTGCCCTTGTTGGCCGTGGCCGCGCCGCCGGCCGCTCCGCCCAGTGCAGCACCCACCAGGGCGCCGGTGTCACCGCCCAGCTCCTTGCCGATCATGGTGCCGGCCACGCCGCCCGCACCGCCGCCCAGGATGGTGTTGAGGGTCTCCGACGCCTGCGCCGCACCGCTGGCCAGCAGCAGTGAGCCCAACAGGGCCAGGGCACGCATGCCGTGCTTGTTCATCTCCATGGGGTACTCCTGTCAAACCTGATTAATTTCCCCGAACTATACGATTCCCGGCAAAGGGCGCCACTGTCGCAGCAGAGCGACACCGCCTCCCGCGCCGCCTTCGATGTCGGTCAATTAGCTCATAAGATATTGAATATAAATACGTAAATGACATCAGATGGAAATTGGACAGCGAACGGTGCTGGGGCCCACCGAGCGGCAGCGGTCGCTTAGCCGTTATCCATATGACAGGATCTGTCAGCATCTCCGTCCGGCCGGGGCCACTGCGTCAGCGACCAGCCGTCGCGCCCCAGCCGTTTGCTCCGGTAGAGGCACTCGTCGGCCCGCTCGAACAGCAGGGCCCCGTCCTCCGGGCAGTGGGCGCCGCCCACGCTCAGGGTCACCGCCTCGTGAAACTCGCGCCAGCGCTGGTTGCGCACCCTGGTCAGCAACCGGGTCAGCCCCGCCTCCAGCTCGCTGCGCGGCCAGGGCAGCAGGGCGGCAAATTCGTCCCCCCCGATCCTAAAGACACCGCCGCTGCCAAGCTCGGTCACCAGCAGCTCGGCCACCCGGCAGAGCACGCCATCCCCCACCACATGCCCCCAGCTGTCGTTGATGCGCTTGAAGTGATCCACGTCGAACAGCAGCAGCCAGTGGGGTGTCGCGCGCTCTTCCAGCTCGGCGCGACGCTGGGTGAAGGCCCGCCGGTTCATGATGCCGGTGAGGGGATCGTGCAGCAGCGCATCCTGCCCCTGCAGAAAACTCGCCCGCACCTGATCTATCTCGCTGAGGCTGTCGTGTACGAACCAGGTCTTCAGCCGGCCGGGTCTCCTGGCCTGGGTCGGATCCCGCACTATGCCGGTCAGCGAGCCCGCCACCAGCGCCTGCTCCTGATTGAACACCCGCACCAGAAAGTTGATGCTGCAAAACCAGATGGCAAACAACAGGAGCAGTGGCAGCGCCACCATCAGCAGGGCTTCTTCAAGGTCGTCATGAAACAGCCTTGGCGGCAGATAGATGTTGAGATCCCAGTCGATATCCTCCAGCTCACGGCGCAGATGGCTGCCGTGCCAGATCACCGCCAGCCCCTTGTCCGCACCCCCCGGCTCGGCCGCTGACGGCTGATAGAGCCCCATGTTGCTGCCCACCACCAGCTTTCCGTCCTCCCGCGCACTGATGTAGATGGCTGCCCGGTTGCTGCCCATGGCCCGCTGCAACGCCTGTTCGATGGTGTTGAAGGACATGTCGACCATCAGCAGGCCGAGCAGTTGATCGTCCAGCCCCTTTACCCGCTTGATGAGGGTCAGGATCGGCTTCTGGGTGTCGAACACCGGATAGGGGCCGAGCCAGACGAGATCTGCCCCCGGCATCGACAATGCCCGATACCAGGGCCGGCTGGCGGCACGATACTCGACCGGCTGCTGCCAGGCCGGGTAGCTGCTGAGGCGATCCGTCTGCGGGTGATAGAAGTAGATGTAGTGGCTGTCCCGTTTTATCTGGTGGGCGATGGCCCAGAGCGGGTTGTCGGCCGGCTCGCCGCGGGCGATGGCGGCCTTGTCCAGCGACGCCTCCAGCACGGCGATCTGACGCTGGTTGGCCAGCACCAGCTCGTGGATCAGGGCTGCTTCGAGGGAGGAGAGCATGTGACCGTAGCCGGTCACAGTCTTGTCGATGCTGCGCAGATAGCTGGCCATCGCCAGGGTGAGGGTGACCACCAGCACCAGGGCCCCCAGCAAGAGGGTAAACGAGGTCAACAGATAATAACGCCGACTAACCAACCACTGGATCATCAACACTCCGCAGCAAAAACTGGAATGCGAGAATTTTATGGTGCTCAAACGGAATTATTCATTGATTGATATCAGCCGGATTTCGGCTAAATGACAAAAAACACATAAACGTGACGCCGCTCTCCCGCGTCACGAAGAGGCATATCAACAAAAAGTAAAAACAGTGACCACTGTGCGTTGACGGCTAACCCGCAAGAGGGTGTTATAGTCTACAACTCGAGCAATCGGAGCCGGATGGCCTTGCCAAGGATCACCGAAGACGATTCCCCGTCAAACAAAGGAGATGTTATGAGCAGTCCGTTTATCGAACAGATCAAAGTACGTCGTACCATCTATGCCCTGGGTGACCAGGTTTCCCATACGCCGGAGCAGCTGACCGCCCTCATCCAGGACGCTATCAAGCACAGTCCCTCCTCGTTCAACTCCCAGAGCTCCCGCGCCGTCATCCTGTTTGGTGCCCAGCATCACAAACTGTGGGACATCGTCAAGGCTGAGCTGAAGAAGATAGTGCCGCCGGAAGCCTACGCCCAGAGCGAAGCCAAGGTGAATGGCAGCTTCCGCGCAGGTGTCGGCACAGTGCTCTTCTTCGAAGACACCGACGTCATCAAGGATCTGCAGCAAAAATTCGCCCTCTACGCCGACAACTTCCCCATCTGGTCGGAACATGCCACCGGCATCGCCCAGTTTGCGGTCTGGACCACCCTGGCCCAGGAGAAGATCGGCGCCTCCCTGCAGCACTACAACCCGCTCATCGACGAGGCGGTGCGCAAGGAGTGGAACCTGCCCGCCAGCTGGCTGCTGCGCGCCCAGATGCCCTTTGGCAGCATCCAGCAACCGGCCGGTGACAAGACCTTCATGGACGACGCCGTGCGTTTTCGCGTGTTCAAGTAATAGTCCCGTCGCCAGTCAGGCCCCCGCTCGCGGGGGCTTTTTGTTGTCAGGTGAGCAGCGTCAGCTGCAGACCCTCAGCCTCCACCACCACGCTCACCTGGCGCCAGTCCTGGATCAGGGCGCTGATGCCGGGACTGAGCCGCTGCCTGCCCCCCACCTGTACCACGCGGCAACCCGCCCGCAGGGCGCTGCTGATGCCGGCGGGCGCATCTTCAAACACCAGGCAATCGGCGGCGGCCAGCCCCAGGTGCTCTGCCGCCAACAGATAGGGTTCGGGATCCGGCTTGCCGTGTTCTACATCCTCGGCCCCCACCAGCAGAACGGGCAGCGGCAGACCGGCGCTGCGCAATCGATGCCTGGCCACCCGCTGACTGGCGGAGGTCACCACTGCCCAGCGCTCGACGGGCAGACTTGCCAGCAGGGGCCGGGCGCCGGCGAGGGCCTCGGCCTGGCCAGTGTGATGGATCTCGAGATCGTCGAGCAGGGCCACCTCCTGCGCCAGGTCGAGCTGCGGAGCCAGGGTGCGGATCACCTCCCGCGAGCGCACCCCGTGGCACATGGTCAACACGGGCTCGGGATCCAGCCGGTGGCGGCGACACCAGAGCCGCCACACCGTCTCCACCTCGCCGGTAGAGTGCACCAGGGTGCCATCCATGTCCAACAGCAGGGCGCGGGCCCGCAGCGTGAGCATGCTCATGAAACGGCTCCGGCCACGGCGGGTTCGGCCCCGGCCAGGATCTCGCCGAAGGCCCGCCGCTGGGCAGCCTGCTCATAACAGGCCAGCGCCTGCTCGGCATTGCTCGCCCAGACTTGCAGCGGACCCACCGCAAAGCCCTGCTGCAACAGGCTGGTCAGCAGCTCCCCCGTCTCCGGTGCAGCCAGCGGCTGGGCCAGCACCAGATCTCCCTTGATCAAAAACAGATAGCGTTCGGCAGGCATGAATGACTCCTTGTTAGCAAGCTGACGGGGCCGACAGGGCCCGCTTCAGGTCTATTAGAACAAGGCAGTTAGATAATTTATAATCACAAAATGGCCACTTTCGATAACCAAACAGAATGAAATTCGATTTGAGACAGTTGCAGGCCTTCGTGACCCTGGCGGAGACCGCCAACTACCGGGAGGCCGCCAACCGCCTGTTCATCACCCAGCCGGCGCTCACCAAGCAGATCCAGGGGCTGGAGCAGACCCTCGGCAGCACCCTGTTCAACCGGGGGCGTCACGGCGCCGAGCTGACCGCCATCGGCACCCAGCTGCTCACCCAGGCCAGGGCGCTGGTCGAGCATGGCAAGGGCTTTGAGCGCCACGCCCTGGCGCTGGCCAGCGGCATTGCCGGGCGACTCAAGATTGGTTTCGGGCTGTCGAGCTTTGCGCTGGCGCCGGCGCTGGTGGCCCGCTTCAAACAGCAGGCCCCCGATGTGATGGTGCACCTGCAGGACATGACCTCCGCCATCCAACAAGAGCGGCTGCTGTCGGGCCAGCTGCAGCTCGGCTTCATGCGCCGGCCCCAGGCCCCGCAGCTTAGGGAGCACAGGCTGCTGACCGACCGGCTGGTGCTAGCGGTGCCGACCCAGATGACGCAGCCGGATCCGGCCGCCTTCGACATCGAGCAAGCCTTGGCCAGCCAGCCATTGCTGCAGATGGTGGGGCACCGCTGCCCCGGCCTCAGCCAGCAGATCGCCAGCTTCCTCGGCGCCAACCGGCTGACTGGCATGGTGCAGGAGGCAGAAGATATCCAGACCCTGGTGGCGCTGGTGGCCGCCGGCATCGGCAACGCCATCCTGCCGCGCAGCGTCAGCTTCATCGCGGGCCGGGACGTCACCCTCTATCCCCTCTCCGGCCCCTGCTCCGAGTGGGAGATAAGCCTGGTGTGGAACCCCGACTTTGCCGACCCGATCCGCGATCGTTTCTTGCAACTGGTCGTCGACGCCCATCCCGAACCGCAGCCGGCCGGGCCACAGCGTTAACAGCAAGCAGAGTCATTAATAGAGAGCAGGGTCACAGGCAGGATAAAACGAGGAATATCAGGGGGATGGCAGGGCACTGCAGCTGACGCTGTGGCAACGATTCTTGCCCCCCTGCTTGGCCAGATAGAGCGCCATGTCGGCGGCGCTCAGCAGCTCCTCCTCCGAGACGCGGGCCTGCTGCGGCAGCAGGGTGGCGATGCCGACGCTGGCGCTGAGCCTAAGGGTGTCCGCCCCCTGGATCAGCAGCTCGCCGATGCCGAGACGAATGGCCTCCCCCATGCGGGCGGCGGCCTCGGCCCCGGTGTTGCCGAGGATCAGGGCAAACTCGTCGCCGCCGAAACGGCTCGGCAGATCGGTGGCTCGCTGGCAAAAGGTGCTCAGCAGCCGGCCCACCTGCTGCAAGAAGTCATCCCCCACCTGATGGCCGAAATGGTCGTTGCACAGCTTGAAGTTGTCCAGATCCAGCATGATGAAGGAGAGCGGGGTCTGTTCGCGCATGCTGCGCCGCCACTCGTTGTGCAAAAAGCTGTTGAACAGTCGTCGGTTGGCCAGCCCGGTCAGCGGATCGTGCAGGGAGAGGTAGGCCATATCCAGCTCCTGCAGCTTGCGCTCCGTGACGTTGATGTGGCTGATGGTATAGAACTCGACCTCGATACCCGGGATGGCGGAGACCCGCATCATGAACCAGCGCTGGGTGTCCGGGCTGTGACAGGGGTACTCCAGATGAAAGTGCTGCTGTTCATGGCGCAGCACCCGCCGGATCCCCTCCGCCGCCATCAGGGCCAGCGGCTCCACCGAGTTGTCGCACACCCGCAAGTAGTTGACCCCCAGCCAGTCATAGCCTGCCGGCATGCCATTCTGCTCGGCAAAGCGATTCCAGGCGAGGTTGGTGTAGTGGATGACGCCGTCCCGGTCGATCACCGAGATCTGCTCCTCCAGCGAATTGAGCAGCGCGGCCAGGTATTGCGCCCGATCGGAGAAGTGAAACAGTGAGCCCTGAAAATAGTCCGCCATGACCGCACTCCTCACCCAAAAACGACGTCCCCGGCATGGCCGCGACAACCGGAGCCATCCCGGCCCGCCCGCGTGTTGCCAATGACCGGGGCCACACCTGCCATGACCCGACCAGCAAGATAATGATAGATGATCAACGACTTGAGTCGGCCTCCGGGTCCGCTAGTGGCCACACCACTGCCGCTCGCAGGGGATGCCGTCGCCCTCGCCGTCCATCCTGGTATTGGGGCAGTTTTGCAAAAACCAGGTCGCCTCCTCGCAGGAGGTCATCTGGGAGCAGTACTGCCGACCGTCGCACTGGTGGACGAAGGTGGCGGCCTGCTGCAGGCTGTCCGAGGGGTCGACCTCTACCTGGCTGAACGAGGAAGTGGAGGTAGGTGAGACCGACTCGACCGAAAAACGGGAGTAGAGGGAGAAGATCCCGACCAGCACCAGCAGCGGGATGAGCTTGCCGCGCCAGTGGCTGCGGCGCCGGTAGGCGGGGCGAGGACGCGTGTGCTGCGGGGTAGGCCCGCTGCTCGCCGGGATGCGACTGCCCTCCGACATGCGGCGGCCCGCCGGCGTGGGTCGACTCTCATTGCCGTCTGCCAGCGACAGGGGGCGCTCGGGGAAAAACACCTGCTCGGCCCTGAGCTTGCCATCCTGGCCAGCCCCCACCAGGTAGGAGACCCGCTCTCCCGCCATGGGCGGCAGGCCGTCGCACCTCAGTGCCGAGATGTGCACGAACAGTTCGGCCCCTTTCGGGGCACCCTCCCCCTGCTCGGGCGCGATAAAACCAAAGCCGCGCGCTTCGTTCCAGCGCACGATCCGTCCCTGATAACGCATGTCCCCATCCTTGTGGCCATCGATGCTCGCTTCATGTTGCCCAAAATGGCTGCGGCCCGACAGGGGGCCGCAGACAAAATGTCAAAACAGTGAGCAAGCTCCGCCTGCCGCCGGGCTCAGGCCAGCTGGGCCACCTTGATGATCTCGGCGATGCGGCCGAGCAGGCGCAGCGAGGCATGGTGCTCGTTGGCATCCGCCGCTGCGCAGGCATCTTCCAGGATGGTGATGGCGTAATCCCGATCGTGACCCTCCCGCGTCGCCGCCTGAATGGCCCAGCTGGTGCTCACCCCACACAGATAGAGGTGCTCGATGCGATTGGCCCGCAGCGCCGGCTCCAGCGCCGTGCCGTAGAAGGGGCTGACCCTGGGCTTGGTCAGCACCAGATCGCCGGGTTGCACATCCAGGTCAGGGTGAAAGTCGGTGCCGGGGTCGGCCAGCGACAGCGCCCCGAACTGGTGGGCCCGGCCAAACATGGGGGAGCCCTTGGGCTGCAGCAGATAGTGCGGGTCAAAGCCCACCTTGATCTGCACCACCAGCCAACCGTGGGCGCGGGCATGGGCCAGCGCCTGGTTGGCGTGCGCGATGGCGTCCTGTTCCAGCACATGGGCCGCCGAGGCAGCGATGCGCCCGTCCGGGTGGGCGATGTCGTTGATGAAATCGATCACCAGCAATGCCTTGTTCATGGGCTCTCCTCCCTCATGATGGCGCCACGCGCCTTAAACCAGCCCCAGCGCATAGCGTAGCGCCATCTCCTTGAGCGGGCCCGCCTTGTCCGCCAGATTGAGGGCTAGGTTGCGGGCCAGTTTGAGGGGGCCTATCTCGTTGCTGAAGACGCCGTAGAAGAGATCCATCCCCGACTGCATCAGCAGGTTGTCCGGGCGGCGGCGCCGTTCATAACGGGTCGCCAGTTCGGGCTTGTGCCACTCGGCACCGGCACTGTGCAACAGATCCGCCCAGCAGGCCACATCCTTGAAGCCGAGATTGACCCCCTGCCCCGCCAGCGGGTTGATGGTGTGGGCGGCATCGCCCAGTAGCACAACCCGGCCGGCGTGGTAGTCGTTGGCGTGGCGGCGCATCAGCGGGAAACTCCCCTTGCCGGTGACAGTAAAGCCGCCGAGGCGAGCCGGGAAGTGGCGGCGCACCTCGGCGGCCAGCCCCTCGTTGCTCATGGCCGCCAGCGCCCGGATGCGGGCCGGACTGTCATACCAGACCAGGGAACCGTGCCGGCCCGACAGCGGCAGGAAGGCGCGCGGACCGCTCGGGGTGAACTGTTGCCAGGTGATGTCTTCCTGCTCGAAGTCGGTGTCGATGTTGATCAGCATGCAGTGCTGGCGGTATTCAAAACGCGACACCCCGATGCCGGCCAGCTGGCGGGTGCGGGATTCGGCGCCATCGCAGGCCAGCACCCAGCGGGCGGCCAGCTCGCTGCCATCATCCAGGGTCAGCACCGCCTCGTCCGCGCCCTGGCGCAGGCTGGTCACCGCCGCCGGGGTATGGGTCTGGATGTTGGGGAAATCTTCCATGCGTCTGAGCAGCGCCAGCTGCACCAGCCGGTTCTCGATGATGTAGCCGAGCTGGGGCAGGCCGAGGTCGGCGGCGTTGAAGCGGGTGGCGAAGCCGTCCAGCTCCCAGGTCTCCAGCCGGCGATAGGGGCACAGCCGCATCTGTTGCAGGTGCTGCCAGGCACCGGCCTGCTCCAGCAGGGCCACCGAGGCCTGACTGATGGCGGAGACCCGCAGATCCAGCGGCTGCTCGGGGGCGTACTGCTCCGGCAACCGGGTCTCGATGACCCGGATGGAGAGGCCCTGCGCCGCCAGCAGACAGGCGGTGGCGGCGCCGACCATGCCGGCCCCGACGATGGCGATATCACACTGTTCCATAACTTGATTCCTGCAAGGGGTGGGCCCGGGCAAGGGGAGAGCGCAGCCGGACCGAATGGTCACATGATAACGCAAGGGGCGCCGAGAAACAGTGAAGGCCGTGGAGAATTAGTGCGCCAAATCAAGGAGAAAGCCGATGCCTCTCGGGGCGGCTACGGCTGCGTTCCGGCCATGGCGGGCTGGATATTTGCTAGGCAGTCTCCGGATTGCGGAGTAAAATGCCCGGTCCTTTGACCATGCCGCATTCAAAACAAGTCAAGAGAAGCAATGAGCAAGAAACTTCACATTAAAACCTGGGGCTGCCAGATGAACGAGTACGACTCGTCCAAGATGGCCGACCTGTTGGATGCCAGCAATGGCTACACGCTGACCGAAGAGCCCGAAGAGGCAGACGTCTTGCTGCTCAACACCTGCTCCATCCGCGAAAAGGCGCAGGAGAAGGTGTTCCACCAGCTGGGACGCTGGAAAAAACTGAAAGCGAACAAGCCCGGTCTGGTGATCGGCGTGGGCGGCTGTGTCGCCTCCCAGGAGGGGGACAACATTCGCACCCGCGCCCCCTATGTGGACATAGTGTTCGGTCCGCAGACCCTGCATCGCCTGCCCACCATGATCAAGCAGGTCCAAGAGGGACGTGGCGCCCAGGTGGACGTCGCCTTTCCCGAAATCGAGAAGTTCGACAGCCTGCCCGAGCCGCGCGCCGAAGGGGCGACCGCCTTCGTCTCCATCATGGAAGGCTGCTCCAAATACTGCTCCTTCTGCGTGGTGCCCTACACCCGCGGCGAGGAGGTGAGCCGTCCGCTCGACGACGTGCTCTATGAAATTGCCCAGCTCGCCCAGCAGGGCGTGCGCGAAGTGAACCTGCTCGGCCAGAACGTCAACGCCTACCGGGGCCCGACCTTCGACGGCGGCATCTGCACCTTCGCCGAGCTGCTGCGACTGGTGGCAGCCATCGACGGCATCGACCGCATTCGCTACACCACCAGCCACCCCATCGAGTTCACCGACGACATCATCGAGGTCTACAAGGACACCCCGGAAGTGGTCAGCTTCCTGCACCTGCCGGTGCAGAGTGGCTCCGACCGCATCCTGACCATGATGAAGCGCCCGCACACCGTGCTGGAGTACAAGTCCAAGATCCGCCGCCTGCGCGCCGCCCGTCCCGACATCACCATCAGTTCCGACTTCATCGTCGGCTTCCCGAACGAGACGGACGAGGATTTCGAGGCCACCATGAAACTCATCGAGGATATCAACTTCGACATGAGCTTCAGCTTCATCTACAGCCCGCGCCCCGGTACTCCGGCCGCCGATCTGCCCGATGATGTCGACATGGAGGTGAAGAAAGCCCGCCTGAGCCGCCTGCAACACGTCATCAACAACCAGGCGATGCAGATTGGCCGCGCCATGCTGGGCTCCACCCAGCGCATCCTAGTGGAAGGGCCCTCCAAGCTCGACCCCATGCAGCTGTGCGGCCGCACCGAGAACAACCGGGTGGTCAACTTCGAAGGCCCGCACACCCTGATCGGCGGCTTTGCCGACGTGGAGATCACCGAGGTGCGCCCCAACTCCCTGCGCGGCAAATTCCTGCGCGGCGAGAACGAGATGAACCTGCGCATCGCCACCGCCCCGAGCGAAATCCTGGCCCGCCGCCCGGACAACGTACCGGACCAGCTGGGCGTGGCCGCCTTCACTCCCCACTAATCTGTTCACCCCATCCGGCCCCGGCCGGATGGGGTCGCGTCAAGACGAGGACACTTTGAGCCGACACATCTCGACCCTGAATCTGCATCTGGAACCCGCCGACAACCAGCGTCTCGCCAGTCTGTGCGGCCCGTTCGATGACAACATCAAACAGCTGGAGCGCCGCCTCGGCGTCGAGATCAGCTACCGCGACAACCACTTCCAGCTGCTGGGTAAACAGGCCCAGGTGGACGCGGCCGCCGTCATCATCAAGCACCTCTATGTGGAAACCCAGCCGCTCAAGGGCGGCAAGGTGACCGACATCACCCCCGACATGGTCCATCTGGCCATTCAGGAGTCGCGGGTGCTGGAGCAGGATGACGAGCCGGCGCCGAGCATCCCCTACGGCAAGGAGGTGACGGTCAAGACCAAACGTGGCCTCATCAAGCCGCGCAGCCCCAATCAGGCCCAGTACATCGCCAATATCGTGCGCCACGACATCTGCTTCGGCATAGGCCCTGCAGGAACAGGCAAGACCTATCTGGCGGTGGCGGCGGCGGTGGATGCGCTGGAGCGCCAGGAGATCCGCCGCATCCTGCTGACCCGGCCGGCGGTGGAAGCGGGCGAGAAGCTCGGCTTCCTGCCCGGTGATCTCTCCCAGAAGGTGGACCCCTATCTGCGCCCGCTCTACGACGCCCTGTTCGAGATGCTGGGCTTTGAGCGGGTGGAGAAGCTGATGGAGCGCAACATCATCGAGGTGGCGCCGCTCGCCTACATGCGTGGCCGTACTCTCAATGACGCCTTCATCATCCTGGACGAAGCCCAGAACACCACCACCGAGCAGATGAAGATGTTCCTGACCCGCATCGGCTTCAACTCCAAGGCGGTGGTGACCGGTGACATCACCCAGATAGACTTGCCCCGCAACCAGAAATCGGGCCTGCGCCACGCGCTGGAAGTGCTGCAGAATGTCGACGGCCTGTCATTCAACTTCTTCCAGTCCGCCGACGTGGTGCGCCACCCTGTGGTGGCCCGCATCGTGCAGGCCTACGAGGCGTTCGATGCCAAACAGGCGGCTGACAAAGTCGCCACCCACACCAGTAAAGAGAGTGCCCAATGAGCGTGACCCTGGATCTGCAACTAGCCAGTGCCAACAGCGACGGCCTGCCGAGCGAGGCCCAGCTGCAGGGCTGGCTCGACGGCACCATTCTCGGCTTCCAGCAGGAGGCCGAAGTGACGGTGCGCATCGTCGACGAGGCGGAGAGCAACGAGCTCAACCTCACCTATCGCGGCAAGGACAAGCCCACCAACGTGCTCTCCTTCCCGTTCGAGGCACCGCCCGGTCTGGAGCTGCCGCTGCTGGGCGATCTGGTGATCTGCCGCCAGGTGGTGGAGCACGAAGCCATCGAGCAGGGCAAGCCGCTGATGGCCCACTGGGCCCATATGGTTGTGCACGGCAGTCTCCATCTGCTAGGTTATGACCATATCGAGGATGACGAGGCCGAAGAGATGGAAGCGCTCGAGCGCGACATCATGCAGGAGCTCGGTTTCGCCGATCCTTATCTGAACGACGAAGAGTAAAGAACTGGAGGGTCATCGTCTTGAAACAGCCGATGCCCATCCTCATATAGCCACAACGATTTCAAGTGTGTTCATACGAGTAACCAAGAGAGAAAATGACCGACGATCACCCTAGTACCGGCTCGCCGAAGAAAACCTGGCTCGACAAACTCAGCCAACTCTTCCAGGGCGAGCCAAAAGACCGCAACGATTTGGTGGAAGTGATAGCCGACGCCGAAGAGCGCGATCTCATCGATCAGGACACCAAGGACATGATCGAGGGGGTGCTCGAAATTGCCGAGCTGCGCGTGCGCGACATCATGATCCCCCGCTCCCAGATGGTGACCATCGAGAAATCCCAGCCGGTGGACGAGATCCTGCCGGTGATCATCGAGTCGGGCCACTCCCGCTTCCCGGTGATCAACGAGGACAAGGATCACGTGGAGGGTATCTTGCTCGCCAAGGATCTGCTGCCGTTCGGGTTCGGCGGCCACCATGCCAGCGAACCGCTGCAACTGGAGAATATCCTGCGCCCCACGGTGATCGTGCCCGAGAGCAAGCGGGTCGACCGGCTGCTCAAGGAGTTTCGCGAAGAGCGCTACCACATGGCCATCGTGGTGGACGAGTTCGGCGGCGTCTCCGGTCTGGTGACCATCGAGGACATCCTTGAGCTCATCGTCGGCGAGATCGACGACGAATTCGACGACATCGAAGACGAGCCGGACGAGATCCGCCGCATCAGCAAACGGGTCTTCTCGGTGAGCGCCCTCACCGAGATCGAGGATTTCAACGACTTCTTCGGCACCCAGTTCAGCGATGAAGAGGTGGATACCGTCGGCGGTCTGGTGATGCACGCCTTCAGCCACCTGCCCAAGAAGGGCGAGGAGATCGAGCTGGACGGCTACCTGTTCAAGGTGATGCATGCCGACAAGCGTCGTCTGCAGCAGCTGCAGGTGAAGATCCCCGACAACCATGTCGCGGCCCAGTCCGAGGCCCAATAAGCCCTGGTTCGAGTCAACAGCGCCCCGCCCATCGGGGCGCTGTTCGTTTGAACGCCCCCCCCCCTGTTTCCCACCGGCTACCGGGCCCGTAATCACCCTTTTATCCCCTCGCTTCGGGCCATCGGCCGGGAGGCTCGCCGTTGACCGCCTTTACGGGTTAAGATACCGGCCATTCAACCCATAGCAGTCCAATCCGAGCCTCATCGCCCGTGAAATTACAGCCCGCAAAATCGAAACTTCTGACCAGCCTGTTTGCCATGGCCTCTGGCGCCATCGCCGTGCTGGCCTTCTCCCCCTTCAACTACTGGCCGCTGGTGATCCCGTCCCTGCTCGGCCTCTACGCCCTGCTGGACAAGGCCACCCCCAAGCAGGCGGCCTGGCGCGGCTTTGGCTACGCCATGGGGCTGTTTTTGCCGGGGCTGTGGTGGATCCACGTCAGCATGACCATGTTCGGCGGCATCGCCCTGCCGGTCGCCTTCGTGCTGCTGGCCGGGCTGTCGGCCTATCTGGCGCTCTATCCGACCCTGGCCTGCTGGCTGTTTGCCCGTTTCTTCCGCGAACGTCACTGGAGCCGCTGGCTGCTCGCCTTCCCGGCGCTCTGGCTGATGGCCGACTGGCTGCGCGGCTGGGTGATGACCGGCTTCCCCTGGCTCTGGTTTGGCTACAGCCAGATCGACGGGCCGCTCAAGGGCTTTGCCCCCATCCTCGGCGTACAGGGCATCACCCTCGCGCTGTTGCTGACCGCCTCCGCCCTCTGGCTGCTCTGGCAGAGCCGCAAGCCGGCCTGGCTGCTGGTGCCGGTGGCTCTGGTGGGCGCCGCCCAGGGGCTGATGCAGCTCAACTGGGTGACCCGCGGTGAACCGGTCAAGGTGGCGCTGGTGCAGGGCAATATCGAGCAGTCCCTCAAGTGGGATCCGGAGGCCCTGGTGCCGACGGTGCGCAAGTATCAGGATCTCAGCCGCGAGAACCAGGATGCCGACATCATCGTCTGGCCGGAATCCGCCATCCCGGCCATCGAGAAGGAGATGGGCAACTACCTGGAGAGCCTGGACAAGGCGATGAAGGTGAACGATACCGGCCTGCTGGCGGGGATCATCCATTACGATCTCGAGCAGCAGCGCTTCTTCAATACCGTGCTCGGCATGGGGGTGCAGGATGCGGAGGGCAAGGAGTCCTACTACTACCAGCACAAGAACCGCTACTACAAATATCACCTGCTGCCCATCGGCGAGTTCGTGCCGTTTGAAGATCTGCTGCGCCCCATCGCTCCCTTCTTCAACCTGCCCATGTCCTCCTTCAGCCGTGGGGACGAGGTACAGCCGAACCTGATCGCCAAGGGGCTCAAGTTTGCCGCCGCCATCTGCTACGAGATCATCTTCCCGGACGAGGTGCGCCGCAACGTACAGCCGGACACCGACTTCCTGCTGACCGTCTCCAACGACGCCTGGTTCGGCACCAGCATCGGCCCCTGGCAGCACATGGAGATCGCCCGCATGCGCGCCCTCGAACTGGCCCGCCCGCTGCTGCGCGACACCAACACCGGCATCACCATCGTCACCGATATCGACGGCAGCATCATCGCCCAGATCCCGCAGTTCGAGGCTGGCGTGCTGCGCACCGAGGTGCGTCCCGCCCACGGCGTGACTCCCTATCTGCGCTTTGGCAGCTGGCCCATGTACGGTCTGGCCGCCGCCCTGCTGGCACTGGCCCTGTGGCTGCGTCCCCGCGCCCACCCCTGGGCGCGCAAGGGCTGACCCAGTCGTACAACCCGATAAATGAGAGAGGCGCCCTTGGGCGCCTCTCTTCTGTTCAGTCTGATACCCGCTCAGAACCTGTCCAGGCTCTGCAACGAGAGGTCGTCAGCAAGGTAAAGAGCAGCGCAGGAACCGGAGCGTATAGATATACGTGAGAACTCTCGGTTACAAACAAGCGAGCAGTACATGAGCCTTGATCACGGCCTCGCAGTAAGAGTGTGGACAGGTTCTCAGGGCGAGAGCGGCTCACGGTGATACTCATCGGCCCCGCACTCGGGGCAGGTGCCAAGCTGTTCCGGGTGCAGCACGGTATGGCGCCACTCGCAGTGATCGCACACCAATACCCCGAGCCCCACCCAGTCGCCGGCGCGGTAGACCCCCTTGTGCTCCAGCTCGTCCGCCAGCTCCTGCCACTCCACCTGGGTGCGGTCGGTCACGTCCGCCAGCCAGGACCAGGCGGTGTCTTTGAGCGCCAGCATGAAGGCGGACTCCTCCACCTGCTCATCCTTGCGCCCCTCGTCATAGTTGCCCAGATCCCGCTTCACATACTCGGCGATCAGCGCCAGCTCGTCCTGGGTCAGATCCCCGGCCGCCTCCAGATAGGCCTGTACCTTGGCGATCATCCGGTTGAGGCGCTCCCCCTGGAACTGTTCTGTCTCTTGCCACTGCTTCTGCAGTTCGGCAATGAAGGCTTCGTACCCTTTTTGACGTTTGTCCATGGCCGTTACTCCTCTACTGAACCCTGATCGAGCCCGGCTTAAGGCCCGAGGGACGCTGGCGGTTGTTGCCGCCGCAGGATATGGGTATTCTATTGCGATTTCCCAGCTGATTTATCTATCCATTTCACAGATCCGGATGTCACCAATGCAAGAGCAATACGTTCCCCAATCCATAGAACCAGCAGTGCAAAAGCACTGGGATGCCAAGAAAACCTTCAAGGCGGTGGAGAAAGTAGACAAGGAAAAGTTCTACTGCCTCTCCATGTTCCCCTATCCGTCTGGTCGTCTACACATGGGGCACGTTCGCAACTACACCATAGGTGATGTGATCTCCCGTTATCAACGCCTCAATGGCAAGAACGTGCTGCAACCCATCGGTTGGGACGCCTTCGGCCTGCCGGCAGAAAATGCCGCCATCAAGAACAACACGGCGCCGGCGCCCTGGACCTACGAAAACATCGAATACATGAAGAACCAGCTGAAGATGCTGGGTCTGGGTTATGACTGGGATCGCGAGCTGGCCACCTGCAAGCCGGACTACTACCGCTGGGAGCAGTGGTTCTTCACCAAGCTCTACGAGAAGGGTCTGGTCTACAAGAAGACCTCCTCCGTCAACTGGTGCCCGAACGACATGACGGTGCTGGCCAACGAGCAAGTTGTCGACAACTGCTGCTGGCGCTGTGACACCCCGGTGGAGCAGAAAGAGATCCCCCAGTGGTTCATCAAGATCACCGACTACGCCGAAGAGCTGCTGAACGACATCGACAACCTGGAAGGTTGGCCTGAGATGGTCAAGACCATGCAGCGCAACTGGATTGGCCGCTCCGAAGGGGTCAACATCAGCTTCGCCATCGACGGTCAAACTGAGCATCTCGAGGTCTACACCACCCGTCCGGACACCTTCATGGGCGTGACCTATGTGGGCATCGCCGCCGGTCACCCGCTGGCGCTGCAGGCTGCCGAAAGCAATCCGGAGCTGGCCGCCTTTATCGAAGAGTGCAAGAACACCAAGGTGGCCGAAGCCGAGCTCGCCACCATGGAGAAGAAGGGCATGGCCACCGGCCTCTACGCCATTCACCCACTGGATGGCCGCAAGGTGCCGATCTGGGTCGCCAACTTCGTGCTGATGAACTACGGCACCGGCGCCGTGATGGCAGTACCGGGTCACGACCTGCGTGACCACGAATTCGCCACCAAGTACGGCCTCGAGATCAAGCCGGTCATCAAGCAGGCCGACGGTGAAGCGCCGAACGTGATCGAAGCCGCCTACGCCGAGAAGGGCGTGCTGTTCAACTCTGGCGAGTTCGACGGCCTCGACTTCCAGGGTGCTTTCGATGCCATCGCCAACAAGCTGGAAGCCCTGGGCCACGGCAAGCGCACCGTCAACTACCGTCTGCGCGACTGGGGTGTCTCCCGTCAGCGCTACTGGGGCGCCCCCATCCCCATGCTGACCCTGGCTGACGGCACAGTGGTGCCGACTCCGGAAGATCAGCTGCCGGTACTGCTGCCGGAAGACGTGGTGATGGATGGCATCCAGAGCCCGATCAAGGCCGACGCCGAGTGGGCCAAGACCACCTACAACGGCCAGGAAGCGTTCCGCGAGACCGATACCTTCGACACCTTTATGGAGTCCTCCTGGTACTACGCCCGCTACTGCTCCCCGGACTACGACAAGGGCATGCTGGATCCGGCTGCTGCCAACCACTGGCTGCCGGTGGATCAGTACATCGGCGGCATCGAACACGCCTGTATGCACCTGCTCTACGCCCGCTTCTTCCACAAGCTGCTGCGTGACGCTGGCCTCGTGAACAGCGACGAGCCGTTCAAGCGCCTGCTCTGCCAGGGCATGGTGCTGGCTGACGCCTTCTACTACAAGGACGAGAAGGGCGGCAACGTCTGGGTCAGCCCGCTCGACGTCAAGGTTGAGCGCGACGACAAGGGCCGCATCACCAAGGCGGTCGACCTCGAAGGCCGTGAAGTGATGCACTCCGGCATGACCAAGATGTCCAAGTCCAAGAACAACGGCATCGACCCGCAGCTGATGGTGGAGCGTTACGGCGCCGATACCGTCCGTCTGTTCATGATGTTCGCCTCCCCAGCCGAGATGACCCTGGAGTGGTCCGACTCCGGCGTAGAGGGTGCCCAGCGCTTCCTGCGCCGCCTGTGGCGCATCACCTTCGAGCACGTCTCCGGTGGCGCCGTTGCCGCACTGGATCTGGCCGCCCTCACCAGCGACCAGAAAGCCGTGCGCCGCGAGCTGCACAAGACCATCGCCAAGGTGAGCGACGACGTGGGTCGCCGTCAGACCTTCAACACCGCCATCGCCGCCATCATGGAGCTGATGAACAACCTGGCCAAGCTGGGCAGCGATGCTCAGGATCGCGCCCTGATGCAGGAAGCGCTGGAAGCTGTGGTGGTCATGCTCTACCCCATCACCCCGCACATCGGCTTCGAGCTGTGGAAGATGCTGGGCAAGGGCGACGACATCGATCACGCGGCATGGCCGGTGGCCGACGAGGCCGCCATGGTCGAGACCGAGAAGCTGGTAGTGGTGCAGATCAACGGCAAGATGCGCGGCAAGTTGACCGTGCCGGCCGAGATAAGCCAGGCCGACGTCGAGAAGCTGGCCATGGCCGATGCCTCCGTGCAGAAGTTCACCGACGGTCTGACCGTGCGCAAGGTGATCTACGTGCCGGGCAAGCTGCTCAACATCGTAGCCAACTGATGCCATATCGCTTACTGGCAACCGGGTACCGGTTCGGGTCGACGCAACTGCGTCGCCAACGGAGCGGTTGCCAAGCGGTCACAGCAAACGGATGATAACGGCGGGCCCTGCGCCCGCCGCTCTTCACTTCATGCAAAGAGGATTTTCTATGGGCACCACCCTCACCCGCTGGATGGCCATCCTGCTGACCGGTCTGCTGCTGCAGGCTTGCGGCTTCCAGATGCGCGGCACCGCCATCCCGCCCGAGTTGATGACCATGAAGGTGGTCGGTGACAACAAGAGCGACTTCTACCGGCTGGTCACCACCCGCCTCAAGGCCGCTGGCGTCGAACTCGCCGACAAGGAGGGCATTCCGGTGCTGACCCTGTCCGGCGTCGGCAGCACCAGTCAGGTCGCCTCCGTCGACTCCATCGGCCAGGCCCGTGAGTACGTGCTGGGCTACAACACCCAGTTCACCGTCTCCATGCCGGGCAAACCGACCCAGGTCTTCCCCATCGCCTTCAACCGCAGCTTCCTGAACAAGCCGGACGCGGCGCTCGCCTCCTCCCGCGAGCAGGAGCAGCTCGGCAAGGAGATGCAGGAGCAGGCCGCCAACCTGGTGATCCGCCAGCTCAGTCAGGTCAAATTCTGATGCGCCCATCCTGACGAGAGTGTGTTGATGAGAGTCTATCCCGAGCAGTTTGCGGATCATCTCAAGGCAGGGCTCAAGCCCTGCTATCTCATTTTTGGGGACGAGCCCTTGCTCAAGCTGGAAGCGATCGATGCCGTGCGCCAGGTGGCGCGCAAACAGGGCTTCGATGAGCGTCACAGCTTCGTGGTGGAACAGGGGCTGGACTGGAATCAGGTATACGATGCCTGCCAGGCCATGAGCCTGTTCTCGGCCCGCCAGATCATCGAGCTGGAGCTGCCGGCCAAGGTCGACAAGGAGTTGGCCGCTCGTATCAGCGAGATCGGTAAACAGCTGCACCCCGACCTGCTGCTGGTCCTGAGCGGCAATCGCCTCAACCAGACCCAGATGAAGGCAGCCTGGTTCGACAAGCTGAGCCAGAGCGGCACCTATGTGCCGGTCAACCACCCCGAGCCCCGCTTCTTCCCGCGCTGGATGAGCGCCCGCTTCCAGCGCTTCGGCCTCAAGGCGCTGCCGGATGCGGTCAACTTCATGTGCCACTCCTACGAGGGCAACCTGCTGGCCGCCAGCCAGGAGATAGAGAAGCTGACCCTGCTCTCGCCGCCCCAGCCCATCAGCGTCGCCTATCTGCAGGAGACCATTATCCGCCACGCCCACTTCACCCCGTTCCAGCTCATCGACACCCTGCTGGAAGGGAAGGTGAACCGGGCCCAGCGCATCCTGCTGGCCCTGCGCGCCGAAGGCACCGAGCCCGGCATGCTGGCCTGGTCTCTTTGTCGCGAGCTGGAGCAGCTGACCGAACTGGCGCTGGCGGCCCGCGCCGGTCAGCCCCTGGTGGAGCATTTCAGCCGCCTGCGCATCTGGCAGAGCCGCCAGCAGCTTATTCAGCAGGCGCTGACCCGGCTGCCCTTCGCCAAGCTGCAGCAGTTGTGGCAGCTGATGGCCCGCCTCGACGACGCCCAGCGTCGCTTTGATACCGAGCAGGCCTGGCTGATGCTGCAGACCATCGCCCTCGGTTTTCGCGATGGCACCCCCTTGCCGCTGGCGGGATCTGACGCATGAGCCAGCCCGTCGACATCCCGGCCATCACCGGAGGGGAGCCCATGCTGCAGCCGCCCATCGGCATCCTGGGGGGGACCTTCGATCCCATCCACATCGGCCATCTGCGCCCGGCCATCGAGGCCCGCGACGCCATTGGTCTGGCCGAAGTACGCCTGTTGCCGAACCATATCCCGCCCCACCGCGCCAATCCCTTCTGCTCGAGCGAGCAGCGTCTGGCCATGGTTGCGCTGGCAGCGGCGGAAAACCCGGGCTTCGTGGTGGATGAGCGGGAACTCAAGCGCGATACCCCCTCCTGGACCATCCACACGCTGATCGAGCTGAGGGGCGAGCTGCCGGACACCCCGCTCTGCTTTCTGATGGGGATGGACTCCCTGCTGAGCCTGCCAAGCTGGCATCGCTGGCAGGAGCTGCTCGACTACGCCCACCTGGTGGTGAGCACCCGTCCCGGCTGGCAGCCGGATTACCCGGCCGAAGTGGCCGCGCTGCTGACCCGCCACCAGGCCCGCGAAGTGGCGGAGCTGCACCGGCTGCGCCACGGCCGCATCTGGCTGGCGGACAACCTGCCCATCGAGCTGTCGGCCACCCGGCTCAGAGAGTGCTTGGCGGCGGGGGCGGATCCCCGCTATCTGTTGCCGCCATCGGTGGCGGAGTACATCCGCCAGCAGGGGCTCTATCGACCAGTCTGAACCCGGTTTGCCGGGGTGGTTGTCCGGCGCGGATCGCGCACTATAGTGATCAACAGGGGGCCGTTTTCCGAGCGGGCACGGCCCCTGTTCCACTCCCCTTCACCGGACTGGGAAACGGGAGTGACCATGATATAATCCGCCGCCCTCACGCCGTGAAAGCGCGCCGGAATACAGGAGAGACTCATTGCAAGGCCAAGAACTGCATGCCTTTATCGTCGACAAGATCGATGACATGAAAGGCCGCGACATCATCACCCTCGATGTGCGCGGCAAATCCAGCATCACCGACACCATGATCATCTGCTCCGGCAACTCCAGCCGCCACGTCAGCGCCATCGCCCACCATCTGGCCAGCGAAGCTCGCCATGCCGGGCTCGATCTGCTGAGCATGGAAGGCCAGCTCACCGGCGAGTGGGTGCTGGTGGATCTGGGCTCCGTCATCGTGCACGTGATGCAGGATGAGCATCGCGATTTCTATCAGCTGGAAAAACTCTGGAGCAACACCGCTCAGGTGAATGCGCAATAAACGAGCACAAGTGTAACGACCGATGAAAATCCAGTTGATTGCGGTGGGCACCAAGATGCCCGCCTGGGTAGAGCATGGCTTCGAAGAGTATCGCCGCCGTTTCCCCAAAGACATGCCATTCGAACTTGTCGAGATCGGCGCCGGAAAACGTGGTAAAAATGCCGACATTCCCCGCATTCTGCAAAAAGAGGGGGAAGCCATGCTGGCTGCCGCCGGCCGCTCGCGCATCGTGACCCTGGACATCCCCGGCAAACCCTGGACTACCGAGCAGCTGGCCGTGCAACTGGAAGCCTGGAAGCTCGATGGCCGCGACGTGGCCCTGCTGGTGGGTGGCCCGGAAGGGCTCTCCCCCGAGTGCAAGGCTGCCGCCGAGCAGAGCTGGTCGCTGTCGCCGCTGACCCTGCCCCATCCGCTGGTGCGGGTGCTGGTGGCCGAGAGCCTCTATCGCGCCTGGAGCATCACAACCAATCATCCGTATCACAGAGAGTGAACCATGCGCTATTCCAGCATCACCCTCATATACCCGTATCACAGAGAGTGAGCCATGCACTTTCCAAGCATTCCCCTCTCAAACCCGAATCACAGAGCGTGAGCATGCACATCTGCCCCCCGTTTCTCACCTGCTCGACAGTCATAAGGTAGCGGCATGCTGAAGACTCGCATCGAAATGCGCGACCACAGCGCCGAGGGTCGCCTCTTCTTCCGACGAACCCTGGTCGCCTACGTTGGCATGATAGTGCTGATGCTGGTGCTGCTGGGCAATCTCTACTACCTGCAAGTAGAGTCTTACGACACCTACCAGACCCGTTCCAACGACAACCGCATCCGGGTGGTGCCGGTGGCGCCGCCGCGCGGCCTCATCTATGACACCAACGGCGTGCTGCTGGCGGAAAACCGCCCGGTCTACAGCCTCGAGATCGTGCCGGAAGAGACCAAGGATCTGGAGAAGACAGCCGACGAGCTGATCGCCCTGCTGAAGCTGCCGGAGGGGACCAAGGAGAAGTTCCTGGCCGAGGTGAAGCGCCAGCGCCGCTTCAAGCCGGTCGCCCTGTACGAGAAGCTGACCGAGTATCAGGTTGCTCTCTTCTCGGTCAACCAGCACAACTACCCGGGTGCCAGCATCGAGGCCTACCTCAAGCGCTACTACCCGTTTGGCGACACCCTGACCCATGCGCTGGGTTACGTGGCCAAGATCAACACCCGCGACGTGGAGCGCCTCGACAAGGAGGACAAGCTCGCCAACTATGCCGCCACCAAGGACATCGGCAAGCAGGGGGTGGAGAAGTACTACGAGGATCAACTGCACGGCGTGGCGGGCTACCAGGAGGTCGAGGTGAACAACCGCGGCCGGGTGGTGCGCACCCTCAAGTTCCAGCCGCCCGAGCCCGGCAAGGACATCTACCTCAACATCGACATCCGCCTGCAGCTCAAGGCCCAGCAACTGCTGGCCGGCCGCCGCGGCGCCATCGTGATGATGGATCCCAATACCGGTGCCCTCCTGGCCATGGAGTCGAGCCCGAGCTATGACCCCAACCTGTTCGTGACCGGCATCTCCAGCGCCAACTACTCGGCGCTGCTCAACGATCCGGCCCGGCCGCTGGTGAACCGCACCACCCAGGGCATCTATGCCCCCGCCTCCACCGTCAAGCCCATGATGGCGGTGATGGGGCTCAACGAGGGTGCCATCACCCCCAACTACCGCTACTTCGGCGGCCCCAGCTTCTCCATCCCGGGCACCACCAAGAAGTTTCGCGACTGGCGCCGCTGGGGCCACGGCTGGCTCGACGTCTATCGCGCCATCGAGGTGTCGGCGGATACCTACTTCTACGATCTCGCCTACCGGGTCGGCATCGACAAGATCAACAGCTACATGACCAGGTTCGGCTTCGGTCAGTACAGCGGTGTCGACATCTACGAAGAGACCAAGGGGGTCATGCCGTCCCGCGACTGGAAGATGGCCCGCTGGCGCCAGCCCTGGTATCAGGGTGACACCATCTCCATCGGCATCGGCCAGGGCTACTGGAGCGCCACCCCGATCCAGCTGGCCAAGGCCATCAGCATCCTGACTCAGAACGGCCACGACGTGACGCCGCACCTGCTCAAGAGCACCGCCTCCATCGATGGCGTGGTCAACGCCCCCATCAACCCGAACATGGCCATCCAAACCAAGAGCGACAGCTACTGGCAGGTGGCCAAGGACGGCATGTGGCGGGTCATCAACGGCCACGAGGGGACCGGTCGGCGCGCCTTTGCCAACACCCCCTACAAGGCGGCGGGCAAGTCCGGTACCGCCCAGGTGGTAGGCCTCAAGGAGAACCAGGTCTACAACGCGGCCACCACCAAGGTGGAGCATCGCGACAACGCCCTGTTCGTCTCGTTTGCCCCGTTCGAAGCACCCAAGGCGGTGGTCGCCCTGGTGCTGGAGAACGCAGGGGGCGGCAGCGCCATGGCGGCGCCCGTCGCCCGCAACATGCTGGATGCCTATCTGCTGCCGCCGGAGCCCCAGCTGCCGCCGGCACCGGTCAAGAAGCCCCAATCCGAAGAGGTTGCCTCTCATGAGTAACTCCGCTCGCCAGCAGAGCATCTGGTACAAGCTGCACATCGACTTGCCGCTGCTGCTCGGCCTGCTGACCCTGATGTCCCTCTCCATGGTGGTGCTCTACTCCGCCTCCGGTCAGGATGTCGACTCCATCGTGCGCCAGCTGGTGCGCGGCGGACTGGCGTTCGCCCTGATGATCGGCATGGCCCAGCTGCCGCCCTCCCTCTATGCCCGCTGGTCGGTGCCCCTGTTCGCAGTGGTGGTGCTGCTGCTCATCGCGGTGGACGTGTTCGGCCACATCGGCAAGGGGGCCCAGCGCTGGCTGGACCTCGGCTTCATGAAGTTCCAGCCCTCCGAGGTGATGAAGCTCTCCATGCCCATCATGGTGGCCGCCTGGCTCAGCCGCCATTCGCTGCCGCCCAAGTTCAGCCACCTGGTGCTGAGCCTCATCATGGTGCTGCTGCCCACTCTGCTGATCGCGGCCCAACCCGACCTTGGCACCTCCATCCTGGTAGCCGCCTCCGGCTTCTTCGTGATCTTTCTGGCGGGGATCAGCTGGTGGCTCATCGGCCTCGCGGTGCTGCTCATCTGCGCCTTCATGCCGGTGCTCTGGTTCTTCCTGATGCACGACTACCAGCGCCAGCGGGTGCTGATGCTGCTGGACCCTGAGAAGGATCCGCTCGGCCGTGGCTACCACATCATCCAGTCCAAGATCGCCATCGGCTCCGGCGGCGTGTTCGGCAAGGGCTGGCTGCAGGGGACCCAGTCCCAGCTGGAGTTTTTACCCGAGCGCCACACCGACTTTATCTTCGCGGTGTTCAGCGAGGAGTTTGGCCTGGTGGGGGTCGCCCTCCTGCTGGTGATCTACCTCTACATCATCAGCCGCTGCCTGTTTATCTCCATGCAGGCCCAGAACAGCTTCGAACGCCTGCTGGGCGGAGCTCTGACGCTGACCTTCTTCGTCTACGTGTTCGTCAACATGGGGATGGTGAGCGGCATTCTGCCGGTGGTGGGGGTCCCCCTGCCGCTGGTGAGCTACGGCGGCACCTCCATGGTGACCCTGATGGCCGGCTTCGGCATCCTGATGTCCATTCAGACCCACAGAAGGCTGCTGGCCTGATGCGACTGGCCGGTGTGCTGCTCTCGCTCGTTGCCCAGGCCGCAGCGGCGGCCGTCGAGCCCCCCGGGCTCGCCCGGCTCGCCGAGCAGCAACAGGTGCCGCTGGCCGAGTTGCAGGCCGCCACCGCCCAGGCCAGCCTGCGCCAGGAGGTGCTCGACACCATCAGCCGCCCCTGGGAGGCCAAACCCTGGCATCGCTACCGGCCGCTGTTCATCACCCCGGAGCGGATCCGGGACGGGGTCGGCTTCTGGCAACGCCACGCCGCCACCCTGGCGCGGGCCGAGCAGACCTATCAGGTGCCGGCCTCCCTCATCGTCGCCATCATCGGCATCGAGACCTTCTACGGCCGCCAGATGGGCCGTCATCCGGTGCTCGACAGCCTCTACACCCTGGGCTTCCACTACCCCGAGCGGGCCGACTTCTTCGCCAAGGAGTTTGCCCAGCTGGTGCTGCTTGCCCGGGAAGAGAAGTGGCCGCTCACCCTTCTCAAGGGCTCCTATGCCGGCGCCATGGGGATGGGTCAGTTCATGCCCTCCAGCTATCGCCACTACACGGTCGACTTCGACGGCGACGGCAAGCGCGATCTGTTCGCCAATCCGGTGGATGCCATCGGCAGCGTCGCCAACTATTTTGCCAAGCATCAGTGGCGCTGGGGGGAGTCGGCAGTCGAACCCGCCTTGATCGGACTGGCGCCAGTGGGTACCCTGCTGGGGCCTGCCCCCGAGCTGACCCAGACCTGGGCCGAGCTGGCCGCCGCGGGCATTGAACTCGCCACCCCGCTGGCACCCGACACGCCGGTGAAACTGCTGGCATTGGAACAGGCCGATGGACCGGAATACTGGGTCGCGCGCCACAATTTTTACGTGATCACCCGCTATAACCGCAGCCCGCTCTATGCGATGGCGGTGCATCAACTCAGTCAAGCAATCCAGGACGCGTATGCATTACAGCCACAAACTTCTCCCGCTCAGCCTGACCTTGTTGCTGGCCGCCTGTAGCAGCCAGCCGGAACAGCTTCCCCCGCCTCCCGAACCGGTCCAGCCGGAAAAAACCCAGGTCATCGAGATCCCGCAGGCCACCGGCGCCATCCCGCGTCCCGAGCCCCTGAGCGCTAGCGGCAACCGTGACTACTGGATAGGCAAGCAGAAGAACGAGGTATGGCGCGACATCAAGCACTACAGCGAAGAGGGGACAGCCAGCTGGCTCTCCCAGGATCTGGACGGCCAGAAGACCGCCAACGGCGACGTGCAGGACAGCAAGCTGTTCAGCGCCGCCCACCGCAACCTGCCGCTGCCAAGCTATGTGCGGGTCACCAACCTGGACAACGGGCAGGAGACCATAGTGCGGGTCAACGATCGCGGCCCCTTCGGCAGCGATCGGCTGATCGACCTCTCCCATGCCGCCGCCAAGCAGCTGGGGATGGTGGAAGGGGGCGAGGCGCGGGTACGGCTCGAGCTCATCAACGACACCCCGGATCAGATGGTGCTCATGGCCCCCATGAAGCCCATCGAGATGACGCCGACCACCCCGGCCGCCACGGCCCCCGTCGCTCAGGACGGCTTCGTCGGCCAACCCACCGAGCTGGCCATGGCCACGCCGGCGGCAGAAGAGCCGGCCTCCGTCAAGGCGCCGGTCACCAAACCTGCCAAACCGGCAGCGGCCAAGACGGCGGCGCCCGCCAGCAGCGGCGAGGGCAAGATGATCCAGGTGCTGGCCAGCGGCTCGCAGGCACGGGCGGAGGCGATGGGCAAGGTGATGACCCAGCGTCACGGCCTGCCCTATCGGGTGGACGCCCATGGTGCCATCTTCCGGGTGCTGATCGGCCCCGTGCCTGCCGACCAGCAGGCCGCCACCCTGGAGAAAGTGCGCCAGGGGGGGCTGGAGCAAGCCTTCATCGTCCCCTGAGCGTCTCAGGCTCAAGCTGACCGAACCGCCCTCTGTGGCCCGCCATCACGTCGTTTCCCGGCGTGATGGCGGCAACGGAGGGAGAAAAAACCAGACCAGATGGCACGTCGGGCTTTGACCGACGGTCGCTTCTGGTATAGTGAAGCCCGCATTTTTAACTTGGGTTACCCCAACCAGGCACCAGGAATTTCAAGATGTCCAAATTTGCCCGTTCAGTTATTCTGGCCTCCCTGATAAGCGCCACCGCCCAGGCCAACACGCCTGTACCGACCCCGACGCCGAACGCCAACCCCGTGGTGGTTCCCGCCGCGCCGGAGATCTCCGCCAAGGCCCACATCCTGATCGACTACTACTCCGGTCAGGTACTGGCCGAGCAGAACGCCGAAGAGCGTCTGCCGCCCGCCAGTCTGACCAAGATGATGACCTCCTACATCATCGGCCAGGAGCTGCTGAAGGGGAACATCAAGCGCACCGACATGGTGACCATCAGCCAGAACGCCTGGTCCAAGAACTACTCCGACTCCTCCAAGATGTTCATCGAGGTGGGCAAGCAGGTCTCCGTTGATGACCTCAACAAGGGCATCATCATCCAGTCCGGCAACGACGCCTGCGTCGCCATGGCCGAATTCCTGGCGGGCAGCACCGACTCCTTCGCCAGCCTGATGAACAGCTGGGCCGCCAAGCTCGGCATGAACGACAGCCACTTCATGAACCCGCACGGTCTGGATGCGGAAGGTCACTACAGTACCGCTCACGACATGGCGCGCCTGGGCCAGGCCCTGATCCGCGACCTGCCGGAGGAGTACAAGATCTACGCCCAGAAATCCTTCGTGTTCAACGGCATCACCCAGCACAACCGCAATCGCCTGCTGTGGGATCAATCTCTGCAGGTTGACGGCATCAAGACCGGCCACGTCAGCCAGGTCGGCTACAACCTGGTCTCCTCCGCCACCAACAACGAAGGCATGCGCCTGATCGCCGTGGTGCTGGGCGCCAGCAGCGAAGCCTCCCGCGCCGCCGAGAGCAAGAAGTTGCTCACCTACGGTTTCCGCTTCTTCCAGAGCCTGACCCCCTACAAGGCCGGCACCGAGCTGGTGACCCAGAAGATCTGGATGGGCGACAAGCCGGAAGTGAAACTGGGCGTCGACAAGGACGTCTCCGTGCTGGTCACCCGTGGCCAGGGCAACAACCTCAAGGCGGACTTCCAGCTCGAAAGCGAACTGAAGGCACCGCTGGCCAAGGGTCAGCGCGTCGGCACCGTGTTCCTCAAGCAAGGGGACAAGGAGATCAAGCAGGTACCGCTGGTCGCCCTGGAAGAGGTGCAAGAGGGTGGCCTGATGAGCCGTCTGTGGGACTACCTGGTGATGCTGGTTTCCAGCTGGTTCAAGTAATCCGCACGCAGGATCCCGACCAAACAGCGGCGCCAACAGGCGCCGCTGCTGTCTTTTTGGGGTCGGGCCAGTCAATAACCCTGTAAACTGCAGGTTCCGCCGACTGACGATTTGTGGTAAAAAGCAGCACCTCCATCCCTTGTCTGCCGGTCCGGCCTTGATCCCGGCCCGGGCAATGCCCATATACACTGAGCAGTGCCCCGCACAGACGGGGGCATGGCGGCCCCGAGGGGCCAACGGCCATTAGCCACAAGCAAGAAAGTCGTCTCGCGACGACCGCAAAAGGTGAGTAAATGAATACCAAGTTTGATGAACTGCTGGAGTTCCCCTGCAAGTTCCCGTTCAAGGTGCTCGGCGTTGCCGACCCGGCCCTGCCGGACATGGTGGTGGAAGTGCTGCAGCAGCACGCCCCCGGCACCTACAGCCCGACCGTCCAGCCCAGCTCCAAGGGCAACTACCACTCGGTCCGGGTCACTGTGACTGCCCAGAGCAAGGAACATATCGAAGCCATGTATACCGCCCTCGGCAACATAGAACTGGTTCGCTACGTCCTGTAAGTCGCCTCTTTCGCCCCGCCACCGGGGCGACTGATTATTTGCCGCCGGCGACCAGCGCCGTGCCGGCCGACCCAAGCGCCTGTCAGTGAGGAAAGATGTCACCCCAAACTCCCGCCGAGTCATCACAGTCCACCAGCCAGCTGCTGGTGAGACAGCTGGGCCGTCGTCCCTACCAGCCGGTATGGGATGCCATGAAGGCCTTCACCGACAGCCGCACCCCCGACACCCCGGACGAGTTCTGGGTGGTGGAGCATGACCCCGTCTACACCCAGGGGCAGGCCGGCAAGGCCGAACATCTGCTCGCCCCCGGCGACATCCCGGTGGTGCAGAGCGATCGCGGCGGTCAGGTGACCTATCACGGCCCGGGCCAGCTGGTGCTCTACGTGCTGGTGGACGTGCGCCGCAGCAAGCTGACGGTACGCGAGCTGGTGACCTGCCTGGAGACCGCCATCATCAATACCCTGGCCAACAGCGACATCAGCGCCTATGCCAAGGCCGATGCCCCCGGGGTCTACGTGAAGAACGAGCTCGGCATGGAGGCCAAACTGGCCTCCCTTGGCCTGCGCATTCGCAAGGGGTGCTCGTTCCACGGGCTGGCCCTCAACATTAACATGGACATGACCCCCTTCCTGCGCATCAACCCGTGCGGCTATGCGGGCATGGCCATGACCCAGACCAGCGCCCTGGGCGGCCCGCAGAGCGTGGCCGAGGCGCAATCCATCCTGGTGGCCGAACTGGCCCGCCTGATTGGTTATCAAACAATAACAAACACCGAGAGTGAATCATGAGCAAACCCGTTCGTATGGAGCCGGGCGTCAAGCTGCGCGATGGCGACAAGATGGCCCTGATCCCGGTGAAATTCATGCCGGATCCCAACGAGGAAGTGCTGCGCAAGCCTGACTGGATGCGGATCAAGCTGCCACCGTCGAGCCAGAAGATCGAGCACATCAAGAGCACCCTGCGCAAGAACAAGCTGCACTCGGTGTGTGAAGAGGCCTCCTGCCCCAACCTGGCGGAGTGCTTCAACCACGGCACCGCCACCTTCATGATCATGGGCGCCATCTGTACCCGTCGCTGCCCCTTCTGCGACGTGGCCCACGGCCGCCCGCTGGCACTCGACCCGGAAGAGCCGAAGAAGCTGGCACTGACCATCAAGGAGATGGGGCTGAAATACGTGGTGATCACCTCGGTGGACCGCGACGATCTGCGCGACGGCGGTGCCCAGCACTTCGCCGACTGCATCAAGCAGATCCGCGAGCACAGCCCGCAGACCCGCATCGAGATCCTGACCCCGGACTTCCGCGGCCGGATGGAGCAGGCCCTCGAGGTGTTCCGCGAGACCCCGCCTGACGTCTTCAACCACAACCTGGAAACCGCCCCGCGCATGTACCGGGTCGCCCGCCCGGGTGCCGACTACAAGTGGTCGCTGGAGCTGCTGCGCCGCATCAAGGAGATGCACCCCCATGTGCCGACCAAATCCGGCGTCATGATGGGTCTGGGCGAAACCAATGAAGAGATAGTCCAGGTGCTCAAGGACCTGCGCGAGCACGGCGTCAACATGCTGACCCTGGGTCAGTACCTGCAGCCGAGCCGCCACCACCTGCCGGTGAAGCGCTACGTGCCGCCCGCAGAGTTCGACGAGCTCAAGGACGTGGCCATGGAGCTCGGCTTCAGCCACGCCGCCTGCGGTCCCTTCGTGCGATCCTCCTACCACGCGGATCTGCAGGCCAAGGGGGAAGAGGTCAAATAAGCCTCTGCCCGCCGACAGCAAAAGAGCGCCTTATGGCGCTCTTTTTTATGCAAGTCGCAAAGCACATCCTGCTGGTTGGCGCCCCCGAAACGGGCATGTCGAGGGGCCTTGGTCGCTGTTATGATGTGGCGCCGTTATCGTCAACCGCCAGGATATGCCATGTCTCAAACCCGCCTCTTCATCGTGCACGGTTATACCGCCTCCCCCGACTCTCACTGGTTTCCCTGGCTCAAGGCCGAACTCGAGGCCCGGGATGTCCGGGTCGAGGTGCTGGCCATGCCTGACCCCCACCACCCAAAGCCCGCCACCTGGGATGCGGCCATGGACAGCCTGGTGCGGGATCACGACGAGCGCACCTTTCTGCTCGGCCACAGCCTCGGCTGCATCACCATACTGCGCCAGCTCGACCGGCTGCCCGCCGGCAGCCAGGTGGGGGGGATCCTGCTGGTCTCGGGTTTCGATCAGCCGCTGCACACCCTGCCGGAGCTGGATCCCTTCATGACCCCGGACTATGACCCGGCCCGCATCATGGCGCTGGCCCCCCGCCGGGTGGTGGTCGCCTCCCGGGATGATGCCATCGTGCCCTATCCCTACAGCCAGCACCTGAGCGAGCGGCTGGCTGCGCCGCTCTACAGCCTGGAGCATGGCGGCCACTTCCTCGACCGGGACGGCTTTCTGACCCTGCCGCTGGTGCGCGACCGGCTACTCGCCATGCTGGCGGAGGGCTGAGGCAGACAACAACGGCCACCAGGGTGGCCGTTGTTGTTTTCGACCCGGCTAGAACGACATGCCGGAGAAGGACATGAAGCCGAGCGACATCAGCCCGGCCACGATGAAGGTGATGCCAATCCCCCTCAACCCCTCTGGCACATCCGCATACTTCATCTTCTGGCGCAGGCCGGCGATGGCGACGATGGCCAGCAGCCAGCCCAGGCCTGAGCCCGCCCCGTAAACCACAGACTCCAGAAAGTCGTAATCCCGCTGCGCCATGAACATCACCCCGCCGAAAATGGCGCAGTGCACCGTCAGCAGCGGCAGATAGATGCCGAGCGCGTGATGAAGCGCCGGAAAGTGCTTGTCCAGCACCATCTCCATCACCTGCACCAGCGCTGCCAGCACCCCGATGTAGACGATGAAATCGAGAAAGCTCAGATCAAACTCGCCGAGAAAGGTGCTCTCCGGGCGCAGGATATGGCGGTAGATCAGGTTGTTGAGGGGGATGGCGATCACCATGACCACCAGCACCGTCAGGCCAAGGCCGAAGGCGGTGTTGATGTTCTTGGAAACGGCCAGGAAGGTGCACATGCCAAGGAAGAAGGCCAGCGCCAGGTTTTCCACAAAGATCGATTGAATGAAGAGGTTTACGTAATAGTCCATCGGGTCGGCTCACAACGTGTACGAACGGGAGCGCCTCCCTGCGCGCAAACGGGCACGAAGGCGGGGCAAGAGGCGCCGGATCGGAGCCTGGCCCACAGGCAGCACTCTGTGACTGGGATCAGGATCGGATCGAACGGGCGCGTGGCGTGCAGCCGGCCTCTAGTCGCTGTGGCAGAACCGAAATTGCAGATGGTGGCAGCATCGCAGCCGCCGATGCAGATAGCCGAAGTGGTCGGCCAGCTGCCTGAGGTAGATGAGGGGCAGGAAGAACAGCAGGCCGCAGAGCAGGCCGAGGATCTCGTGCTGGAACCAGGCCAGCAGCATCTGGTAGAGCTCGGCATGAGCGGCCCCTTCCAGTCGCCGCCCCTGCTCGAAGCCGAGGCGCCACTGGGAGGTTGGCGGCAGGCTGGCGCTGTCGAGCAGCCCCCGCTGGGCCGGCTCGTGCAGCTGCATCGAGCCCTCCTGCCCTCCCTTTGCCGGCCCCGGGGTTGCAACGACCCCTGCCGCGGCAGAGGCGGCAAGCCAGAGAAGGCAGGCGATGGCGAGGGCCATCGACCAGGTCGACAGTCGGCCAGGGGGCAGCAAGGGATGCATCCGGTTCAAACAAAGAGGAACAAGAGGGGCGAATTTATCACAATTCCTAGATTTATTGAATTTACCATATGGTAAATCAGCTTTAATCGATGCTAAAAACCCTGATTATCAAAAAATCCAGCAATTAAAAACCACCATGAGAGCAAGCGCCATGACGCCTGCTCTCATGGTGAGGACTCACCCCTGCTCAAAGGCCTGATGGTAGCGCACTTCACCACTGGGCATGGCAGCGCCGAACGAGCGGGCCATGAAGTACTCGGCCGGCACGCCGGGCAGCGTCAACCCCGGCTCGGACACGAAGCCGAAACGACCGTAGAAGCCGGGATCTCCCAGCACCACGCAGCCGGCCGCCCCCATCCCCTTGAGCTCGGCCAGACCCGCCTCCATCAGCCGTGATCCCAGCCCCTTGCCGTGCAGCTCGGGGGAGACGGAAATGGGGCCAAGACCATACCAGTGCAGGCTGCCATCGCTGATGGTCACCGGCGAGAAGCAGAGGTGGCCGACCACTCGCCCCGCCTGCTCCGCCACCAGCGACAGACTGAGTGCCCCGGCCTGGCGCAGGTCGCGCACGATCAGCTGCTCGTTGTGATCGGTATGGGGGGCCTTCAGGAATGCGGCCACGGTCACCGCTTCAATGGCGTCGTGATCGGCGCCCGTTTCGGGTCGAATGAGGATGTTCATAAGGGTTTCTCCGTTTGCTCTCTTTCAATGAATGTTCTGATCAGACTGCCTGCAGGCAGCAGATCACATAGCCATAGCTGCCCAGGTATTGGCGGTGGATGGCCACTTCTCGGCTCAGATCCTGCCAGGCTGGGCTATCCCCCAGCTCGGCGCGATGGCGCGCCAGATTGCGCTCGATGGGATCCAGATAGTTGTGCCAGGCCCTTTGCGGCAACTGGGTGTGCCACAGGCAACGATACCCCGCCTCCTGCACCGTCTTGAGCAGGCCAGCCAGGGTCTGCATGGCGGGATAATCCCGTTGCCAGAACGCCAGCGCCTCCTCTGGCGGCGTGTCCGTCAGCCACACCAGATCGCTCAGCACGATGCAGGCATCAGGGCCGGCAAGGGGCGCCCGCCAGGCTTTGAGCGCATTGGCCACACCTATGGTGTAGGCGCTCCCTTCGGCCCAGATAAGGTCGGCGGGGGCCAGCTCCAGCGGCAGCGCCGCCATGTTGGCGCACAGGGTAGTGACCTGCTCAAAGCCAGCCGCGCTGGCCGATCTGGCCACGGCGGCCAGCGCCTCCTCGTCGAGGTCAATGGCCACGATGGCGGCATCCGTCACCTGTGCCAGCGCCAGGGTGGCGGCGCCGCGCCCACAGCCCATGTCGAGGATCCGGCGAGGCGCCATGGGCAGCGCGGCAAACTGCTGCTGGGTGAAGAGGCTATCCCCCGGCCCCCAATAACTCATGCCATCCAGCAGCAGCTTGAAATCCCGGATGTAGCGCTCATGTTCATTCATGTCTTTGCTCAGCCACTGCAGGTGATAACGCTCTTTTTCACTGAATCCCTGCTTCATCACCCAGGCAAAGTAGGCCTGCGGGGCTTGATGCTGCAGTTGCCGCTGCCAGGCCTTGAACTCGTCGCCGGAGTGCGCACGCAAACCAGCGAGATCCGCCAGCAGATCCCGGGCGCGTTGCATCCGCGCCAGCTCCTCATCCAGCTCCCTGACCCGGGCTGCCAGTGTCGCCTGCTCCAGCTCCCCCGCCAGACAGGCGAGGCACTGCTTGAGGCTGAGCCCGCCGGCCTGCAGGGCCTGCACCATCCGCAGCCGCTGCAGATCTTCATCGTCGTAGTGGCGATAACCGTTGGCGCCCCTCGTTCCCGCAATTACCCCCAGCTTCTCGTAATAGAGCAGGGTGGAGCGGGCCAGGCCGCAGCGCCTGGCCAGTTCGGATATTTTCATGACAGCGACTCGCAGTGGGGTCCGTGACCCGATGAAGGGAAGCTTAAACTGTGAAGCAATAGACGGGTCAACGGCAAAATCCGGGTTCATACCATAAAAAAACGGCCACCCTGAGGTGGCCGTCATCGGCAGCAAGAGAGACTCACGGATCAGAGGCCGGCGGCCTCCAGATGCTCCACCAGCAGTTGCACGCTGCGGTTGCTGCGCCACTCGTTGACGTCGAGCCGGTAGACCAGCCGCACCCGTTTGACCGAGGCATCGGGCCAGCGCTGCAAGTCGACCCCGAAGGCGATGGCATCCACCGCGTGGCCGGAATCCGTGGTCAGCATCATCTTGAGGTGCTTCTCCCCCACCAGCCGCTGCTGCACCAGCACGAACTCGCCATCGAAGAGCGGCTCGGGGAAGGCCTGACCCCAGGGGCCGGAGGCACGAATAAGCTCCGCCAGCTCGAGGGTTAGCTCGTCCGGCAGCAGTTCGCCGTCGGTGAGCAGCACCCCGGTCAAGAGCTCAGGCGTCACCAGCTCACCGATGACCGCCTCGAAGGCGCGACCGAAGGCCTCGATATTGGCCTTGGGCAAGGTCAGCCCCGCCGCCATGGCGTGGCCGCCAAACTTGCCCATCAAGCCGGGGTGACGGGTGTCGAGCAGTTCCAGCGCATCGCGCAGGTGCACCCCGGGGATGGAGCGCCCGGAGCCCTTGAGCTCGGTCTCGCTGCTCTCGGCAAACGCGATGACCGGGCGGTAGTACTTCTCCTTCACCTTGGAGGCCACCAGCCCCACCACCCCCTGATGCCACTCATCCCGGTGCAGCACGATACCCGACGGCACCTCGCCGTCACGAAAACGGATCTGCTCCAGGGTGGCCAGCGCCTCCTGCTGCATCCCCTGCTCGATCTCCTTGCGCTCCTGGTTGAGGCTGTCCATCTCGGACGCCAGCTGGCGCGCCAGGTTGAGGTCGTCACTCAGCAGGCAGGCGACCCCGAGCGACATGTCATCGAGCCGGCCCACCGCGTTGAGACGCGGCCCCAGCGCAAAGCCGAGATCGGCGGCGCACAGGCGACGGCCGTCACGACCGGACACGTCCACCAGCGCCTGGATGCCGGGACGGCAGCGGCCGGCCCGGATCCGCTGCAGCCCCTGATGGACCAGGATGCGGTTGTTGCCATCGAGCGCCACCACGTCGGCCACGGTGCCGAGGGCCACCAGATCCAGGTAATCCGCCACGTTGGGGGCGCGCAGCCCCTGCCGCTCATACCAGCCACTCTGGCGCAGATGGGTGTTGAGGGCCGCCATCAGATAGAAGGCGACCCCGACCCCGGCCAGCGACTTGGAGGGAAAATCGCAGCCATGCTGGTTGGGGTTCACTATCGCGTCGGCGTCAGGCAGCTCCTGGCCCGGCAAATGGTGATCGGTAACCAGTACCTGCATGCCGGCCGCCTTGGCTGCCGCCACCCCGGCGATGCTGGAGATGCCGTTGTCCACCGTGATCAGGAACTCGGCGCCGCGGGCCACCGCCAGCTCGACGATCTCGGGGGTGAGGCCATACCCGAACTCGAAGCGGTTGGGCACCAGAAAATCGATGTGGCGACCCCCCATGGCGCGCAGGGCCAGCACGCACAGGGCCGAGCTGGTGGCGCCATCGCAATCGAAGTCACCGACGATGAGAATGCGCTTTTGCGCCGTCAGCGCCTCGGCCAGCAGGGGCACCGCCTGCGCCATACCGAACAGGCGCTGGGGTGGCAGCAGCTGATTGGCGCTGCGCTCCAGCAGGGCAGGGTCTTCGACCCCACGGCTGGCGAAGATTTGCCGCAGCAAGGGATGAAGGGTGGCGGGCAGATGGGAATCATCCACGCGCGGACGACGACGGATTAGCAGGGGCATCGATGTGATCCAGTATCTTGAGCAGTTGTTCAGGGCTCTGATAACCGCGCAGCAGGTCGCCATTTGGCAGGACCCAGCTCGGCAGCGCCTTGATCCCGAGCCACTGGCTCAGGCCGATATGATGGGCAAGGATCTCATTACAGCCGCTCTCAGGCAAACGATCACTGAGGTCGAGTTCACGCAGCAGCCCGGGATCGCACCAGCGCGCCTGCGCCTCGGCCAGTTCGTCAAAGGGGCCAAGCACCGGCAGCAGCTGCACGCTCACCCCCCTCGCCTGCAAGGCGGGCAACTCTGCCAGAGTGGTGCGACAGCCGCGGCAGGCGAGATCGGTAAACAGGGTTAGGCGGTGGCGCTCGGGCACGGCCTTGAGCTGCATCCGCCGCTCGCCGATCTGGGCCAGGGCCAGCTGCCGCTGTTGACGCTGGCCCAGCATGGTGAGGTTCTTCATGTCGTGGGCCAGATCCAGCATGGTGCCCAGCAGCACATGGTCGCCCCTGGCATCGGTATAGAGGGGCCCCTGCGCCGTGCCCAGCAGATAGAGGCCGGAGACCGGGGTCTCGTCCACCAGGTAGACCTGTACCCCGAGCCGCCGCTCTATGGTCTGTTTCAACAGTTGGGGATCCATCCCCGCGCTGACGGCAAAAGAGCCCAGCAGCATCATTCCCAGCAGTAAATAGTGCACTTTTTTACTCACTTGGCATGAACGAATGGACTCACAAGGTTACTCAGCAAATATGCTCGCCTCAACTGCTTAATTACTGATTGATTAATAGAAGGGTCGCAAAAAAATCCCGATCTGACAGGTTGCCAATCGGGCAAAGCCCCAGCAAGCTAACCGGGACGACAGGAAACACGACGGTCATCCTCTGTTTTCCTGATGCTTTATTATTCAAACACCAGGGCGGTCCAGGCCGCTGCTAGCCCATTTTTGGAGGGGAAAATGAGTCTGATTCAAGAGTTCAAGGCCTTTGCATCCAGAGGCAACGTCATCGACATGGCGGTCGGTATCATCATCGGGGCCGCCTTCGGCAAGATCGTCTCCTCCTTCGTCGGTGACGTGATCATGCCGCCCATCGGCCTGATCCTGGGGGGCGTGGACTTCAGCGACCTCGCCGTGACCCTGAAGGCCGCCGAGGGCAGTGCGCCGGCCGTGGTCATCGCCTACGGCAAGTTCATCCAGACCATCATCGACTTCCTGATCATCTCCTTCGCCATCTTCATGGGGCTCAAGGCCATCAACACCCTGAAGAAGAAGCAGGAAGAGGAAGCTGCGGCACCGGCCGGCCCCACCAAGGATCAGGAGCTGCTGACCGAGATCCGCGATCTGCTCAAATCCCAACAGGGAAAATAAGCGCCAGCTCCTGTCGTGTACTGGAAAAAAACCGCCTTCGGGCGGTTTTTTAGCTACATCAGCAACGGAACACTTTACACTTGGCATCACCCAGACCTTGATCTGCATCCGCCCCCATCCCACGCACATCATGCTTGAATGAATGTAAACCTACAGGAATCATCGCCATGACATCCCCGACAGTGAAGACCAGAGCGAAACATGGTTTCATTCTGCGCTATTTGCTGTTGCTCTCCCTGCCCCTGCTATTGATGACAGCCAGCAACCTCTATCTGTTTTTCATCAAACAACAGAACGTAGTACGTGAGCGCATGGAATTTTTCAGCAGCAGTACGGCCCAGCAATGGGACAACGCGCTGAGCTCGGTCGAAGAGCAACTCAATATTCTGGCGGTGGATCTCGCCAACCATGACGGCGTGCTCCCGCCGGAAATGCGGGCGCGGCACTACTCGGTGTGGCAGCAGCTCAGCCGCTCGGGCAGCCTGCTGAAGGGGCTCTACTATGTGCAGCGGGACAATACCCTGGTCAACTTCAACCACCAGCTCCCCCCTTCCCCCCAGGCAATGGCCAAGCAAGCATGGTATCTGGAGGCCATCCATACGCCGGGGATCAATATCTGGAGTACCCCCTATCTCGACACCGTCCAGCACATTCCGGTGGTGACCCTGTCGCGGGCGGTCTTGAACCACAGCGGCAAGATAGTGGCCGTGATTGGCCTGGACGTCGAGCTGTCGCGAGTCTCGGACCGGATCGGGCGCATGCTGCAGGGCGGCAAGCAGATGACTTACCAGCTCTACGATCGCAGGTATCAGCGCATCGTGGCGCACAGCAACCCGCTGCTGAACGCCACCCCGCTCGACGAGCCCTGGTTATCCCGGCTCCAGGGGAAAAATGGCGCGATCCAGAGCCAAGATGACGAACTCATCGCCTACTACACCCTGGCCAACAACCCCGGCTGGCAGGTCATCATCATCTATCCCTTCAGCAACTCCTTCGTCATCAGGGAGCTGCTGCCCAACATGATGATGGGGCTGTTGCTGTCGCTGGTCATGTTCATCCTGGTGGCCGTCATCTTCCATCAGCGGCTGGAGAACACCATCGGCATGCTGGTGCAGGTGGTGCGCCAGTTGCGGGTCACCCCGCCGGGACAGCCCCTCATCATCCCCCGCATTCCGGGCATCGAGGAGCTGGAGGACGAGATCACCCTGATTTCGGACCAGATGCAGGCGGAGAGCGAGAAGGCCCAGCGCGATGCCCTGACCGGGCTCTACAACCGCCGCTACATGGACACCCTGCTGAGCGGGCTGCACCAGCAACATACCCCCTATGTGCTGGCCATCATCGACATCGACAACTTCAAGCAGATCAACGACCGTCATGGCCACCCCGCCGGCGACAGCGTGCTCAGACGCACCGCCTCCCTGGGCAGCCAGTTGCTGGAGGGCAAGGCCACCCTCTGCCGCTTTGGCGGCGAGGAGCTGGTCGCCATCTTCGAGCAGGGGCGGCTTAAGGAGGCACAGCAGCAGATGGATCAGTGGCGCCGCGCCATGACCACGCAGAACTGGCGCGAACCGGGCTTGACCGTCACCTTCAGCGGCGGGCTGGCCGAGGCGCTGGATGCCCCGCCCGCCGAGGTGCTGGCCCGGGCGGATGCCGCCCTCTATCGCGCCAAGCAGGAGGGGAAAGATCGCCTCTGTCTGGCCTAGGCGCGCGGGTGGTGCTGGCCGTGCAGCGCCTTGAGCCGCTCGTTGGCCACGTGGGTGTAGATCTGGGTGGTGGAGAGATCCGCGTGGCCCAGCAGCATCTGCACCACCCGCAAGTCGGCGCCGTGGTTGAGCAGGTGGGTGGCGAAGGCGTGGCGCAGGGTGTGGGGAGATAGCTCCCCGCAGATGCCGGCCCGCAGGGCATAGAGCTTGATGCGGTGCCAGAAGGTCTGGCGGGTCATCATCTGGGCCCGCTTGGAGGGGAACACCACGTCCGAGCTGGTGCCCCCCAGCAGCAGGCCGCGCCCCTCCCGGTAGTAACGCTCCAGCCAGTGCACCGCCTCCTCGCCCATGGGAACCAGCCGCTCCTTGTTGCCCTTGCCCACCACCCGCACCAGCCCCTGGCGCAGGCTGACATGCTCGGCGGTGAGTCCCACCAGCTCGGAGACCCGCAGTCCGGTGGCGTAGAGCAGCTCGAGCATCGCCTTGTCGCGCAGCTCCAGCGGGTCGTCCACCAGCGGCGCTTGCAGCAGCGCCTCCACCTCGGCTTCGCTGAGATCCGATGGCAGCTTCTTGGGCAGTTTGGGCCCCTCCAGCAGCACGGTGGGATCGTCGCTGCGCAGCTTCTCGCGGTTGAGATACTGGTAGAAACGGCGCAGGGCCGACAGGAAACGGGCCGTGCTGCTGGCCGCGAACTGGTGGTCCACCCGCCAGGCGAGGTAGTGCTGGATGTCGTCCAGCCCCGCCAGCAGCAGGGAGCCCCCCTGCTCATCGAGCCAGAGGGAGAATTTTTCCAGATCGGTGCGATAGGAGCTGACCGTGTTGTCGGACAGCCCCCGTTCGAGCCAGAGGGCGTCGAGAAACGGCTCGATCAGGGGATGGGATTCAGCTTTGCTCATGGTACGCCGCGCTCAGGGAAACAGGCCCCCATTGTAACGTGTCGACCCACCCGGCCCGCAAGGCAGGCTTGTCCATGGCCCGGCAAGAAGTGAAGCGCGCCGGGCAATCTGCTAGACTGGCGCCCTCCCCCCGGGCGCCGCTGTGCCGGTCACGCCCCTTGCCTACTGCGATCAAGAGAAGAGCGATGAAGATAGGTTTGTTTTACGGCTCTACCACCTGCTACACCGAGATGGCCGCCGAGAAGATCCGCACCCTCATTGGCCCGGAGCTGGTCGATCTCCACAACATCAAGGACGTGCCCCTCATCCGCATGCAGGAGTACGACATCCTGATCCTGGGCATCTCCACCTGGGACTTCGGCGAGCTGCAGGAGGACTGGGAATCCCGCTGGGAAGACATTGCCGACCTGCATCTGGAGGGGCGCATCATCGCCCTGTTTGGCCTCGGCGATCAGCTGGGCTATGGCGAATGGTTCCAGGATGCCCTCGGCATGCTCCATGACCAGCTGGTGCCCAAGGGGGTCAAGCTGGTGGGCTACTGGCCCAACGAGGGGTACGAGTTCGACGCCTCCAAGGCGCTCATCGACGATGGTCGTCACTTCGTCGGCCTGGCCCTCGACGACGCCAATCAGTACGACCAGACCGAATCGCGCATCGAGCAGTGGGTCGACCAGATTTTGAGCGAGATCCACGAACTGCTGTGACGCCGGGTTTTCTGACAGCAGTGGCGATGGCCCCCTGCCATCGCCCGCTCCCCGTACGGCATGTCGAAAAGGCCTTGTGACAGGCCCCTTGAACAGACGTCAGCTGCGACGCTTCCCCGCCTGCCGCCCCAGGTTTCGGACCACCGGGCGCATAAATCGCACCGATTTTCTCAATCGGTATCATCGCATGACGCTATAGCGACTTTTTTATGCTGGTCTGCAACAATGGAAGCGACACCCCATAACAATCACAGCCGGGTGTCGGAAGCAAACGGACAGACCAGAAAAGGACATTCTATGACCCCATTCTCCCTGTTGGCCCCCGCCATCGCCCGCGACGTGCTCGATCACGCGCTGGCGCTGGGTGCCGACTTCGCCGAGCTGTTTGTGGAGCGCAAGCGCCGCAGCCAGCTCAGCCTGCTCTCAAGCCAGATAGAAAATATCAGCGGTGGCCTCGATTTCGGCATCGGCGTGCGCCTGTGCTACGGCCACAAGGTGCTCTACGGCTACACCAACCTGGCCGATCGCAACGAACTCTTGCGCATCGTCACCCTGCTGGCGGCCAAGGACAGGCGTGACCCCGTGGTCACCGCCACCGCCTTCGATTTCACCCGCCTGAACGATCGCAACCCGATCGCCCTGCCCCTGTCGGCCGACAAGCTGCTGGAGCAGAAGATCGCCTACCTGCACGCCATGGATGCCGCGGCCCGCGCCGAGAGTGACAAGGTGAGCCAGTTTGCCGGCAACGTGCTGGGCTGGGAGCAGGAGGTAGAGATCTTCAACAGCGAAGGGGTGCAGGTGAGCGATCGCCGCCACTACAACCGCATCATGGCCCAGACCATCGCCGCCCTTGGCAGCGAACAGAGCGTCGGTTACGAAGCCCCCGGTGCCATGATGGGCTGGGAGCACGCCGCCAGTATCGATCCCCGCGAGCTGGCCCTCACCGCCACCCGCCAGGCGCTGGTGAAGCTGGGGGCGGCTCCCTGCCCGAGCGGCAAGCTGCCGGTCATCATGGAGAGCGGCTTTGGCGGCGTCATCTTCCACGAGGCGTGCGGCCACCTGCTGGAGACCACCTCGGTGGCCAAGAAGGCCTCGGTATTCCACGACAAGATGGGCCAGCTCATCGCCAATCCGGTGGTCAACGCGGTGGACGAAGGCTTGCAGGGCAACGCCTGGGGCTCCATCAACGTCGATGACGAGGGGATGGCGACCCAGCACACCCAGCTCATCAAGGATGGCGTGCTGACCGGCTTCCTGGTGGACCGAATGGGGGCCCTTCGCACCGGCTACGCCCGTACCGGCTCCGGGCGCCGTGAATCCTACAAGTTCGCGCCGGCCTCGCGCATGCGCAACACCTACATAGAGCCGGGCAATCACAGCCTGGACGACATGCTGGCGACGGTGGAGCACGGCATCTATGCCAAGCGGATGGGGGGCGGCTCGGTGCAACCCGGCACCGGCGAGTTCAACTTCAACGTGCAGGAAGCCTACCTCATCGAACACGGCAAGATCACCCGACCCCTCAAGTCGGCCACCCTGATCGGCACCGGCCCGCAGGTGCTCAAGGAGATCTCCATGGTGGGGCGCGATCTCGCCCTCTCCGCCGGCATGTGCGGCTCGGTCTCCGGCTCCATTCCCGCCTCGGTCGGCCAGCCGCCGCTCAAGGTTGACAATATTCTGGTCGGAGGGAACGCCTGATGAGCCAGCTCGACATGAACCAACTGCTGACCCGCCTGCTGGACCAGGTCGCCGATCTTGGTGCCGAGGCGGACATCATCGCCAACCAGGACAAGGCCTTCTCTCTCAAAGCCGACAAGGGCGAGCTCAGCGAATACAAGGTCACCAGCAGCCAGCAGATCGGCATTCGGCTGATAAAAGAAGGCCGGGTCGGCATCGCCTATTCGGAGTCTCTCGACGAGTCTGCGCTGGCCGCCATGGTGCAGGATGCGCTCGACGCCAGCCGCTTCGCCAAGGTGGACCCGGATCAGACCATCGCCGTGCAGCAGAGCCGGCTCACCACCGGCTACGCCGAGATCAATCAGCCCGACACCACTCCCGTGGAGGAGAAGATTGCCCTGGCCCTGCGCCTCGAGTCGGAGATGCTGGCGCTGCCGGACGTGACCGGCGCCCCCTACAACAGCTTCTTCGAGGGGGAGAGCCGGCTGTGGCTCGCCAACAGCCAGGGCAGCCTCTGTCAGCACCAGGCGTTCAGCGTCGGCTGCTACAGCTCAGCCCTCATCGAGCGCGACGGCCGTCAGTCCATGTTCTCCCAGGGGCAGTATGAGCGCCGCTTCGATGCGCTGGACAGCCAGACCCTCATCCAGCAGATCCACGCCGTGGCCGACGGCCTGCTGGCGGGAGACGCGGTGCCGAGCGGTCACTACAGCGCCATCTTCGACACCAATGCCCTGGCCAGCCTGTTCGGCTGCTTCCAGGCCGCGCTGTCGGGCAAGTGGGCGCAGCAGGGGATCAACCCCTGGCGGGGCAAGCTGGGCCAAAGCGTGGCTTCCCGCTGGCTCACCCTGGAGAGCCGGGCCTATATGCCGGGCGGCATGCACATCAAGGCCTTCGATGGCGAGGGTGCCCCCACCCGGGATCTGCTGCTGATCGGCGAAGGGGAGCTCAAGACCCTGCTGCACAACAGCGCCACCGCCCGCCACTTCGGTGTGGCCAGCAACGGCTCGGCGGCCCGCAGTGCCCGCAGTGCGCTGGATGTCAGCCCGCGCCACCTGGTGTTCGGGCTCGGCCCCCACAGCGAGGCCGAGGCGCAAGCCGGCGAGTATCTGGAGCTGGTCAAGCTGGACGGCCTGCACTCCGGCGCCGATGCGGTGAGCGGCGACTTCTCGTTCGGCGCCTCCGGCTTCCTGTGCCGGGACGGCGTGCGGGTGGCACCGGTACGCGGCATCACGGTGGCGGGCAACTTCTACCGCCTGCTGAGTGAGCTGGAAGCAGTCGGCAACCTGCTGCACCACGACGATGGCAAGAGCTTCTATGCCCCGCTCATCCGCTTTGGCGGGCTGAGCATCGCGGGCAAGTAACTGTATATCGAGGGAAAAAACCTCCAGTTCCTCACCCAAAAGCGGCGCCATCAGGCGCCGCTTTTTTAGCTCTGGCGCTCCTCATGGGCCGCTCCTAACCTCTAAGAAGCTGTCTACGACCTGCCGCGAGAGGCCGTCAGCAAGGAACAGAGCCGCCGGTCGCATCGGCCAGCACATGCAGGAGATCACCAAGATGGACAATACCCTGGTCTGGGCCGACATTCCGACACGGGATCTGGATCGCGCCATGGCCTTCTACTCGGCCCTGCTCGACGTGCCGGTCACGCCGATACAGGAGGAGATCCGCTTCGCCATGCTGCGCCACGACGGCAACAACGCGGCGGCCTGTCTCGGTCCCATGGACAAGTACCACCAGCCGGGGCACTCGGGCCCCCTCATCTACCTCGCCCTTGGCGATCGCCTGCAGGAGGCCGAGCAGCTGGTGCCCAGCATCGGCGGACGGGTGCTGGAGCCCCTGCACAGCATCGGCAGCGGCCATGGCTCACGGGTCATCATCGAAGATACCGAGGGCAACTGGCTGGCCCTCTATGCCCCGCCGGCCGGCTGATGACGGCGGCTCCCAGAAACAACAACGGCGACCCGATGGTCGCCGTTGTGCATTAGTGGGTCTCCCGGGTCATCAGACCTGCGGGTTAAGACGAGTCGGCATGCCGGTACGCTGTTCCAGCACCTGCTTGACCACGTTGGAGTCGCTCTCCGCGTGGGCGATGAAGCGGGTGGTGGCCGGAGTCATAGGCAGCGGCACGGAGGCGGTGGAGTTGAACTCCTCCTCGGTGCGCGACAGCGGCTCGTGCACTTCCATGTAACGGCCGCCATCCGGCTCGACCGTGGTCTTGACCGGCTGGTTGACGAACTGGACGCGAGTGCCGACCGGCACGTTGTCGAACAGGTACTTGATGTCGTCGGCGCGCAGACGCACGCAACCGCTGCTCACCCGCAGACCGATGCCGAAGGTGGCGTTGGTACCGTGAATGGCGTACAGGTTGCCGATGTAGAGCGCGTGCAGCCCCATGGGGTTGTCCGGGCCGGCCGGCCAGACCGCAGGCAGGGTCTTGCCCTGGGCTGCGTAGCGGCGACGGATGTTCTCGGTCGGGGTCCAGGTCGGGTTGGCACGCTTGCGCTCAACCTTGGTGATCCAGTTCTCCGGGGTGTTGACCCCCAGCTGGCCGATGCCGATGGGCAGCACCTGCACCACCTTCTTGCCTTTCGGGTAGTAGTAGAGGCGCATCTCGGCCACGTTGATGACGATCCCTTCGCGGGGAGCGTTGGGCAGGATCAGCTGATGGGGAATGATCAGCTTGCTGCCAGCCTTGGGCAGGTAGGGGTCGACGCCCGGGTTGGCTTCCATGATGTTGGTCAGACCCAGCTGGAAGTCAGAGGCGATCTGCTCCAGCGGACGGTTGTCCGCGGGCACCACGTATTCCTGGTTCTCGCCGATCAGGCGGCTGTTGGCGGCGGGCAGCTGGTATTCAACGGCGGCAGCATGCTGGCCGGCCAGTGCCAGCGTACATAAAAGAGCCGAAGCGGCAATGCGAAGGGGATTCATAAAATTCCTGTGTGGTTTCCTGTACCAAGTTGGCCGAAGGCCGTGTCATCCTCGGTTGCGCCGGGGCGCAAAGGTGGCGTCCGCGGTCGATTACCGAGCGCGCATTCTTTCCTGAGTCGGCCAAAATTTCAACGTCGAAAACGCTCTTTTTTGCATGAAAAAGCGCATCCGGCGCCACCGGCACAGCCTGCTGTCATGATGGCCACGCTAGCAGCCCCAAACTGAGCAGAAGCTGAACAAAAAGGGAGGCCGCCTGGCCTCCCCTTCATCACGCTATCAAGGTCGTCCGCCGAGCAGACCCGCCACGCTCGTGGCGATGGCGGCGCGGCCATCGAGCGCCGCCATCTCCTCGGCCAGCAGCCGCGCCCGGGCGCGGTAGCGCGGCTCACTCACCACCTTGCGCACCGCTGTGGCCACGGCCTCTGCCGTCGGCTCGTTGCTGTGCAGATTGATGCCGGCCCCGCTCCAGGCCACCCGGGTCGCCACCTCCGCCTTGTCCTCTCCGGTGCCCGCCACCACCAGCGGCACCCCGTGGGCCAGCGCGGACTGCACCGAGCCGTAGCCGCCGTTGGTCACCAGGGCGGCGGCGCGGGGCAGCGCCAGCTCGAACGGCACGTGGTCGGTGACGATGGCATTGGCCGGGATGGCATCGCCCAGCAGCGCCGGATCCCGCCCGCCGGTGGTCAGCAGCAGTTGCAGCTCGTCGCCGGCCAGCCCCTGCATGGCCGGCAGCAGCAACTGCCCCAGATCCACGTTGGCCAGGGTGCCCTGGCTGACGATGACCAGCGGTCGCTCATCGAGCCTCTCCCACCAGGGCGGCGGCGTCAGCTCAAGCCGGGGTGGCAGCAGCGGGCCGACATAACGGATCACCCCCTCGAGTTCTGGCCGCTCATATTCAAAGCCGGCGCAGGAGAGCTGCAAGAAGGCATCGGGCGCCGTCACCATCACGTCGGTGAAGGGGGCCGTCAGCGGCGGCGCACCCGCCTCGGCCAGGGCGGCATCGAAGCGCTGTTGCACCTCTCTTTGCAGTTGCCGGGTCGGCTCATCGAGCCAGGGCAGCTCGCCAAGGGAGCGGCGCAGCTCGGGGGGAATGCGTGGGCCGTAGAAGATGGCGTCCGGACTCGAGTAAGAGACAGGGTTCACCCCCAGCATCAGGATCGGCACCGGCCGGCCATGGGGCTGCTGCAACAAGGGCAGCACGCCGTAGAAGCCGTTCTCCACCAGCAGCAGATCCACCCCCTCCGCCGCGATCAGCGCCCGCAGCTGCCTGTCGTGCTGCGCCATGGGGGCGGCGAAGAAACGCTTGAGCGCCAGCGCCATCTGGGCGGTACCGCTCAGGCTGGCCCGCTCGGGAAAGTGCCGCTCCAGCGCCCGGTAGTCAAAGTCCACCTCGGGGGCGAAGGGCACAAATTCAGCGCCGCTCTGCCGGATCCCTTTTTCGAACAGGGCACCACACAGCATCAGCACCCTGTGCCCCTCCCCCACCAGCAGGCGGGCCACCGCCAGCATAGGATTGACGTGGCCCGGGGTCGCGGTGGCCGCCAGCAAAATGGTCGCCATCACGCCGCCCCTTGCGGCGCCAGCGCCGGGTTGAGACAGACCGGGCTGGCCTGGATGTGGACCCGCTGGATGTGGCGAGCGGAGCGGGCGGTGAACCCCTCGCGGCCGTGCAGCAGACCGAGGTTGTCGGCGATCAGCACATCTCCCCCTTGCCACTGGTGGGCATAGAAGTAGCGCGGGTCGTAGAGCCGCTCGTGCAGATCCTGCAGGAAGGCGGCCTGCTCGGCCGGTGCCACCCCTTCGATGTCGAGGGCATGCTGGTTGAGAAAACGCACTCCCTCGCGCGGCGGCTCGTTGTAGCGCAGCACCGTCTCGCCGCTCACCGGGTGGGGCACCAGTAGTGGCGAGCTCACCTGGCCGCCGTAGTGCACCACCTGCTTGATGCGATAGGTGATGTGCACCCGCTCCCAGCGGGCCAGCCGCTCACCGTCCAACTCGGTGAGCAGCTGGCGGGTATTGATGAAGGTGGTACGCCCCCCTTCGTCCGCCGCCGGGGCGTGCACGCAGTGAAACAGCTGGAACTCGGGCAGGGTCGGCTTGTACATGCCGTCCCAGTGCAGCGGCACATAGCTGGAGTCGAAGATGTGGTCGGTGGCGTTCTCGTGCTCCTTCACGTCCAGCACGGCGCCGAAGGGCCACATCATGATCTCGCCCCACCCCTCGCCGTAGCGGGTCAGCCGCTCGGGATCGGTGAAGCCCGACTCGAACCCGCGCAGGATCAGCACGCCGTGGCGGCGGGCCAGCTCGCGCAGCGCCTCGATAGCCAGGCTCTGCACCGGTTGGGCGTTGCGGGCCGGTTCAATCAACAGGCCGAACGGGGCCTGTGGCAGGATGCGGCAGCGCTCGCCGCCGAGGGTAACGATGGATGCAGTCATGGGAAACTCCTCAGGCAGCGGCCTGCTTGCCGTTGATCAGGTAGTGGCTCGGACGGCCGTGGATGTGGACCAGCTCATGCTCCATCGCCAGCACGTCGCGCCGCTTCATCAGCACGAACTGGCCATCCAGGTTGGCCGCCACCCCGTGCCAGGGGGTGAGCCAGTCATCCCGGGTCGGCAGCATGTGGATGCCCATCTTCAGGCTGTGGCTCGCCTGGGGGTGGATGGAGAGGCGGATCGCCTCGGGGAAGCGCTCCGCCAGCAGGTTGCCCCAGGCGCGGCTGCGCTGGATCACCGCATGGGTGCGCCCCTTGGCATCCCGCTGCAGCGCCGTGTTGGAGAGCGGGGTGTCCGGCAGCTGGCTGTCTTCATAGAGGAAGCGGGTCATGGCGCGATAGAGGCGAATGCCCTCCTCGGTGCTTCTCACCTCCTGGGCAATCAGCTCCAGCGGCTCGGCGTAGCGCTCCACCAACTGTTCGCGCAGGGTGTCGAAGTCGCGGCTGGCGCAAAACTCGGCCATGCCCGCCACCATCCCCAGGTGGAAGACCCCGAGATGGGTCGCCCCCAGCTCCAGGATCAGTTGCTCGATATGGGCCTGATAGGCATCGATGGCCGGATCGGGCACCCGGATGAGGTCACCGAACACGTGGCCGTCCGAGCAGATGAGGATCCGCATGCCGGGCGCATAGTGCAGCTGGATGCGCTGGCAGAGGTGGTTGAGAAAACTGAGGGAGAGCCGCTCCGCCATGTCCGGCAGAGAGCCCAGCACCTTGTTAGGATTGGGCGACTTGGTGGGAAAGGCGGGCAACACGCAGAGGATGGTCTCGCCCCGCTCGATGAAGTCTTGCAGACGGGGGATCTGGATGGCGGCCACCTCTGCCTCCTCCTGCTGCCGATCCAGGATGGGATCGGGGAAACGGCGGCGATAAGGCAACAGCTCGGCAAATATATTCTGGGCAATTTGATGGGAAGATAAACCACTCATTATTCCGGCTCCTTTGGCAGGATTAAAATCAATAAAGATGACTCTTTATCAATGCGTCCAGTCTCTGTTGTTATTATTTGTGTATCCGTTTGCTACCCAAACGAATCGAGAGGGGACAGTAGCCGAGATAAAGTCAGGCTATCAATTCGCCATTGATGTAAACAGCTTCAACCCTGCGCTAATAATCTTTACCGCATAAGCAATTCACATTTATCTATATGAATAAAAACAAAATAATGAATATTTAAACGATTACCAAAATCCCTTTTTCCAAAAAGTTCCCCAGCCATTATTTTATTTTGTCACAAGTTGACTCAGCCATTATTTAGCAGAGCTTAATAGTGATAGCGGCTCAACGGAATAATAGTGACCATTTCGCCGAAAATATCGTAAGCAATTATTTATTCACATAATAAGCCGATGCGCCATGGCCGGGTTCCGGGATGGTGCAGACACAAAAAAACCGGGTTGCCCCGGTCTTTGCATCTCGTCCCAGCGATGCTGCCTATGGTCTACCGAATCTCCTCAGGCCGGCACCGGCTCCGCCGCCAGATAGTCGAGAGCTGCCTGCCAGCCCATCCGGTAACCCTGCTCCAGCCGCGCCCGGTCGGTGGTCATGCGGCCGACCCGAAAGTTCGCCGGCGGCACTATGACCCGGATGCGGCAATCGGCCGGTGGCTGGCGGATGAAGTCGATGGCATCGTTGTAGCTTTGATAGCGCGAGAGGCTGGCGCGAGCCAGGGCCGGCGTCTCGCGCAGCAGGTAGCGATGCAGGGCGGGCAGGCGCGGCGCCCGCTTGCGATAGCCCAGCGGGCGGGAGAGCACCACTGTGATGTCGCGCGCCCCCTGCTCATAGGCGTGGCGCACCGGAATGGAGTCGGCCACCCCGCCGTCCGTCATGGCCTCCCCGTCGATGCGCACGAAATCCCGGTAGACCAGCGGCACCGAGCAGGAGGCCTTGATCTGCTGCTCCAGCTCGGCGGCATTGGCCTTGAGGTAGGCGGCCTGGCCGTCCGCGACCCGGGTGGTCACCACGGTCAGCGGCACCGGGTTGGCGGCAAAGCGCGCCAGATCGAGCCGGCACTCGCGAATGGTAATGGCCCACAGCCAGTCGAGATCGAGCCAGTGGCCGCCGCGCAAGAACTTGGCCAGGTTGATGAACTCGGGACGGCAGGAGTAGTCGGTGATGACGTTGTGGTTGCGCCCCTGCTGACCGGCCAGAAAGGCCGCCAGATTGACCGCCCCGGCCGATACCCCGATGCAGTGATCAAACGCCGTGCGGCCCTTGGCCAGAAACGCATCCAGCACCCCGGCGGCGAAAATGCCGCGCATGGCGCCCCCCTCGACCACCAGGGCCGTCTGTCTCCGACTCATCTCGCCTCCCCGTTTTGCTCTGTGAATGGTCTCACACTTTGGCCCATTCAGAGCCCGGCTGCCGGCCGGGATCCCTATAATGGGCACGCCTTCGCTCCCCATGAGCAAGGTATAACTTATTGATGCTACGGAATATTACAATGAAAAATATCAGCAAATCCCTACTGGCCGCTGCCATTTCCCTCGGATTGATGGCAGGCTGTAACAGCCAAAATGACTCCGAGACCCCGACCCCCATGGTTCGCTTCGCTACCTTCAACCTCTCCTTCGATCGCACCGCCGCCGGCATGCTCGCCGGTGAACTGGCCCTCAGTCGCACCGAGCAGGATGCTCTGCTGGCCCGCCTCGCCGATGGCACCTTGAGCGGCACCGAGAAGACCAAGGCCCTCGACGTGCAGCAGATCCGCAACATCGCCGAAATCATCCAGCGCACCCGGCCGGACGTGTTCCTGCTCAACGAATTCGACAATGACGGCAAGGGCAGCGACACCACGGACCTCAAAGCCTTCAACGACAACTACCTGGCCCACGCCCAGCACGACGAGGTGAAGGCCATCAGCTACCCGGTGCTGCAGAACTTTGCCACCAACACCGGCCTGATGAGCGGCCATGACCTCAACCTGGACGGCAAGGTCAACAACGGGCCGGACGACGCCTGGGGCTTTGGCAACTACCACGGCCAGTACGCCTTCGCCGTGATGTCCCAGTACCCCATCGATACCAAGCAGATCCGCACCTTCCAGAAATTCAAGTGGAAGGACATGCCGGGCGAAGCAAACCCGGTCATCGACGACTGCAACAATGCCAAGGCGCCGATCCCGGCCGGCCGCCAGTGCGGCGATGCCTGGTATGACGACGCCGCCTGGCAGGCCTTCCCGCTCTCGTCCAAGAACCACGCCGACGTGCCGGTGCGCATCAAGCGCGGCAACAAGGAGGAGGTGATCCACTTCCTCATCTCCCACCCGACCCCGCCCATCTTCGGCAACGCGGCGCGCCACAACGTCAAGCACAACCGGGCCGAAGTCGCCTTCTGGCAGGACTACGTGGAGACCGCCAGCTACATGGTGGATGACGCCGGCAAGGCCGGTGGCCTGCCTGCGGGTGCCAAGTTCGTCATCGCCGGCGATCTCAACGCCGATCCCCAGATTGGCGATGGGGATCTCACCGCCATTCAGGATCTGCACAACCATGTGCTGGTCAATCAGGCCGTCACCAACGGCGCCCTGATCCCGGTCAGCCAGGGCGGCCCCGAGTGCCTCGCCAGCCAGCCGGATCTGTGCAAGCGCAACAACAACCGCCCCACCCCGGAGCGCATCACCAGCAGCAGCGGCCTGCAGCTCGACCACGTGCTGCCCTCCGCCAACCTAAACGCGGTCGCCTCCGGCGTGTTCTGGCCGGCCAGCTTCGAGCCTGGCTACCACCTGGTGTATGACGCCAAGCTGGGCATCGCCAAGGGTGTCAGCTCGGATCACCGCCTGGTGTGGGTCGACTTCAAGCTGTGACAGTGACGCAGAGCAGATAAGCAACGGGGCCCGCAGGCCCCGTTTTCATTGGTCGTCATACCAGCTTCTCCACCCGGGCCGGCAGCCCCTGACGGGCCGACGAGCCGATGGCCCAGTCCACCAGGGGGTAGCGGCCATGGCGGCTGGGATCCAGCACCGCCAGATCGTTCAGATTGACTCCGGCTCCGCGCAGCGGATTGGCAACCACTTTCTGGCCGTCTATCCAGTGTTCCCGCGCCCCCAGCTCCTTGTGGCCGAAACCGTGCTCGATGGCGATGGCATCGGCCTGCACCCCTGCCACGCACTCGGCCACCCCGATCACGCTGCCATCCGGGGTGCTGACCCGCACCCTGTCCCCGCTCTCGATCCCCAGCTGCGCCGCCGTTTGCGCATTGAGCCGCACCCGGTTGCTGGGGTTCACCTGGCGCAGGCGATCCGAGCCGATACTCATGGAGCTCATGGTGTGGGACTTGTAGCTGGTGAGCAGCAGCGGCCACTGGGCCGGCTTGAACGCCTCGTTGAGCGGCGTACCATCCGCCAGCTGGGGGCGGAAAAAGCGCGGAGTGCCACTCAGGAACTTGCCGCTTTGGCTGTGACGGCGGCTACCCACCTCGGGGTTCCACACCATCAGCGGCTTGGGCCAGCGCTTGCTCGGCTGACCCGCGTCGTCGCGCCCCTTGACTGCCGGTTCGAAGCGCCCGCCGCGGGCGAAGAGGTAGGCGGCGCGACCCGCCTCCTCCACACTCAGGGTGGCGTTGAGGGTGGGCATAATGCGTTCCACCCCAGACCAGGCGAGATCCTCAGGATCTATGGCCGGCACCGGCTCGCCGAGATAGGCGACGTTGGCCGCCCCGTAGAGGGAGAAGTCCGCCGCCTTGTGCAGGGCATGCACCTTGCCATCCGCCCCTTTGAGTGCCCCCTCGCCAAAGCCCGGCAACCCCAGCCGTTTGGCCACCGCGATAAAGAAGGACTCCATGCAGACCGGATCCCCCTCGGCGGTCTTGGCGACGCGAGGCTCCACGATGGGCCAGCGGCCGGTGGAGACCTTGGTCATCACCCCGTGCCAGGCGGTGGCCCAGCCCCAGGACTCGTAGGTCAGGGTATCCGGCACTATGTAATCCGACAGCGCCGACGACTCGTTGATGAAGCTGTCGATGCTGACCACAAGGGGCAGCACGGCAGGGTCTTTGAGCTGCTCGCCTATGGCCTTGCTGAGCCCGGCCTGACCGTAGAGGGGGTTGCCCATGTGGTTGATCCAGGCCTTGATCCGGTAGGGGTAGCCGTTCACCGCCGCAGTCAGGTGCTCGCCGAGCAGGGGGCCCGAGATCGGGAACCAGGGCTCTTGCGCCGGATAGGGGTTCTGACCCGCCTCGCGCTTGCGCCGATACTCAGAGGTCTTCTCGTAGGGGAACTTGGAGCGTGACAGGAAGACCCCGGCGGGCTTGACCATGCCGGGGAAGCTCGCCAGATCGTAGCGCGGCCCCGCCCCGAAGGGATCGAACTTGCCGCCGCTCGCCACGGCGCCGCCCCGAGCGTTCAAGTTCCCGATCATGACGTTGAGCATCATGATGGCCCAGGCCGAGTAGAAGCCGTTGGCGCTCATGGTGCCGCCGTGGGAGACCACTGCCGCCCGGGTGCCGTGGCTGGTGAACTCCCGCGCCAGCGCCTCGATGTCGGCCACCGGCACGGCGCACTCGGCGCTATATTGCGCGAGGGAGTGCTCCCGGCACGCCTCGGCCAGCAGCTGGAAGCTGCTCTTCACCATCAGCTCCCCCTTGGGGCCCTGAATGAGGCGATCCACCCAGAGGTTGGCCCGTTCACACTGACCGGCGGGTCTCGGCTCGCCGCTTCCCATCTCCTCTACCAGCATGGCGTCCCCCTCCCCATAGGCTTCCCCATCAAAGGGCAAGCCAAGATCGCTTGAACGCAGCATCTGGCCGAAGCGCGGGTGGGACTCGTCGCACAGCACCAGATGGCTGGCGTTGCAAAAACCGCGATAACCGGCCCGCTCGGCCGCCTCGGCATTGGGCGCTGCCAGGAAGGGCTCGGCGTAGCGACTGTTGTCGATGATCCAGCGCAGCATGGCCATGGCCAGCGCCGAGTCGGTGGCAGGGCGGATGGGCAGCCAGCGGTTGGCGGGGGCGGACGGCATGTTCACCGTGTTGGGCAGGCTGGGGGCCACTACCACGTAGGAGAACGGCTTGCCCGGCCGCGCCCGGTTCGCCGCCAGCTGACGGGACTGGCGCTTGAAGGGGTTGCCCGATTGCTGGGGCGAGGTGCCCATGAACAGCAGGAAGTCGCTCTCGTCCCAGTCAGGCTTGAGGTGGGCGTTCTTCTCCAGATCGTCGAGCAGGGCGCCGGCCCCGACCCGGAACGACAGGCCGCAATAAGCACCGTGGTTGGCGAAGTTGCGGGTGCCGAAGCTGTTGAAGGTGAAGCGCTTGATGAAGTGATCTCGCCCCTCGTCCGAGGCGTTGCTCACCAGCAGCTGGTTGGCCCTGGGGCCGTACTCCGGGTTGACCGGGTCGAGCGGCTCGGCGAGGTTGCGAATGGCCCGCAGCCCCTCAACCTGGCCCTCGCCAAACAGATCGCCCCCCTCCACCACCTCGGCCACCAACTGCTCGAAGGGGATGCTCTGCCAGCGACCACTGCCACGGGGCCCCACCCGCTTGAGACAACGGGTGACCCGCTGCGGGCTGTCGAGCTGCTCCAGCATGGCGTTGCCACGGGCGCAGGCGGTGGAGCGCCCGTCCAGCCCCCCTTCCTGGTAGCCGCTGGTAGCGAGCAGCGCCTGCTTGACCGGGGTCTTGAAGTCGATGTGATGACGGGCGGAGAGGGGATGATAGGGGTTGCCCAGGATCCGCACTATCTGGTCGCGCTCGTTGTCGATGCGAGCCCGCACTCCGCACAGGGTCCAGCAGCCGAGGCACATGGTGTTGGCAACCCGCTGGGCCGGGTTGGGGTGCAGCTCTCCCTGCTCGTCAACCCGGTACTCCACGGCCAGCGAGTTGCCATGGATGGGATCCCGGGTCGGCTGGCCCGAGCTGCCGGTGGCGAGACCGCTCGCCACCTGCTTGAGGGTGTCGCTGTAACCGGCGACGAACAGCCCGGTGCCACCGGCGATGGCGGCGCCCTTGAGAAACTTGCGTTTGCTGTGATCCATCAGAGTGCCTCGCGTGCAAAAGGAGTGGGTGCCTTGATGGCGGGGGAAACAGAGGGGCGCACCAGCTCCGAGAGGGCCACCAGCAGGGCCAGCAGCAGACCAAAGGTGCCGAGAATGCCGAGCACACCGGCCGGGCCCCAGGCGATTTCATAGAGGTAGACGCCGGCCCCGTACTTGGGTGCGAGCTGCCCCTGAATGAGCACCAGCCAGCGCAGGCCCCACACCAGGTGCAGCCCCAGCAGCGCCAGCCCCCAGAGTGACAGGCGAGCAGAGATCCTTCGCCGCACCAGCATCAACAGGCTAGCCAGCCCCAGGGTCAGCAACAGCCAGTGGGCCGCCAACCGCCAGCTCGGGTCGAGCCGATAGAGGGCTGCAGCCTCTGCCGCCGAGGCACCGCCAAACAGGGCCCAGCCCAGCAGGGAGAGCGCCAGCAGGCCTAACGTCCAGCCGCTCTGGCGCAGCAGGGTCGACTCGGTCTGGGCACGCCAGCCCGCCAGCAAGCGATTGAGCAGCAGCAGGGCACTCTGGGCCCCCAGCACGGCGCTCAGGGTCAACAGCCAGGGCAACCAGGGGGTATGCCAGAGCGGGCGCGCCGCCACCGCCATGGTCTCAAGCCCGGTGTAGAGGGCGATGCTGAGCCCGCTCAGGGCGGCCAGCAAAGAGAGGGGCCGCTGCCAAACGTGCCCCGACCAGCTTCCCAGGCAGAGCAGCCGGGCAAGGCGGGCTATCTTGTCCCCTTCTGCGCCGCGCCGGGCCAGGGCAGGCCTTAGCAGCAGCCAGCCGAGCAGCATGGAGAGCAGGCTGAACAGCGGCAGCAGATAGGCGCCATACCACATGACGGAGCCAAAACGCGTCTGGGCGTAGAAGTGCCAGGCCCGGGCCGGCTGGTGCAGATCCGCGGTCAGGGCGATGGGAGCCACCAGACCAGCCGCCACCATCAGCACCGCCGCCAGGGTCTGCAGCCGCGGGTCCGGCGCCTTGCGCCACAGCTCAAACGCGCCGAGCCAGAGGGCCCCGTAGGCGAGGCCGATGAGAAAGAAATATTGCACCGCCCAGGGCAGCCAGGTGATGGGCTGAGCCGGGGCCAGCAGTTCGTTAATGACCATGGGCTATCTCCTTGCCATCGTCGGTGAGCAGGGTGCGCAGGGCCGGGTTGCCGTCGACCTTGCTGACGAAGGCCTCGTCCATGCCGAGATAAAAGACCCGCGGCTGGGTATTGGCCTCCGGCTTGAGCACCTTGAGCGCCGGCTCGTGTTGGCGCAGCAAGCGGCTTATCCGGCTCTTGGGATCGTTCAAATCACCTATGATGCGCGCCTCGCCGACGCAGCTCTCGACGCAGGCGGGCAAGAGCCCCGCCTCCAGCCGATGGGCGCAGAAGGTGCACTTGTCGGCGGTGTTGGTCTCATGGTTGATGAAGCGGGCATCGTAGGGGCAGGCCTGCACGCAGTAACCGCAGCCGACGCACCAGTCGTTGTTGACCACGACGATGCCGTCGTCGCGCTGGAAGGTGGCGCCAGTGGGGCAGACATCGAGGCAGGCGGGCTCGGCGCAGTGGTTGCACAGCCTCGGCAACATCAAGAGAGAGGCGGGAGCCGCGAGGGCGGCCACGTCGCTCACCTCGTACTGGCTCACCGTGGTGCGAAACTGGCCGAGGGGAGGCTGATTTTCGATGGTGCAGGCCACGGTGCAGGCCTGACAGCCGACGCAGCGGCGCAGGTCGATCAGCATGCCGTAACGCTTGCGCCCGTCCCCCCGGCTGATGGCCGCCCGCCCGTTGCGGGGAGCGGGAACGGACTGCGCCTGAACCTGGGTGACGGGGATCAGGGCAGCCCCTGCGGTGAGGGCGGCGATCCCGGATAACAATCGGCGCTTGCTGGGCTCCATGGCGTCTTTCCTTCTGCTGAGCTGGCTTGAAAGGGGTTGGGCCGATTGTCCTCAACGCAGGAAGTCGCCTCTATTGTGGTTTTCCACATACCGGGAGCCGGGTTGATCCAGCGCAATAAAAAATACCCCAGCCCTGCTGAACTGTGACCGGGGCAGCGTTTGCCCCCCCTCCCGGCCCCGTTCGCGTGCAAGCGCGCGCCCCGGTGATAAACTGCCCCTTTGCACCGAGAGGAGAGCCCCCTGCACGCCCCAGTTCCCTTGCCCCTGCTCAGCCTGCTGCTCTGGCTCGCGCTGTCAGCCCTGCCGCTGCGGGTGCAAGCCGCCCCAACCCCCTCTTCGCCAGCGCCGGCCCGACAGGAATCCGCACCATCCCAGGCTACGCCGGTGCAGGCCATGGCCGAGCCGATACGCATCGGCGTGCTGGCGACCCGCGGCCCGGCCCTGGCCAGAGCCCAGTGGCAACCGCTGCTGCGCTGGCTGGCACAGCGCGTGCCCGGCCATCGCTTCGTGCTGCATCCGCTGGGGCTCGATGAACTGGCCGAGGCCGTCGCCCGCGAGCACCTCGATTTCGTCATCACCAACCCGGGCCAGTCGGTGAGTCTGGCGCGCCAGTACCCGCTGGCCTGGCTCGCCACCCTCAAGAGCCCGGCCGGGGGGGACAACCTCGCCATCGGCGCCGCCCTGGTGGTGCCCGCCCGGGCCCCCTACCGACACTGGCGTGACCTCGAGGGGCAAGCTGTCGCCGCCGTCTCGGAGAACGCCTTCGGCGGCTACCTCGCCTATCGCTTCGAGGCGGGCGAACAGGGGGTTCGGCTGGAGCACTTCTTCTCCACCGTGCAGTTCACCGGCTTTCCGCTGGACCGGCTCATCGAGCGGCTGACGGCAGGGGAGGTGGCCGCCGCCATCGTGCCGGTGTGCCAGCTGGAGCGCATGGAGCGGGAGGGCAAGGTCGCCAGGGGGACGTTTCGGGTGCTGGACGATCAGGCGCCGGCCGGCTTTGGTTGCCAGAGCTCGACCCGGCTCTACCCCAACTGGTCTTTCGCCAAGACAGAGCGGGCCTCCCCCGCGCTGGCGCTGGCGGTGACCCGCGCGCTGTACGATCTGCCCGCTGATAGCGAGGCGGCCATCGCCGCCGATTCGGCGGGCTGGACCGTGCCCACCAGCGAGCTCGCCATCGACCGCCTGCTCAAGGCGCTGGATCGCCACCCGCTGCAGGGCCCCTGGTGGCAAGCGGCCTGGCACTGGCTGCGCCAGCATCAGCAGTGGGGCTGGGGTGCTTTGGTGCTGGTACTACTGCTGGGGGGCCACCACCTGCTGCTGCAATACCTGTTCAACCGCAGCCAGCGCCGGCTGCTCAAAGCCCGCCACCAGCTCGAGCAGAAGGGACGCCAGCTGGCACAGGCCAGACGGCTCGCCGAACTGGGCGAGCTGGGCGCCAACGTGGCCCACGAGATCAATCAGCCCCTCAGCGCCATCGCCAACTACAGCCAGGGAGCCTTGTTGCGACTGGACAAATTGGCACAGGATCCGACCCAGTCTGCCGCCCAGGCCTCCCTGCGTCAGGCCCTGGAGCAGATAGGGCTCCAGGTCCAGCGCATCACCCAGACCGTCAACCGGCTCAGGGCCCGGCTGCAGAAGCGCCCTCCCCGCTTCGCGCCTTGCGACCTGCCCACCCTGGTGGCGGAGTTGCGCCCCCTGCTGGAGCAGATGCTGGCGCCGCTCGACGTCGCCTTCACCCTGCACTGGCGGGGCCAGCCGCGCCGGCTCCCTCTGGATGGCACCGGGATGGAGCAGTTGCTGGTCAACCTCATCAAGAATGGCGCCGAGAGTGCGGCGAAGAGGGTGCGCGCCGCTGTTCACTCTCCTGCTCACCCCCCTAAGCAGGCACCGGCACAGGAGCCTGCCCGGGTCGAGCTGCTGATCGCCTTCGAGTCTCAGAGCCTGCTGCTGGAGATCCGCGACAACGGCGTCGGCCTGAGGGTCCCCGCCACCGAACTGCAGCAGGCGTTTTACAGCGACAAGCCGGACGGCATGGGGCTGGGGCTCGCCATCTGCCGGGAGGTGGTCGAGAGCCATCGCGGCCAGTTCAGTCTGGAGAACCTGAGCCCCCACGGCTGTCTGGCCCGGGTCATCCTGCCCGTGCCACCATCCAAAACCCTCCCTTCATCCACCGACATGCCGAGGAACTGAGATGATGTCCCCCTTCCGCCCCCCGCTCTATCTGGTCGACGACGACGAGGCCGTGCTCGACTCCCTGCGCTTCATGCTGGAGAGCTGCGACGAGCGGCAGCTGTTCAGCTTTGCCGATGGCAAGCGCTTCCTAGCCGAGGTCGACCTGCACCAGCCCGCCTGCCTCATCCTAGACTGCCGCATGCCGGGGCTGTCGGGCCCCGAGGTGCAGCTGCGGCTGAAGGCGGCCCAGAGCCCCATCGCCATCCTCTTTCTCACCGGCCACGGCGAGGTGCCGCTGGCGGTGGAGTCCCTCAAGCAGGGGGCGGTGGATTTCTTGCAAAAGCCGGTGCAGCTGGCCCCCCTGCTCGCCGCCATCGCACGGGCCGAGCAGGCGACCCTGAGCGCGGCCACCCGTTTCGCCCAGCTGACCGCCTATCAGCGGCTCACCCCGCGCGAGCACCAGCTGCTGCAGCTCATCGCCCGGGGCCACAAGAATCAGCAGATAGCGCAGGATCTCTGCATCTCGGTGCGCACCGTCGAGGTGTGCCGCGCCAGCCTGATGAAACGCCTCGAGGCCGATTCCCTGGCCGAGCTGATGCTGCTCTATGCAAACGTCCACTCAGCCCCCTGAGCCCTACCCGAAGGAGTGACCCGGCTTGCCGGGCCGATGCCCATCACCCATCGCTGGCGCAAAGGATCTCTTTGGCTTAGGGCACACGAGTGCCAAGCAGCCCTGACCAGCGCCAGTAGATCCCTCGCCAGCTTCATAAGGCCTCACTTTGGTCAAAAAAAGGTCTCATCAGGGTACATGGCGAGTCGATCACAGAACCCGGCACCGGATCGGGCTAGAATGGGGGCTTCCGTCACCCGGCCGGGGCCGGTGACCTCTTCGCGCTTTCACTTATCGAGGACACGCTTCATGGAACTGCTTCTTCTCAGCAACGGCAAAGCCACCGAATGTCCGGGCCTGCTCGGCTGGGCCCGGGATCGGGTGCAGACCCTGCTCGCCCGCAAACAGGTCAAGCGCATCCTGCTCATCCCCTACGCGGTGATCCGCAGCGACTGGGATGCCCGTGCCCTGGAGCTCAGCGAGAGCCTGGGAGTGGAGGCCATCAGCATCCACCAGTTCGACGATCCGGTGGACGCCATCCAGCAGGCGGAGGCCATCTTCATCAGCGGCGGCAACACCTGGCGCCTCAACCAGCTGCTGCACGAAAACGGCCTGGTGGTGCCCATCCAGCGCGCCGTGCGCGAGCGAGGCGTGCCCTATGTGGGCTGGAGCGCCGGTTGCAACGTGGCGACCCCGAGCATTCGCACCACCAATGACATGCCGGTCTGCAGCGCCGCCGTACTGCCGGCACTGGGGCTGTTCCCGCTGCAGATCAACCCCCACTACCTGGACGCCAGCATCAGCGGCCACATGGGGGAGACCCGCGACGAGCGCCTGGCCGAGTTCTGCGCCATCAACCCGAGCGAACACGTGGTCGCCCTGCGCGAGGCGAGCCTGCTGCAGGTAAGTGGTGAGCAGATCGAGTACTGGAGCGCCCGCGGCGAAGGCTTCAAGATCTTCAAGCACGCCGAGACCACCCAGGAGTTCAGCACGGCGGCGCCGCTGGCCGAGCTGACGCCGTTTCGCCCCCGCGGCTGATTGGCACTGACCGGCGGATAATTCGACAGGGGCGCAGGATGTCGCCCCTTTTTCGCAATGAAGGGAGAACGAGATGAAGAGCAGGAGTGAACACGACAGCTTCGGCGAAATAGCCGTACCGGCCGACCGGCTGTGGGGAGCCCAGACCCAGCGCTCCCTGCAGCACTTCGATATCTCCGGCGAGCGCCAGCCGATGGCGCTGATCCACGCGCTGGCCCGCATCAAGTCAGCCTGTGCCAAGGTCAACCACGCCAAGGGGCTGCTGCCCGCCCGCACGGCGCAGGCCATCATGAGCGCCGCCGACGAGATCCTGTGCGGCCAGCATGATGAGGAGTTCCCGCTGCGGGTATGGCAGACCGGCTCCGGCACCCAGACCAACATGAACCTCAACGAGGTACTGGCCAACCGGGCCAGCGAGCTGCTCGGCGGAACCCGTGGCGAGGGGCGGCTGGTGCACCCCAACGACGAGGTGAACAAGAGCCAGTCGAGCAACGACGTCTTCCCGAGCGCCATGAACCTGGCAGCCGTCACCACCCTCACCAGGCAACTGCTGCCCGCCCTGGCCACCCTGAGCACCACCCTGGCCAACAAGGCGGCTGCCTTCGACGACATCGTCAAGATAGGCCGCACCCATCTGCAGGATGCCACCCCGCTCACCCTGGGGCAGGAGTTCTCTGGCTGGGTGGCCCAGCTCGAGCAGGGGGAGCGCCATATCCGCGCAGCCCTGCCCCATCTGTGCGAGCTGGCGCTGGGGGGTACTGCCGTCGGCACCGGCCTCAACACCCCGCCCGGCTTTGCCGATGCGGTGGCCGCCACCCTGGCCGAGCAGACCGGCCTGCCGCTGGTGAGCGCGCCCAACAAGTTCGAGGCGCTGGCCGCCAGCGACGCCCTGGTCCATGGCCACGGCGCCCTCAAGACGCTGGCCGCCTCCCTCATGAAGATCGCCAACGACGTGCGCTGGCTGGCGAGCGGCCCCCGCAGCGGGCTCGGCGAGCTGCTCATCCCGGAGAACGAGCCTGGCTCCTCCATCATGCCCGGCAAGGTCAACCCGACCCAGTGCGAGGCGCTCACCATGCTGTGCGCCCAGGTGATGGGCAACGACGTGGCCATCAACATCGGCGGCGCCAGCGGCAACTTCGAGCTCAACGTGTTCAGGCCGATGATCGCCCACAACTTCCTGCAAAGCGTGCGGCTGCTGGCGGACGGTATGCAGAGCTTCCACGACCATTGCGCGGTCGGCATCAGCCCGAACCAGCCTCGCATCGACGAGCTGCTGGCCCGCTCCCTGATGCTGGTAACGGCCCTCAACCCCCATATCGGCTATGACAAGGCGGCAGAGATCGCCAAACGGGCCCACCATGAGGGGCTCAGCCTGCGGGAGGCAGCCATCGCCTCCGGTCACCTTACGGCGCAGCAGTTCGATGCCTGGGTGGTGCCGGCCGACATGGTGGGTCGGCGCGGCAGCTGAAGCACCCTGGCGGAAGACATGAGATAAAAAAGAAGCCGGACTGCGCCGGCTTCTTTTTATCGACAAATCAGGATTTGGTAAGCTTGCTGAGCGCGTCCAGCTCGCGCTGGGCGGCCAGCAATTTGGTCTGGGCTTCTTCCAGCTTGGCCTGCTTCTTGGCGATCTTGTCGGGCTTGCCCGTCACCCGGGCGTTTTGCAGCTCGACTAACCGCTCGTTGACCTGCTCCTTGAGCTCGGCCACCCGCTGCTGCTGCTCCTTGAACAGGCCCGCATCGGTGCAGTGGGTCTCGATATTGCGCAGGGCCCGCTCCAGCCCGGCCACCTGGTCCCCGTTGTCGTGCGCCTTGGCAATGGCCAGTTGCTCCTTGACGGCCTGCTGGCGCGCCTTGCAACCGACAGACTCACTGCCATAGGCCTGACCGGCCAACAGCAGCATGCTCATTCCGATAACCTTCCACATAACGACCTCGTTCCCCTGTCATGTTTGATGGCCGCCTATCAGACCGTACTCGGCCGGCCGGGTCAAGGCGCGGGCAAACCGCTACGACAGAGTTTGTGCGACGTCACGCCAATGGCGGGCTGCTGGGTCTACAATGGCGACTTTCATGAGGAGTCTGTTATGAATCAAGAGATTGTCATCATCGCCAACGGCGCCCCCTATGGCAGCGAATCCCTGTTCAATGCCCTGCGCCTGGCCATCGCCCTGGGCGAACAGGGCGGTACCAGCCTGAAACTGTTTCTGATGTCCGATGCGGTCAGCGCCGCCCTGGCGGGCCAGGCCCCGGCCGAGGGCTACAACCTGCGCCAGATGCTGGAGATCCTGCTGGCCCAGGGGGTCACCATCCGCCTTTGCAAGACCTGTACCGATGCTCGCGGCATCACGGCACTGCCGCTGATCGAGGGGATCGAGATCGGCACCCTGCCGCTGCTGGCCCAATGGACTCTGGCCGCCCACAAGGTGCTCACCTTCTAGCACAAGGCAAAAAATGGGCGCAGAGTTGATCTGTCACAACCCTGCGCCATTTGAAAACCTGCTCCAGACTGTTACTGTCTACACTGTCAATTACATAACAATGCGTGCGCCTTCATTTTTGCTCGGGAAACTGTCATGAACCCAACCGAACAGACGCTGCTGGAACAGATGCGGATCACAGAGTTCGAAATCGCCCATCGCAAGGAGCTGCTGCTGCTGGACGAGCAGGATTTCCTCCTGCTCGCCAGCTATCGTCCCAAGATCGAGCCCCACATCGACGCCCTGGTCGACAAGTTCTACACCCTGCAGACCGGGATCACCGAGATTGCCCTGCTGATCGGCGATGCCGACACCCTGACCCGACTGCGGGCGGCCCAGCGCCGCTACATTCTCGACCTGTTCAGCGGCCTGTATGACCTGGAGTACGTCAACAACCGGCTGCGCATCGGGCTGGTGCACAAGCGGATCGGGGTGGAACCCAAGCTCTACCTGGCCGCAATCAACACCCTGAAAGGGCTGCTCATCGAGGATATCTTCACCCAGATCCCCAGCGAGCAGGAGCGGGTCACCATGCTCACTGCCCTCGACAAGCTGTTCCTGTTCGACATCACCCTGGTGTTTGAGACCTATATCCGCAGCCTGGTGTCGGAGATCGAATCCTCCAAGGAGAAATCCGAGCTTTACGCCAAGGCGCTGGAGGAGAAGGTACGCGAACGCACCCAGCAACTGGAGGAGATGAGCCGGACCGATGCCCTCACCGGCCTGCTCAGCGTGCGCCATCTGCAGGAGAACCTCACCCGCACCCTGCGCACCTGCCAGCGTCGCTCCGAGCCTGTGGTCATCGCCTACCTCGACATCAATGACTTCAAGCAGATCAACGACACCCAGGGCCATCAGCGCGGGGACGAGATCCTGCGCATCGTCGGCGACTGCATTCGCCAGGTGTCGCGGGTGGAAGATAGCTGCTTCCGCTACGGCGGGGATGAATTCTGCCTGATCCTGCCCAACTGCAACGAGGATCAGGCCAGGGACGTCTTCCTGCCCCGTCTCAACAAGACACTGGCCGAACGGACCGGTGACGTGACCCTCAGCATAGGGCTGGTGCAGACCGGGCCGGTGCAGTTCGACGAGGGCAACAGCCTGATCCGGCTGGCGGACGAGCGCATGTATGCCGCCAAGAAGGCGATGAAACAGGTCGCCCAGAAGGGTACTCACTGACCCGGGTTGGCCCGGGCCAGCTCGGGGCGCGGAATGCGGGCGCCCCACTCATAGAGCAGGAAGGTCAGCAGACAGAGCAGCGCCATCAACGCATAGAGCAGCTGCCCGTTCCACTGGGCAAGGATCCAGCCTCCCAGCAGAGCGCCGATGGCGCCACCCAGCCCGGCCAGCGCGCCGGCCCCGAAGTAGCTCCCCTTCAGATGCGGGGGCGACATCTGATCGATCAGCACGTTGAGCAGCGGGAACAGTATGGTCTCCCCCACGCTCAGCATCAGCACGGCACCGATCCAGTGCGACCACTGCTGCGGATCCCCCAGCGCAAACAGCACCTGAGCCCCCAGAAACAGGGTAATGCCGACCTGCAGGCGCACCTTGCCCGACCAGCGGGCCAGCAGATGCAGCAGGGGAAACTGCAACAGCACCACGGTCAGGGCATTGGTGGCCACCAGGATGGCGATGAGGCTCGCCACCTCCGGGGTCCCGGCCCGGGTCAGGTACTGCACCAGCGGGGAGTGGAACTGGGAATAGACCAGGTTCATCAGCAGGTTAGCCAGCACCAGCAGCAAGAAGCCCCGATCCCGCCACAGCACCTTGATGGCCACCCGCAAGCCCAGCTCGTTGCCACGGGTCACCGCAACCCTGCTTTGCGCAAATCCCCAGAGGAAGGCAGCCCCCAGCAGCAGATAGCTGCCGCTGAGCAGCAGGAAGGTCTGCTGCTGGGCATTGATGCCCAGGGTCACCCCCAGCAAGGGGCCGAGGGCCGCCCCCAGGTTGAGCAGAAAGTAACGCAGGTGCAGCGCCAGCTCGCGGGCCTTGGCCGAAGCCAGGCTGTCGGCCATCAACGCCTTGCCGGGCGCATCGATGAGCCCGGAGGAGAGGCCGCTGCCGAGCACCCCGAGCCCGAGCCAGAACACAGAGTGGGAAAAGCCGAGCAGGCCGTAGCAGAGCACGGAGACCAGGCAGCCCGCCAGCAGGATGTTGCGCCGCCCCAGCTTGTCGGAGAGCCAGCCACCATAGAAGCTGACCAGAGTGGAGATGGCTGCGGTCGCACCCAGCATGGCGCCGATGGCGGTCGCCGAGAGACCATACTCCCGATAGAGCAAGATGGAGAGAAACGGCCAGACCATGTAATAGCTGGTGCGCACCATGAAGGTGCCCAGGATCACGGTCCAGACCAGGGGAGGAAACTGTCTGAGGAGGGCCCACGACATCACACTGCTCCTTGTTGCCCGTCGCGCGAGAAGCCTTTCGTTATAACAAGGGGCCTCAAGAGAGACAACATCAGGCCACAAATATAAAAAAAGCCGACCCAGAGGTCGGCTTTTCACGGCTCGGCGACTTATTCGGCAGCCGGCTCTTCGACGGCAACGGCAGCCGGAGCGGCGGCAGCTTCGGTCGGGGCGTTCGCTTCCTTGATGGAGAGACGTACGCGGCCCTGACGGTCCACTTCCAGTACCTTCACCTTCACCACGTCACCGATCTTCAGGTAGTCGGCCACGTTCTGCACGCGTGCATCGGTGATCTGGGAGATGTGTACCAGACCGTCTTTGCCCGGCAGGATGTTGACGAAGGCGCCGAAGTCGGCCAGACGGACGACCTTGCCTTCGTAGATGCGGTTCACTTCGATCTCGGCGGTGATGGCCTCGATGCGGCGGATCGCTTCCTTGGCGGCATCACCGTCAACGGCGGCGATGCGGACGGTACCGTCATCATCCAGCTCGATGTTGGTGCCGGTCTCTTCGGTCAGGGCGCGGATCACGGAACCACCCTTGCCGATGACGTCCTTGATCTTCTCCGGGTTGATCTTGATGGTGTGGATGCGCGGGGCGAAATCGGAGATCTCGGCACGCGGCGCCTGGATGGCTTCGTCCATCACTTTCAGGATGTGCAGGCGAGCACCACGAGCTTGCTTCAGGGCAATCTCCATGATCTCTTTGGTGATGCCTTCGATCTTGATGTCCATCTGCAGGGCGGTCACACCTTCAGTGGTACCGGCAACCTTGAAGTCCATGTCGCCCAAGTGATCTTCGTCACCCAGGATGTCGGACAGCACGACGAAACCTTCTTCTTCCTTCACCAGACCCATGGCGATACCGGCAACGGAGGCCTTGATCGGCACACCGGCGTCCATCAGCGCCAGGGAGGAACCACAGACGGAGGCCATGGAGGAGGAGCCGTTGGATTCGGTGATTTCAGAGACCACGCGTACCACGTACGGGAACTCATCGGCGCTCGGCATCACGGCAGCAACGCCGCGCTTGGCCAGACGGCCGTGACCGATTTCGCGGCGCTTCGGGCTACCCATCATGCCGGTCTCACCGACGCAGTATGGCGGGAAGTTGTAGTGCAGCATGAAGCGATCGGCGCGGTTGCCGGTCAGCTCGTCGATGTTCTGGGCGTCACGCTCGGTACCCAGGGTTGCAACGACCATGGCCTGGGTTTCACCGCGGGTGAACAGGGCGGAGCCGTGGGCACGCGGCAGTACGCCGGTGGCGACGGACAGGGCGCGGATCATCTCAGGATCGCGACCATCGATACGCGGCTCGCCACGTACCACGCGACCACGAACGATGCGGCTTTCCAGGCTGTGGAACTCTTCGCCGATCTTCTTGGCATCTTCTTCCACGCCGGAAGCGATGACTTGTTCAACCACGCGAGCCTTGATGGCACCGATGGTTTCGTAACGCACGGCCTTCTCGGTGATGCGGTAGGCTTCACCCAGCTCAGCTGTCGCCAGCTCGGCAACCTTGGCTTTCAGCGCTTCGTTGACGGCAGGCGCAGTCCAGTTCCACGGCTTGGTGCCGACGTCGGCAGCGAATTCGTTGATGGCGTTGATAACGGCCTGCATCTGCTCGTGACCAAAGACCACGGCGCCCAGCATCACCTCTTCGGAGAGGATGGCCGCTTCGGATTCCACCATCAGCACGGCGTTGGCGGTACCGGCAACCACCAGATCCAGATCGCTCTGGGGCAGTTCGGTAGTGGTCGGGTTCAGCACGTACTGACCGTTCATGTAACCCACGCGGGCTGCACCGATCGGGCCGCCGAACGGGATGCCGGAGATGGCCAGCGCCGCGGAGGCACCGATCATGGCAACGATGTCGGGAGAGACGGCCGGGTTCACGGACATGACGGTGGCAACCACCTGAACCTCATTGAGGAAGCCTTCCGGGAACAGCGGACGAATAGGACGGTCGATCAGACGGGAGATCAGGGTCTCGCCTTCGCTCGGGCGACCTTCACGACGGAAGAAACCACCCGGGATACGACCAGCAGCATAGGTACGCTCCTGATAGTTGACGGTCAGCGGGAAGAAATCACGGCCGTGATCGGCCTCTTTCTTGCCAACGACGGTCACAAATACGCAGGTATCGTCCATGCTGACCATGACGGCCGCAGTGGCTTGACGGGCCATCACACCGGTTTCCAGAGTGACGGTGTGTTGACCGTACTGGAATGACTTTACAATAGGATTCACGTGAATTTCCTTTTTACAATTTGGCGCTTTAAATTCGCGTGCAATTATACTTGATTCGATGCAAAAGGTAAGCAGTGACACAAATTCTGTGAGGGCGGCAACAGCCTGACGCGCAATAAAAAAGGGGAACCCGGAGGTTCCCCTTTTTCGCGAAATCTGATGGTCGATTAACGACGCAGACCCAGCTTGGCGATCAGAGCAGCGTAACGCTGAACGTCTTTACGCTTCAGGTAGTCCAGCAGCTTACGACGCTGGGAAACCATGCGCAGCAGACCGCGACGACCGTGGTGATCCTTGGAGTGCTCCTTGAAGTGACCTTGCAGATGGTTGATCTGGGCAGTCAGCAGGGCAACTTGCACTTCGGGGGAACCAGTGTCGTTGGCGCAACGAGCGTTGTCAGCAACGATTTGAGCTTTGATCTCAGCATTTAGAGACATGGTAATACTCCAGTAGAGTGTTTAAAGGTTCACAGCCAATCTCTAATTCAGCCGTGAAATGAGGGCGGTATCATAATCGTCCCCGCCCCTTTTCGCAACGATAAAGACGCGCAACGGGCAAGCAACCTGATACCGCCTGAGGATCACTCCTCGTCGTGGTAGCGCACCAGACGCTTGGGCGCGACGCGTCCCTCGTCGTCGATCTCGCCAACCCCGATGAATTCGCGCTCCGGGCCGACCGTCATGCGGACCTGGCCGCTCTGCGGGCTGCCTGCCACCTGCACGGCCTGGCCCTGGTTCACATAGGCGGCCACGGCAGCCAGCATGTTCACCTCGGGCAGGGAAGCCACCGCGGTATCCATCGGCAGCAGCAGGGGATCCAGCTGCTCGCGCGGCGGAATGCTCTCGGCCTTGGCCTGCTCGAAGATGCACTCGAGCTGCTCCAGGGTCAGCATCCGCTCATAGGGGTAGCTGGCCACCTGGGTGCGGCGCAGCTGGGTGACGTGGGCGCCACAGCCCAGCACTTCCCCCAGATCGTCCACCAGGGAGCGGATGTAGGTACCCTTGCTGCAGTGCACCTCAAGTCGCACCTCATCCCCTTCAAAGCTCAGCAGTTTGAGCTCGAAAACGGTGATGGGACGGGCTTCACGCTCGATCTCGATGCCTTCACGGGCATATTCGTAGAGCGGACGGCCGTTGTGCTTGAGAGCCGAATACATGGACGGCACCTGCATGATGGGGCCGCGGAACTGGTCCAGCGCCTCGATCAGGGTACCCACGGCCACGTTCACCGGACGGGTGGAGACCACCTCGCCATCGGAGTCGCTGGTGTTGGTGCGCTCGCCCAGCTTGGCGGTCACCTCATAGCGCTTGTCCGCCTCCAGCAGATACTGGGAGAACTTGGTGGCCTCGCCGAGGCAGATCGGCAGCATGCCGGTTGCCAGCGGATCCAGGGCGCCGGTGTGACCGGCCTTGGCGGCGTTGTAAATCCGTTTGACCTTCTGCAACACATCGTTGGAGGTCAGGCCGGTCGGCTTGTCCAGCAGCAGGATACCGTGTACGTCACGGCCCTTGAAACGACGTCTACGAGACATCTCAGGCTTTATCCTCAGTAGTGTCATCCGGTGCGGCTTCGTCTTCTTCACGACCGGATTCGGCCATGCGACGCTTGTCTTCGCGGATGGTGTTGGTCACCAGGTTGGAGAGGCGCATCCCCTCAACCAGGGTCTGATCATAGAAGAAGCGCAACTCGGGCACCACGCGCAGGCGCATGGCACTGCCCAGCAGGCTGCGGATGTAGCCGGCGGCTTCGGTCAGCGCCTTGAGCCCTTCCTTGATGCGCTCGGCATCATTTTCCAGCTGCAAGAAGGTGACATACACCTTGGCGTAATTGAGGTCACGGGACACTTCCACATCGGAAACGGTCACCATGCCGATGCGCGGGTCTTTTACCTCGCGCTGCAGAATGAGCGCGATTTCGCGCTGGATCTGCTGTCCGACCCGACGGGTCCGGCTAAATTCTCTGGCCATATTCTATCCTGCGATAAAAGGGGGCCGCGGCCCCCTATTTAATCTGACTCTTGGCTTACAGAGTCCGTTGGATTTCAACGGTCTCGTAAACTTCGATCTGGTCGCCTTCGCGTACGTCGTTGTAGTTCTTAACCGCGATACCACACTCGTAGCCGTTCTTGACTTCGTTGACGTCATCCTTGAAGCGACGCAGGGATTCCAGCTCGCCTTCATAGATAACCACGTTGTCGCGCAGAACGCGAATACGGTTGGAACGCTTGACCACACCTTCGGTAACCATACAGCCGGCAACGGCGCCGAACTTCGGTGACTTGAAGACGCTGCGCACTTCGGCCAGACCGATGATTTCCTGACGGTACTCGGGGGCCAACATGCCGCTCATGGCCTGCTTCACTTCGTCGATCAGGTCATAGATGACGGAGTAGTAACGCAGATCCAGGCTCTCGGCATCGATGACCTTGCGAGCAGAAGCATCGGCACGGACGTTGAAGCCCACCAGGATGGCGCTGGACGCGGCCGCCAGGGTGGCGTCGGTCTCGGTGATACCACCCACGCCGGAACCAACGATCTTCACCTTCACTTCGTCGGTGGAGAGCTTGACCAGCGCATCGCAGATCGCTTCCACGGAACCCTGTACGTCGGCCTTGATCACCACGTTCACTTCGGACACTTCGCCTTCGGTCATGTTGGCGAACATGTTCTCCAGCTTGGCCTTCTGCTGGCGAGCCAGCTTGACTTCGCGGAACTTGCCCTGACGATAGAGCGCCACTTCACGGGCTTTCTTCTCGTCACGCACAACGGTGGCTTCGTCACCGGCAGAGGGAACGCCGGACAGGCCGAGGATTTCCACCGGCAGGGACGGACCCGCTTCCTTGATCTCGCGACCCAGCTCATCACGCATGGCACGGACACGGCCGTATTCGAGACCACACAACACGATGTCGCCCTGACGCAGGGTACCTTCCTGTACCAGCACGGTGGCAACCGGACCACGGCCCTTGTCGAGGAAGGACTCGATCACGACGCCGTTGGCCATGCCGTCAACCACGGCTTTCAGCTCCAGGACTTCAGCCTGGATCAGAATGGCTTCCAGCAGGTCGTCGATGCCTTCGCCAGACTTGGCGGAGACGTGCACGAACTGGCAGTCACCACCCCAGTCTTCGGACATGACGTTGTAGCGGGCCAGCTCGGTCTTGACGCGATCCGGATCCGCTTCCGGCTTGTCGATCTTGTTGACCGCAACAACCAGCGGCACACCGGCAGCCTTGGCGTGCTGGATGGCTTCGATGGTCTGCGGCATCACGCCGTCGTCTGCTGCAACGACCAGCACCACGATGTCGGTTGCCTTGGCACCACGAGCACGCATGGAGGTAAACGCCGCGTGACCCGGGGTATCCAGGAAGGTGATCATGCCGCTGTCGGTCTGTACGTGGTACGCACCGATGTGCTGGGTAATACCACCGGCTTCACCGGCAGCCACCTTGGCTTTACGGATGTAGTCCAGCAGCGAGGTCTTGCCGTGGTCAACGTGACCCATGATGGTCACGACCGGCGCGCGCGGCTTGGCTTCGGAGGTCTCGTCACGATCGGACAGCACCGCCTCTTCCAGCTCGTTCTCACGACGCAGCACCACCTTGTGACCCATCTCCTCGGCGACCAGCTGAGCGGTCTCCTGGTCGATCACCTGGTTGATGGTGGCCATGGCACCCATCTTCATCATCACCTTGATGACTTCAACACCCTTGACGGCCATCTTGTTGGCGAGCTCAGCCACAGTGATGGTCTCGCCGATGATGACGTCACGGTTGACGGCGGCAGCCGGCTTGTTGAAGCCGTGCTTCATCGCGTTCGGGGTAGCCACCTTGCCACGCTTGCCTTTACGGGCGCGCGGGTCACGGGAGTTACGGTCGTTGCGATCGTCGTCGCGGCGACCGGCCTTCTTCGGCCCCTTGGCAGCAGCAGCGGTGCGGCGGCTGGTCTCTTCCTTGCGATCCAGTTCATCTTCAGCAGCCTGGGCGTGCTTGGAGGTGGTCACATGGTAATCGCTGCTCTCTTTGGCGCGAGCGGCTTCTTCTTCAGCCCAGCGGGCTGCGTTCTGTTCCGCCATGACACGAGCCTCTTCGGCTTTCTTGGCGGCGAGTTCTTCAGCCTTTTGCAAAGCTGTTTGTTCCTGTTGGCGCTTCAGTTCTTCTGCTTCGCGCTTGGCCATCTTTTCTGCCTCTTGCTGAGCTGTGCTACTGGCTGCTTTGGCGGGCTGTTGAGCCTGTCGAGCCTTTTGTTGTGCCTCGATCCGCGCCTTTTCCTCAGCTTCACGACGAGCCTGCTCAGCCTCACGGCGAGCCTTCTCTTCAGCATCGAGACGAGCCTTCTCTTCGGCTTCGCGACGAGCTTTTTCTTCTGCTTCCAAACGCGCTTTTTCCTCGGCTTCCGCCTGACGCTGTTCATCTTCCAGCGCCGAGCGTCTTACATAGGTGCGAGACTTGCGCACTTCTACCTGCACTTCCTTGTTCTTGCCGCCAGTCCCCTGAACACTGATGGTGCTCTTGGTCTTGCGTTGCAAGGTCATGCGGGCAGGTGCGGCGACCTCGTCACCTCCATGCTGTTTCTTCAGGTGAGTCAGCAGAGTCTGTTTCTCAGACTCGCTGACCATGTCGTCGGCCTTGCTCTTGCTGATACCGGCATCGACAAACTGCTGGAGAAGACGATCAACCGGTGTGTCGATGTCAGTGGCAAGTTGTTTGACTGATACTTCTGCCATTCATTTTCCTCCGTTTGATCTTAACTAGACTGCTCTTCTCCGAACCAACAGATATTGCGAGCAGCCATAATCAGCTCACCGGCCTTCTCGGCGGTCAGCCCTTCGATATCAGCAAGGTCATCGATGCCTTGCTCTGCCAAATCTTCCAGGGTACCGATGCCGCGAGCGGCCAGGGCGTACGCCATTTCACGGCCGAGGCCGTTCAGATTGAGCAGTTCTTCGGAAGGTTCAACACCTTCAAAGGATTCTTCTTTGGCCAGCGCCTTGGTGGTCAGGGCGTCTTTGGCACGCTTGCGCAGCTCTTCGACCATGTCTTCATCCAGACCGTCGATGGCCAGCAGCTCGTTGACCGGTACGAAGGCGATCTCTTCCAGGGTGGAGAAGCCCTCTTCCATCAGCAGGCCGGCGAAATCGTCATCGATGTCGAGGGTGCTGGTGAACAGGTTCATGATGCGGTCGTTTTCGGCCTGGTGCTTGGCACGCATGTCCTCGACTGTCATCACGTTCAGTTCCCAACCGGTCAGCTGGGAGGCCAGACGCACGTTCTGACCGTTGCGGCCGATGGCCTGAGCCAGGTTGGCGGCTTCCACGGCGATGTCCATGGTGTGGTTGTCTTCATCGACGATGATGGAGGCCACATCGGCCGGCGCCATGGCGTTGATCACGTACTGGGCCGGGTTGTCATCGTACAGCACGATGTCGGCGCGCTCGCCGCTCAGCTCGGCGGAGACCGCCTGAACGCGGGCACCGCGCATGCCGATACAGGCACCGATCGGGTCGATGCGGCGATCGTTGGTCTTGACCGCGATCTTGGCGCGGGAACCCGGATCACGGGCGGCGCCCATGATTTCGATCATCTCTTCGCCGATTTCCGGCACTTCGATGCGGAACAGCTCTTTCAGGAAGTCCGGGCTGGAGCGGCTGACGAACAGCTGGGAACCACGGGCTTCCGGACGCACAGCGTAAAGCAGACCACGGATGCGGTCGCCCGGACGGAAGGTCTCGCGCGGCAGCATGTCGTCACGGAAGATCACGGCCTCGGCGTTGCTGCCCAGATCCAGGATCACGTTGTCGCGGTTGCTCTTCTTGACCACGCCACTGATGATGGTGCCTTCTTTGTCCTTGAACTGGTCAACGACTTGTGAACGCTCGGCTTCGCGCACTTTCTGCACGATGACCTGCTTGGCGGTCTGGGTGGTGATGCGGTCGAAGGTGACGGAGTCGATCTGATCTTCAACATATTCACCGATCTGGATGTCCGGCTGCTCGATCTGCGCCGCTTCCAGGGTGATCTCGGCGTAGGGGTTCTCCATGGCGGCCTGATCCGCGATGACGACCCAGCGGCGATAGGTGTCGTAGTCGCCGGTCTTGCGATCGATCTCTACCCGAACTTCGATCTCGCCTTCATATTTTTTCTTGGTCGCCGTCGCCAGTGCGGTTTCCAGAGCCTGGAAAATCTTCTCGCGGGGAACCGCCTTCTCGTTGGACACTGCGTCAACGACCAGCAAAATCTCTTTATTCATATCCGATAGCCTCGTTAACCAAAGTTCGGCACTATGTTCGCTTTTTGGATATTGGTGAAAGCCAACACTTCGTCCTTACCATCTACCGTCAGAGTGATCATGTCGCCCTGCACGGCTTTGATTACGCCTTTGAACTTGCGGCGGTTGTTTGTTGCCATCCGAAGCGAAACCGCCGCCTCTTGGCCAACGTATTTTTCGAACTGGGCAACCTTGAACAGGGGGCGATCCAGACCCGGGGAGGACACCTCGAGGTAATACTCCTCGGTGATGGGATCCTCGACGTCCATGATGGCGCCAACCTGATGGCTGACTTCTGCACAGTTCTCGACGCTCACGCCATGCTCGCCGTCGATGTAGACGCGCAAGGTGGAGTGTTTACCCGCACGGATAAACTCGATACCCCACAGTTCAAAACCCAAGGCAACGACAGGAGCCTCGAGCAGATCGGTCAAACGTTGTTCCAACGTAGCCAAAGTCACCCTCCGAAAAACAAAAAAAGGGCATAAAGCCCAGATAGAAATAGATTCAGAGTAAATTGCACATAACAAAAAGCCCCGATATCAAATCGGGGCTTGGCGCTTTACCCTGATTGTCGCCTCGCAGCGACCGCCTTCCTGAGCGTAGGAAATGCGTGAAATTTGGTTGCGGGGGCCGGATTTGAACCGACGACCTTCGGGTTATGAGCCCGACGAGCTACCATGCTGCTCCACCCCGCGTCCGAAATCGTGCGAGATTATAGCCACTTCACTCTCGTCACACAAGACTGACTGGCTATAACACACCTGGTCACCCAGGCTGACTGCTTAATTGGTGCCGTGGGCGGGACTCGAACCCGCACACCCTAGAGCACTACCCCCTCAAGATAGCGTGTCTACCAATTCCACCACCACGGCAAAACTCTTACTCGGGAACGTCAGTGTCTTTCTTTACTGGCGCTTTGCTCTGCTCAACCTGTTGGGTCTGTTGCAGATTTTCCCATTCACTACCCTGTTTGACCTTGTTGCTGGACATAGAGCCGAGCACCAGGCTAATCAAAAAGAACAGAGTAGCCAAAATCGCTGTTGTGCGGGTCAGGAAACTGCCTGAACCACCGGAGCCGAATACGGTATTCGATGCCCCTGCGCCGAAGGAGGCGCCCATGTCAGCCCCTTTACCTTGCTGAATCATCACCAGACCAATCAGAGCCAGTGATACCAGCAGATAAACGACCAAAAGAATCTCGTACATTTAACTTGCACCCTTTGCCGCTTCAACAATTCCTAAAAACGTCTGGTCATCGAGACTTGCTCCACCAATCAGGCCGCCGTCAATGTCGGGCTGGGCAAACAACTCTCTCGCATTGGCCGGTGTCACGCTCCCACCATAGATGATTCTGACTTTCTCACCTATGACCGGAGTATCCTCCGCCAAGCGACCACGTATAAAGGAATGAACCTCTTGTGCCTGCTCGGGTGTGGCGCATTTACCTGTACCTACAGCCCAAATCGGCTCGTAGGCGATGATAGCATTATCGAAAGCCATCGCGCCATTTTTCTCTATGACGATATCCAGCTCTTCGGCAATAACCTCGAAGGTTCTTCTCGCCTGCCTTGCCGCACCCGACTCCCCCAAACAGAGGATTGGAACAAGTCCTGCCGACCTGGCCGCCGCAAACTTCTCTGCAACGATAAAACTGGTCTCACCAAAGAGACGCCTGCGCTCGGAGTGCCCTACCAATACGTATCGACACCCTGCCTCAACCAGCATCTGACACGAGATTTCACCCGTGTAAGCGCCATGTCTGTGCTGGCTCACATTCTGAGCCCCCAACTTCATCACCCTCTGCTCACCGAGCAGAGCTGCCGTGAAGTCGAGATGCACATGGGATGGACACAAGACCACGTCTACCTGTTCACCAATACCTTTCAGGCATTGGCCGGCAAACTGCTCTAACTGCGACCTACTACCGTGTAACTTCCAGTTGGCTGCTACAAACGGCTTGCGATGTCCCATCGGCAACTCCCTTGCGAAAGCGGGGCTGATAATATCCAGAGGATTGTCAGCTGACAAGCGCTATTTTTAAATTTTTGAATCGTTTGAACAAGATACAACCAGGACGGCTAAAAAGCCGCCCCATTTGTTCATTAAAACGCCGATTCAACCTGTTGTGCAATGCGTTGTGCCATGTCACGCACCTGTTGCTCGTGCTCCCCCTCCACCATCACGCGGATCAGGGGTTCAGTGCCGGACTTGCGCAGCAGCACACGGCCACGACCAGCCAACTCCTGTTCCACCCTGGCCACTTCCTGCTGTACGGCGTCAGCCGCCAGCGGGTCCTTGCCTTCGGCAAAGCGCACGTTGACCAGCACCTGCGGGAACTTGTTCATGCCGGAACGCAGCTTGGCCAGCGGCATCTCCGCGGTACAGATGGCGGTCAGCACCTGCAGGGCGGCGACGATGCCATCCCCGGTGGTGGTCTGATCCAGGCAGATGATGTGACCGGAGTTCTCGCCACCGATGCGCCAGCCCTTCTCGTTCATCATCTCCAGCACATAGCGGTCACCCACCTTGGCGCGGGCGAACGGAATGCCCAGGGTCTGCAACGCCAGCTCCAGCCCCATGTTGGCCATCAGAGTGCCGACAACACCGCCCTTGAGGCGACCGTTACGCAGGGCATCGCGGGCGATGATGTAGAGGATCTCGTCACCGTCGATGATATAGCCGGTGTGATCCACCATCACCAGGCGATCGCCATCGCCGTCGAAGGCAACGCCAAGATCAGCCTTGCACTCCAGCACCTTGGCGGCCAGTGCCTCCGGGGCGGTCGAGCCGACACCATCATTGATGTTGAGACCATCCGGGCTGCAGCCGATGGCGATCACCTCGGCCCCCAGTTCGCGGAAAACGGAAGGCGCGATGTGATAGGTGGCACCATGGCCGCAATCCACCACCATTTTCAGCCCTTCCAGGCTCAGATTGGAGGGGAAGGTGCTCTTGCAGAATTCGATGTAACGACCGGCGGCATCGTCGATGCGCAACGCCTTGCCAAGCTCGGCGGACTCCACGCACTTCAGTTCGTGATCCAGCTCGGCTTCGATGGCCAGCTCGACCTCGTCAGGCAGCTTGGTACCATCGGCGGAGAAAAACTTGATGCCGTTGTCGTAATAGGGGTTGTGGGAAGCACTGATCACGATGCCTGCCTCGGCACGGAAGGTGCGGGTCAGGTAGGCAACGGCCGGAGTGGGCATGGGGCCCATCAGAATGGCCTTGAGACCGGCGGCGGAAAGACCCGCTTCCAGCGCCGACTCCAGCATGTAGCCGGAGATACGGGTATCCTTGCCGATCAGCACCTTGCGGGTACCCTTCTTGGAGAGCACCTTGCCCGCGGCCCAGCCCAGTTTCATCACGAAATCTGGAGTGATCGGGTATTCACCCACCTTGCCGCGTACACCGTCGGTGCCAAAATACTTTCTTGCCATAGTCTGTTCTCGATTTTTATTTAGATATGAAATCTTGTCCCGTCATGACCATCCAGCCTGTGCGCAGAGCATCCATGGTCGCTCGCACATCGTGCACCCGGATGATCCGGGCTCCACGCTGCATCCCGACAAGGGCACAGGCCAGGCTGCCGGCCAGCCGTTCATCAACCGGGCGACCGAGCAAGTTGCCTATCATAGACTTTCGCGACATGCCGACCAAGAGCGGCAGCTGGTAATCGAGCAATGACTCCTGCTGTGCCAGCAGCTGATAGTTATGCGCAAGGGTCTTGCCAAAACCGTAGCCAGGGTCCAGGAGCAGCTGTTCACGAGCGATACCGGCCGTCAAGCAGGCGGCGATCCGCTCATCAAAGAAGGCTCTCACCTCCCCCAACAGGTCATCGTAATGGGGCTCGGCCTGCATGGTTCTCGGTTGCCCCTGCATGTGCATCAGACACACAGGGACGTCGGCAGCGGCGGCCGCAGCCAGCGCCCCTGGTTCGAGCAGGGCTCGTACGTCGTTGATAAGATGGGCCCCCGCCACGCAGCCCTCCCGCATCACCGCCGCCTTGGATGTGTCGAGGGAGATCATCACGTCGAGCTCACGCGCCATGCGCTCCACCACGGGAAGGACCCTGTCCAGTTCCTCTTGTTCGCTCACGTCGGGAGCACCGGGACGGGTCGATTCACCACCGATGTCGATGAGGGTTGCCCCCTCCGCCACCATCTGGCGTGCATGGGTCATCGCACGCTCCAGCTGGTTGAAATGACCGCCGTCGGAGAAGGAGTCCGGTGTCACATTGAGGATCCCCATGACATGGGGACGTTCGAGGGAGAGGCTGAGCCCCTTGCTGATTAGCTGCATCTTCACTTCCATGGACATAAAGAAAAACCCCGGGGCCAGCCCGGGGTTTGTATCATCACGATTTATTTGGCAGGCAGGTCGTTGGCCTTGTCGATATCGACATCGGCAACCTGTTCCGCCTCGGTCACGGTCGGCTTGGGCTCGGGTGCCACAGTAGCACCACCCTGCGGGGTATCGCCGTGCTCGTCATGCCAGTTGCTGGGAGCACGCACTTCGCGACGAGCCATCAGATCATCGATCTGTTTGGCATCGATGGTTTCGTACTTCATCAGCGCATCTTTCATGCTGTGCAGCACGTCCATGTTGTCCAGCAGGATCTGCTTGGCACGGTCGTAGTTGCGGTCGATCACCTGCTTGACCTCGGCATCGATAATGCGAGCGGTGTCATCGGACATGTGCTTGGCCTTGGCCATGCTGCGGCCGAGGAACACCTCGCCATCTTCTTCCGCGTAGAGCATGGGACCGAGACGCTCGGACATGCCCCACTGGGTCACCATCTTGCGGGCGATGTCGGTGGCACGCTCGATGTCGTTGGATGCACCGGTCGATACCTTCTCGGCACCGTAGATCAGCTCTTCCGCCAGACGACCACCGTACAGGCTGGAGATCATGGACTCCAGATGCTGCTTGGAGTGGCTCCAGCGATCCTGCTCCGGCAGGTACATGGTCACACCCAGCGCACGACCGCGCGGAATGATGGAGACCTTGTAGACAGGGTCATGATCCGGTACCACGCGACCAATGATGGCGTGACCCGCTTCATGATAAGCCGTCATCTCCTTCTCGGACTCTTTCATCACCATGGAGCGACGTTCTGCGCCCATCATGATCTTGTCCTTCGCCTTCTCGAACTCGGCCATGGACACCACGCGGCGGCTTTCGCGCGCGGAGAACAGAGCGGCTTCGTTGACCAGGTTGGCCAGATCGGCACCGGAGAAACCAGGAGTACCGCGGGCAATCAGCGCCGGGTTGACGTCATCCGCCAGCGGCACCTTGCGCATATGCACCTTGAGGATCTGCTCGCGGCCACGCACATCCGGCAGACCGACTACGACCTGCCGGTCGAAACGGCCCGGACGCAGCAAGGCAGGATCCAGTACGTCAGGACGGTTGGTAGCGGCGATGACGATGATGCCTTCATTGCCCTCAAAGCCATCCATCTCGACCAGCATCTGGTTCAAAGTCTGCTCGCGTTCATCGTGACCACCGCCCAGACCGGCGCCACGCTGGCGACCGACGGCGTCGATCTCATCGATGAAGATGATGCAGGGGGAGGATTTCTTGGCCTGCTCGAACATGTCGCGTACCCGGGAGGCACCCACACCCACGAACATTTCCACGAAGTCCGAACCTGAAATGGTGAAGAACGGCACCTTGGCCTCACCCGCAATGGCCTTGGCCAGCAGGGTCTTACCGGTACCGGGAGGACCTACCAGCAGTACCCCAGTCGGGATCTTGCCGCCCAGTTTCTGGAATTTGCTCGGGTCGCGCAGATAGTCTACCAGCTCCTTGACCTCTTCCTTGGCCTCATCGCAACCGGCTACGTCGGCGAAGGTGGTCTTGATCTGATCCTCACTCATCAGGCGAGCCTTGCTCTTGCCAAACGACATGGCACCTTTGCCACCGCCGCCCTGCATCTGACGCATGAAGAAGACCCAGACACCGATCAGCAGCAGCATCGGGAACCAGGAGATAAAGATGGAGGTGATCAGAGACGGCTCTTCCGGCTTCTCGCCCATCACTTTGACATTGTGATTGAGCATGTCGTTGAGCAGCTGGGGATCCGGCGCCGGGATGATGGTGGTGAAGCGTTCACCGGTGCGCTTGACGCCATTAATGACCTTGCCATCCATCCGTACTTCACGGATCTGCTCTTGGGTCACTTCTTTAACGAAGCTGGAATAGTCCAGCTGGCGACTGGTGGTATCGCTGGGGCTGAAGCTATTGAACACCGACATCAACACGACGGCGATGACCAGCCACAGGATTAGGTTTTTCGCCATGTCACTCAAATCAGTAACCTCGCAGACTGACAGTTAACGATGAAGGTTAGGGTACTACAGTTTAAAACCGGTAGCCACAATGTAGACTTCTCGTGAACGGGCACGAGACGAGTCTGGTTTACGAATCTTGACAGCAGAGAAAAGCTTACGGATTTCATTGAGATAGATGTCAAACCCCTCCCCCTGAAATACCTTGACCACGAAACTGCCGTTGGAACGCAGGACCTGATTGCACATGTCCAGCGCCAGTTCGACCAGATACATGGAACGGGCCTGATCCACCTGCTGGGTACCGCTCATGTTGGGTGCCATGTCGGACATGACAACGTCAACCTTGTCCGGACCAACCCGCTCAAGCAGAGCTCCCAGTACAGTTTCCTCCCGAAAGTCTCCCTGCAGGAAATCGACACCGGCGATGGAATCCATCGGCAGAATATCACAGGCGATCACCCGGCCCTTGTCACCGACCTGATCGATGGCAAACTGGGACCATCCACCGGGGGCCGCCCCCAGGTCCACCACCGTCATGCCGGGCTTGAGCAGTTTGTCCTTGCCCTGGATCTCGTCGATCTTGAACACGGCACGGGAACGCAGCCCCAACTTCTGGGCTTTCTTGACGTATTGATCGTCAAAATGCTCTTTTAACCAGCGGGTTGAACTGGGGGAATGTTTTTTCTGGGTCATGATTGTCGACTTTAAAAAACCACAAGGGTTATTAGTATTAAGGGCTAAGTGGGGGTAGAATACGCCCCTTTCAACCCTGACTTATGAAGAAATTGCCATGATTCTCAACAATAAACAGAAACAGTACCTCAAGGGCCTTGCCCACAGTCTGAAGCCGGTCGTCCTGCTGGGACAACACGGTCTGACCGAAGGTGTGCTGGCCGAGATCGATCTGGCGCTCAACCACCACGAGCTGATCAAGGTTAAGGTTGCGTCTGAAGATCGTGAGATGAAACAGCTAGTTATGGATGCCATCGTCCGTGAAACCGGCGCGGTGAAAGTACAGAGCATCGGCCACGTGCTGACCATCTACCGTCAGGCCAACGAGCCGAAAATCCAACTGCCCCGCAAGTAACAGGAAAGAGCATCGCTCTTTCCTCTCATTTTCTCTCTTCCCAAGTCGCTTGCCAAAGTAGTCGCCAGGCCCTTAACCTGCGATGAATACTCGTGGAAACCCGCTATGGATCACCATCAGATTCTCACCGAAGATGAACTGGCCATGCTACGGGACTTGGGAAACGATCAGGAGACGGCCGCCGGACAACCCCTGAGCGGTTATCTCGCCACCCCCCTGCTTGGCCTGTTGCAACGCGCCGACCAGCTGGTACTGGAAGCCCGCTTCGCCGGACACCAGCTCCGTTTCCCACTGCGTTTCACTCAGGGCGATGACGGCTTCGTCGAACCACGCATCGCCGCCCCCGTCATCAAGGAGCTGGGTTACCCTCATCCGCGCACCTGGCGGCTGGATGAACAGGCCCGCTTCCAGATGGGAGAAGAGGACTACCTGGTGCACAGCCTGTCGCTGGACGGGCTGGTGGTGGAAGGCTTACCGGCCGAGCTGGCCATGGATACCACGCTGGCAGGCACCCTGCTGATCGAAGGTCTCCCTCCTCTGCCCCTCAGCGCAGAGCCGGTCAGGCGGATCCACCGTCGCAACGGCATACAGGGCTGGGCACTGCACTTCCAGATGGCCAGAGAGGATCTTGAACAACTGCGCGGATGGATGTTTCAGCGCCATCAGGACGCCTTCACCCAGGCTTATCAGCCCCGCTGAATACAAACAGGGGAGCCGGGCTCCCCTGTTGCTGGCTGGTCGCTACCTCAGAGGTAGGCGACTTCCAGGATCTCGTACTCCACGTCGCCGGATGGCGTCTTGACGATGGCGACATCGTCCACTTCCTTGCCGATCAGGGCGCGGGCAATGGGCGAATTCACGGAGATCATGTTCTGCTTGATGTCCGCCTCATCGTCACCCACGATGCGGTAGACCACCTCTTCTTCCGTCTCGCTCTTGAGCAGCGTCACGGTCGCCCCGAAGATGATACGACCATTGTTGGTCATCTTGGTGACGTCGATCACCTGAGCGTTGGATAGCTTGCTCTCAATTTCCTGGATACGGCCTTCACAGAAGCCTTGCTGCTCGCGGGCAGCATGATATTCGGCGTTTTCTTTCAGATCACCATGTTCACGGGCATCTGCAATCGCTTCGATAATCTGCGGACGAAGCTCGGTCTTGAGATATTCGAGCTCTTCACGCAGCTTTTCAGCGCCGCGAACAGTCATCGGAGTATGATTCATAGTCGAAACCTGGGTTGCTTGAAAAGAGAAGCTGCGGCTATCAGAGAGAGCCGCAGCTGTCGGTTCGGATGAGGCATCTTAATATGAAGCCGGCACAAAATCCATGTCGGTCCCTGCGAGGCAGATCGCGCTTTGGCATCACAATTGTCTGTGACTATTTCTGCTCCTGGGCGCTGATCGGCGCAGATACCGTCGGTTTGCCCTGCATGATAGAGATCTCCACCCGCCGGTTCATGCGCCGGTTCTCCGGTGTCGTGTTGGGCACCAGCGGCTGAGTATCCGCCATGCCCTGCACCACCAGCCGGCTGCCATCAAAACCGGGCACCTTGATCATCTGGTGGGCCACCGCCACCGCCCGCTGGGAGGAGAGCTCCCAGTTGGACTGGAACAGCTCATCCTCGGTGGCTACGTTGTCGGTATGACCGGAGATGGTGATCTCGCCGGGTACATCCTTGAGCAAGGCGGCAACCTTGCGCACCACAGGCCAGAACTGGGGCTGCAGGAAGGCAGAGCCCGCCGGGAAGGCGGCTTTCTCGCGGATCCGGATGATGATCTGCTGGCCCAGCGCCTCGATCTCGATCGCCCCATCCTGGATCTGCGCCTTCATCTGATCCGCCAGCGCCTTGGCCAGCGCATTGGACTGCTCCTGCTGCTGTTTCTGCGCCTCCTGCTGGGTGTCGCCCCCCACCAGCTTGTCTTCGCTCTTGTCATGACCACCAGCCTTGTCGGCATCACCGGGCTGGAATTCCAGCTCGGTCTGGGTCATGTCGATGGTCTGCTGCATGATGGTATCGATGGGTGTTGGTTCCGGGCGACCCGGTCTGAACTCCTGGGCAATGACGGAGGTTCCCTTGGGGATGTCCTTCACCTCGAGAATGTTCTGGACCCCGAACGCCTTCTCCATGGAGCCGGCAATCTGCTTGAACTTCTGCACATCCATCTCGGCAAACGAGAGCAGCAGCACGAAGAAGCACATCAAGAGCGACATCAGATCGGCGAAAGTGCCCATGTAACCGGGCAGCCCGGGGGGCGGACATTTGCAATCAGACATACAGCCCCCTATTCATCGCCATTGTTGCGTTTCGACTGGTTGAGGTAGTTCTGCAACATGGACTGGATCACCCGCGGATTCTGGCCATCCTGGATGCCCATGATGGCGTCCAGCACCAGGCAGCGACTCAGCTTCTCCTCACCGCTGCGCAGCTCCAGCTTGTCGGCGATGGGGATGGCAAGCATGTTGGCCTCAATGGCGCCGTACAGAGTGGTGAGCAAGGCTACCGCCATGGCCGGGCCGATGGATTTGGGATCGCTCATGTTGGCCAGCATGGCCACCAGCCCGACCAGGGTACCTATCATCCCCATGGCCGGCCCCAGATCCCCCAGCGACCGAAACACCTTGATGGCGATGACATGGCGCTCGGCGGTGAGCTCTATGTCTTTTTCCATCACGGCACGGATGACGTCGGCGTCGTGACCGTCCACCAGCATGTCGATGCCCTTTTTCATGAAGGGGTTGGGCACCTCGGCCGCTTCCAGCGCCAGAAAACCGCCCTTGCGGGCCGCATCGGCCAGCTCGACTGCCTTGACGATCAGATCGTCAAGCTTGTCTCCCTTGTACATGAATGCCTTGCCGGCCACCTTGAACGCCATCAGGAACTGGCCGATGTTGAACTTCATCATGGCGATAAAGATGGAGCCTAACACCGTGATGCAGATTGAAGGAACGTCAATGTACATCCCCACAGGGCCACCCAGCAGCATGCCATAGATGACCACCCCAAATCCCAGCACTATGCCAATCAGACTACCTAGATCCACATCCCTACTCCTGTCAGCTGAAATTTGTTGTATCTGTAGTTTGTTGAATTTTCTGCTATTGGCTCACCAGCGGCAAGGGCCGCTACCATTTTCCCCTTTGGAAGATGGCTTATTATCGGCCACTTTTCCGAGAGTTTAAGCCGATGGCATTTTTCTGCCTCCCCCCTGCCCGCCGTCGATGTTAAGATAAGCCGTTTTTTTCAATCCCCGAGGATGGACATGGCCAGTAAAAAAATCGACCGCCTGAGTTTTGATGCCACTCTGGAAGAGCTGGAAACCATAGTTCATCAACTGGAACAGGGCTCCCTGCCGCTGGAAGAGGCCCTCAAGCAGTTCGAACAGGGCATTCACCTGGTGCGTGCCGGCCAGCAGAAGCTGGAGCAGGCCGAGCAGAAGATCCAGATCCTGCTGACTCAGGCCGATGGCAGCGAGCACGCAGTTCCCTTCCAGCCAGAGCAAGGAGAGGAGTGAGTGACGCTGGACGATTTTTCCCGCCTGCACCGGCAACGTATTGACGACTGTCTCTCTGCACAACTTGAATCCTTGCCACCCATGGCCCCTCGCCTGCGCGATGCCATGCGCTATGGCCTGCTGCTGGGTGGCAAGCGGGTGCGCCCCTTTCTGGTCTACGCCGTCGGCGAGATGCTGGGCGTCAAGAGCGAGCTGCTGGACGGCCCCGCCGCCGCGGTGGAGTGCATCCACGCCTACTCCCTGCTGCACGACGATCTGCCCGCCATGGATGACGACGATCTGCGTCGCGGTCAACCGACAGTACACAAGGCATTTGATGAAGGCACCGCCATCCTGGCCGGCGACGCCCTGCAGACCCTGGCCTTCTCCATTCTGGCTGATCACCCGATGCCGGATTCGCTGCTGGGCAACCGGGTGCGAATGCTGAGCCGGCTGGCCCGCGCCTCCGGCTATCTCGGCATGTGCGGTGGCCAGGCGCTGGACCTGCAGGCGGAGGGGCGTCAGATCACCCTGGCCGAGCTGGAGCAGGTACACCGCCACAAGACCGGAGCCCTCATCGAGTGCGCCGTGGCGCTCGGCGCCCTGTGCAAGGCCGACGTGGATGAAACTACCCTGAGCGCGCTGCAAAGCTATGCCGCCGCCATCGGTCTCGCCTTCCAGGTGCAGGATGACATCCTCGACATCACGGGTGACACCGCCACCCTCGGCAAGCGACAGGGTTCCGATCTGGCGCTGGAAAAGAGTACCTATCCGGCGCTGCTGGGGCTCGACAATGCCCGTGAGCTGGCTCGCGAACTGCATGGTAAAGCCTTAACAGCCTTGCAATCTTTGCCCTACAATACCGACATTCTGGAAGCGTTTGCCGATTACATCATCGAGCGAACCCACTAAACGCTGGATAACAGTAACAATATGAGCGTTGATATAAGCAATTTCCCCAACCTGGCCCTCGCGGATACGCCGGTCGAGTTGCGATCCCTGCCCTTCGAGCGACTGCCTGTGCTGTGCAACGAACTGCGTGAATATCTGCTGCGTTCGGTGAGTCGCTCCAGTGGTCATCTTGCCTCCGGGCTCGGCACCGTCGAACTGACGGTGGCGCTGCACTACGTCTACAACACCCCGTTCGATCGACTGGTGTGGGACGTGGGCCACCAGGCTTATCCCCACAAGATCCTGACCGGTCGCCGCGATCGGATGCAGAGCATCCGCCAGAAAGACGGTTTGCACCCCTTCCCCTGGCGCGGCGAGAGCGAGTATGACGTGCTCTCCGTCGGTCACTCCAGCACCTCCATCGGTGCGGCGCTCGGCATGGCCGTGGCGGCCGAGAGCGAAGGGCTGGGGCGCAAGGTGGTGGCGGTGATCGGCGATGGCGCCATCACCGCCGGCATGGCGTTCGAGGCGCTCAATCACGCCGGCGATGTTCACAAGGACATGCTGGTGGTGCTCAACGACAACGAGATGTCCATCTCCGAGAATGTCGGGGCACTGAACAACCACCTGGCCCGCATCATGTCCGGCAAGCTCTACACCACCATCCGCGAGGGTGGCAAGAAGGTGCTGGCCGGCCTGCCGCCGGTCAAGGAGCTGGCCAAGCGGGCCGAGGAACACCTCAAGGGAATGGTGGTGCCCGGCACCCTGTTCGAGGAGTTCGGCTTCAACTACATAGGTCCCATCGACGGCCACGACATCGAGGCTCTGGTCGAGACCCTGCGCAACATGCGCAATCTCAAGGGGCCGCAGCTGCTGCACGTCAAGACCAAGAAGGGCAAGGGCTACGAGCCCGCCGAGAAGGACCCCATCGGTTATCACGGCGTGCCCAAGTTCAATCCGGACGAGTGCACCCTGCCCAAGGCGAGTGGCGGCAAGCCGAGCTTCTCCGCCATCTTCGGCCAGTGGCTGTGCGACATGGCGGCCAAGGATGAGCGGCTGGTCGGCATCACCCCGGCCATGCGCGAAGGCTCCGGCCTGGTGAAGTTCAGCCAGCAGTATCCGGATCGCTACTTCGACGTGGCCATCGCCGAGCAGCACGCGGTCACCTTCGCCGCCGGTCTCGCCATCGCCGACCAGAAGCCGGTGGTCGCCATCTACTCGAGCTTCCTGCAGCGGGCCTACGACCAGCTGATCCACGATGTGGCGCTGCAAGAGCTGCCGGTGCTGTTCGCCATCGACCGAGCCGGTCTGGTGGGGGCTGACGGCCCGACCCATCAGGGGGCATTCGATATCAGCTTCCTGCGCACCGTGCCCAACATGGTGATCATGACCCCGTCCGACGAGAACGAGTGCCGTCAGATGCTCTACACCGGCTACCAGTGCAACGGGCCGGCGGCGGTACGCTACCCCCGCGGCAGCGGCACCGGCATCCAGGTGGAGAGCGAGATGCAGGCGCTGGCGCTCGGCAAGGGGCGGATTGTGCGTCAGGGCAAGGGCACCGCCATCCTGGCGTTCGGCACCCTGCTGCAACAGGCCAAAGCGGCTGCCGAGGCGCTCGACGCCACCCTGGTGGACATGCGTTTCGTCAAGCCGATGGACGAGGCCCTGGTGCTCTCCCTGGCCGCGACCCACGATCAGTTCGTCACCCTCGAGGACAACGCCATCATGGGTGGCGCGGGCTCTGCGGTGAACGAGCTGCTGATGCGCAGCAAACAGTGCAAGCCGGTGCTCAACCTCGGCCTGCCGGATCGCTTCGTGGAGCAGGGTACCCAGGAGGAGATCTACGCTCTGCTGGGGCTCGATGGCGCCGGCATCCAGCGCAGCATCGAGCAGTGGCTGCAGGCTTGATCCCTCAGCACACATAGCAAAAGGGCGCCGTTATGGCGCCCTTTTCGTTTGTCTGTCTCGTTTGTTTATCTGTGACCATCAGCCCTTGTAGAGCTTGGGATTGAACACATCCCGCAGCCAGTCACCCAACAGGTTGATGACCAGCACCAGCACCACCAGGCAGATGCCCGGGAAGGCGGTGATCCACCAGGAGCCGGAGAAGATGTAGTTGAAGCCTACGCTGATGAGCGAGCCCAGCGACGGCTGATCCACCGGCATCCCCAACCCCAGGAAGGAGAGCGCCGCCTCGCTCATGATGGCGTTGGCCACCTGCACCGTGGAGATGACCAGGATCGGCGACAGGCAGTTGGGCAGAATGTGGCGGAACATGATCCGCGGGGCACGAAAGCCCATCACCTTGGCCGCTTCCACATACTCCTTTTTCTTCTCCGCCAGCACCGAGGCGCGCACGGTTCGGGCGTACTGCGGCCACTCGGCGATACCGATGATCACCACCAGCATCAGGATGGCGAACTTCGAGTAGAACTCGGAGCCAAAGGTAGCCTGGAAGATGGCGGAGATGATGATCGCCACCATCATGGTGGAAAACGACAGCTGCACATCGGCAAAGCGCATCAGCAGGCTGTCGATGCGGCCACCGAAGTAGCCGGCCAGCAGGCCGATGACGATGCCGAGCACCAGCTGCAGCCCCACCGCGAACAGACCTATGGTGAGCGAGATGCGGGCGCCATAGAGGATGGTGCTCCAGATGTCGCGACCCTGGTTGTCGGTACCGAGCCAGAAACGCTCCTCACCCCCTGCCAGCCAGGAGGGCGGCAGTTCGGCATCCATCAGATCGAAGCTGGTCTGGTCATAGACGTTGTACGGGGCGAGCCAAGGCGCCAGCATGGCGGCCAGCACGAATACCACGAACACCGCAAAGCTGAACATGGCTACCTTGTCCCGCAGGAAGTAGTAGACGATGTCGGAATTTTTGAATCGAGCCCAACGGCTTGGGCTTGCAGTTACTGCATTGCTCATGTGCTTACCCCTTAGCGGTCAAGTTGACGGTCGGGTTGATCAACCCGTAGAGCAGGTCGACCAGGGTATTGGTCACCACGAAAATGAGCCCGACGAAGATGACGTAGGCGGTGATGAGGGGCGTATCGACCCGGTGGATCGCCTCGAGGAACAAAAAGCCGGTCCCCGGCCACTGGAACACGCTCTCGGTCAGTATGGTGTAGGCCACCATGGTACCGATCTGCACGCCGCCAACGGTAATGACCGGCAGCATGGTGTTCTTCAGGGCGTGCTGATAGTAGACCTTGTTGTTGTCCAGCCCCTTGGCGCGGGCGAACTTGACGTACTCGGAGGAGAGCTGCTCCAGCATCTCGGAGCGCACCAGCCGGATGAACAGCGGCAGCATGATGGAGGAGAGCGCTACGCAGGGCAGGATCAAATGCTTGATGCCGTCCCAAGTGAAGAAGCCCGACTCCCAGCCCAGCAGATTGTAGGTCTCGCCGCGGCCATAGGCCGGCAGCCAGCCCAGCTGGATGGAGAAGAGGTACATCAGCATGATGGCGGTCAGGAACACCGGGATCGAGATGCCGATGCTGCTCCCCGCCATGATGATCTTGGTCGGTATGCTGTGCGGGCGGATCGCCGAGTAGACCCCAAGCGGAATGGAGACCACCACGATGATCAGCGCAGCACCAAACACCAGCTCAAGAGTAGCCACCAGCTTGTCGAGGATGACCTCGAGGGCTGGTCGCTTGAAGAAGTAGGAAGTACCCAGATCCCCGTGTACCGCGTTCTTCAAGAAGCGGCTGTATTTGACGAGGAAAGGATCGTTGAGGCCCATCTTCTCGCGCAATTCGTGGCGCTGGGCTTCGGAGACGGATTGTCCCACCAGCTCGCGCAGCGGATCCCCCAGATTGTCCTGGATGGAGAAGGCGACCAGGCTGATGACGAACATCACTATCACGGCCTGATAGAACCGTTTCAGCAGGAATGTAAACATGCTTGTCCTTCTACGTGGCCTGTGTCATGGCACAGGCTTCTGTTAGCAGGCGGGGTGGCCGGCTGACCACCCCGCCCCGTCCTTCCTTGCGATTTGCGCTTACTTGCCGACCACCAGGTCACCCAGGTAAGGGAAGTTCATTACGTTGACCACCGGCTTGATGTCGGCGTTCTTCTTGGCGCCGTAGGCCAGATCTTCCCAGTGCAGCGGCACGTAGGCGGCGTCGTCGATCAGCATGGCTTCGACCTTCTTCAGCATCTCGGCGCGCTTGGCCGGGTCGGTCTCGGCGTTGGCCTGCTCGACCAGCTTGTCAGCCTCGGCGTTGGCATAGCCGGCACAGTTGTACTGGCCCATGCCGGTCTTGGCATCCTTGGTGAAGGTCAGGAACTCGAAGAAGTTCGCGGTATCTTCGGTGTCGGAGTGCCAGCCGATCAGCTGCATGTCCGCGGCGCACTTGTCAAACTCCGGCCAGTACTGGGCCACCGGCATGGTCTTCAGATCAACCTTGATGTTGATCTTGGCCAGCATGGCGGAGACGGCCTGGGCAATCTTGACGTCGTTGACGTAGCGGGCAGCCGGGGAGATGAAGCTCATCTTGAAGCCCTTCTCGTAGCCGGCTTCCTTCATCAGCTCCTTGGCCTTGGCCAGGTCATACTGGGGCTTGAGCGCCTCGTTGTGACCGGCATAGCCTTTCGGGCTCAGCTGGCCGGCGGGGGTGCCAAAGCCCTTGTTGATCTTCTCGACGATACCCACCTGGTTGATGGCGTAGTTGATCGCCTGACGCACGCGCTTGTCTTTCAGCGCCGGGTTGGTGTTCTGGTTCAGCTCGATGATGATGGCGCGGGTACCGGACAGGGTCACCAGCTGGGTGTCCTTGCCGTTCTTCACGCGCTCCAGATCGTTCGGCGCAACCGGGTAGATCATGTCCACGTCGCCACCCAGCAGGGCCGCCACGCGGGTGGCGTCTTCCTTGATGGGCACCACGGTCAGGTTGTCAACGTTGCCTTTGGAGGCCTTGTCCCAGTAGTTGGCGTTGCGCACGTACTCCAGCTTCACGCCCTGCTCGCGGAACTTGACGCTGAACGGGCCGGTACCGGAGACGTGGGTGGAGGCGTAGGAGTCGCCGTTCTTGACGATCTCGCCCTTGTCCTTGCCCGCCTCTGTCTTGCCGGTATAGAACTTGGAGTCCATCGGGAAGATGTAGGTCACGGTCTGCAGCACCAGCGGGAACGGCTTGGCGGTGACGAGATCCACTGTGTACTCATCGACCTTCTTCACTTCGGCGATGGGGTCGAAGATGGCCTTGAAGTCGACGGAGGACTTCAGACGGTTGACGGTCCATACCACGTCGTCGGCGGTGAAGTCGTTGCCGGAGTGGAACTTGACACCCTTGCGCAGGAAGAAGCGGACGGTCTTGTCGTCGATACGCTCATACTTCTCGGCCAGGCGCGGCTCGAACTGCAGGTCCTGGGTGTAACGCATCAGCGGATCGAACACCAGGTGGGACATCTCCAGGGTCTGACCGGAGAGCTGCTCCTGCGGGTCCAGCGAGGTGGCGTCAGAGGCGACACCGACCTTGATGTCGACAGCGGAGACGTTAAAGGCGAAACCAGCGGCAAACAGCGCCAGTGCAATCTTGGACAATCCTTTTTTCATTGTTTTCTCCATGCTTTTGGCTTTTTTATTGACATAGATACCGGCGAGCCGGTGCTTTCCTAGCTTGCGATTTCCAGCCCCTCGCGGGACATTCCCTTGAACTCCGGCATGAGGGAGATCAGCTTGCGGCTGTACTCATGCTCGGCATTGGTAAACAGTTTCTCGGTCTCGGCCACCTCCACCAGGTGACCGTGCTGCATCACGCCGATGCGATCGCACATCTGGCGGATGACCGGCAGATCGTGGCTGATGAACAGCATGGTGAGGCCAAGCTCCTGCTGCAGATCCTTGAGCAGGTTCAGGATCTGGGCCTGCACCGACACATCCAGCGCCGAGGTGGGCTCGTCGCAGATGAGGAAACGGGGCCGGGTCGCCAGGGCCCGGGCGATGGAGATGCGCTGACGCTGGCCACCGGAAAACTCGTGGGGGTACTTGACCCCGGCTCCGCGGCCGAGGCCAACGTGATCCAGCAGATCCCCCACTATGCCGGCGATCTGGCTCTCGCTGCTCGCCAGCTTGTGGAAGCGGATCGGCTCGGCAATGATGTCGCGCACCTTCATGCGCGGGTTCATCGACGAATAAGGGTTCTGAAACACCATCTGCATCTGGCGACGCAATGGGCGACGCTCATGCTCACCCTTGAGGGCGGTCAAGTCGATCCCCTCGAAGAAGATCTTGCCGGTATCCGGCGGATAGAGGCCGGTGATGGCGCGGGCGATGGTCGACTTGCCGGAGCCAGACTCCCCCACCAGGCCGAAGGTCTCACCCTCGAAGATCTCGAAGCTGATGTTGTTGCAGGCCCGTACATACTGGCGACGGCTCGGGAAGAAGGAGTCCTTGGTGACGAACTTCAGATCCACGTTTTCCACCCGCAGCAGCGCCCCTTCATAGGCGCGTTCGTCCTGGCTCTGGCCCAGCCAGTGGGTCTTGAGATCGATGCTGGTATCCGCCGCACCGGCATCCTCGATATAGGAGACCAGCGGGAAACGCACCAGCTTCACATCCGAGCGGGGCACCGCCGAGATGAGGCTGCGGGTGTAAGGATGGTTGGGGCGACCCAGCACCTGTTCCGTGGTGCCGAACTCCACCAGATCGCCGCGATACATGACCGCCACCTTGTCGGTAACGTTGGAGACCACGCCCATGTCGTGGGTCACCAGCATGCAGCCCACCTGCCGCTCCTTGCAGAGGGTGCGGATGAGCTGGAGGATCTGATCCTGGATGGAGACGTCCAGCGCCGTGGTCGGCTCGTCGGCGATGATGAGCTCGGGATCGCCGGAGAGGGCGATGGCGATCACCACCCGCTGGCGCATGCCGCCGGAGAACTGGTGCGGATACTGCTTGATGCGCAGCTCCGGGCTCGGGATCCCGACCGCCTTCATCAGCTCGAGTGCCTTGGCAAAGGCAGCCTCACGGGACAGGTCAGTGTTGGCCAGGATGGTTTCAACCAGCTGATGTTCGACGGTGAACAGCGGGTTGAGGGAGGTCATGGGGTCCTGAAAGATGAAACCGATGCGCGAGCCGCGAATGGCCCGCATCTCGTTCTGGCTCTTGCCGGAGATGAGCTCGCCATTGAGGTAGATATCACCACGGGCGATGCGACCCGGCGGGCTCAGGAGATCGATGACGGCGTTGCCGATGGTAGACTTGCCGGCGCCGGATTCACCCACGACACCGACTATCTCCCCTTTTTCGATGGAGAAAGAGAGATCCTTCACTGCGGCCAGTACCCCGTAGCGGGAGGGATACTCGATCCGCAAGTTTTTCACTTCGAGCAAGGACATGGTTACCTCTGCGGGGGACATCCGTCCCAAATAATTCGTCCGTAAATCGGCCGCAGATGCCGGTCGTGCCTTGGCGTGATCGTGAGTGTTTGATATGACGACTAAACGCTCAATCCATGAGACAACGAAACCAGCGATCCGGGCGGGTTTTTTGCATTTTTTTGGAATAACCCGCGAGTAACTTAGACGGTTTGACGGCGAGTGTAAATGATCGGGTTATACAATTTCGCAATACTTTGCTCAGTTAGCAGCCAGCTCAGCAGTCATAAATGATGACTACAATCACATATCCAGACTTAATGACCACACAAATGGCGTTTTAGTGCTTTTACTTTCAACAAGGGTGTAACAGGCGGGAATATTCACTATTGACACAATAGTCTCAAGCCTCGAATGAGTAGTGAATATTTATGTGAAATGATTTTTTAACGGCAGCATATGCCGATGAATGAAAACTAAACAGAGATAAATAGGGGGATGCCAGCGCGGCATTCCCCCTCGTAATCCCCGTCACCCCAGCCAGTATGCCAGCAATTGCATACAAAACAGGGCGAACAGGGCGGCGATGAGATCGTCGAGCATGATGCCGAAGCCACCGTGGATGCGGCGGTCAAACCAGGAGATAGGCCAGGGCTTGAGCACGTCGAACAGGCGAAACAGCACGAAGCCGGCCAGTATCCACTCCCAACCGGCCGGCGCCGCTATCATGGTGACGCCAAAGCCGATTACCTCGTCCCAGACGATGGCGCCGTGATCCGGCATGCCGATGGCATCGGTGGCGCTCTGGCAGATGCGGATGCCGATCAGGAACCCGACCACCAGCAGGGCAATAAACCAGGCTGTCGGCAAGCCGCTCACCAGCAGGTAGAGCGGGATGGCGGCCAGCGTCCCCATGGTGCCGGGCGCCTTGGGCGAGAGGCCGGAGCCAAACCCCACCGCCAGGAAGTGAAGCGGGTTCCTGAGGTTCAACCGCTTCAGCTCGGGCTTTATCATGAACCAGCTCATGCGAAGTGATCCCACCCTTTCAACGTCAGCTCGACCGGCTGCTCACCGTGCAGATAGTCGATGCCGGGCTCACCGGCCAGGATCCGGCCGATGCGGGTGAACTTGACGCCACAGTTGGCCAGCGCCGTGTCCAGCGCGCCGCGATGCTCCTCCGGCACGGTGAAACAGAGCTCATAGTCATCGCCGCCGGCCAGCGCCAGCTGCCAGGCATCCTGTTCGCTCACCGCATCCTGCAGCACCGGCGAGAGCGGCAGCAGATCGAGATCGATCTGGGCCCGCACACCGGAGGCCTTGAGGATATGGCCAAGATCCGAGGCCAACCCGTCGGAGAGATCCAGCGCGCTGCCGGCCAGCCCACGCAGGGCCTGGCCGGCCAGAATGCGGGGATGGGGGTGGTCGAGGCGCGGCAACACGGCCGCCAGCTGGTTCTCATTGAGGGTGCGCTTTGCCAGCAGGTGGGAGAGCGCCAGCGCGGCATCCCCCAGAGTGCCGGTCACATAGACACCGTCGCCGGCCTTGGCGCCGCTGCGCAGCAGGGCACGGCCGGCAGGCACCGAGCCCTTGACCGATACCGTGATGGAGAGCGGGCCGCGGGTCATGTCCCCGCCCACCAGTGCCACGTTGTAGTATTCGGCAAGCTCGAGGAAGCCTTCCGCAAAACCGGCCACCCAGGCTTCGTTGACGGTGGGCAGGGTCAGCGCCAGCGACACCCAGCGCGGCTCGGCGCCCATGGCGGCCAGATCGGAGAGATTGACCGCCAGCGCCTTGTAGCCGAGGTCTACCGGATCCATGTCGGGAAAGAAGTGTACGCCGCTCACCAGGGTATCCGTGCTCACCGCCAGCTGGGTGTCGGGGGGCAGGGTCAGCAGGGCGCAGTCGTCTCCAGGGCCCATCACCACGTCCTTGCGGGCGTGGGGGACCTTGAAGTACTTATCAATCAGCTCAAATTCACCCATACAGTAAAAAGCCAGCGATTAAGCTGGCTCCTCTATTAGATGCTGTTGCGGCTCTTGCTGCGAGACCGTGTTCAAGGCTGGTCGCTGCCGGGCTCTTCATGTATTGCCATACACGTCGGCCTGGCGCTGCGCTTCACCTTGCTGACGACGGCTCGCGACAGAGCATCGATCAGCATGGAATGCTGATGAACGCAGGGATCAGCGCTTGTCCAGCGACTTGATCACCTTGTCCAGTACACCGTTGACAAACTTGTGGCTGTCATCGGCAGCAAAGGCTTTGGCCAGCTCGATCGCTTCGTTGATCACCACGCGCGGCGGCACATCATCACGACGGGTCAGCTCATAGGTCGCCAGACGCAGGATAGCCTTGTCCACCATGTCCACTTCTTCCAGCGGACGGGATAGGAAAGGTGCGAACACCTTGTCCAGCTCGTTGCAGTGGAGGGCTACCCCGAACAGCAGATCGCGGAAGTAGTTCAGATCCACACCCTTGGTGTCCTGATCGATCTTGAACTGCTCTTCGATGTCGCCCACGTTGGCCTTGGTCATCTGCCACTGGTAGATGGCCTGGGTGGCGCAATGGCGGGCCTTGCGGCGCTCAGACGGTTTCAATGCATTTCTCCTCGTTACACGTCCAGTTCTTTCAGGACGTTGATCATTTCGAGCGCTGCCAGTGCAGCCTCTGCACCCTTGTTACCCGCCTTGGTACCTGCACGCTCGATGGCTTGTTCAATGTTTTCAGTGGTCAGTACGCCGAAGGCAACCGGAATTTCATATTCCATCATTACCTGGGCCATGCCCTTGCTGTTCTCGTTGGCGACCAGATCGAAGTGGTAGGTGCCGCCACGGATGACGGTGCCGACTGCCACGATGGCGTCATAGTTGCCGCTCTTGGCCAGTTTCTTGATGACCAGCGGCATTTCAACCGCGCCCGGCACTTTCACCAGGGTCAGGTTGCTGTCCTGTACCTGGCCTTGACGCTTCAGTACGTCCAGTGCACCACTCACCAGGCTGTCGTTGATGAAACTGTTGAAACGAGCAACGACAATCGCAACGCGCGCTTCAGGAGCGGCGATATTTCCTTCGATAACCTTCATTGGAAATCCTGTATCTGTGAAAGCAAAAGGGCCGGAGTCAAAAGTGCGCACATTCTAGCACAAAGGGGAATCGGACAAAAACATGCATCACAATTCTGGTAACGAGACTTCTATTGACCTTTTCCTTAACTGCTCTTACCTGTCCATAATACGTGGCCCCGGCACGGGGTAAAAAATAATAACATCAAGGAGTTCAGTATGTTGGATTTCAAACGCAGCGGCGTCGTACTCGCCTGCCTACTGCCGCTGGCTTTTCAGACCAATGCTGGTAGCCCGCGCATCATCGGCGGCAGCGCCGTGACGGCCCCCAGCTGGATGGTGGCCGTCGGCGAAGTCGTCAACGGCAATTGGAGCAATTTCTGCGGCGGCACCCTCATCGACAAGCAGTGGGTACTCACCGCAGCGCACTGCGTAGCAAATGCCCAGTCAGGTCCCATGGAAGTAGCCATCGGGGTAAGTGATCTCAGCCGCCCTCACACCCGCAGCAAGGTCGATCAGGTGCTGATGCACCCGGAGTATTATGTCAATCTGTTGAACAATCTGGGCTATCGCGAGACACCATATTCTTCCGATGTTGCTCTGCTGCACCTAGTGACTCCTGTTACGCAGGCTCCCATCGTCATTGCCGATATAACAACCAAGGATACTTGGCAATGGAATACCACTATGCTGCACGCTCTTGGCTATGGCGGCATAAATCCTGACGCGACCAAATCCAGTCCACAATTGCTGGCGGTAGATCTCGCCTATCGGGGTGAGCGGGATTACTGGTACGGTGACCCGACCACGACCCATATTTTCGCAGGCAAGCTGGCCGGCCAGGACACCTGCAAAGGCGACAGCGGTGGTCCGCTCACTTATGGTGGAAAACTGGTCGGCGTGACCAGCTACGGGGCCTTCCCCTGCGCGACCGGCAGCGCCGGTGGTTATACTTACGCTCCTGCCTTCAATGACTGGATCACCGGGCAGCAGCAAGGCGTCACCCTGACCACGGTCCGCGGCCTTATCCTACCTTCAGGCACCAGTGGTTGGGCCGACTACCTGCTGGCCAACCGCAGCAACCAGGCAGTCACGCTGAGCGGCATCTACAGCGACGCCCCCGCCATGAGCAACGGCTGCCCCGGCCGTCTGGAATCAGGTCAAACCTGCACCCTGCGTCTTCGCGCCGATGGCAACGACACGGTTGGAACCCTTCGAGTGCAGGGCGTTGAACTCACCGCCACCAATGAACAAGGTGCAAGCCAGCGTCTTGAGAGCGTCTTGATGAGCCTCACCAAAGAGCCCACCAAGACCCCAGATACCACTGTCACACCCACAACTCCGACAACGACTACCACCAACACTTCCAATGGTGGTGGCAATGGTGGTGGTGGCAATGGTGGTGGTGGCGCCACCGGTTTCGCAGCCCTGTTGCTGCTGCCGCTGGCATGGTTGCGCCGTCGCCGCTGAGGAAAAACAACAAGGGATGACCGAGGTCATCCCTTGTTTCATCTCCATTTCATCACATCAGGCTTACTCGCCGACGTACTCCACCACTTCCAGGCCGAAACCGCCGAGGGCATGGTACTTCTTCGGCGAGCTCAGCAGGCGCATCTTGCCAACCCCCAGCGCCTTGAGGATCTGGGAGCCGACGCCGACCCGCCGCGAGGTACCCTGCCACTTGGCCCCTTCCGGCGCCAGCCCCTTGTCGGCGGCCTCAAAGCCCTTGACCCTGGCCAGCAGCTCGGCGCCGTGGGCTTCCGCCCCCAGGATCACCAGCACTCCACCCTCGTCGGCGATGCGGGCCATGGATTTGGGCAGCGGCCAGCTGCGGGCGGCGTGGCGGTCGGTCTGCAGCAGATCGCTCAGCACGTCGTGCAGATGGACCCGCACCAGGGTCGGCTGCTCGGCACTCACCTCACCTTTCTTGAGGGCGAAGTGCACCTGGTTGTCGATGGTGTCGCGGAAGGTGATGAGGTCGAACTCACCATATTCGGTGGGCAACTTGCACTCGGCCACCTTCTCGACTGTGGTCTCGTGCTGGTTGCGGTATTCGATGAGATCCGCAATGGTGCCAAGCTTGATGCCGTGCTGCTCGGCGAAGATCTCGAGATCAGGGCGGCGCGCCATGGTGCCGTCTTCGTTCAGGATCTCGACGATGACGGAAGCGGCCTCGTAACCGGCCAGCCGGGCCAGGTCACAACCTGCCTCGGTGTGGCCGGCGCGAGTCAGCACGCCACCATCCTGCGCCATCAGCGGGAAGATGTGGCCGGGTTGCACCAGATCAGAAGCCTTGGCATCGGGTGCCACCGCCGCCTGCACGGTGACGGCGCGATCGGCGGCGGAGATGCCGGTGGTCACCCCTTCGGCCGCTTCGATGGTCACGGTGAAGGCGGTGGAGAACTGGGCGTTGTTGCGGTCGACCATCAGCGGCAGCGCCAGTTGCTTGCAGCGATCCCGGGTCAGGGTCAGACAGATGAGCCCCCGGCCGTAACGGGCCATGAAGTTGATATCTTCCGGGCGGACACAGGAGGCGGCCATGATGAGGTCCCCTTCGTTCTCCCTGTCTTCGTCATCCATCAGGATCACCATCTTGCCAGCCTTGATATCGGCAATGATTTCCTGGGTCGTGCTCAGCGCCATGGGCTACTCCATCAACATGCTTCGGGGATTGAGCCAGTCGGCTCGACGTGATACTGCCTATTGTGCTCTAGATGGGGCACGCGGGGCCCCATTTCAATCGGAGCGGGATCACAGAAAAGCGTTTTTCCCGCCGAGGATCCGTCACAGGAAACCGGAGCGGGCCAGCTTCTCCAGGGTCAGGGTGGAGGCACTGCTCTCCTGGCGCTGGCCCGTCATCAGCCGCTCCAGATAGCGGGCTATCTGATCCACCTCGAGATTGACGCTCCTGCCCGGCTTCCAGCCGGCTATGGTGGTCTCCTGGGCGGTGTGGGGCACGATTGTCAGCCGGAACAGATCCCCCTGCACCGCATTGACGGTGAGGCTGATGCCGTCCACCGCGATCGAGCCCTTCTCGGCGATGTAGCGGGAGAGCTCCGTCGGCGCCTTGATCCAGTACTCGATGGCACGGCCGCTGCTGGAGACGCTCTTGACCTCCCCCACCCCGTCCACGTGGCCGGAGACCAGGTGACCGCCGAGGCGGGAGGTGGGCATCAGCGCCTTCTCGAGGTTGACCCTATCGCCCACCTTGGCGGCAGAAAAACCGGTGCGGGAGAGGGTTTCCAGCGACACGTCGGCGGTATAACGCTTGTCGCCCAGGGCGATCACGGTAAGACAGACACCATTGGTGGCGATGGAGTCGCCCAGCTTGACGTCGCTGAAGTCCAGGGTGGGTGCGTGCACGGTGAGGGCCATGTCTTCGCCCTGACGACGCAGCTCGGCCAGGGTTCCCACCGCTTCGATAATTCCGGTAAACATGCAGATCACCTTGCTGATGACGGGGGCGACAATGCCCCCTTTAACATTGATAAATCAGGCTATTTTGGCGGTAATACGAATATCCTGGCCAACCATGCGCACATCCTTGATGTTGAGCTTGGGTGCCTGGAACAGCCGGGTGAGCCCGGGTAGATGGAACAGGCCGCGCCCCTCATCCCCCATCAGTTTGGGCGCCTGATAGAGCACCAGATCGTCCACCAGCCCCTTCTCCAGCAGGGCGCCGCACAGGCGTGGTCCAGCCTCCACCAGTACCGAGTTGAGGTTCTGTTTCGCCAGCAGCATGAACAGGCTGACCAGATCCAGCTTGCCATCCAGCAGCGGCACCTCCAGCTGCTGTACCCAGGCTGGCCAGTCGCCGTCCGCCTTGTGGCGGGCCAGCAGCACCGGGCTCTCGCTCTGGAACAGGAGCAGATCCGGGGTCAGTCGGTTTTGCGAGTCGACGATGACCCGCAGCGGCTGGCGCAGGGTCTCTTTGGGATAGACGGCCTTGACCGAGGGGGGCAGCTCGTCCCAGCGCACGGTGAGGGAGGCGTTGTCCGCCAGCACGGTTTCGGCGCTGGAGAGCACCGCATCGTGGCGGGCCCGCAGTCGCTGCACGTCGCGACGCGCCTCCGGGGAGGTGATCCACTGGCTCTCGCCGCTCGCCATGGCAGTGCGGCCATCCAGGCTGGCGCCTAGCTTGACCGTCACCTGCGGGAAGGCGGTACGCATCCGCTTGAAAAAGCCCGGGTTGAGCGCCTCGGCCTCGGCAGCCAGCAGACCGAAATCGGTCTTGATGCCCGCCTCGGAGAGCATGCGCAGGCCGCGCCCCCCTACCTGAGGGTTGGGGTCCACCATGGCGGCCACCACCCGGCTCACGCCGGCCTTGATCAGCGCCTCGGCGCAGGGCGGGGTGCGACCGTGATGGGAGCAGGGCTCCAGGGTCACGTAGGCGGTGGCGCCGCGGGCCTCATCGCCGGCCGCGTGCAGGGCATAAACCTCGGCATGGGGCTGACCGGCCCGTTGGTGCCAGCCCTCTCCCACCACCACGCCGCCTTTCACCAGCACGGCACCAACACAGGGGTTGGGGGCCGTGGTGTAGCGGCCGCGGCGGGCCAGTTCGAGGGCCCGGCTCATCCATTGGTAATCGTCTTGACTAAACATCTGGGCTCCTCTGACAGCACATCCAGGCTTACGCAATATCGTAGGTTCGATTAGCGCAGCGTAATCGAACGCGGCAACCTGGTTTGGAAGAAAGACTCACTTCTCCAGCTTGGCGATCTCTTCACCGAATTCACGTATGTCTTCAAAGCTGCGATAGACGGAGGCAAAGCGGATATAGGCCACCTTGTCGAGCCCCTTGAGCTCGTCCATCACCAGGTTGCCCACCAGCTCGGAGGCCACTTCGCGTTCGCCGGTGGCCCGCAGGCGGGATTTGATGTGGTTGACCGCCTTCTCGATGGCCTCCATGCTCACCGGCCGCTTCTCCAGTGCCCGCAGGATGCCGGCACGCAACTTGTCTTCGTTGAAAGGCTCGCGCGAGCCGTTGGACTTGATGACGCGGGGCATAACCAGCTCGGCCATCTCGAAGGTCGTGAAGCGCTCGTGGCAGAGCAGGCATTCGCGACGGCGGCGTACCTGATGGCCTTCGGCCACCAGACGGGAATCGATCACCTTGGTATCTACCGCACTACAGAAAGGGCAATGCATCGGACCTCCGGCGTTGACGGAAAAGGGCGCCGACCACCGGGGCCGGCTCTAGGCCGGCCAGTGTAGCACGGCCATCCGGAACCGGTAAAAACCCGTGAAAACAAGGGAAGTGACAGATGCCATCAGCAACCACGAAGTGCATCAATGGCGACATCAGGCAGCCAGAGCACAGTATTGGTGTCGCTCTCTATCAGCTCGACGATGGCTTCTCTCGGACCTTCTCTCCATGCATCCGTGGCATAGAATGCCGCCTGTGAACGGGTCAGATCGTCAAGATCATCGTAAGCCCGCATCAAAAAATAGACGTCCGGATCGTGCAAGGAAGGGCCATTATTCACCACATCCATTCCCCACTCGCGGTGCAGCGGCAAACTCAGCTCTGCAACCAACCTATGAAACTCTGCCCGGCTACCGGCCTTGAGCCGGTAGTTCCGGATCTCCAGCACTCTCTTCATTGAGCTATCTCCTGCCATCCATTTCTTGAACATCAGAGCTGTTTTAGGCGCCCACCCCAGTCATCCATTTGACTGGACTCAGTCATCATAAGGCAGGGTATCGGGGTCACAATCCTGATAGTCGGGCGATGGATCCACGGCAAAGCGGCGCGCCTCGATATGGCTGTGGCCCAGCATCAATGCCTTGCCCACCCGGTGCATGCCGTCCATCACCCGGCCGGCGCTGTCCAGCAGGATGGGATAGGCGAGATCGGCCGCCATCATCAACTGGCAATGCTCCACCACGCTGCGCACCGTGGGGCGGGTGGCGTCATGGCCGTACCAGTGCTGCTGGTCGAGCTCGGCAATCTCGTTCAGTGCCACCCCCTGCACCGGCAGATCGCGGCTCAGCCACACCAGCCGGCGCACGTCCCAGGCCAGCAGCCCCTGTTCACTGGCGCGAAAGTGGTACTGGGCGCGGATCGCCTGCCTGAGCGCTGCCGACGCCAAGTCCCGCTCTGCATTGGGCCCGGCCCTTGTACCTTGCAACTGCTCTTTGCTGTGCTGACTCATAGCCCCTCTCATGTTGCCAAACGCCACAAAAAACAATGCCACCCGAGGGTGGCATTGCCGTTCAACCTGAAAGCGGGTCGATTATGCGTAAACCGGGAAACGGCGGCAGATGTCCAGCACCTTCTCGCGGGTGTTGGCCAGCACTTCGTCGTTGTCGTGGTTGTCCAGCACGTCGCAGATCCAGTGAGTCAGCTGGATGGACTCGGCTTCCTTGAAGCCGCGGCGGGTGATGGCCGGGGTGCCGATCCGCACACCGGAGGTGACGAACGGGGAGCGCGGGTCGTTGGGCACGGAGTTCTTGTTGACGGTGATGTTGGCCTTGCCCAGCGCAGCGTCGGCATCCTTACCGGTCAGCTCGCGGCCGATCAGATCAACCAGCATCAGGTGGTTGTCGGTACCGCCGGAGACGATCTTGTAGCCGCGCTCGATGAAGGTGGCAGCCATCGCCTTGGCATTTTTGACGACCTGGGCCTGATAGGTCTTGAACTCGGGCTCCAACGCCTCTTTGAAGGCAACGGCCTTGCCGGCGATGACGTGCATCAGCGGACCACCCTGACCACCCGGGAAGACGGCGGAGTTGAGCTTCTTGTAGAGCTCCTCGTCGTCAGCGGCGGAGAGGATCAGACCACCGCGCGGACCGGCCAGGGTCTTGTGGGTGGTGGAGGTGACCACGTGAGCGTGGGGCACCGGGTTCGGGTAGACACCGGCGGCGATGAGGCCAGCCACGTGGGCCATGTCGACGAACAGGTAAGCACCGATCTTGTCGGCGATCTCGCGCATGCGAGCCCAGTCGACAACGCCAGAGTAAGCGGAGAAGCCGCCGATCATCATCTTCGGCTTGTGCTCAACGGCCAGACGCTCCATCTCGTCGTAGTCGATCTTGCCGGATTCGTCGATGCCGTAGGGAATGATGTTGTACAGCTTGCCGGAGAAGTTGACCGGGGAGCCGTGGGTCAGGTGACCGCCGTGAGCCAGGTTCATACCCAGCACGGTGTCGCCCGGTTGCAGCAGGGCCATGTAGACGGCGCTGTTGGCCTGGGAGCCGGAGTGCGGCTGCACGTTGGCGTAGGTGGCACCGAACAGCTCTTTGGCGCGCTCGATAGCCAGGGTTTCAACCACATCCACATACTCGCAACCACCGTAGTAGCGCTTGGAGGGGTAACCTTCGGCGTACTTGTTGGTCAGCTGGGAGCCCTGGGCTTCCATGACGCGGGGGCTGGTGTAGTTCTCGGACGCAATCAGCTCGATATGCTCTTCCTGACGACGGGTCTCGTCTGTGATGGCCTGCCACAGCTGGGGATCATAGCCGGCAATGGTCATGTCACGTTTCAACATCCGTTTCTCTCCTGAAAATCGTTTGCGCGATAGGTGAAGTGGGCAGGCGCATTGTAACGTGAGCTGGATCAAAGAGACAGTCCAACCACCCAAAAAATTGTTTAAAAAATGTAAAATGCGTCGCAAATTTCACACCGACCAGGCGGGCAGCGACCCGCCGGCGAGCCCACGCCAGCCCGGCCGGCGCACGCTTCATGCGCCGCCGATACACTCGGCCAAGTACCGGAGCATGGCTCATCAGCCGGCCAAAACCAGAGCCAGATCATGGATATAGCATTTACTAACAGATAACATCTTTAACAGGCACAGCAGTTGCCCGGCGCGCAGGCCGGCAACGGAAGGGCCCCTCACCGCATCCGGTCAACTGCTGCTCGCGTCACCCTCTTGTCTTGTCACACCGCAGACTCACGGGAGTAAGCCATGCTGGATAACTTGATGCTGTTTCTAATTATTTCGGTATTCGCGCTGTTCTACTGGATCTACTACACCGGCAGTCGCAAGAGCCCTTTCACCACCCAATGGGACCAGTTGCCCACCCGCGAGCAGTATCTGGCAGCGCACCCGGACGCTATCGACGGCGACATCCTCTTCTGCATTCACTGCGGCCATCATCAGCAACTGGATGTGGGCCTGGTGCACCAGGCCGACTTCCGCCGCCAGCACCTCTGCGCCCAGTGCAGGCAGCCGCTCTACCGCGAAGAACAATGACCTTCCTGCGCGGACGTGAACCACGCCTCCTTGCCGCTAATCCGGCAAATGCTTCGCCTGCCACGCCCGCAAACCGGCCAGCGCCTGCTCAAACGGCCCGGCCAGCGCCCCTCCATCCAGCAGCCCCTGCTCCACGGCGGCGCACTGCGCCGCGAAATCATCCAGCCCGAGCGCCAGGGCGCTGCCCCTGAGCCTGTGGGCCAGCGCGCGCTGCGCTTCCCCTTCGCTGTGCGCCAGCTCGACCACCAGGGGCGCCCCCTGCTCGGCAAACAGGGCGATGAGCTGGCGAATGCGCTGACTGCCGAGCAGGGCCAGATCCGCCTCCAGCACCCGGTTGGCGGTCCCACTACCAGCGAGCGGCTTGTCCGCCGCCAGGGGAGGCATCTCCTCCCCCGCAGACAGACGGTCGATGGCCGCGGCCAGCGCCGCCAGCCGCACCGGCTTGCCGACGAAATCGGCGAACCCGGCCGCCAGACAGGCGCGCACGTCCTCCGGGTACATCTGGGCCGAGATGGCGATGGCGGGCAGGCCGCAGCCATGCTCCTCCTCGCTGATGGCCACCAGATCCTCGCGCAGCGTCATGCCATCCATGTCCGGCAGGTTGATGTCGAGCAGGGCCAGCTCGAAGGGGCGCTCGGTCACCCGCGCCAGCGCGCTGCGCCCATCCTCGGCCAGGGTGACCCTGTGGCCGAGGCGCACCAGCATGCCCTCGGCCACCAGCCGGTTGATCTCGTTGTCCTCCACCAGCAGGATCTCCCGCGGCTGGCCGAGGCGCACCGGCTGGGCGCTGGCCGGCAGCTGAGCCGCCGAGCGTTGCAGCGGCAGGCTGAAGCTGAATTCACACCCCAGCCCCGGCTCGCTGGAGAGCATAAGCTCCCCCCCCATGGCGGCCACCAGCCGGCGGCTGATGGCGAGCCCCAGCCCCGTGCCCCCCTGATGGCCCATGTCCCGCTTGCGCTGGCGGAAGGCCTCGAACACCGCCTCCTGCTCCCCTGCCGGGATGCCGGGGCCGGTGTCTTTCACCACGAAGCGGATGCAGGGCTCGGCGCAGGGGCCCGCGCAGGCCAACGGCGCCACCACCAGGGTGATGCGCCCCTCGCCGGTAAACTTGACCGCATTGCCCAAGAGGTTTGCCAGCACCTGGCGCAGCTTGCCCAGATCCCCCTCCACCACGGGGGGAAGCGAGGGGGCATACTCCAGCGCCAGCGTCACCCCTTTCGCGTCAGCCCTTGGCCCGAACAGGGCGATCAGCTCCTCGGCCAGCGGGCGCAGGGAGAAGGGCTCGCGGCGCGCCTCCACATGGCCCGCCTCGATCTTGGAGTAGTCGAGAATGTCGTTGAGGATCTCCAGCAGAGATTCGCCGCTCTGCTCGATGGCGGCCAGGTAGCGCTGCTGGGTCTCGCTGAGGTGGGTGTCCTCCAGCAGGGTGAGGCCGCCGAGGATGCCGTTCATGGGGGTGCGAATTTCGTGGCTCATGGTGGCAAGGAACACCGATTTTGCCCGGTTGGCCTGCTCCGCCTCGGCGCGGGCCAGCCGCTGCTTCCCCACCTCCTCGTTGAGGCGCGCATTGGCGTGGCTGAGCTGCTCCGTGCGCTCCTCGACCCTCGACTCCAGCTCCCGCTGATAGCGGCCAAGCTCGATGGCGTTGTCGCGAAACACCTGCAGCGCCCGCCCCAGCTCCGCCAGCTCGTCGCGCCCGACCTCCCCAACCGGCGTCAGCGGCGCCAGCTCCCCCTTCGCCAGCCGGCTCATCCCGGCGACCGCTCGCTGCAGCGGCCAGACAATGCGACCATAGACCATGCGCCACATCAACAGGATGAGCAGCACCAGGGTGAGCAGGCCGATCACCATCAGGGCCCGCTCCAGCAGCTTGAGCCGCTGGCTCAATGCCTGCTGGCTCTCTCCCAGGGAGTCGCGGGCCTGACTGACCAGGGTACCGACCTGACGGTTGAGACTCCCCATCAGGGCGTCGTTGGCGGCGGCCAACACCCGCAGCGCCTCCCCCTTGCCGAGCCAGTCGCTGCGCAGTTGCACCAGCCGATCGCTCTGCTCCAGCTCGTCCAGCGCCCGCTCCACCGCTTGGCGGCGGGCCGGATCCGTCACCGCCCCGGCGCGCAGTCGCAGGATGGCCAGCTCCCCGCGCACCTCCTGCAGCAGGGTTTGCAGCCCCTCCTGCCGGTCGCTGCGCCAGATCTCCTCGATACGCTGCTGCTGCATCAGGGTGCGGTGGCGCAGCTCCGTCATCTGCTCCAGCCAGTCGAGATCCTGCTCCAGCAGCCGATCGATAGCCCGATCTGCAGACCGTCCCTGCAGTGAATAGAGGGAGCCGAGCCCCGCCACCATCACGGTTTCGGCGTTCTCCATCTGGCTGCGGGCCAGCTCCGCCACCTGACCGGCGGCCGTCACCAGGCGGGAGCGCAGGGCGCTACCGTCGGCCATCAGCGTCAGCCGCTCCCCCACCAGCCAGCCCTGCTGGCCCAGGTTGCCGATGATGGTCTGGCTGAGGCGATGCAACTCGTCGGGGGTCTGCTTGCCGCCGCCATGGCCCAGTTGCTCCAACACCTGTTGCATCTGCTGCCCCTGCAGGGTGAGCAGCCGCCCCTGATGCTCCCGCTCCCCCTCGCTGGTGGCGGAGGCCAGCAGGTGGGAAGAGCTCTGGATCTCGCCGCCGAGCCGCGCCAGGGTGCGGGCCAGCTCCTGATCCGCCAGGGTCTGCTTAACCCCCTGCTCCAGCTGGCGCAGATGAGTGAGCCCGAACCAGCCCAGCAGGGAGGCCCCCAGGGTCAGCAGCGCCATCAGGGAGAAGGCCAGCAGCAGCTTGCCACCCAGGCCGGAAAAGATTCTCACGCGAAGCCCCTTGGTTGTGGTCGACTTTGACCGGATAATATGGCCCCACACTTTAACAAAACCCCCGGCCATGCGAAGCGTCTGTCTCTCCCTGTTGCTCCTGCTGCTCCCGGCCTGCGCCCTCGCCTTCGAGGTGGATCACTGGCCGGACGGCGCCTTCGGCGGCAAGCCGGCTCGCCTGAACTGGCAAGGGCCAGCCCCCGTCACCCGCCCCCTGACCCTGTGCGCTTTCTACCCCCACCTGCGCGATGCCTACTGGCTGTCGGTCAATCAGGGCATGGTGGAGGAGGCCAAGCGGCTCGGCGTGAAGCTGCGTATCCACGAGGCGGGCGGTTACGGCGCCCTTGCCGAACAGCGCCGCCAGTTGCAGCAGTGCGTGAGCGAGGGGAGCGACGCCATCCTGCTCGGCGCGGTGAGCTACGACGGGCTCGGCGAGGCGATCGGCGCCAGCCCGCTGCCGGTGTTCGGCCTGGTCAACGATCTGCCCGCCGGACTGGTCAAGGCCAAGGTGGGGGTCTCCTGGTATCAGATGGGCTGGCGCATGGGCCACTGGCTGGCACAGCGCCACCCTGCAGGCAGCCCGCCAGTGACGGTGGCGCTCTTTCCCGGCCCGCAGGCGAGCGGTGGCAACAATTTCGTCGAGCCCGGCTTTGCCGCAGCCATCCAGGGCAGCGCCATCAGGCTGGTGACCACGGCGCGCGGTGACAACAGCCGCGAGATCCAGCGCACCCTGGTGCAGCAGACCCTGGCCCGCCACCCCGACCTCGACTATCTGGTGGGGGGCGCCATCGCCGCCGAAGTGGCGGTCAACGAGCTGGCGCAGCGCCAACTCACAAAACCCCAAGTATTGAGCACCTACTTCAGCCACGGGGTGCAACGCGGCCTGCGACGGGGCAAGGTCCTGGCCGCCAACAGCGATCAGATGCGCCAGCAGGGGCGCCTTGCAGTGGCCCAGGCGGTCTGTCTGCTGCAAAGACCCGAGGCCGGCGAGCAGCAGTGCCCGCGGGTGATGGGCCCCCCCATCCTGACTCTGGAGGCCCCCCTGGCCAATCCCGCCAACTCTCTGTCCGATGGCACCTTTCGCCCCGTCTACCGGGTCGGCTTCGACGCCAGCGGCAACTAACCAAGTACTCAAGGAGAAGAGATGAACACATTGCATGCGAGCTGCCTGTGCGGCGCCGTGGCCCTGACCCTGCCGGATCAGTTCGACTACATGGGCAACTGCCATTGCTCTGAGTGCCGCAAGTTTTCCGGGGCGGACTACGCCTCGGTCGGCGGGCTGGATGGTGACAAGGTAACCATCGCGAAGGGGAGCGAGGCCATCGGCCGCTACCAGAAATCGGACGAGACCAGCCTCGCCTTCTGCCGCCACTGCGGCTCCAGCCTGTTCAGCCAGAAGCGCAGCACGGGCAAGATAAATCTACGGCTGGGGATACTGGACGAGGCGCCGAGCCAGAAGCCCGCGTTTCACATCTTCGTCGGCTCCAAGGCGCCCTGGCACCAGATAGGGGATGACTGCCCGCAGTTTGACACCCGGCCATCGGCCTGAGTGCCTCGCAAAGCTGAGGATCAGGCGGCCAGCTCGCCGGCGAACAGATAACCTTCCCCGTGCACGGTGACGAACAGTTGCGGGTCGCGGGGATCCAGCTCCATCTTGCCCCGCAGGCGGCGGATCAGCACGTCTATGGTGCGATCGCTCGGGCCATCACCGCGGTGGCTGGTGAGGGCCAGGATCCGCTCCCGGCTCAGCACCCGCCCGGCATTGGCGATAAAGGCCACCAGCACCTCGTACTCTGCCTTGGTCAGGCGCACCGGCACCCCGTCACGGCTGAGCTGGCGACGGGGAATATCGAAGCGCCAGGGGCCGAAGCGCACCGCATCGTCGGCCACCGCCGGCTCACTCAGCTGGGCTGCGGCCAACGAGATTCGCCACAGCAGGTTCTTGACCCGCACCAGCAGTTCCCTGAGCTCGAACGGCTTGGTGACATAGTCGTCGGCCCCCATCTCGAGGCCCACTATCCTGTCCACCGCATCGCTGCGGCCAGTTACCAAGATGATCCCCACCGTGCTGCGGGCGCGCAGCTCGCGGGTCAGCAGCAGGCCATCCTCCCCCGGCAGGTTGATGTCCAGCATCACCAGGGCCACTTCCTGCTCGGCCAGCACGGCCCGCATCTCCTGGCCGTTCTCGACCGCGGTCACCCGATAGCCCTCCCGCTCGAAGTAGCCGGTCAGCTTCTCGCGGGTCACGACATCGTCTTCAACAACCAGAATGTGGTGGCTCATGGGCAGGGTCCGCAGGGTTCGACAGAGTTCAACATGGGGGGATTATTCTATTCATAATTTTTCATAAATACCCCTATTTCGTTAATTTTCGGCGGCAGCCCTGTTCACAACGCCTCCCTATCATGGCCTCCATCAAAAAAGCGATGTGAGAGAGCATGATGAAAAAACTGTGGCATTTCCTGCGCACCCCCAGCCGTCGCTGGTCGGTATTGGCGCTGGTGCTGGCCGGCGTCGGGGTCACCCTGGCCGGCAGCGTCGGCTTGCACTACGGCTTCGAGAAGACCAGTACCCTCGAGTTCTGCATCTCCTGCCATACCATGAAGGACACCGTCTACCCCGAGTACAAGGAGTCCATCCACTTCAAGAACGCCTCCGGCGTCCAGGCCATCTGTACCGACTGCCACCAGCCGAAGGACTTCGTCGGCAAGGTGGCCCGCAAGATGGAGGCGGCCAACGACCTCTATCAGCAGTACATAGGCCACAGCATCGACACCCAGGAGAAGTTTGAAGACAGGCGCCTGCACCTGGCCGAGAAGGTCTGGGCCCGCATGAGCAGCCAGAACTCCAAGACCTGCAAGTCCTGCCACAGCTACGACAACATGGATCACGCCAAGCAGTCCCCCGCCGCCGCCCTGGCGATGAAGGATGCCGCCGCCAAGAACATGAACTGCATCGAGTGCCACAAGGGCATAGCCCACGAGCTGCCGAACATGGCGGGCGGCTTCCGTGCCACCTACGCCACCCTGGCAGGCGATGCGCAAGAGGCACCGGCCGCCGAGACCCTCTACACCCTGGGCGAGAAGGATCTCTACGAAAACGAAGAGAGTACCGATCCGGTCGGCAAGCTGCTGCCCGCCTCCCGCATCGAGGTGGTGGCCCGCAGCGGCGATCGCCTCAAGGTGACCATCGAAGGCTGGCGCGAAACCGAAGGCAAGGGGCGCGTGCTGAGCGAGTACATGGGCAAGCGGGTCTTCGTGGCCACCATCCGTGATGAGCTCAGGGCGAACGAGAAGATCCTGAAACAGGAAACTGACAGCGCCACCCATATCAAGTGGGAACAGGTGCAGGTGCAGGCCTGGGTCGATGGCAAGGGCCTCGAATCCTCCCTCAAACCGATCTGGGATTATGCCGGCGAGATGTACAAGTCCACCTGCAACTCCTGCCACGCGGCGCCGGATCCGGCTCACTTCACCGCCAACGGCTGGATCTCGGGTCTCAAGGCCATGTCCGCCTACTACCGCCTGAGCAAGGAAGAGGAGCGCACCCTGCTCAAGTACCTGCAAAACCATGCCGCCGATACCGGTGGTCAGGGCAGCCACTAAGTCCGGATTTGAGAAAGGAATAACAAGATGATCAATATTTCCCGTCGTGGTTTTCTGGGTGGCTTGCTGGCCAGCGGTGCCAGCGCCCTGATCGGCCCCTCCCTGCTCGGTCGCGCCGTGATGGCCGCCGAGTCCGGCGAAAAACTGGTGCAGTCCGGCTCCCACTGGGGCGCCTTCCGCGCCCGTGTGGTCGATGGCCGCTGGGTCGAGACCCTGCCGTTCGAGCATGACAAGCATCCGACCGAGATGCTCAAGGCCCTGAGTGAAGTGGTCTACAACCCCTCCCGCATCCGCTACCCCATGGTACGGCTGGACTGGCTGCGCAAGGGCCACCAGTCCGACACCAGCGAGCGCGGCCAGAACCGCTTCGTGCGGGTGACCTGGTCCCAGGCGCTGGACTTCTTCTATCACGAGCTGGAACGAGTGCAGAAGACCTATGGCCCGAGCGCCCTCTACGCCGGTCACTCCGGCTGGCAGTCGGTCGGCAAGCTGCACTCCGCCGGCGCCATGCTGGGCCGCGCCATGAACCTGCACGGTACCTATCTGGCCAAGGCCGGTGACTACTCCACCGGCGCCGCCCAGGTGATCCTGCCCCACGTGGCGGGCGCCATGGAGGTGTACGAGCAGCAGACTTCCTGGCCGCTGGTGCTGGAGCACAGCAAGACCATCGTCATCTGGGGTTCCGACCCCATCAAGAACCTGCAGGTGGGCTGGCTGGTGCCGGATCACAGCGTCTACGAATACTGGGCACAGCTGAAAGAGAAAGTGGCCAAGGGCGAGATCAAGGTCATCAGCGTCGACCCGGTCAAGTCCAAGACCCAGAAGTACCTCAATTGCGATCAGGTTACCCTGAACCCGCAGACCGACGTGCCCCTGATGCTGGGTATCGCCCATACCCTCTACAGCGAAAAGCGTCACGACGAGGCGTTCCTGAAGAACTACACCACCGGCTTTGACAAGTTCCTGCCCTATCTGCTGGGCACCAAGGATGGCCAGGTGAAGGATGCCGAGTGGGCTTCCGCCATCTGTGGCGTGCCTGCCGAGACCATTCGCGAGCTGGCGCGCACCATGGCCAGCGGCCGCACTCAGCTCATCGGCGGCTGGTGCGTGCAGCGCATGCACCACGGCGAACAGTACGCCTGGATGCTGGTGGTGCTGGCCTCCATGCTGGGCCAGATCGGCCTGCCGGGCGGCGGCTACGGCTTTGGCTGGCACTACAACGGCGCCGGTACCATCACCAGCACAGGCCCCATCATGTCCGGCTTCAGCTCGGTCATTCCCGGGGTCAAGCCGCTGCACGACGGCGACTGGAAGGGCTACTCCAGGTTCATCCCGGTGGCCCGTTTCGTCGACTGCATCCTGAACCCGGGCAAGACCATTGCCTTCAACGGTCAGACCATCACCTACCCCCAGATGAAGATGGCGGTGTTCTGCGGCAACAACCCGTTCCACCACCAGCAGGATCGCAACAAGATGATCGCCGCCTGGCGCAAGCTGGAAACCGTGGTGAGCGTGGATCACCAGTGGACCGCCAGCTGCCGCTTCGCCGATATCGTGCTGCCGGCCACCACCACTTACGAACGGGATGACATCGAGCAGTGGGGTTCCCACTCCAACGCCGGCATCCTGGCCATGCACAAGGTGGTCGAGCCGCTGTTCGAGGCGCGCGACGACTACGACATCTTCGCCGATCTGTGCCGTCGCTTCGATCGCGAGGCCGAGTTCACCGGTGGCAAGAGCAAGCTGGAGTGGATCCAGAGCATCTATGACGACGCCCGCCTGCAGGGCCGCGGCATCGGTATCCGCCTGCCCCGCTTCAGCCAGTTCTGGCACGGTGAAGGCTTCGTCAGCTTTCCGGCGGGCCAGCCCTGGGTGCGGCACGAGTCGTTCCGCAAGGAGCCGGATCTGGAGCCGCTGGGCACCCCGTCCGGCCTCATCGAGATCTACTCCAAGACCATCGCCGACTACGGCTACGCGGATTGCCCGGGCCACCCGGTCTGGATCGAGCCTTACGAGCGCTCCCACGGCGGGCCGGGCAGCCAGCAGTTCCCGCTGCACCTGCAATCCTGTCACCCGGACAAACGCCTGCACAGCCAGCTCTGCTCCTCCGATGCCTACCGCGCCACCTACACGGTGCAGGGGCGCGAGCCTGTCTACATGAACCCGCAGGACGCCAGGGCGCGCGGGCTCAAGGACGGGGATCTGGTGCGGGTCTTCAACGGCCGCGGTCAGGTGCTGGCCGGTCTGGTGGTGAGCGATGACTACGCCCCCGGTGTGGTGCGCATCCAGGAGGGGGCCTGGTACGGCCCGCAGGAGGGCGGCAAGGTGGGGACCTTGTGTACCTATGGTGACCCCAACGTGCTGACCGCGGACATAGGCTCCTCCAGCCTGGCGCAGGCCACTACGGCCCACACCGCCCTGGTGGAGATCGAGAAGTTCCGCGGGCAGGCGCCGGCCGTCACCGCCTTCGGAGCGCCGGAATCCGCCAAGGGCATAGATCCCATGTTCCCGGCACTGTGACCCGAGGGGACGAAAGTCACCCCTTGAGTTTCCTTTATTTTTAAAGTCGTTAGAATCGGGAGCCTCTATGGCTCCCGATTGTCATCCACGGAGGATAAATGCAGGAATTCATGGCTACCAGCGAACGCCGGGCCGAGCTTTACTGGTGGTTCTCCACCCTGTTCGCTGCCGAGCTCAGTGATGCACAGATCGCTGAATACGACACCTATGACGTGCGCAGCTTCTTGAAGAGCCTCTCCACTCTCGACCCCATGCGCGAGGCAGTGACCGAACTGAACGAGGCCATCGCCCGCCTGCTGGTGCGCCCGGATCGCCAGCTGGAGCTCGCCGCCGACTTCGCCGGTCTGTTCCTGGTGGATCCCAAGCAGGGCGCCCTGCCCTACGAGTCGCTCTATCGCGGCGAGGGCAAGCTGCTGATGCAGGCCCCCATGAGCGAGATGCAGGCTCGCCTCGAACGCCTGGGCATCAACGTCAGCGACAAATACAAGGAGCCTGCCGATCACCTGGCCATCGAGCTGGATCTGATGGGCAACCTCATCATCCGCGCCGCCGAGGCGACCACCGCCGCCCAGCGTGAAAGCTGGCTCGGCGAGCAGGAGTCCCTGCTGCACGGCCACCTGCTCGGCTGGTTCGACAAGTTCGAGAGCGCCTGCCGCGCCGCCGACCAGTTCGGCTTCTACGGCGCCAGTGCCCGGCTGCTGGGGGTATTCCTCAAGATGGATGCCAACTACCTCAGCCTGGTCAAACCGGCGCAAGCCGCCGACTGAGCCCGGCATGAAGACAGCCCTGCTGCTCATCGCCTGCTGGCTGCTGGCCCTGATCCCGCTGGATCAGGGCATTACTCCCCTCGTCGCCCTGCTGTTCAACCCGGACAGAGAACTCTACGGCACCGCCCAGCTCACCGGCTTTGCCGGCATACTGCTGACGCTCTATCTTGCCAATCTGGGCGTCGAGGTGGTGCTGCGCCGCCGCTTCCAGATAGCGGGCATGCTGGCCCTGCTGGCCTCCTGGATCGATTTCATCAATAGCAGCGGCACCGAGAGCCACTGGTTGCTGCTCTACGCCATGGCGCTGCCGTTTCACGTGGTCGGCTGGCTGGTCCTGGTGCGCGGCATCCAGGCGTTTGGCCGCCAGAAAGGCTGAAAAAGCGCCAAAACTATTACAAATCATGACAGCCCGATCCCCCCGGTTGCCCTTGTGGCAAGGTCAGCGGGGTAATTGCGGGTAACATTCGCTTACATTCAGCTCCCGTTCAGTTTCACGACAACCGCTATAGTGCCGCTCCTTTTCCGACCGATACAGGAGCATCAGCATGCCTCCACAGGATGCGCGCATCACGGGCCTCGATCTGCTGCGAGGGCTCGTCATCTTCATGGCCGTCTTCGAGCACTACACCGGCTACCTCAACTACTGGTACATCGACTTCTTCAATCGGGAGCACGCCCTGTGGGACAGCTTCTACCTCTCCCACAAGGCGATGGCCGGTCAGCTGCTGCCCATGGATCATCTGACGGCCCAGGTGTCGGCCTGGCTCATCCCCTGGGTCAGCCAGATCTACCTGGCGCTGGCCGCCTTCAACCTCAGTCGCCGTGATCAGGCCAGCTTCAGACCGCAGCTGGGCGGCAAGCTGGTGCTGTTCGCCAGCATCATACTGGTGCTCTATGTGGAAGGACTGGTCATCGCCCCCAACTTCGGCGAGGCGATCTCTTTCTATCCGGTGATGCTGTGGATGTGCCTGCTGGCGCTCTTCTCGCTGGTCTACGCCTGGTTCGGCATCCGCGGCATGCTGCTGCTGACCCTGCTCAGCCTGCTGCTGGATCAGCTCGGCGTGCAGGATCTGCTCGGTCACCTCGATGGCTGGATGAAGCTGCATGTGCACCCCGACTACGAGCTGGATGCCCGCCTCGACCTCTTCATGGCCAGCGGCTGCTTCGGCTTCCTCTACGGCTGGTGCTGGCATCAGCGACCCCAATGGCGGGACCGCCTCAACACGCTGGTGCTGACGCTCTCGCTGGTGGCGCTGGCCTGCTATCTCATGTTCGGCGAGAGCAGCACGGTCGAGCTCAGCGACATCTACGCCAACGAGCACGAGCTGGCGATGGACATGATCGGACGTGCCGGCATCTGGGGCATGGAGTTTCTGGTGATCGGGGCCGTGCTCTGGCTGCATCAACGCAACATTCGCCTCTGCTGGCGCCCCCTCAACTGGATCGGCATGTACTCGCTGACCGTCTTCATCTTCCACAAGAGCATCTTCGTACACCTGTGGGGCCCGCTCCTGCTGTGGTGGACCGCCCGCCAGGGCACCATCCTGCCCAACAATTTCGGCCTCATCATGGCGCTCAGCGCCACCAGCGTGCTGCTCATCTACGCCTTCCAGCGTTCCGGCATCATCTGCCATCTGATGGGCATGCATCAGGATCGGGACTGGGTGCGGCTCTATGGCAACAAATAAGCACTGGCTGGTGCTGCTGCTCCTGGCGCTGCCGGTCTGCGCCAAGGAGCTGGCCATCGGCGGTCAGTGGCAGCTGGACAGCAAGCAGGCGGGCAGCGGCAGCAGCGACAGCACCCAGTTCTGGGTCGGTTACGAGCGGGAGACCCAGGTCGGCCTCATCTTCGCCGACGGCCAGAGCGCCGGGGTGGCGCTGCCGCTCTACGACAAGAGCTTTATCGCCCTCGGCGTCAGCCCGATGGAGGTGATCGACCGCACCCGCTTCAGCGCGCTCTGGCGCCTGGGCTGGCAACTGGATGACGATCACCAGCTGACCCTGGGCCAGCTCTATGACGTCAGCGGGCGCTATGGCCAGCTCTGGTACATGGAGCACAGCCTGCCGCTGCCCGCCGGGCTCTCCCTCAATCTCTGGCTGACCCGCGGCAGTCAGGCCCACATGGCCGCCTATGGGGCGAACGAAGGCTTGCGGGACTGGGGGCTCACGCTGGAGCGCGGCTGGTGCTGGCAGAAATGGCGCCTTGGCACCGAGTTCGGCGCCAAGCAGTGGCTCATCAAGGAGCATGACTGGCAACCGGTGATCAACCTCACCCTGAGCTACCACTTCGGAAAATAACCAAATTGGGGGCAAATGAGCCCCCACCTCTTCCCTCTAGTAGGCTTCATGCCATACTGACAACACCTCAAATGACAAAACAGTCAATTCCGGAGTCCCGTGATGGGGAAAGAGCTTTTCGACGCCATGCCCGATCCGCCGCAGGCGGGGCAGTTGAGCGTGAACGAGCTGCAGCAGCTGTTCGAACTGGCCCCGTTTGGCATAGGCATCTTCGATCGCCACTTTCGCTGCCGCAGCGTCAACCAGACCCTGGCCGACCTCAACGGCCTCTCCCGGGAGGAGCACTATGGCCACACCCTGCGGGAAATCGTCCCGGCCCTGGCCCCCGTACTGGAGCCCCTGTTCCAGCAGATCATCAGCAGCGGCGTCCCCCGGGTCGAGCTGAACCTGAGCGGCCATACCGCGGCCCATCAGGGCCAGCAACGCCACTGGCAGGCGATCTACAGCCCCATGCTCGACGAACATGGCGTGCCCGACGGCATTCTCACCATAGTGCGCGACGTGACCGAACAGGTCGAGTCGCAGCGGCGGCTGCAACTGGCCATGAATGCCGGCCGGATCGGAGTGTGGGAGTGGCACGTCAAGGAGGACAGACTGCAGTTTGACGGCCGGGTCGAACAGTTGCTCGGCACCGCCGCCAGCGAGTTTCAGGGGGGAATGGAGCAGTTCATCAAGCGCTTCGACCCTCTCTCTGGCGAGCAGCTCAGGGCGGCGCTCAAGGGCACGGCCCCCATTCATCTCACCCTAGGTTACCTGGGGCCCGATCAGCAGCGAGGCTGGGTCGACATCCATGCCGATCACGTGGCAGCCAGCGAACATCTGGGGCGACGCATCACCGGGGTGATCCACGACGCCACCGATCGCTGCACCCAGGAAGACAAGCTGCGCCAGGCCAACGTGGTGTTCGAAACCGCTGCCGAAGGCATCATCATCATGGATGGCCAGCGCCAGATCATCTCGGTCAACCCGGCCTTCTGCAGCATGACCCAGTACGAGGAGGACGAGGTCGTCGGCAAGTCACCGGAAGCCATCATGCACCCGCGCCGCCACACCGACATCGACTACCCCTGGCACACCCTGCTGCCCGGCAGCCACGCCTGGCATGGCGAGATGATGTGCCTGCGCAAGGATGGTGGCTACTTCACCTCCTGGCAGCATGTCAGCGCCGTCCACGACAGCCGCCACAACACCACCAACTATGTCATCGCCTTCTCCGACATCAGCGCCATTCGCAAGGCCGAGGCACAGCTCAATCACCTCGCCTATCACGATCCCCTGACCGAGCTCGGCAACCGCAACCTGCTGCAGGAGCGGCTTGAGCTGGAGATCAAGACCGCCCACCTCAACCGGCAGCAGCTCGCCTTGCTGTTTATCGATCTGGACGGCTTCAAGCTGATCAACGACACCTTGGGCCATCGGGCCGGGGACGAGCTGCTCAAGCTGCTGGCCGAGCGCATTCGCCGACTGCTGCACCACAACGACGTGGCGGCCCGGCTGGGGGGCGACGAGTTTCTGGTGCTGATCCCCTACTTCGAGCAGCCGGAGGAGCTGGCCAGGCTCGCCGAGCAGCTGCTGGCCCGCCTGCGCGAACCGGTCGAGCTGGATCACGAGCGGGTGGCCGTCTCCGCCAGCATCGGCATCGCCCTCTATCCGGAACACGCCACCACCCCGGACACCCTGGTCAGTGCCGCCGACAGTGCCATGTACGAGGCGAAGAACCAGGGCCGCAACGGTTACCTCTTCTATACCCCGGACATGACGGAGCAGACACGGGAGCGACTGAGCATGGAGCAGGGGCTGTTCCAGGCCATCGAGCAGCAGCAGCTCTGCATCCTCTATCAACCCATGACGGATCTGGCCAGCAACCAGCTGAGCGGGCTGGAAGCCCTGCTGCGCTGGCAGCACCCCAGCGAGGGCATGATAGGGCCGACCCGCTTCATTCCGGTGGCCGAGGAGTGCGGCCTTATTGAGCAGATTGGGGAGTGGGTGATGCGTACCGCCTGCCAGCAGGGGCAAGCCTGGCTGGCCGCAGGGCTGGCGGTGCCCAGACTGTCGGTCAATGTGTCGGTACGGGAGATGCGCTCGGCAGGTTACGTGGAGCGGGTCGCCGCCATCCTGGCCGAGACCGGTTTTCCGCCGCAGCGGCTGGAGATAGAGGTCACCGAGAGCATCATCCAGCGGGTCGACCAGAGTCTGCAGCTGTTCAAGCGGCTGAAGGAGCTGGGGGTGCAGATCGCCATCGACGATTTTGGCACCGGCTTCTCATCCCTGAGCCTGCTGAAAAGCCTGCCCATCGATCGGATCAAGATAGACAAGACCTTCGTGCAGGCGCTGCCCGATGACAAGCACAGCCGGGAGCTGTGCCGCACCATCGTCAACCTGGCCGACAGCCTGGGCATGATGGTGACCGCCGAAGGGATAGAGACCCAGGCCCAGCGCCAGTTTCTGCAATCCCTCCACTGTCAGGAGGGGCAGGGCTATCTGTTCAGCCATCCGCTGGCCGAGCCCCATCTGGCGGCGCAGCTGGCAGCGGGCAGGAATCACTGGTGCTGACCCCCGCGCCAGGGGGGTGACAGCCGCTGCCGGCTCAATCGTTGAAGGTCAGCCTGGCATCCCACCCTTCGTCCTGCTGCCGGCGTGACTCTTCCAGCAAGGAGTCCTGCGGATAGGAGGACTTTTTCTCCCCGAGGGTGACGGACACCGGCGGCTTGCGCGCCAGCCATGCCTCGCTCAGCTGGCCGCTGATGTGATCCCGCAGTGAGGGTGAATCGGGCTGTGTCGGTGTCAGTTCAAGACCATTGGCATGGGGAGCGGCCAATGCGGCCTCATCGGTGGCCTTCGGGGCCTCGAACTGCCAGAGGGAGGAGCAAAGAAGCAGGGTCAACACGGGGGCTGTCTCCATCGGTAAAAGCGACGTTTTACCCAATCGGCGATGAATTGTCATCGACGCGACTGTAAGCGGATGTTGCCATCTATCCAAAAGTCTAATTGCCCTCCCCTGCCAAAGGTATAAGTTGTTATCCAATCATTACAAAAATGTATTCAAAGGAGTGACACATGAGCGAGAGCAAGGTCTACCCGGTCAAAGCCCACATCAGCCAGGGCGCCCTGCTGGACAAGGCGGGGTATGAGGCCATGTACCAGTCCTCGGTGCAGAACCCGGATGCCTTCTGGGGCGAGCAGGGCAAGATCCTCGACTGGATGAAGCCCTATACCCGGGTCAAGAACACCTCCTACGATCCGGGCCACGTCTCCATCAAGTGGTATGAAGATGGCCTGCTCAACGTCTCTGCCAACTGCCTGGATCGCCATCTGAGCGAGCGCGGCGACAAGGTCGCCATCATCTGGGAAGGGGACAACCCGGCCGAGGATCGCAAGCTCACCTATCGCGAGCTGCACACCGAGGTGTGCAAGTTTGCCAACGTCTTGAAGGCACAAGGGGTGCATCGCGGCGACGTGGTCTGCCTCTACATGCCCATGGTGCCGGAAGCGGCCATCGCCATGCTGGCCTGTACCCGCATCGGTGCCGTGCACAGCATCGTCTTCGGCGGTTTCTCGCCAGAAGCCCTGGCCGGTCGCATCATCGACTCCGGCTCCACCATCGTCGTCACCGCCGATGAGGGGCTGCGTGGTGGCCGCCCGGTGCCGCTCAAGAAGAACGTGGATGAAGCGCTCACCAACCCGGAGACCAAGGTCAGCAAGGTGATCGTGCTCAAACGTACCGGCGGCAACATCGCCTGGCACAACCACCGCGATCTGTGGTGGCATGAGGCAACGGCTGCCGTCAGCAGCGACTGCCCGCCGGAGGCGATGGGTGCCGAAGACCCGCTGTTCATCCTCTACACCTCCGGCTCCACCGGCAAGCCCAAGGGGGTGCTGCACACCACCGGCGGCTATCTGGTCTATGCCACCCTCACCTTCAAGTACATCTTCGACTACCACGAGGAGGACATCTACTGGTGTACCGCAGACGTGGGCTGGGTCACCGGCCACTCCTACCTGGTCTACGGGCCACTCGCCAACGGCGCCACCACCATCATGTTCGAAGGGGTGCCCAACTACCCGGCGACCAACCGCATGAGCCAGGTGGTGGACAAGCACCAGGTCACCATCCTCTACACCGCCCCCACCGCCATCCGCGCGCTGATGGCCAAGGGCAACGAGGCCGTTGAGGGTACCTCCCGTTCGAGCCTGCGCATCATGGGCTCGGTGGGCGAGCCCATCAACCCGGAAGCCTGGGAGTGGTACTACCGCACCATAGGCGACGAGCGTTGCCCCATCGTCGACACCTGGTGGCAGACCGAGACCGGCGGCATCCTCATCAGCCCGCTGCCCGGCGTCACCGATCTCAAGCCAGGCTCGGCCACCCGCCCCTTCTTCGGCGTGCAGCCGGCGCTGGTGGACAACATGGGCGAGCCGCTGGAGGGGGCCACCGAGGGCAACCTGGTGATCACCGACTCCTGGCCGGGCCAGATGCGCACCGTATTCGGCGATCACGAGCGCTTCGAGCAGACCTACTTCTCCACCTTCCCCGGCCGCTACTTCACCGGCGACGGTGTCCGTCGCGACGAGGATGGCTACTACTGGATCACCGGCCGGGTGGATGATGTACTGAACGTCTCCGGCCACCGCATGGGCACCGCCGAGATCGAATCCGCGCTGGTGGCTCATCCCAAGATCGCCGAAGCGGCTGTGGTGGGAGTACCGCACGAAATCAAGGGCCAGGGCATCTATGCCTATGTCACCCTGATCGCCGGCGAAGAGCCGAGCCGGGAGCTGCACAAGGAGGTGAAGGAGTGGGTCCGCAAGGAGATCGGCGCCATCGCCACCCCGGACGTGATCCACTGGGCCGAGGGGCTGCCCAAGACCCGTTCCGGCAAGATCATGCGGCGCATTCTGCGCAAGATCGCCACCGGCGAGACCGACAGCCTGGGGGATATCTCCACCCTGGCGGATCCGGGCGTAGTGGACAAACTCATTCGCGAGAAGTCCGAAGCCGCCTGATCCCGTCTGCCTTTTGCCTCCAAAGCCGGCCCTGTGCCGGCTTTGTCATTCCTGCTAGTGAGTGTTTTGACAGTCGACCGAATAGAGCAAAAAACAGACAGATGTAGAGATTAGACCAGTAAAATGCTGCTAATTTTCACGAAATCAATATAATTGCGAAATCTGTGTGCCAGTGCACACCGATTTGAGCAGAAAATGGCTAGATTTCTGGTAGTCCACAAGATAGCTGACAGATAGCAGCATTATCATCGAGGATGTACTCAATATGTCGCAAAAACACCGAATTCTCCTGCTCAACGGGCCGAACCTGAACCTGCTGGGCAAACGGGAACCGGGCATCTACGGCAGCAAGACGCTCGATGAGATCGTCGCCGATCTGACGCTAAGTGCCGGCGAACTCGGGGTCACACTGGAACACCTGCAATCCAACGCCGAACACGAGCTGGTCGGCCGCATCCACCAGGCCATGGGTCAGGTGGACTTCATCATCATCAATCCGGCCGCCTTCACCCACACCAGTGTCGCCATCCGCGATGCGCTGCTGGGTGTGGCCATCCCCTTTATCGAGGTTCACCTGTCCAACGTCCACGCCAGGGAACCCTTCCGTCATCACTCCTATCTGTCTGATGTCGCCAAGGGGGTCATTTGTGGGCTGGGGGCCGATGGCTACCAATTCGCTTTAACCGCGGCCGTGCACCAGTTGCGCGCGGCTTGATAATCACTGATCAGATAAAGAAGAAAGAGAATGCTAATGGATATCCGCAAAATCAAGAAGCTGATTGAACTGGTTGAAGAGTCCGGCATCGCCGAACTGGAGATCTCCGAAGGTGAAGAGTCCGTTCGCATCAGCCGCAACTTCTCCGGTCAGGTGACCGCTGCTCCGCAGATGATCATGCCGCAGGTTGCTGCTCCGGTAGCCGCTTCTGTCGCCGCCGCCCCGGCCGCCGCAGCACCGGCTGCCGACGCCACCCCGGCCGGTCACCTGATGCGCTCCCCCATGGTCGGTTCCTTCTACCGCTCTTCCAGCCCGGAAGCCAAGCCGTTCGTGGAAGTGGGCCAGCACGTCAATGTCGGCGATACCCTGTGCATCGTCGAAGCCATGAAAATGATGAACCAAATCGAATCCGACAAGGCCGGCGTGATCAAAGCGATCCTGGTTGAAAATGGTCAGGCCGTCGAATTCGACGAGCCGCTGTTCATCATCGAATAAGGGAAATCGCCACCCATGTTGGACAAAGTAGTCATCGCCAACCGCGGTGAAATTGCCCTGCGGATCCTGCGCGCCTGCAAAGAGCTCGGGATCAAGACAGTGGCCGTTCACTCCACCGCCGACCGGGAGCTCAAGCATGTGCTGCTGGCCGACGAAACCATCTGTATCGGCAAACCGGCCAGTACCGACTCCTACCTCAACGTGCCGGCGATCATCGCCGCCGCCGAGGTGACCGGTGCCGTTGCCATTCACCCCGGCTACGGCTTCCTCTCCGAGAACGCCGACTTTGCCGAAGTGGTCGAGAAATCCGGCTTCGTCTTCATCGGCCCGCGCGCCGAGACCATTCGCCTGATGGGTGACAAGGTCTCCGCCATCGAGGCGATGAAGAAGGCGGGCGTACCCTGCGTACCGGGCTCCGACGGTCCGGTTGACAGCGATGCCAAGCACAACGCCGCCATTGCCAAGCGCATCGGCTACCCGGTGATCATCAAGGCCGCCGGTGGCGGTGGTGGTCGCGGCATGCGCGTGGTGCGCAGCGAAGCCGAGCTGGCTGCCGCCATCGCGCTGACCAAGTCCGAAGCAGGCCAGTTCTTCAAGAACGACATGGTCTACATGGAGAAGTACCTGGAGAACCCGCGCCACATCGAGATCCAGGTGCTGGCAGACGGCCAGGGCAACGCCCTCTATCTGGGCGAGCGCGACTGCTCCATGCAGCGTCGCCACCAGAAGGTGGTCGAAGAGGCACCGGCGCCGGGCATCACCGCCGAGATGCGCAAGTTCATCGGTGAACGCTGCGTGCGCGCCTGTATCGAGATCGGCTACCGCGGTGCGGGTACTTTCGAGTTCCTGTACGAAAACGGCGAGTTCTATTTCATCGAGATGAACACCCGGATCCAGGTAGAGCACCCGGTTACCGAGATGGTCACCGGCGTCGACCTCATCAAGGAGCAGCTGCGCATCGCCGCCGGCCAGCCCCTGTCGATCACCCAGCAGGACATCCGCATCCGTGGCCACGCCATCGAGTGCCGGATCAACGCCGAAGACCCGGCCACCTTCATGCCGTCTCCGGGCCTGATCCAGCGCTTCCACGCGCCGGGTGGTCTGGGCGTGCGTTGGGACTCCCACATCTACGCCGGCTACAAGGTGCCGCCCTACTACGACTCCATGATCGGCAAGCTGATCTGTTACGGTGAAAACCGCGACGTCGCCATTGCCCGCATGCGTCAGGCGCTGGACGAGCTGGTGGTGGAAGGGATCAAGACCAACGTCTCCCTGCAAAAAGAGATCATGAAGGACGAAAACTTCCAGCACGGTGGTACCAATATCCACTACCTGCACAAGAAGCTGGGTCTGTAAGACTCGCGTCCGCGGATCTTCTGCTGAAAAAGGGCCATGGCGACATGGCCCTTTTTTGTTATCCTTGCGCCCCTCGAAATTGTCGGAGGCCAAGGTGAACCGTTTTGCGCTCGCTCGTCGGGAAGCAGCACTCTGCCTGCTGCTGACCCTGCTCTACTTCCTTGCCTGGTATGGCACGGCCTATTTCATCCCCGAAGAGATCGAATTCTGGGATATGCCGCTCTGGTTCCTGCTCAGCTGCATGGTGATGCCGCTGCTGTTCATCGTGCTGTGCGGCCTGATGGTGGATCGCCTGTTCGTGGACATTCCCCTCGACTCCCAGCCCCTCGATGACAAGGAGCCTCCCCATGAATCTTGAGCTGCTGCTGCCGCTGTGCATCTATCTGGTGCTGGTGCTGGGGGTCGGTTTCTGGGCCAGCCGCCACCGGGTGGGCGGTGACTTCGTGCAGGAGTACTTCATCGGCAACCGCAGCATGGGCGGCCTGGTGCTGGCCATGACCCTGGTGGCCACTTACACCTCGGCCTCCTCCTTTATCGGCGGGCCGGGGGCCGCCTACAAGATTGGTCTGGGCTGGGTGCTGCTGGCGATGATCCAGCTGCCCACCGTCTGGCTCACCCTGGGGGTGCTTGGCAAGAAGTTCGCCATCATAGCCCGCCGGGTCAATGCGGTGACCATCAACGACATGCTGTGGGCCCGCTACCAGAGCAGGGCCGTGGTGGTGCTGGGCTCGGTCACCATCATCCTCGCCTTCATCGCCACCATGGTGGTGCAGTTCATCGGCGGCGCCCGCCTGCTGGAGACCGCCACCGGCCTCTCTTACCAGCAGGGACTCTTGCTGTTTGCCGGCTGCGTGCTGCTCTACACGGTGATCGGCGGCTTTCGCGCCGTGGTGATGACGGATGCGCTGCAGGGGATCATCATGCTGATCGGCACCGGCGCCCTGCTGGCGGGGATCCTGATCGCGGGGGATGGTTTGCCCAACCTCATCCACCAGCTCAAGGCGATCGATCCCAAGCTGGTGAGCCCGCAGGGGGCCGGCGACATGCTGACCCAGCCCTTCATGCTGAGCTTCTGGGTACTGGTCTGCGTCGGGGTGGTGGGGCTGCCCCACTCGGCCCTGCGCTGTTTTGGCTATCGCGACAGCAAGGCGCTGCATCGCGGCATCCTGATCGGCACCGTCGTCAGCGCCTTCCTGATGTTCGGCATGCACCTGGCCGGCGCGCTGGGCCGCGCCATCCTGCCCGGCATGGACAGCCCGGACAAGATCATGCCCTCCCTGATGATGGAAGTGCTGCCCCCCTGGCTGGCCGGGGTCTTCCTGGCGGCCCCCATGGCGGCCATCATGTCCACCATCGACTCCCAGCTGATCCAGGCCTCCGCCACGCTGGTGAAGGATCTCTACCTCAACTACCTGAACCCGGAGAAGGCCGGCCAGGAGAAGCTGGAGGTACGGGTGCCGCGCCTCTCCCTGCTCTGCACCCTGATCCTGGGTACCCTGGTGCTGCTGGCGGCGCTGCAGCCTCCCGAGATGATCATCTGGCTCAACCTGCTCGCCTTTGGCGGCCTGCAGGCGGTGTTCCTCTGGCCGCTGGTGCTCGGCCTCTACTGGTCACGGGCCAACGGCCCGGGCGCCCTGGCCAGCATGGTGTGCGGCATCCTCTGCTACGCCGTCCTGAGCCAGTGGGAGATCAAGCTGGCCGGCCTGCACGCCATAGTGCCGAGCCTGGCGCTGGGGCTGATCGCCTTCGTGCTGGTCAGCCTGCTCACCCCGGCTCCGAGCCAGAGCGTGCGGCGGCTCTTCGAACCTTGTTCAGCAATGGATTAATAAAGGGTTCCGAAACTATCCCAAAATGGGTGCTTTAAGGGTAAACTGTGCGCCATGTCACAAAACAGTGCGCCCTTATGCCCGTCCAGAACGCCAGACAGATCCTGACCCAAGCCCTGCAGCGACTCGGTTACGCCCTGTTGCTGCCGGTCTCCATCCTGCCGCTGGCGGCCCTGCTCTATCGGCTCGGCCAGCCGGATGTGCTGGATCTGGCGGTGCTCTCCCTCACCGGTCGCGCCCTGTTCAGCCAGATGCCGCTCATCTATGCGGTGGCCATCGCTTTCGGGCTGAGCCGCCAGGGCGAGGGGAGCCAGGCGCTGGCCGGGGCGGTCAACTTCCTGCTGCTGAGCTCGGCGCTCGGCACCCTGGCCCCCGGCCTGCACAGCGACATGATCTGCGGCCTGCTGGCGGGATTGACCACTGCCATCGTCTACCCCTGGCTCAAGCGCCACCCCATGCCCCACTGGCTGCGGCTGGTCAATGGCGATTTCACCAGCCTGCTCGCCTCGGCACTGGCCTGCCTGCTGCTGGCCTTCCCCCTCGCGCTGCTCTGGCCACTGCTGGAGCAGGGCATCACCCTGCTCGCCTCCGAGCTGCTCACCACCCCGCTCGGCGCCTTCTGCTATGGCGTGCTGAACCGGCTGCTGATCCCGCTCGGCCTGCACCAGGTGCTGGGCAGCCTCATCGGGCTGGGGGAGAGCAACCTGCAGGCGCTGGCCAGCGCCCAGCCGCTGCACGAAGGCTATGTGGCCGGGCTCTACCCCATCATCATGTTCGGCCTGCCTGGCGCCTGTTTCGCCATCTGGCTGCACCGCCAGCGCATGCAGCGACTGCCGCAAGGGGGGCTGCTGCTCACCCTGGCGCTCACCTCGGCGCTGGTGGGGATCACCGAGCCCATCGAGTTCCTGTTCGCCTTCACCGCCCCCTGGCTGTTTCTGGCCCACGCCCTGCTGACCGGCCTGTCGCTCGCCACCTGCAGTGCGCTCGGCATCAAGGTGGGCAGTTACTTCTCCGCCGGCCTGCTGGATCTGGTGCTGAGCTACCACGCCGGCGAGCACAGCTTCTGGCTCATTCCGGTCGGCATCCTGTTCTTCGTCGCCTACACCTTGCTGTTCTACCAGCTGCTGGAGCGCACGCCCCTCAGCCTGCCGAGCAAGCCCATCGCCCCGGAACACCCGCGCCTGGCGAGCGTCGCCCCCTCCGATCCCCAGATGCTGGCGATCCAGTACCTCAAGGTGCTGGGGGGCATGGACAACCTGCAGGCGATGAGCGTCTGCCTGACCCGCCTCAGCCTGCGGGTACGCGACATCTCGCTGGTGGATCAATCCCGCCTGCTGGGGCTGGGCTGCCTCTCCTGGATCCAGCTCAACGACCATCAGCTGGTGCTGGTGCTGGGCCCCAACGCCAGCCTCATTGAAGGGCAGATCCGCATGCTGGCGGAGCGCCAGTCGGTGCCACTCGGCCTCAAGCCCAATCAGGAGTCGGCCGGCCAGAGCGGCTGGTAGCCTCAGGCAAACGGCAACCGCTCGGCCACAAAGTCCATCAGGCTGCGCAGGGCGGGCGCCAGGTGCTCCCGGCTCGGGTAGATGAGATAGAAGGGATTGGGCGGCACGGCGAGCTCGGGCAATACCCTCTGCAAGCGGCCACTCGCCAGATCCCCTTCGCAGACGTGATGGGGCAGCAGGGCAATTCCCCCCTCGTTGATGGCCAGCTCCCGCAGCGCCAGCAGGCTGTTGCTGATGCAGGCCCCCTGCGGCCGCCAGCCCCCCTCCTGCAGCGGCCACACCGGCAACGACGTGTGCACCAGGCAGGCGTATCGACCCAGCTCGCTCAGCTGTTGCGGCATGCCGTGGGCCGCCAGATAGGCGGGGGCCGCCACCAAGTACCGCGGCACCTGACCGATGCGCCGGCAGATGAGGCTGGAGTCTTTCAGCGGCGCCGCCCGTAGCGCCAGATCGTAACCCTCCCCCACCAGATCGAGCTGCTCATCACAGAGGGTCAGCTCCAGCACCACCTCGGGATAGAGGGCCCGAAACTCGGCCAGGATCCGGCCGAGCAGCAGGGTGCCAGTGGCCTCCGGCGCGGTGATCCGCACCCGGCCGGCCGGGGCCGCGCGCAGCCGCGCCATCGCCAGATTGGCGCTGCGGGCCAGCGCCAGCAGCGCCCGGCACTGCTCCACATAGACCTCTCCCTGCGGGGTCAGGCTCAGCCGGCGGGTGGTGCGCTGCAACAGGCGCACCCCGAGCTGGGATTCGAGCCGCGAGATCTTCTGGCTGACCGAGGATTTGGGCATGCCAAGCAGCTCGGCCGCGCCGGTAAAACTGCCCTGCTCCACCACGGTGGCAAACAGCCCCATCAGCTCCAGTTCGACATTGTTCATATATTCAAACAGTCTTTACCAATTACCCATCTTAATCTGAATAATCAACCAGACTAGAGTGGCTGGCAATCCCCATCCAACCGATTTGAAAGGAACTGCCATGAAAGCCATCGCCCTGACCCACTATCTGCCGAGCGATCATCCCGACTGCTTCATCGAGGCCAATCTGGCCGACCCGACACCGGGCCCGCGCGACTTGCTGGTGCGGGTCAAGGCCACCTCCATCAACCCGGTCGACACCAAGGTGCGCGCCCCCAAGGCCAAGGTCGAGAGCAGCCCGCGGGTACTGGGCTGGGACGCCGTGGGCGAGGTGATCGCCGTCGGCCGCGAGGTGACCCTGTTCAAGGCGGGCGACCGGGTCTGGTATGCCGGCGACATCAGCCGCCCCGGCAGCAACAGCGCCCTGCAACTGGTGGATGAGCGCATCGCCGCCCTCGCCCCAGCCAGCCTGAGCTACCTGGAAGCGGCCGCCCTGCCGCTCACCGCCATCACCGCCTGGGAGACCCTGTTTGAGCGCATGAGCCTCAGCCGCGAGAGCCGCGGACGACTGCTCATCATCGGCGGCGCCGGCGGGGTCGGCTCCATCGCTATCCAGCTGGCCCGCCAGCTCACCGGCATGGAGGTGATCGCCACTGCCTCGCGCCCCGAAACCCGGGCCTGGTGCCTGCAGATGGGGGCCCATCAGGTGGTGAGCCATCACCAGTTGCAGGAGGAGCTCACCGCCCTCGGCATCAACCAGGTGGACGCCATCTTCTGCACCAATGCCACCGAGCAGCACTGGGATGCCATGGCCAGCCTCATCAGCCCGTTCGGCCATATCTGCACCATCGCCGAATCGAGCGAGCCCTGGGATCTCTCCCTGCTCAAGAGCAAGAGCGTCACCTTCAGCCAGGAGTTCATGTTTACCCGCTCCCTGTTCCAGACCCCGGACATGATTGAGCAGCACAACCTGTTGGGGCTGGTTGCCGCCCTGGTGGATCAGGGCGTGATCAAGAGCACCCTCAGCAAGGTGGTACCCGAGCTGACCCCGACGACCCTGGCTCAGGCCCATGCCGAGGTGGAAGCCGGCCGCATGGTGGGCAAGCTGGTGATCGACATGAGCCGGTTCGGCAACTAATCCCTTATGGGTAAAAACTGCACCATCATGGGGTGAACTCACCAGTGACAAGCCCCATCACTGCACAGCTCACATCAGGCAACAGACAGTCACCACGCAGCTTCACCATAAAAAAGCCAAAAAAAGGGGCCATCCCGCCGGGATGGCCCTAAATACCTGAACGTTGGGGTAACAATCACACACATATCCTTATGCAGGACCTCTGAACCTTTGCAGCTAGTGTGCCAATCCCGCCCCCCTCCCCGCTTGCTTGCTACATTTTGCCCTGCCACCGTGGCCTGCCGCCCCTGCCGCCTCGCAGGCAAAAAAAAAGCCACCCGAAGGTGGCTGAAAAAGATGACGGAACTTTCCTAGAGCAAAGCATTCAGCGGGAACAGGTTGCTTCCCGTCACCCAATGAGGAATACATGAACCGTGCCAACTCGGCAAAGTCCGCCTCCTCCACCACACTGCATGGGCAAACCACGACAGCACACGCCCATGATGATAGAATCCCGCGGTTTCACATTTATGAAGAGTCGACGCCATGCCCTGGATACAAATTCGAATCAACGCCACCGCCAAGACGGCGGACAAGGTGAGCAACATGCTGCTGGGGCGTGGTGCCCAGGCGGTGACCTTTATGGATGCCAAGGATGTGCCCGTCTATGAACCCATGCCGGGCGAGACCCCGCTGTGGGGCGAGACCGAAGTGATGGGGCTGTTTGACGCCGAAACCGATCCGGCCCCCACCATCGCCTTCTTCCAGCAGATCTTCGGCGAAGACGTGGGCTACAAGGTGGAGCAGCTGGAAGACAAGGACTGGGTGCGCGAGTGGATGGATCACTTCCACCCCATGCAGTTCGGCGAACGCCTGTGGATCTGCCCGAGCTGGCGCGACGTGCCGAACCCGGATGCGGTCAACGTCATGCTGGACCCGGGTCTGGCCTTCGGTACCGGTACCCACCCCACCACGGCGCTCTGCCTGCAGTGGCTGGACGGGCTGGATCTGGCTGGCAAGACAGTGGTCGACTTTGGTTGCGGCTCCGGCATCCTCGGCATCGCAGCGCTGAAACTCGGGGCCGCCCGGGTCATCGGCATCGACATCGATCCGCAGGCCATCCAGGCCAGCCGTGACAACGCCGAGCGCAATGGCGTCGCCGATCAGATCGAGCTCTACCTGCCGGCGGATCAGCCGCAAGATGTCGAAGCGGACGTGGTGGTCGCCAACATCCTGGCCGGCCCGCTGCGCGAGCTGGCGCCGCTTATCGCCGGCCACGGCAAGGCGGGCAGCCTGATGGCCCTGTCCGGCGTGCTGGAAAGCCAGGCGCCGGAGCTGGAGACCATCTACGGCCAGTGGTTCGAGATGGACCCGACCGCCGTCAAGGAAGAGTGGTGCCGCCTCTCCGGCCGTAAACTCGGCTGATAAGCAACAAGCCACGGCGGCTGCCAACCCATCGGCCGCAAACTCGGCTGATAAGCAACAAGCCACGGCGGCTGCCAACCCATCGGCCGCAAACTCGGCTAAGCGGCACTTGCCAAACTATCAACGGGGCTCCCACACGGGAGCCTCGTCTGTTTTCGGCCCGCCGGCGGCAGCCGCTTCTTCGCTGATTCCACCACCCAGCGCCATCCATGCTCATTTGACCACACAGCTCACCCCGTTTCCGGTAGGATAGGCCGCCAGTCCCCCTGCGACACGGAGTGCTTATGCGGATTGCCATACTGGATGACTATCAGGATCAGGTGCGTCATCTGCCCTGCTTTACCCGCCTGGCGGGCCACGACGTCACCATTCTCACCCGAAGCGAACCTGACCCCGAGCGCCTTGCCGCCAAGCTGGCAGGGGTGGAGGCGCTGGTGCTCATCCGTGAGCGCACCCGCATCGACGAAGCCTTGCTGCGCAGGCTCCCCTCCCTTCGGCTCATCAGCCAGACCGGCAAGATCAGCCAGCATATCGACCCCCTCTTGTGTCAGCGCCACGGGGTGGCCGTCGCCGAAGGCATCGGCAGCCCGGTGGCGCCCGCCGAGCTCTGCTGGGCCCTCATCATGGCGGCCTCCCGCCACCTCCCGGCCTATTGTCATGCCCTCGCCCAGGGGCAGTGGCAGCAATCCGGCACACTGGGGCTGGGGCGTACCTTGCAGGGGCTGACGCTCGGCATCTGGGGCTACGGCAAGATTGGCAGGCTGGTGGCCAGTTACGGCCGGGCCTTTGGCATGTCGGTGCTGATCTGGGGCAGCGAGGGCTCCCGCCGACAGGCCGAGCAGGATGGCCATGCCAGCGCCTGTGACAAGGAGAGCTTCTTTCGCGAGGCCGACATCCTCTCTTTGCATCTGCGCCTGAACGAGGCCACCCGAGGCTGCGTGACCCGCGCCGATCTTGCGCGGATGAAAGCGGACTCCCTGCTGGTCAACGTCAGTCGGGCGGAGCTTGTCGAGCCCGGCGCCCTTTATGCCGAACTCGCCGCCAACCCGACCCGGCGCGCAGCCCTCGACGTGTTCGACGCAGAGCCCGCCACGGCGCAGAGCGAGCCTTTGCTGCGCCTGCCCAATGTGCTGGCGACGCCTCATCTTGGCTATGTGGAGCGCAACAGCTACCAACGCTACTTTCAGGCCGCCTTTGACAACCTGATTGCCTTTGCCGAGGGCAGGCCGACCAATCTGGTGCTGCCCGTAGCGGGCCGCTGATCACGGTTATCCGGCGACCGGGCCGCTAGCATGTGTAACCCAGGCGCCACAAAGACAAGCCACAGGAGCTCCCATGACCGAGTACGACAAGATGATCACCAGCCAGCCTTACAACTGCATGGCACCGGAACTGGATCTGTTGCGCCGGGAGACGGCCCGCCTGTACCGCCGCTTCAATCGCAGCGACGAGGAGGATGAACAGCTGGCGCTGCTGCAGCAGATTGTCGGCGAGCTGGCCCAGGGTGCCTTTATCTGCCCGCCCCTCTACTGCACCTATGGCCGCCACATTCATCTTGGCGAGCGCAGCTACATCAACATGGGGGCCACCCTGCTGGACAACGCCCCCATTCGCATCGGCGCCGAGGTGATGATAGGGCCGAACGTGCAGATCTACACCGCCGCCCATGCGCTGGACGCCGATGAACGGATCCAGGGGGTGGAGACCGCGCTGCCGGTCACCATCGAGGACAGGGTCTGGATCGGTGGCGGCGCCATTCTGCTGCCCGGCGTCACCATAGGGCGGGAGGCCATCGTGGGCGCCGGAGCCGTGGTCACCAAAGACGTGCCGGCCGGCGCCCGGGTGGTGGGCAACCCGGCCCGCGTGCTGCCCGCCAAAGGCAAGACGCCGGTAAGCTAGCGGCGCGCGCCGGGCGCTACGGAATTAAGGGGATCGGCGCCTGAAAAGCGCGGATAAAAATGAAGCCCAATGTCATCAAGACCATGATGGTCTGTAAAAAGGTGACCTTTCCGGTCCTAGGAAGTTGAGAGTACCGGTACCTAAAAAATGCCCATAAAAATGAAGGCCAACGCCATCAAGACCATGATGGCCTGTAAAAAGGTGACCTTTCCGGTCCTAGGAGGTTGAGGGTACCGGTACCTAAAAAACGCCCAAAAAAATGAAGCCCAATGTCATCAAGACCATGATGGTCTGTAAAAAGGTGACCTTTCCGGTCCTAGGAGGTTGAGGGTAGAGGTACCTAAAAAGCGCCCAAAAAAATGAAGCCCAATGTCATCAAGACGTTGGGCTGTAAAAAGGTGCTACGGAATTGCGACTCTCATCGCAGAAAATTAGAAGGGGTCACCTTCTAAACTGGCATAGGGATATTAACGAGGCGCAAACGTTTTACATAGCGTAATAAACCAGGATTGAGAACGGCATCTCACTATTTAAAAAATTCCCTGCCAGCCACGGCCTCCCTCTTGGCAATTTTTCATTTATCAGTACAGCCTGTCGTCAGAAACAAAAAAGCCCTTACAAGTCAGGGCTTTATAGACAGTTCATCAGACTAGAAGCGACGCACGAACTCGCTCACCGGCAGCTCGCGCAGCTTGCGGGCCTCCAGCATGGGGGTGCCGAGGTAGAGGAAGCCCACCAGCTGATCGTCTGTGCCAAGGCCAAGGCCGGCCTGGATCTGCTCGTCAAAGATAAACCAGCCGGAGCGCCAGATGCCGTTGAAGCCCTGGGCCTGGGCCGCCATCTGCATCGCCATCAGGGCGCAGCCGGCGGAGAGCTCCTGCTCCAGCCGCGGCACCTTGGGGTGCTCCTGATGGCGGGTCGCCACCGCGATCACCAGGGGCGCGCGCAGCGGAGCTTCCCGGCACTTCTTGATGCTCTCTTCATCCTCACCGCGGCTACGGGCGGCTTCCGCCAAAAGGGTGCCCAACCGCTCGCGGCCCTCCCCTTCGAACAGGATGAACTGCCAGGGGGTCAGGGTGCCGTGATCCGGCGCCCGCAGCCCGGCCTTGAGGATATTGTCGAGTACCTCTCCGGCGGGAGCCGGCTCGGCCAGACGGCCACAGGAGTGGCGGTTGAGTAACAGGTGGAGGGCATCCATGAGCAGTTCCTTGTCAGGGGCTATGATGGCGCTACCTTAGCACAGCACCAGATGAAGAAAACCCCTGAGCCTCAGGGGTTTGTCGCAATACATGGCGGCCCGTCGACTAGATGACCGCCGCCAGCTCGGCCCCCTGGCGGATGGCGCGCTTGGCATCCAGCTCGGCGGCCACATCGGCGCCGCCGATGATATGTACCGGCTTGCCCGCCGCCTGCAGACCGGCCTGCAGCTCCTTGAGCGGCTCCTGGCCGGCGCAGATGATCACCTGATCCACCGGCAGGCACTGCTGCTGGTCGCCCACCCGGATGTGAAGCCCCTCGTCGTCGATGCGCAGATACTGCACGCCGGAGAGCATCTCCACCTTGCGGTTCTTCAAGACGGTGCGGTGGATCCAGCCAGTGGTCTTGCCCAGGCCATCGCCCACCTTGCTCTCCTTGCGCTGGAGCAGCCAGATCTGGCGCTCGGGGGCGTCGATCACCGGGGTCGTCAGACCGCCGCGCTCGCCGAGCTGCTTGTCGATGCCCCACTCCTTGAGCCAGTGATCCCGGCTCTGGCCCCCATCCGCCCGTTTTTCCACCAGATATTCGGCCACGTCGAAGCCGATGCCGCCGGCGCCGATCACCGCCACCTTCTCGCCCACCGGCTTGTGATCCCGCAGCACGTCCAGGTAACTCAGCACCTTGGGATGCTCGATACCCGGAATGTTGGGGGTGCGCGGGCGGATACCGGTGGCGAGGATCACCTCGTCAAAGCCGCCGCCAAGCAAGCTCTCGGCACTCTGGCGCTGGCCCAGATAGAGCTCGACGCCGCACTTTTCCAGCCGCTTGGCAAAGTAGCGCAGGGTTTCGTGAAACTCCTCCTTGCCCGGGATCTGCTTGGCAAAGTTGAACTGACCGCCGATTTCGCTGGCCTGATCGAACAGGCTCACCTGATGGCCACGCTCGGCGGCGTAGCAGGCAAACGCCAGCCCGGCGGGGCCGGCCCCCACTACCGCCAGCTTCTTGGGCTGGGGCACCCGGCCGAAGTTGAGTTCGGTCTCGAAGCAGGCGCGCGGATTGACCAGGCAGGAGGCCCGCTTCTGCTTGAAGATGTGGTCGAGGCAGGCTTGGTTGCAGGCGATGCAGGTGTTGATCTCGTCCGCCCGGTTCTCGGCGGCCTTGATGACAAATTCAGGGTCGGCCAGGAAGGGGCGCGCCATGGAGACCATATCCGCCTCGCCGCCCGCCAGAATGCGCTCGGCTACCTCCGGGGTGTTGATGCGGTTGGTGGTGATAAGCGGCACCTTGAGGTGTTTTTTCAGCTCCGCCGTCACCCAGCTGAAGGCGCCGCGCGGCACGCTGGTGGCGATGGTGGGAATGCGCGCCTCGTGCCAGCCGATGCCGGTGTTGATGAGAGTGACCCCCACCTGCTCCAGCGCCTTGCCGAGCGCAATCACCTCTTCCAGGGTCGAGCCCTGCTCCACCAGATCCAGCATGGAGAGGCGGAAGATGATGATGAAATCCGGCCCGACCCGCTCGCGGATGGCGCGGACAATCTCCACCGGGAAGCGCATGCGGTTTTCGCTGCTGCCACCCCAGCCGTCGGTGCGCTTGTTGGTGCGCTCGCAGATGAACTGGTTGATGAGGTAGCCTTCCGAGCCCATCACCTCGACCCCGTCGTAGCCCGCGCTCCTGGCCAGTTGCGCGGTGGAGGCGAAGTCGCGGATGGTGCCGCGGATCTGCCGTTCGCTCATGGCGCGCGGCTTGAACGGAGAGATGGGGGCCTTGAGGGCACTCGGCGCCAGGCTGAACGGATGATAGGCGTAGCGGCCGGCATGGAGGATCTGCAGCGCTATCTTGCCCCCTTCCTGATGCACCGCACTGGTCACCTTCTTGTGCTTGGCCACCTGCCAGGGAAAGCTCAGCTGGGAGCCGTTGGGCACCAGCCGACCGCGCAGGTTGGGGGCGATGCCGCCGGTCACGATGAGGCCGACCCCGCCCCGGGCCCGCTCGCCATAGAAGGCGGCTAGCTTGTCAAAGCCCCCCTTCTCCTCTTCGAGGCCGGTGTGCATGGATCCCATCAACACGCGGTTGCGCAGCTGGGTAAAGCCCAGATCGAGGGGGGTCAGCAGGGTCGGGTAACGGCTCATCATGAACTCCTTTTCGGGGCCGGGCTGGATGGCACCACGCCCATCCCCCACCGTCCGGACTCAGGCCTGGAACAAGGCGGCAGCATGGGTGGGCGGCTCACAGGGCCTCCAGTTAATTTTTTGTTATCAAACCGAGGCTAGAGTAAAGAATCAAAAATGCTTTTTCAAACAAATGTTTGGACAATTTTTCGGCGAACAGACGTGTTCCGAACTCACCGGCTCCGATCCTCTCCAAGCGGAAATGGCATTTCACCGGCCAACTGGTTAATAATGGCGCTTCCCTCCCCATTAACAGGGCGATAACGCGACTATGTCTATTTTCAAAGGTCTGGGTTGGCTGTTTCGCAGCCTGTGGCGCCTGCTCAATTTCACCCGGCTGATGCTGGTCAATCTGCTGTTTCTCGTCGTGGTCTTGATCATCGTCTTCAGCGTCAGCCAGAAAGAGGCCCCCAGCGCCCCCATCGAAGGGGCTCTCACCCTCAATCTCGCCGGCGTGCTGGTGGAACAGCGCTCGCAGACCGATCCCACGGTGCAGCTGCTGCGCCAGGTGGACAACAGCGACGAGCTGCCCAGCGAGATTGTCCTCTCCGATCTGCTGTGGGCCATCAAGAACGCCAAGGATGACGATCGCATCAAGGCGCTGGTGATCAAGCCCCAGGGACTGCAGGGCACCAGCTTCTCCAAACTGCAGGAGGTGGCGAACGCCATCGATGCATTCAAGGAGAGCGGCAAGCCGGTCATCGCCATGGCCGACTTCTACACCCAGGGCCAGTACCTGCTGGCCGCCCACGCCGATCACGTGCTGCTCAACCAGAGCGGCGCCGTGGTGATCGAGGGGCTCGGCGTCTACCAGACCTACTACAAGTCGGCGCTGGAGAAGCTCAACATCACCCCGCACGTGTTCAAGGTCGGTACCTACAAGTCTTTCGTCGAACCCTATACCCGCGACGAGATGTCCCCCGAGAGCAAGGAGGCAAACCAGCGCTGGCTGGATCAGCTGTGGCAATCCTATGTGACCGACGTGGCCGAGCAGCGTGAAATCGAACCGGACGCCGTGGCACCGGGCAAGGATCGCTTCCTCGAGCTGCTGCGCAAGGCCGGCGGCAACGCCGCCAACTACGCCCTCGACAACGGCCTGGTGGACCAGTTGGCGACCCGCGACGAGATGACCCAGGCGGTGATCAAGGAAGTGGGCGAGAGCGATGACCACGGCTGGAAGGGGGTTGGCCTCAAGGAGTACCTGGCCGCCATTCCGAGCCAGTATCCCCAGAGCGGCAAGGATGAAGTAGGTCTCATCGTCGCCAGCGGCGCCATCATGGATGGTGTCCAGCCTGCCGGCACCATAGGCGGTGACAGCCTCTCCGATCTGCTGGCCGATGCACGCCGCGATGACAAGGTGAAGGCCGTGGTGCTGCGGGTCGACAGCCCAGGCGGCAGCGCCTTCGCCGCCGAGCAGATCCGCGCCGAGCTGCTGGCCCTCAAGCAGGCCGGCAAGCCGGTGGTGATCTCCATGGGCAGCTACGCCGCCTCCGGCGGCTACTGGATTTCCGCCGATGCGGACAAGATCTTCGCCTCCCCCACCACCCTCACCGGCTCCATCGGGGTGTTCGGCATGTTCGCCACCATCGACAAGGCGCTCTCCCAGTTCGGGGTGCACACCGACGGTGTCGGCACCACCGACTATGTCGGCGTCGGCCTGACCCGCGCTCTGCCGGAACACGTCGGTCAGGCGATCCAGCTGAGCGTGGAAGATACCTATCAGCGCTTCGTCGGTCTGGTGAGCAAGGGCCGCGGCCTGAGCCCGGAAGAGACAGAGAAAGCGGCCGAGGGCCGGGTCTGGACCGGTCAGGATGCCAAGGCGTTGGGCCTGGTGGACGAGTTTGGCGATCAGGAGGCGGCCATCAAGGCGGCAGCCGAGCTGGCCAACCTCAAGGAGTGGCAGGTCGCCCCCATCGAGCAGGAAGAGTCGGCCAAGGACAAGTTCCTGCGCCAGCTGTTCGACAGCAGCGCCCAGGTGCTGGCTTCGCACCTGCAGAGCTGGCTGCCGGCAGGCCTTGGCAAGGCGCTGGTGGAGGTGAACCGCAGCCTGGACCCGCTGACCCGCTTCAACGATCCGCAGGGCACCTACGCCCTCTGCCCGGTCTGCACACCCTGATCGGCAACCAACGCAAAAAAACCGCCAATCGGCGGTTTTTTTTATGGCGTGGTGAAAGAACTCAGCCCAGCAGGCCGGCACCGTGCCAGTGCTGCAGTTCGGCCAGCACCCGGGTCTCCCGCGCCGTCCACTGGGGGCAGGAGCCCGCCAGCTGGGTCTTGTTGGTCTGCAGCGCCTCGGCCAGCTCGAACCAGCCAGGGGTGAAACCGAGCCTGATCTCGTAGGGCTGGGGCCGCGGCTCGCTCCAGTTCTCCCCCACCTGACAGAGGTAGTAGAAGGAGCGGATGCAGTAGGCGTCGTAGTCGGCCTCGCGGGCCGGACGGTACTCCCGCGTCTGCCCGAGCAGGGCGCCGACCGCCACCAGCTCGGCGCCACACTCTTCGCGCAGCTCGCGGGCCAGGGCCGTATTGTGGCACTCCCCGTGCTCGATGCCGCCACCGGGAAACATGAGATCGCCGTTGACGCTGGAGTGCACCAGCAGCAGCTGGTCGCCACGCAGCACGACGGCCCGGACGGTGACCCGCTCCAGCTGGCGGCCATCCGTGTTGACCCGGCCGTGGGTGAGCCGGATATCGAAGGGGTGAGGCCAGTCGCTGGCCAGAGGTTCAATGTGGTTCATCAGGATTCAGGGACGATAGGTTCCGCTTTTCAGCTGTTCGACCAGGATGGCGGCCTGGCTGTCCAGCCCCTCCTGCTGTTGTTTGCTCAGGGAGTGGTAGAGGCTGAAACGGCTGGCCGACACCTCGGCGGCGTTCTGGAACGACTCGCTCACCTTGCCCCACAGATAGGCCTGCCCGTACTCCTTCTGGCCCATGTAGAGGGTGCTGAGGGAGGTAAGGATGCGGCCGTTCACCTGATCCCCTTCCCGGTAGAGAGAGAGGGCGTGCTGCATCAGCGCGATGGCCTTTTGCGGCTCACGCTTGGCATAGATGCCCCCGAGCGCCAGCTGCAGTTCAGGCTCTTCAAGCGCGGGCTGCCCCTCCAGCGCCAGAAACTGCTGGCGGGCCAGCTCGTTGGTGTTGTTGGTCCAGTGCCAGAGCAGCAGATAGGGATCCTTGGCATTGCGGGTGGCGGCATCGAGCTGGGCCAGCTGGTCGCCAGCCGCCAGCATCCCCTCCACCCGCGGGCTCTTCTGCTCGCGGGCATTCTTGTACTCGATGTTGGTGGAGCGTTCGGCACATTTGAGGTAGCGCTCCAGGTTGCGCATCAGCTCATACTTGCGCCGATCCGTCCCCTCCTCCTTGAGATAGAAGCGGCTGCGAATGATGTCGGTACGCTCGTAGCGGCACCAGCCATCGTCTACCAGATCCTGACAGAGCTCGGGATGGTTGCTGCAAATATTGTGGATCCGGTCGTCATTGCAGCCCGCAACGGCAAGGCCGACGGAAAGCATGATGAAGGTCTGTCGCAGGGGCAAATTGGCCATGGCTCACATCTTGTTGAAAACGCAGGTTGATAACAACGGGAGCCTCGAGCGGCCACCTACGGCTAGCAAACCGGTTACATATCCATTACAATGCGCGCGCCGTATAAGGCCGCGACTGCAGAATAATATAACGAAATATACACCCCTACACTGATCTGCATTCGACGAATTTCTATTTGCCCCAACAACGTGAAATAAAGGATCTGGTTAATGACCCACGAGCACTATCTGCAGGCGTGGCAGGAGAGCCAGGAGCTCGCCGAAGCCATGCAACCCCTGATCGGTCGCCTCTACCGTCAGCAAGGGATCGAGATCACCATCTTCGGACGCCCGCTGCAAAACGCCTCCACCATCGATATCCTCAAGGCCCACCGGGTCGTTCGCCGCCACCAGGGAGCCCCCCTCCCGATCCAACAGAGCTTTCCCCTGCTGCAAGCCATCCTGGCCCTGAACCCGACCGCTGCCGAGATCGATCTGGGCAAACTGGCCGTGGGTTACTGGCAGGATCACCAGGATGAAGCCGGCATCGACGACTACCTGCGTGCCAAGCTGGCACCGGCCCTGGGTCGCGGCGTACCGGCTCCGACCGACGTGGTACTGTACGGCTTCGGCCGCATCGGCCGTCTGCTGGCCCGGTTGCTGATCGAGCGCACCGGCGCCGCCAACTCCCTGCGCCTGCGTGCCATCGTGGTGCGCGGTGGCCGCGACGGGGATCTGGAGAAGCGTGCCAGCCTGCTGCGCCGTGACTCGGTGCACGGCCCCTTCAACGGCTCCATCGAAGTGGATAGTGAACGCAGCGCCATCATCGCCAATGGCACCTTCATCCAGGTTATCTATGCGAACAGCCCGGCCGACATCGACTACACCGCCTACGGCATTCACGATGCGCTGATCGTCGACAACACCGGCGCCTGGCGTGACGAAGCGGGTCTGTCCGAGCACCTCAAGGCGCGCGGCGCCGCCCGGGTGCTGCTGACCGCTCCCGGCAAGGGGGAGATGAAGAACGTGGTGTTCGGGGTCAACCACCAGGTGATCACGTCTGACGATCGCATCATCTCCGCCGCCTCCTGCACCACCAACGCCATCACCCCTGTGCTCAAGGTGATGCAGGACAAGTACGGCATCCGTCACGGTCACGTGGAGACGGTCCACTCCTACACCAACGATCAGAACCTCATCGACAACTATCACAAGGGCGAGCGGCGCGGTCGCAGCGCGGCCCTCAACATGGTGATGACCAGTACCGGCGCCGCCAAGGCGGTGGCCAAGGCGCTGCCCGAGCTCAAGGGCAAGCTGACCGGCAACGCCATCCGGGTGCCCACCCCCAACGTGTCGCTGGCCATCATCAACCTGTCGCTGGAGCAGACCACCGATCGGGAGAGCCTCAACGTCTATCTGCAGCAGATGGCGCTGAGCTCCGCCCTGCATCGCCAGATAGACTTCAGCGCCAGCACCGAGCTGGTCTCCTCCGACATGGTGGGCTCCCGCTTTGCGGGCATCGTCGACTCCCAGGCCACCATCGCCGAGGGGGATCACTGCGTGCTCTACGTATGGTATGACAACGAGTTCGGGTACAGTTGTCAGGTAGTGCGGGTGATGGAGCAGATGGCTGGCGCAGTTCGCCAGGATCTGCCGGTCTGATCCCGATTCGTCATGGCTCAATGTGCAAGGAGAAGGCCGGATGTCGTTTCAACAAGGTGAGTTTTTGCAAGCAATCAGGCAGATGCCCGCAGAGGTGTACGAACGCCTCAAGACGGCGGTCGAGCTCGGCAAGTGGCCCGATGGCAAACCGCTCACCGACGAACAGAAGGCCACGTCGTTGCAGGCGGTAATGGCCTGGCAGGCGATGCACCTTGAGAACCCTGAGCACATGAACATCGGCCGTGACGGCGAGATCGTGATGAAGAGCAAGAGCGAGCTCAAGCGTCAGTATCGCGACGAGGAAGAGATAGTGCGGGTCGACCTCAGCCACTGAGGTAGGCCGCACGTCACCTATCGCGGTAACGGAACGAAAGAGGGGAGCCATTATGGCTCCCCTCTTTTTTATCTCTGCAGAGTGATACCCCTCATCCCCGGCCCTTCTCCCGCCAGGGGAGAAGGGAGCAGGCTCGCAGCTGCGAACCGTAAGCGGGCCACCTGCCGGCGATCTTCATGGCAAGCTTCGCGGCCAACAGCACCTCGAGCTATCCCCTCTCCCGCTGGGAGAGGGTGAGGGGGAACCAGTCAGGGGGTCAGCTCACCACGCAGGGACTGCTGCATCAGCTCGCGGATGCGCGGCGCCGGCAGATCCTGGCTCAGCAGGAAATGCAGCTTGGTCAGCGCCGCCTCGGCGGTCATGTCGAAGCCCGAGATGACCCCGGCCCGCGACAGGGCGTTGCCGGTGGCATAGCCCCCCATGTTGACCTTGCCGTGCAGACACTGGCTCAGGTTGACGATGATGACGCCACGGGCCGATGCCTCGGAGAGCAGCGCCAGCATGGCCGGATTCTGCGGCGCATTGCCCACCCCGAACGAGAGCAGGATCAGCGCCCGCACCGGCTGCTGCAGGATGTTCGCAATCACCTCGGCCGAGATGCCGGGATAGAGGGTCACCACGCCGATGGGCTGGGGGGTGATGTCGTGCAGCACCAGCGGCCGCTCGGAGGGCACGCCCAGCTCGCCTGCCTCCAGCGAGATGGCGATGCCGGCGTTGAGCAGCGGCGGGTAGTTCGGCGAATCGAAGGCGTGGAAGCCGTCGGCGTGCACCTTCTTGCTGCGGTTGCCGCGATAGAGCTGGTTGTTGAAGAACAGCGTCACCTCGTGGATCGGGTAGTTGGCCGCGATGTAGAGGGCATTGAGCAGGTTCTGCTGACCGTCGGAGCGCAGCTCGGCCAGCGGGATCTGGGAGCCGGTGATGATCACCGGCTTGTGCAGATCTTCGAGCATGAAGGAGAGCGCCGAGGCGGTGAACGACATGGTGTCGGTGCCGTGCAGGATGACGAAACCGTCGTATTTCTCGTAGTTGTCACGAATGTCCTCGGCGATGCGCTGCCAGTCCGCCGGCGTCATGTCGGAAGAGTCGATGAGGGGCGCATATTCGTGAATATGGTAATCCGGCATCTCGGGACGATGGAACTCGGGCATCCGCGCCAGACAGTCTTCCATGAAGCCCGCCATCGGCACATAGCCGTGGTCGGAACGCTGCATCCCTATGGTGCCGCCTGTGTAGGCGATATAGATGGACTTCTTCACACCCTCTCCTCTTTGATGGGCACAACAGCCGCGAATCGTGGCTCAAACGGGACGAAACGGTGGCATAGACTGCCTGCCGCATTCGCCATGGGCCGAAAGCCCGCACATGATAGCGCGCCAGGCCGCCGGCTCACATCCCACCAGTGCCGTCCGCGGGCCAAAAACCGCCGAATTATAGGGACTGGTGCCCCAAATGACAGCCAGGAAATAGCCCTCACCCCGGCTTGCACCGCGACCAACCCGATAGTGTTAAATTTCACAACAAACACAATGAGCGACCATTTATCTGACAAATGTGGATATAAGTGGTGTTTTTTGCTACTATCCGCTCGATTTTTCATAAATCTCATCTGGATGCCTGATCAATTCAGGCCCGCACCGGTCCCATTCTTACGTGGGGCGGGGGCATGGCGCCCCTTCTTTGTTGGCACCTGAGCCACACTGTTTTTATCCCGGCTGAATCTGTGAGTCTGCATCAACGAAAGACACAGCCAATCAACATGGGAGTACTGAATGCTACAACTTGATTCCTACGCCACCCTGGTCGCAGCCACCCTGGTGTTGCTGCTCGGTCGTCTGCTGGTGACCCGAGTCGGGCTGCTGCGCACCTTCAACATCCCCAAACCGGTTGCCGGCGGCCTGGTGGTCGCCCTGGTGCTGCTGCTGCTGCGCTCCACCCTGCAGATGGAGCTGCAGTTCGATACCAGCCTGCAAACCCCGCTGATGCTGGCGTTCTTCGCCTCCATCGGTCTCTCCGCCGATCTCGCCAGCCTCAAGCGCGGCGGCAAGGCGGTGCTCACCTTCCTGCTGGTGGTCACCGGCCTGCTGCTGGTGCAAAACAGCCTGGGGGTGGGTCTGGCCACCCTGCTCGGCCTGGATCCCCACATGGGGCTGCTGGCCGGCTCCATCACTCTCTCCGGCGGCCACGGCACCGGGGCGGCCTGGGGTGCCACCTTCACCGAGAAGTACGGGGTGCAATCCGCCGCCGAGCTCGCCATCGCCTGTGCCACCTTCGGCCTGGTGCTGGGGGGCCTGATCGGTGGTCCGGTGGCCCGCTATCTGGTGAAGAAGGTGCAGGTGCCCGGCGAGGAGCACAACCGGGACGATGCGCCACAAGGCTTCGAGATGCCGGACATGGAGCGCCCGCTCACCACCTTCAGTCTGATCGAGACCCTGGCGCTGATCGCCATCAGCCTGAAGGGGGGCGAGATGCTCTCCGCCTACCTCAAGGGCGGCGCCTTCGAGCTGCCGGTGTTCGTCTGCGTGCTGTTCGTCGGCGTGCTGCTGCGCAACGTGCTGACTCTGCTCAACTGGCACGAAGTGAGCGACCGCGAAGTCTCCCTGCTCGGCAACGTCAGTCTGTCGCTGTTCCTGGCGATGGCGCTGATGAGCCTGCGACTGTGGGATCTGGCCAACCTGGCGCTGCCCATCTTCATCCTGCTGGCGGCCCAGACCGTGGCCATGGCGCTCTACGCCATCTTCGTCACCTTCCGGGTGATGGGCCGCAACTATGATGCGGCCGTGCTGGCAGCGGGCCACTGCGGCTTTGGTCTGGGGGCCACCCCCACCGCCATCGCCAACATGCAGGCCATCACCCAGCGCTTCGGTCCCTCCCACCTGGCGTTTCTGGTAGTGCCCATGGTGGGCGCCTTCTTCATCGACATCATCAACGCCATGGTGATCAAGCTGTTCCTGGCACTGCCCTTCCTGTAATTCATTTCCCGTCAGACGTATATGAACAGAGCCCACCCCCTGGTGGGCTCTGCCATTTCTGCTCGCCAGCTTCTCTGCACCACTTCCTTCATGGATAGCCGTGGCGAGACCCATAAACAAAAAGCCCCGCACTCGGCAGAGTGCGGGGCTTGGTCATGGCGGCCGTGTTCGCCGCGTTCAAGCACTTACAGGATAAAGGTCGAGACCTGCTTGTTCAGGTCGGTGGCCCGCCCCTTGAGACTCTCGGCCTGATCCAGATCGCGCATGGCGGCGGCGGTGATCTCGTCACTCACATCCTTGATGGCGGTGGTGTTCTGGGTGATCTCGCCGGTCACCTGGGTCTGCTCCTCGGCGGCCGTGGCGATCTGGCCCGCCATGTCGGAGATGAGGCTGACTGCCTGGGTGATCTCTTCGAGCGCAGCGGCGGCGGCATCGGCGTCTTTCACGCTGTTGTCCGCCAGCCCCTGGCTGGTCTGCATCAGGCTAACCGCACGGGCCGTGGTCTGCTGCAGGGTCTCGATGGTGGACTGGATCTCCTGGGTGGAGTCCTGGGTACGGCGCGACAGCACCCGCACCTCGTCCGCCACTACCGCGAAACCGCGACCCTGTTCACCGGCACGGGCCGCTTCGATGGCGGCGTTCAACGCCAGCAGGTTGGTCTGCTCGGCGATGCCCTGAATGGTGGAGAGGATGCCGGAGATAGCCTGGGCGTGGCGGCTCAGCTCGCCGATCACCTCGGTCGCCTGCCCCACTTCCTCGGCCAGACCGTTGATGGACTGACGGGTCTGGTTCACCAGCATCTTGCCCTGCTCACTGCTCTGGGCGGACTGCTGGGCCGCGGCGGCAGTGTTCTCGGCGTTGCCGGCGATCTCCATGGTGGCGCTCGCCATCTCGGTGACGGCGGTGGCGACCATGGTCACCTCCTGCTGCTGGCGCTGCAGCTCGTCCACGGCGGCCTGGTTGGTCACCAGACTGCGCTCGGCATCGGCGTTCAGCTCGTTGGCCAGCTGGCGGATGTTGCCGATCAGCTGGTGCTGGCTGCCGACGAAGCGGTTGAAGCTGTTGGCCAGCTGACCCACCTCGTCGTTGGTGTCGATCTTGATGCGCTGGGTCAGATCGCCGTTACCGTCGGCGATGCGGGCCAGGGCCTGGGAGACCTTGCCGAGCGGGCCGAGCAGCAGGCTGACCAGCCAGGAGATGGCGAGGATGCTGCCCACCAGCACCAGCAGGGCCAGGCCGAGCTGGGTCATCAGCAGGGAAGAGAGCGGCGCCTCCAGGGTCTCCTTGTCCAGCACCAGCACCAGCTCCCAGTCGGTGTCTGGGATATCCACCGCCCACAGCAGCTTGTCGCGCCCTTCGCCGTCGAAGTAGGCCGGCACCAGACTGTTGCTGGTCTTGCTCTGTTCGATCAGGGCATTGGTCAGATCGTTGTCGATCTCGGTGGCCGGTTTCATCGCCTTGGCCGCGTCCTTGTAGGCGATGACGGTGCCGTCCTTGTGCATCATGATGGCGAAACCGTCGGCCGGCAGCTTCATCTTGGTGACGTCTTCCACCAGGGAGGCGATGGAGAGGTCGCCACCGACCACGCCACCCTGCGCCGGCTGGGCCAGGGTCACCACCATGATGTTGTAGGCCACGTCAAGGTAAGGCTTGGTGACGATCATGCCGCCCTTGCCCATCGCCTCCTGATACCAGCCGCGGGAGCGGGGATCGTAACCGTCACGATTGATGGAGGGATCGGAGTCATTCATCTTGCCGCTGCTCTCGCCAAAGTAGGTGAGCTGGAAGCGGCCGGAGACTTGCGCCTGTTGCAGGGCGTTGAGGGGTTCGGCACCGGCCTTGTTGCCGAGCGCCTGAATGACGTCGCGACGGGCCGCGAGCCAGTCACTGACGCTGGCGGCCTGCTGGTTGCCGAGGCGCTGCACCTGTTCCTGACTGCCTTGCAGCAACAGGGACTTCTGGCTGGTATAGCTCTGCCAGGAGAGCAGCAGGATCACCAGCGAGAGGGCGATGACCACTGACAACAGTATCTTCTGCTTGAGTGATAGATTTTTCATCATGCGTTCTTCTTATGGAGGTCAGGAACAGGATTTCCCAAAAAGTGCACAGCACTGCGTAGTTATTAACGACCCGTCGGCACAAAACTGAACCGGAAAATGGGGCGGTGGGCGATATTTTCCACCGAGTTGGGGAAAACTGCACCAGAAATTGACTACCGGGCACGCACAAGGACAGCCGACCCTGTTTATTCCTTCCACAATTGGCTAGAATATCCCGTTTTTAAATCACATCGACCCCGAGAGTTTTCACGATGTTTGAAGTCAATCCTGTATTAAACAAGCTTAAGGAGCTGTCTGAGAGGACCGAGCTGCTTAGGGGGTACCTTTGACTATGACGCCAAGAAAGAGCGTCTAGAAGAGGTCAACGCCGAGCTGGAACAGCCGGATGTATGGAATGAACCCGAGCGCGCACAGGCGCTGGGCAAGGAGCGCGTCGCGCTGGAAAACGTGGTCGGCACCATCGACACCCTGACCCAGGGTGCTGACGACGTGGCCATGCTGGTCGAGCTGGCCGTGGAAGGCGAAGACGAAGATACCTTCAACGAAGCCGTGGCCGAAGCCGACGTGCTGGAGTCCAAGCTGGTGGACCTCGAGTTCCGCCGCATGTTCTCCGGTCAGCACGATCCCTCCGACTGCTACATCGACATCCAGTCCGGCTCCGGCGGTACCGAAGCCCAGGACTGGGCCAACATGGTGCTGCGCATGTACCTGCGCTGGGGCGATGCCCACGGCTACAAGCCCGAGCTCATCGAATGCTCCGAAGGCGACGTGGCCGGCATCAAGTCCGCCACCATCAAGTTCACCGGTGAGTACGCCTTCGGCTGGCTGCGCACCGAGACCGGCGTGCATCGTCTGGTGCGCAAATCACCGTTCGATTCCGGTGGTCGTCGCCACACCTCGTTCTGCTCCGTGTTCGTCTACCCCGAGATCGACGATGACATCGACATCGAGATCAACCCGGCCGACCTGCGCATCGACGTCTACCGTGCCTCCGGCGCCGGTGGTCAGCACGTCAACCGGACCGAATCCGCGGTACGTATTACCCACATTCCTACTGGGGTCGTGGTACAGTGCCAGAACGATCGTTCCCAGCACAAAAACAAAGATCAGTGTATGAAGCAGCTGAAAGCCAAGCTCTACGAGCTGGAAATTCAGAAGCAGAATGCCGAGAAGCAAGCCCTCGAAGAGACCAAGTCCGACATCGGCTGGGGCAGCCAGATCCGTTCCTATGTGCTGGATGATGCGCGCATCAAGGATCTACGTACCGGCGTCGAAACCCGCAACACCCAGGCGGTACTCGACGGCGATCTGGACAAGTTTATCGAAGCTAGCCTGAAGTCAGGCCTGTAAAAAAACAGAACAGCAGGAATCACCATGTCTGAACAAACCACCACTCCGGAAGTCGACCAAACTCTCGAACTGAACAACGAGATGCAGGAGCGTCGTTCCAAGCTGGCCGCCTTGCGCGCCCAGGGCAACCCCTTCCCCAACGACTTCCGTCGTGACCACCTCTCCGGCGATCTGCACGCCGAGTTTGGCGACAAGAGCGCCGACGAGCTGGCCGCACTGGGTAAACGGGTGAAGATTGCCGGTCGCATCATGACCCGCCGGATCATGGGCAAGGCGTCTTTCGCCACCCTGCAGGACATGGCAGGCAAGATCCAGGTCTACGTCACCCGTGACGACCTGCCGGAAGGCTTCTACAACGAGCAGTTCAAGAAGTGGGATCTGGGCGACATCGTGGGTGTCGAAGGTACCCTGTTCCGCACCAACACAGGCGAACTCTCCGTTCACGTCTCCGACATTCGCCTGCTGACCAAGGCCCTGCGCCCGCTGCCCGAGAAGCACAAGGGTCTGACCGACCAGGAAGCCCGCTGCCGTCAGCGTTACCTGGATCTGATCGCCAACGAAGAGTCCCGCAAGACCTTCGTGACCCGTACCAAGGTCGTGGCCGGTATCCGCAAGTTCCTGAACGACAAGCGCTTCATGGAAGTGGAAACCCCCATGATGCAGGTCATCCCGGGTGGCGCCTCTGCCCGTCCGTTCATCACCCACCACAATGCGCTGGACATCGACATGTACCTGCGTATCGCTCCTGAACTCTATCTGAAGCGTCTGGTGGTCGGTGGCTTCGAGCGTGTCTACGAGATCAACCGCAACTTCCGTAACGAAGGTATCTCCGTTCGCCATAACCCCGAGTTCACCATGCTCGAGTTCTATATGGCCTACGCCGACTACATCGATCTGATGGATCTCACCGAAGAGATGCTGCGCACCCTGGCGCAAGACATTCTGGGCGACACCAAGATCCGTTACGCCAAAGAGGGCGAAGAGGGCCTGACCATCGATTTCGGTCAGCCGTTCCAGCGCCTCTCCATGGTTGACTCCATCCTGAAGTACAACCCGGATGTGACCCGTGACGATCTGGCGACCCTGGAGAAGGCCACCGCCGTCGCCAAGCACCTGCACATCGAGCTGATGAAGAGCTGGGAGCTGGGCCACGTGATCACCGCGATCTTCGAAGAGACCGTGGAGCACATGCTGCTGCAACCGACCTTCATCACCGAGTACCCGGCCGCCGTCTCTCCGCTGGCCCGTCGCAACGACCAGAACCCGGACGTCACCGACCGCTTCGAATTCTTCATCGGTGGCCGCGAGCTGGCCAACGGCTTCTCCGAGCTGAACGATGCGGAAGATCAGGCCGAGCGCTTCCAGGCTCAGGTTGACCAGAAAGCCGCCGGCGATGACGAAGCCATGTTCTACGACGCCGACTTCGTCACCGCGCTGGAACACGGTCTGCCGCCGACTGCCGGTCAGGGTATCGGTATCGACCGTCTGGTGATGCTGTTCACCAACAGCCACACCATCCGCGACGTCATCCTGTTCCCGGCTCTGCGTCCACAAAAGTAAGCGCCGCAGAAACAGGGCCGCAACAGCACTGCTGCCGTCCATGACAATCAAAACGCCCCGCCACTGCGGGGCGTTTTTTATGGTAGGCACAAACCGGTGTGGCGAACGCTCAAGCCGCCGTCAGTCTCGCGCTTATGAGGCTGGTGGCAGCAGCCACTCCCCCTGCCACAAGGTGACGGCCTGACCGGCCATCAGCACCCTATCTCCCTGCAATTCAAGCCGCAGCTCCCCACCCCGGGCCGAGATCTGGCGGGCCCGCAGCTGCTGTTTGCCTAGCCGTTCGGCCCAGAAGGGCACCAGAGCGCAGTGGTTGGAGCCGGTCACCGGATCCTCGTCTACCCCGACCCAGGGGGCGAAGTAGCGGGAGACGAAGTCATGGTCCGGATCGCGCGAGGGCGCCGTCACCATCAGGCCGCGACCGGGCAGCGCGCGCAGGGCCTGAAAATCTGGGCTGAGCGCGCGGACCTCCTCCTCGCAGGCCAGCTCCAGCAAGAACTTGGCGCCGGCCGCCAGGGTTTGCAGCGGCCGGCAACCGACCGCAGCCATATAGGCGGGATCCAGAACGAGCGGCACCGGGGCAATGCGCGGGAAATCGAGCCAGATCCACTCCCCTTCGCGCCGGGCCAGCAGCTCGCCGCTGCGGGTCTCGAAGCCAATGACCTCATCCTCAGCCACCGCCCCCGTCTGCCACAACACATGGGCCGCCGCCAGGGTGCCGTGACCGCAGAGATCCACTTCCAGCTCGGGGGTAAACCAGCGCAACTGGTAGCGGGCCCGGCCCAAAGGCACCAGAAAGGCGGTCTCCGACTGGTTGAACTCGGCCGCCATGGCCAGCAGGGTGGCATCCGGCTGGCTTGGCCCCAGCGCCACCACCGCCGGGTTGCCGCCAAAGGGGTGCCGGCTGAAGGCATTGACATGAAACAAGCTGATGATCGACATTCACGCTTCCTGTGTGGGTAATACGGGCTCATTCATCGCCCTTTATACCATGAGAACCCTGTCGACCTGCGTCGCCTTGCGGCCCTCTCCATCGCCTTTTTTAATGCAGTAATAGAATAAAAAAGACATTTTTATTCTTTGTTGTTATCCATCACACCCCTTAACCTGACCAAAAATCAGACCATGGAAGACGTGTGTGATGCAATTGAAGGACTCCCTGACCAACCTGACTCCCCTCTCTGACGAGCAGCAACGACTGCTGAGCCAGGCGCTATCGACCCTCAACACCCAGCAACTTGCTTGGGTGAGCGGTTATCTCTACGGTCTCTCCCAGGCGGGCAGCCAGCCGGCCGTGACCGGCGCAGCCGCCACTGCCCCTAGCGGCAATCTGACCATTCTCTACGGCTCCCAGACCGGCAACGCCAAGGGCGTGGCCAGCGCCATCAAGGCGCAGGCCGAGGCCCGTGGCCTGCCGGTGACCCTCACCTCCATGGCGGACTACAAACCCAAGCAGCTCAAGAAAGAGACCCACCTGCTGGTGGTAGTGAGCACTTACGGGGAGGGTGAACCGCCGGAGAGCGCGGTCGATCTGTACGAGCAGCTCAAGAAGGGCAAGATTGGCAAGCTGGAAGGGCTCAAGTTCGCCGTGCTGGGGCTGGGTGACAGTTCCTATGAATTTTTCTGCCAGACCGGCAAGGACTTTGACAGCCTGCTGACCAAGGCCGGCGCCGATCGGGTGCATGAACTCGCCAGCCTGGACGTGGATTATCAGGATGCCGCCAAGGCATGGGGCGAACAGGCGCTCAACGCCATCGCCGCCACCCTCTCTGCCGGCCCTGCCGGCAGCAGCGTAGCCAGCGCGGTACAGCAGGCTGTCGGCCACAGCCAGTACAGCAAGGAGAACCCCTTCCCGGCCAGGCTCTCGGTCAACCAGAAGATCACCGGTCGCGACTCGACCAAGGATATCCGCCATATCGAGATCAGCCTCGAAGAGTCCGGCATCCGCTACCAGCCGGGGGATGCGCTGGGCATCTGGTTTGACAACGATGCCGACCTGGTCGGTGAGGTCTTGGCGCTGGCTCATCTCTCCGGCGACGAGGCCACCGCCCGCGGCAGCCTGCGCGAGGTGCTCAGCCGCGAGCTGGAGCTGACTCGCTTGCACGGCGGCTTTATCACCGGCTTGGCAGAGATCTCGGATAACGCGGCGCTCAAGGATCTGGCCAGTGACAAGGCCCAGGTCAACGCGCTGGTGGCCAGCGCCCAGGTAGTGGATGTGCTCAAGCGCTTCCCGACCGCGCTCACAGCCGAACAGCTGATGGGCCTGCTGCGCCCGCTCACTCCCCGCCTCTACTCCATCGCCTCCAGCCAGAGCGAGGTGGAGGAAGAGGTGCACCTGACCGTCGGCGTGGTGCGCTACCCGCAGGAAGACGGCACAGTGCGCAGCGGCGCCGCCTCCTCCTATCTGGCGGACCGTCTGCCGGAAGATGCCGAGGTGCGGGTATTCGTGGAGCACAACGACAACTTCCGCCTGCCTGCTAACCCCGATACCCCCGTCATCATGGTGGGCCCGGGCACCGGCATCGCCCCCTTCCGGGCCTTCTTGCAGGAGCGGGAAGCGCAAGGGGCCGACGGCAAGAACTGGCTCTTCTTCGGCAACCCCCACTTTACCCAGGATTTCCTCTATCAGGTGGAGTGGCAGCGTTATGTGAAGTCGGGCCTGCTGTCGAAGATCTCCCTGGCCTTCAGCCGGGATCAGGCCAACAAGATTTATGTGCAGAACCGCCTGCGCGAGGCGGGGCTCGAGCTCTACCAGTGGCTGGAAGCAGGCGCTCACTTCTATGTGTGCGGCGACGCCAACCACATGGCCAAAGATGTGCAGGAAGCCCTGCTGGATGTGATTGCCGCACATGGCCAGAAGAGCCGTGAGGAAGCAGAAGAGTATCTGAGCGAATTGCGTCGTGCCAAACGTTATCAAAGGGATGTCTATTGATGAGCAAACAAGTTATTCCAGGACCGGTGGAAGGACCGCTGGCCGACAACGAACGTCTGAAACGCGAGAGCAACTTTCTGCGCGGCACCATAGAGCAGGATCTCAAGGACCCGCTCACTGGCGGCTTCAACGGCGACAACTTCCAGCTGATCCGCTTTCACGGCATGTATCAGCAGGATGACCGCGACATTCGCCCCGAGCGCGCCGCCCAGAAGCTGGAGCCCCTGCACAACGTCATGCTGCGCGCCCGCCTGCCCGGCGGCATCATCACCCCGGCCCAGTGGCTGGTGATTGACAAGTTTGCCGAGGAACACAGCCTGTACGGCAGCATCCGCCTGACCACCCGCCAGACCTTCCAGTTCCACGGGGTACTGAAGCGCGACATCAAGCTGATGCACCAGACCCTCAACAGCACCGGCATCGATTCCATCGCCACCGCTGGCGACGTGAACCGCAACGTGCTCTGCACCAGCAACCCGGTGGAGTCCGAGCTGCACCAGGAGGCCTACGAGTGGGCCAAGAAGATCTCCGAGCACCTGCTGCCCAAGACCCGCGCCTACGTGGAGATCTGGCTGGACGGCGAGAAGCTGGGGGATGACGAGGAGCCGATCCTGGGCTCCAACTACCTGCCGCGCAAATTCAAGACGACCGTGGTGATCCCGCCCCACAACGACGTGGACATCCACGCCAACGATCTCAACTTCGTGGCCATCGCCGAAGGTGGCAAGCTGGTGGGTTTCAACGTGCTGGTGGGCGGCGGTCTCGCCATGACTCACGGTGACACTACCACCTATCCGCGCAAGGCGAGCGACTTCGGCTTCGTGCCGCTCTCCCACGTGCTGGAGGTGGCGGCCGCCGTGGTCAGCACCCAGCGCGACTGGGGCAACCGGGTCAACCGCAAGAACGCCAAGACCAAGTACACGCTTGAACGGGTGGGGGTCGAGGCCTTCAAGGCCGAGGTAGAGAGTCGTGCCGGTATCCAGTTTGGGCCGGTTCGCCCCTACGAATTTACCAGCCGCGGCGATCGCTTCGGTTGGGTAGAGGGGATCGACGGCAAGCATCACCTGACCCTGTTTATCGAGAACGGCCGCCTGCTGGACTTCCCGGGCAAGCCCCTCAAGACCGGCATGCTGGAGATCGCCAAGGTGCATCAGGGGGATTTTCGCCTGACCGCCAACCAGAACCTCATCATCGCCGGCGTACCGGCCGGCGAGAAGGCCTGCATCGAAGCCATGGTCCGCCAGTACGGCCTGCTGGATGACGACGTGAGCGAGCAGCGCAAGCAGTCCATGGCCTGTGTGGCCCTGCCCACCTGCCCGCTGGCGATGGCCGAGGCCGAACGCATGCTGCCGGCGTTTGTCACCGACATCGAGGGGCTGCTCACCAAACATGGGCTGGCGGATGACGCCATCATCTTCCGGGTCACCGGTTGCCCCAACGGCTGCGGCCGCGCCATGCTGGCGGAAGTGGGTCTGGTGGGCAAGGCGCCGGGTCGCTACAACCTGCACCTGGGTGGCAACCTCGAGGGGACCCGCATCCCGCGCCTCTATCAGGAGAACATCACCGAGCCGCAGATCCTGGCCGAACTGGACGCCCTGATCGGCCGCTGGGCCAAGGATCGCAACCCGGACGAATGCTTCGGCGATTTTGTCATTCGCGCCGGCATCATAGCCCCGGTCATCGACTCCGCGAGGGACTTCTATGCAGCCTGAACAGACTGATACAGCCCGGCTGGCGCGCACCGCCGACGGTCGGCTCGACCTCGACGCCCTGCTGGCCTTGGGCCGGGAGGAGCAGGTCGAGGCGCTGGCCCCCCTCAACCGGGCGCTGGATGCCATGAGCGCCCCCGAGCGGGTGCGCTGGGCCCTGACCAACCTGCCGGGAGAGCATGTGCTGTCGTCGAGCTTCGGCATCCAGGCGGCGCTGATGCTGCACCTGGTGAGCCGCGAGCGGGCCGACGTGCCGGTGGTGCTGACCGATACCGGTTATCTCTTCCCCGAGACCTACCGCTTTATCGACGAGCTGACCGAGCGTCTCGCCCTCAACCTCAAGATCTACCGGGCCGCGCTCACCCCGGCCTGGCAGGAGGCCCGCTTCGGCCTCCTGTGGGAGCAGGGAGTGGAGGGGATCACCCGCTACAACCAGCTCAACAAGGTGGAGCCCATGGACCGCGCCCTGAGCGAGCTCGGCGCCCGCACCTGGTTTTCCGGCCTGCGCCGAGAGCAGTCAGGCAGCCGGGGCAAGCTGCCGGTGCTCGGCATCCAGCGCGGCCACTTCAAGTTCCTGCCGGTGATCGACTGGAGCAACAAGGACGTCTTCTACTACTTCAAGGAGTTCGACCTGCCCTACCACCCCCTGTGGGAGCAGGGTTACCTGTCGGTGGGCGACGTGCACACCACCACCAAGTGGGAGCCCGGCATGAGCGAGGAGCAGACCCGCTTCTTCGGCCTCAAGCGCGAGTGCGGCCTGCACGAGGAGAGTGGCGAGAGCGACGGCTCCGGCATCTGAGCCAGACGTTCCCCCCGCATGGCTCCCATAAAAAACGCCCGGCAACTGCCGGGCGTTTTTATTTGCGCAAAGAGCGAGCTACCGCCCCTCATTACCTGGCGGCGGCGCGCGCCTGATTCAGCCAGTCGTTTACCAGCGCCTCGTGGCCCTTGAGCCAGGCATCGGCGTGACGCTCCACATCCGCCGGCTTGTTCTGGCCCTTGTTCATCAGGCCGTTCTGCACGTTGATGTCATTGAGTGGCAGCTTGACGATGGAGAAGAGCTTGGCGGCCGCCGGGTTGGCCTCGGCGAACCGCTTGTTGGCGACGATGTGCATGGTGTTGACCGGGAAGCCGTAGTTCTTGCCGTTCGGCAGCCGGGTCTTGGCCGCATCAGGGCCATCGGCAGGCACCTGCAGCCACACCACATCCCGGCCGGGCACCAGCTCGCTGCTGAGCCAGTAGGGGGTCCAGGTGTAGTAGAGCACCGGCTTGCCGCTCTTGAAGCGAGCCTGGGTATCGGCGATGAGCGCCGCATAGTTGCCCTGCTTATGGGTGACGGTGGGGGTCAGCCCGAACTCGGCCAGATGGCGGTTGATCGCCTCTTCGCAGCCCCATCCCGGGTTGCAACCGATGAGATCAGCCTTGCCGTCGCCATCCCCGTCAAACAGCGCAGCCAGCTTGGGATCCTTGAGCTGCCCCAGGTTGGTGATGCCATAGCGGGTCGCGGTCTGCTTGTCGATGAGATAACCCTGGGCGGCCCCGGCCACATAGGTGCCCTCACGGAAGAACACCTTGTCACCCCCCGCCTGCTCATATTTGTTGTTCTGCAGCGGTATCCAGTTGAAGGCCAGAAAAGTGCCATCCCCCTGTGCTACCGAGGCGTAAGCCACGTTGTAGTCCACCTCCTGAGCCGGCAGGACGTCATAGCCGAGGCGCGCCATCAGCTTGCTGACCAGCAGGGTCTGAAAGCTCTCCTCCGGCAAGGAGCTCTGCAGGGGCTGAACGCGACCCCCCTCCCCCGGCAGCTCGGTGCTGGCCATGGCGAACGGGCCGAACAGCTGGGCGCTCAGCAGCAGGGAGCCCAGGGTCAGCCTTTTGGTGATGAGTCTCATGCATTTACTCCTTTGTAATCGATTGGCTTGTCGCGACCGAGCAGGCGCAGCAGCAGGGCGGCGGGGCCGCGCTGATACCAGCGACCGGTACGGCTGCGATCCGGCTGTCCCATCGCCTGGGTCAGGCGGTCAAGCACGATGGCCAGCAGCACTATGCCGAGGCCGCCGATGGAGGCGAGCCCCATGTCGAGCCGGCCGATGCCACGCAGCACCATCTGGCCGAGCCCCCCCACCGCGATCATGGAGGCGATCACCACCATGGAGAGCGCCAGCATCAGGGTCTGGTTGACCCCGGCCATGATGGTGGGCATGGCGAGCGGCAGCTGTACCTTGAACAGCAGCTGGGAGGGGCTGGCACCGAACGAGTGGGCCGCCTCCACCAGATCGGCGGGCACCTGGCGAATGCCCAGCATGGTGAGCCGGATCATGGGCGGCAGCGCAAAGATGACGGTCACCACCACCCCGGGCACGTTGCCGATGCCAAACAGCATCACGATGGGGATGAGATAAACAAACGCCGGAGTGGTCTGCATGGCATCCAGCAACGGCCGGGTCCAGCGTGACAGTCGCTCGCTCCGCGCCAGCAGGATACCGGCCGGCAACCCGAGCAAGACGCAGAAAAAGAGCGAGGTCAGCACCAGCGACAGGGTCACCATGGCATCGGACCAGGCGCCGATCAGACCCACCATCACCAGCGAGGCCAGGGTCCCCAGCGCCATGCGGACGTTCACTAGTTGCCAGGCGATCAGGGTCAGCAAGCCGATCATCAGGGTGGAGGGCACCGTCTGCAGCAGATGGGTCATGCCGTTCAGGGTCAGCTCCACCGGCGCGCGGATCAGCTGGAACAGCGGTCGCAGGTTCTCCACCAGCCAGCCGATGCCACCCTCGACCCAGCTGTCCAGTGGCACCAGCGCCTGCTGGAAGGGATCCAGCCAGTCGACTGAGGCTGTGGTGTCCACCGTCTCGATCTTGTTCTGCCAGTCAGTGGCGGCGGTGGCGGTATCGCTCCAGGGATCGGCCACCTCGGTGGCACTGGAAGCCGTGGCGCCCCAGGGGTCGGTCGCCACCTCATCGGCACGCAGGGAGGGGCTCGCCAGCAGCACCAGGGCCAGCAGCCCGCTCAGTAAAAAATGGGGATTCATCCGCTTCATGCCGGGGTACTCCTGTCCAGGGTGTTCAGCAGGTTGGCCTTGGAGATGAGGCCCAGATAAGTGCCATCCTCCTCGACCACGGGCACCTGACAGGGGGCGGAGGCCACCTGGCTGATCAGTTCGTTGAGGGCGGTGTCCGCCAGGATGGGCTGGATGTCCGCCAGCAGCGCCTGCTCCAGGCTGCCTTTGGCCCTGACCGCCTGACCGAGCGACTCCACCGAGACGACCCCGATGAAGCGGCGCCGGCGATCCACCACGTAACCGAACTCCCGCTCCTGCTCCTTGAGCTGGCGCAGGGCGTTGCCCGGCCCGTCGGTGGTGTGCTTCTTGATAAGCGGCATCTGCTTGCGGCTGGCCACGTCGCGGGCGCTGAACACATGGGCCAGATCCACCCCGCGAAAGAAGGCGCGCACATAGTCGTTGGCGGGCTGGTTGAGGATCTCGTCCGGGGTGCCGACCTGCACCAGCTGGCCGTCCTGCATGATGGCGATGCGATCGCCGATGCGCATCGCCTCATCCAGATCGTGAGAGATGAAGACGATGGTGCGCTGCTGGCTGGCCTGCAGCTTGAGCAGCTCATCCTGCATCTCGGTTCGGATCAGTGGATCCAGCGCCGAAAAAGCCTCGTCCATCAGCAGGATATCGGGGTCATTGGCAAGGGCACGGGCCAGCCCGACCCGCTGCTTCATGCCGCCGGAGAGCGCATCGGGGAAGGCATCGATCCACGGCCCCAACCCCACCTGCTGCAGTGCCTGGCGGGCGCTCTGCTGACGTTCCGCCAGCGGCACCCCGGCCAGCTCCAGCCCGAAGGCGGTATTTTCCAGCACGCTCAGGTGCGGCATCAGGGCGAAGGACTGGAATACCATGCTGATCTTCTTGCGCCGCACCTGACGCAGCTCGCTGTCGGAGATGGCGGCAATGTCCTCGCCATCGATCAGCACCTGGCCGCGGCTCGGCTCGATCAGCCGGTTGAAGAGACGCACCAGGGTGGATTTGCCCGAGCCGGAGAGGCCCATCACCACGAAGATCTCCCCTTCGTCGATGGCCAGATTGACATCCTGGACCCCCAGGGTCTGCCCGGTTTTTTGCAGTATGCTGGCGCGGTCATGGCCTTTGGCCAGCAATTTGAACGCTTTTTCCGGCTGATCGCCGAAGATTTTGTAGAGTGATTTGACCTCGAGTTTGACTGTCATATTGTCCTTTTTTCTTGGCCGACGGGCTGCCTGGCAAACCGTCGAACGTGAGCCAATTACTTTTAACCCTAAGCAATTAACAACAAAAACAAAAGAACCATAAGAGTCTCAACAAAAGGATTAATTTTTAATTTATTGATTTTTAAAGACTATTTTAAGGCATAAAAATGCACTCAGGTGTAATGAAACCCTGTCATTCCAACCGAACAGATAAATATAATCCCATCAAAATCAACGATTGACAGGTATGTGACGCGAGAAAAGCAGAGCAATAATGGGAGGGAAAAGGAGGGAACATGTCTCTCATTAGCGGGTCAACACATTTAGTTACAACACTAACCATAATGTTGTCATTCGCTGCCTCACTTCCACTGTGAAATAGAGGCCTGAGGTGTGCCGTGTCCACACTATGGCACATCGCTATATCTGGGCATTCAATCCCTGTCCCGGACAGCAAAAAGGCCCCTTGTGCAACACAAGGGGCCTTTCATCAACCGGGGCAATCCGCCAGCCGTCAGCGCCGCTGCCAGGTCTCGAAGCGGTAGGGGTAAGCATTACGTTCATCCGCAGGATGAGATTCTTCTTCCAGCAGTTCCCAGTCGGTATGATCCAACACAGGAAAATGGGCATCCCCATCAACTTCAAGTTCAATCTGAGTCAGATAGAGGCGTTCTGCCCTAGGTAGCAGCTGTTCGAAAAGATGCCCGCCGCCAATAACCATAAGTTCTTCCACTGAGTCTTCACGACCTAATAACTCTAATGCAGAACTAACAGAATCAATCACTTCTACACCATCAACCCGGTAATCCGGGTTGCGGCTGATCACCAGATTGCGGCGCCCGGGCAGCGGCCGCCCGATGGATTCAAAGGTCTTGCGACCCATCAACACCGGTTTACCGAGAGTGATCCGCTTGAAGTGGGCCAGATCCGCCGGCATATGCCATGGCATCTGGTTGTCCTTGCCGATCACGCGATCGTGGGCCACGGCGGCAATCATGGAAATCTTCACGGTATCAGCCTCTCACTTCACCATTCATATAATGGGGCGGTTACGATACACGACCAGGGACGGGATCGCTAGACCGAAACTCAAAGCCCCCACGATAAACAGCGCCTTGAGGCCGTTCTCCACCGCGCTCTGGATAAGCTCCATGGTCACCCCGGAGATATTGAGCTCCACCACCGCGATCATCGCCTTGAAGGCGTAGCTGCCCGGGATCATGGGGATGATGGAGGCGACGCTGAACACAGGGCGCGGCGCCAGCAGCCGGCGCGACCAGTAGACGCAGACAAAACCGACCGTGGTCGCCGCCGCCAGGGTGGCCCACTCGATGGGCATGCCATGGTGAATGAGCAGGGTGCGCAGGCTGTGAGCCAGGGCGCCGCCCATGGCGCAGTACTTCAACATCCGTGGTGGCACGTTGAACAACATGGCAAACCCCACCGCCGGAATGGCCGACCAGAAGGCGTCCTTGGCCAGCAGCCAGAGCAGATCCATCATGGCACCCTCCCCCAGCTTCCGGTCACCGACATGGCGAGAATAATCCCGATATGGTTCCGCGCGCTGATGGGTAGCCGGTTTGCCCCGAGCAACAGAGTCGATACAACGTCAAAGCTCTTCATACCTTCCACCCCCAGATACCGGTCACCGACATGGCGAGAATAATCCCTATCGCCGCGCTGATGGTGAGCAGGGTCGCCGTGCCCCAGCGGGCCAGCCCCATGTTGAAGTAACCCTTCACCATGTCGGAAACCGCATTGATGAGCGGAAAGCCCGGCACCAGCAGCAGTACGCTGGCCGCCATGGCGAGATAGGGCTGGGCCCCCCAGTTGAAGAAGGTCGCGCTGGAGGCTAGCAGGGTGGCGATAAAGCCGGTGGTGGCAAAATTGATGAGGGGGCTGTGGTGATGACGCGCCATCAGCTGGCGTGCCCGCATGGCGACCGAAGCCGAGAAGCAGGTCACCAGGAAGATGGGCCAGTCACCGCCAAACAGCAGACTGAAGGCACCGCAGGAGAGCCCCACCATGGGCACCACCAGCCAGGGGTGATAGTGAAACGGTACTATGGCCTCCAGGCGCTGACGCACTTCCCGCGCGCCGATCAGATCCTTCTCCGCCATGATGCAGATACGCTGGATCTCGCACACCACCTGCATGTTGATGCCGTGCTCGCGCACCCGTCGGGTGGTGGTGACGCAACTGCCCTGATAGAGGCTGGTGAGCACGATGGCGCTGGAGGAGATGGCCATCTCGACGCTCTCCAGCCCGAGCGCCATGCCGAGCCGGACCGTGGTCTGCTCTATGATGCGACTCTCGGCGCCGAACTGGGCCAGCATCTGGCCCACCTTGACGATGATCCGGGTGATCTCCGTCTGCTGTTCCCGCGACAGCACCCGCCTTGGTGTGATACTTCTCATAATCCCTTCGAGTCGTAGCAAATTAAAAAAGTGTCGCCATGTTAGCCTAACTATCGGCGCCGTTCATCTACACATATCACGCCAATAAACAAACTCAAATAAAATAAAAAGCGACACAAAAATACATCAAATAGATTACAAATCACGCCAAACTGTTCAACGCCAGTCAGATAGCTTCACCCGGAAACCACCAACAATAATGGGAATATATTAAAGTAACTCACCCGAAATAATATTATTTTTTCTTGCGATAATAATCGCTGAAATAGAGGATATTGTTCTCTTTATATTCCGGTAGCGGCTCGACATAATCAGGATTATTGAGCTGAACCATTTCACAGCGCATGGAATAAAAGGAGTCGTGCATCATGGCGGCAATCCGGATGCAGCTGTCCATATTGTTCTTGGCCAGCTGGCGCTGACAGTCGATGCGAAATTGCAGGCCGCGCAGGCGCATTTGCTGCTGCGGACTGACCCTGTCTATCAGCCCTTCTATCTCTTGCTGAAGCAACTCGTCGAGCCGCTCGGGCTCCGCCACCGCCAGCCGTTTCAAGGTATCAAAATCAGGCAACTCCATATGCCCTCCCGCGGCCAGCCGCTGCATGGTGATACTCAAACAACAACAATCGGTTCATATTTTCACCAATCGCTTCAGGTGTTATATAAGCCGAACCCCGCTGCGGTTCAATCCATGAGACCGGCTTTCCCCTCCAGCTGCGCCAAAAGATGACGACGCAGCGAAAACCCGACCCGGTTATTCGTTATGGATCAAGCGATTATTCCTGAATATCGATGGCGGGTTCGTTTATACATTTTTGGCACGGCAATATGCCGATGTTATGTCTTATTGAAAGGAAGCGGCCAATATAGTTTGCCATTTGACGCTCGCCTTCGCGCCGCGATCTGGCTGGTTTAACATATCTTGCTGATTATGTTATTTTATTTGCCACTTTATCGCGGCAACCAAGAGCAGACCATGAGCAAGGCAAGAATCGGTATCGTCACCGTCAGCGATCGCGCCAGTGCGGGCATCTACGAAGACCTGTCCGGCAAGGCCATCATCGACACCCTGAACGCCTATCTGACCTCGGAATGGGAACCCCTTTATGAGGTGATCCCCGACGAGCAGGAGCAGATCGAGGCAACTCTGATCCGGCTGGCGGACCAGGAGCGGTGCAGCCTCATCGTCACCACAGGTGGCACAGGGCCGGCCAAGCGGGATGTTACCCCGGAGGCGACCGAGGCGGTGTGCGATCGCATGATGCCAGGCTTTGGCGAGCTGATGCGGGCCGAATCCCTCAAGTTCGTGCCGACCGCCATCCTGTCGCGCCAGACCGCCGGCCTGCGCGGCAGCTCGCTCATCGTCAACCTGCCGGGCAAGCCCAAGTCCATCCGCGAATGTCTGGATGCGGTCTTCCCCGCCATCCCCTACTGCATCGATCTGATGGAAGGCCCCTATCTCGAGTGCGACGAGGCCGTCATCAAGCCGTTTCGCCCGAAGAAATAAAAGCTGGGCGGGGATTTGCCCCGCCCTTTGCTTATTTGCGGCCGTACACCTTGACCCCGGCCCGACTCCCTTCCGAATTGCCGTATACCTCGATCCGCTTGATGCAGAGCCGGCTGCCGAGGGATTTCCACTCCGACTCCTGATCCTCTCTCAGCTCCTTGCCGAAATAGAGGGTCTTGCTGCGATCATTGCCATAAAACACCTTGACCCGCTCCAGGGTTAATTCCCGCCCAGCCTTGACCATGATGGATTTGGTCGGCCGGCAGGCGAGCATGGGGATGATGGCGGGATGATCGCCGACCCCGAGCAGAATGGTCTTGCCCAGCCGAAATTCATCATCGGCCATGGCCGGGGCGGCCAACGCCCACAACAAGGTGGATAACAGAACGCCCTGAATGACGCGCAGACGCTTGGTGGAAAAAGAAAAAGCAGATAACACAGACATGATGCCTCCCGAAAAAAACGGGGGGCATATTAATTCATCAAGGCTAAACCCAACCTGTACCGGTGCCCTGCCAGGCAGGGCACCGACACTCAGGACCAGCGCTTGAAGATGAGGGAGGTGTTGATGCCGCCGAAGGCGAAGTTGTTGGACATCAGGTACTCCACCGCCAGCGTGCGACCGCTGCCCACCACGTGATCGAGCGGAGCGCAGGCCGGATCCGGCTCGGTCAGGTTGATGGTGGGGGCAAACCACCCCTCCTGCATCATCTCCAGCGCCAGCCAGGCCTCGATGGCGCCGCAGGCCCCCAGGGTATGGCCGAAGTAGCTCTTGAGGGACGAGATGGGGGTGCGGTCGCCGAAGATGGCGGCGGTGGCGTGACTCTCGGCGATGTCGCCGCGCTCGGTGGCGGTGCCGTGGGCGCTGATATAGCCGATATCCTCAGGCTGGAGCCCGGCCTGGGCCAGCGCCATCTCCATGCAGAGCTGCATGGTCTCCTGCTGGGGCTGGGTCACGTGGGCGGCATCGCAGTTGGTGGCAAAGCCCACCAGCTCGGCGAGGATGGTGGCACCGCGCGCCTGCGCATGCTCCAGCTCCTCCAGCACCAGGGTGCCGGCCCCCTCGCCTATCACCAGTCCGTCCCGCTGTCGGTCGAACGGACGCGGCGCCAGCTCCGGGTTGTCGTTCATCTGGCTGGTGGCAAACAGGGTATCGAATACCACGGCCTCCGACGGGCAGAGCTCCTCCGCCCCGCCAGCCACCATCAGGGTCTGGTAGCCGTGCTTGATCGCCTCAAAGGCGTAGCCGATGCCCTGGCTGCCGGAGGTACAGGCGCTGGAGGTGGGAATGACCCGCCCGCGCAGGCCGAAGAACAGCCCGGTGTTGACCGCCGCCGTGTGCGGCATCATCTGCACATAGGTGGTGGCCGTGATGCTGGCGGTGCTCTTGTCGTTGAGCATGACCCCGAAGGCGCGAATGGGGTCCGTGCTGCCGGTGGAGGAGCCGTAGGCGATGCCGGTGCGCCCGTCGGTGAGCACCGGGTTGTCCAGCAATCCCGCCTGCGCCAGCGCCAGCTCGGTGGCGACGGTGGCAAGCGCCGAGACCCGCCCCATGGCGCGGGTCTTCTTGCGCGGATAGTGGGCCGGCAGCGTGAAGTCCGGAATGGGGGCCGCCAGCCGGGTGTTGAGACCGTCGTAGATGGCCCACTCCGGCATGTTCACCACCGCATTGCTCCCCGCCTGCAGGCGGGCTCGCACACTCGGCCAATCCTGCCCGAAGGCCGTCACCCCGGCCATGCCGGTGACTACGACTCGCTTCATACCATGCCTCCGTTGATGGAGATGACCTGGCGCGTGACATAGCCGGCGATGTCGGACATCAGATAGGAGACCAGACCGGCCACCTCGTCAGCCTGCCCCATCCGCTTGAGCGGAATGATCTTCATCGCCTCCGCCTTCACCTCCTCGTCCACCATGCCGGTGTCGATGAGGCCGGGGGCCACGCAGTTGACGGTGATCTTGCGCTTGGCAAGCTCGAGGGCCAGCGCCTTGGTGGCCCCCATGATGCCCGCCTTGGCGGCGCTGTAGTTGACCTGGCCCCGGTTGCCCATCAGCCCGGACACCGAGGAGATGGTCACGATGCGCCCGCCCCGGCGCAGGCCGATCATCGGCATGATGCAGGGCTTGAGCAGGTTGTAGAAGCCGTCCAGGTTGGTGTGCAGCACCCCGTCCCACTCCTCGTCGGTGAGGGCGGGAAAGGCGCCGTCACGGATGATGCCGGCGTTGCAGACCACGCCGTAATAGGCGCCGTGCTCGGCCATGTCGGCCTCCAGCCGCGCGCGGCACCCCTCGCGATCGGCGATGTCGAACTGGAGCAGACGCCCCTGCCCGCCGGCCGCCTGCAGGCTGGCCAGGGTGGCTTCGGCACCGGCCCGATCGCTGTGGTAGTGCACCACGATGGAAAAACCGTCGGCCGCCAGCTTGAGGGCGATGGCGCGGCCTATCCCCTTGCTGGCGCCCGTGACCAATACGCTAGAGATCATGAAGCTTCCTCAGGCTAACAAATCGGACAATTCGCCGGGGCTCGGCTGATAGGTGGAGAGCCGCGCCTGGGCGCACTCCTCCCCCTCCAGCAGGATCCGGCAATCAAAACTGGCCATGCCGCCGTCTTGCAACAGGCAGCACGCCTCTATGGTGAGCAGGCTGCCGGCCATGAAGGCGGGGCGCAGGCAGCGATACTTGCGACTGCCGAGCAGCATGCCGATGCGCACCGGCTCACCGCGCAGGCGCCCCTGCATGCCGGCCCAGGCGGCGATGGTCTGGGCCATCAGCTCGATGCCGACCCAGCCGGGCAGATTGCCCTCCCCATCCAGCAGCAGGGCATGGCGGGCACCGATGCGGGTCTCGCAGCGCGCCTGCTGGGCATCCGCCGCGCAGAGCCGGTCCAGCAGCAGCATGGGGGCCTGGTGGGGCAGCAGGGTCTCGATGGCGGGCAGTGAACCTGACTCATTCATGGTGAACGCTCCCAAACAGCAGGCTGACATTGTTGCCACCGAAGGCAAAGGAGTTGGAGAGCACCCGGGGCGCCGCCAGTGGCACCTCGCCGCTCACCAGCCGGATGGGGGCCAGCGCCGGATCCGCCGTGGCCACCCGCTGGGGCGGCAGCGGCAGAGCGCGCTCCAGCAGCAGGCAGGCGAGCGCGGCCTCGATGGCTCCCGCCGCCCCCAGGGTGTGACCGGTGAGCGGCTTGGTGGAGCTGCAGGGCACCTCGGCACCAAACAGCCGGTGCACCGCCTGGCTCTCCATGGCGTCGTTGAGGCGGGTGGCGGTGCCGTGCAGGTTGACGTAGCCCACCTGCGCCGGCGTCAGGCCCGCCTGGGCCAGTGCCATGCGCATGGCCGCCTCGGCGCCGACACCCTCTGGATGGGGCGCCGAGATGTGCCAGGCATCGGAGGACTCCCCCGCCCCCAGCAGGGCCAGCGGCGCAGGCGTGCGGCTCAACAGAAACAGCGCCGCCCCCTCGCCGATGTTGATCCCCTGGCGCGCCTCATCAAAGGGCTGGCAGCGCGCACAGCTGAGGGACTCCAGGCTGTCGAAGCCGTTGAGGGTGAGCCCGCACAGGCTGTCGGCACCGCCCACCAGCACGGCGTCTGCCAGTCCGGCCGCCAGCAGCCGCTGGCCGCTGATGAAGGCGCGCGCGCTGGAGGAGCAGGCGGTGGAGATCGTCCAGGCCGGCCCGCTCAGGCCGAGGTGGCGGGCCAGAAATTCCGACGGTGAGCCCAGCTCCTGCTGACGATAGTCAAACTCGGAGGGCACGGCCTCCCCGCGCCGGGCGGCGGCCACCGCCAGCTCGGCCTCGCCGATCCCGGCGGTACTGGTGCCAAGCACCAAGCCGACACGGTCGCAGCCAAAGGTGGCTAGCGCCTCATCGAGGGCGGGCCGGATCTGGGCCAGCGCCGCCAGCAGCAATTGGTTGTTGCGCGAGGCGTAGGGGGCCAGCGCCGCCGGGATGGCCGGCAACTCCCCTTCCACCCGCCCGACCGGAGTCAGCCGGCCATCCAGCAGCGGCGTCCGGTGGCGATCCAGCGGGCTGATGCCCTCTCTCTGCCAGGCCAGCAGCGCCTCGGCGCTGGCATCACGCCCCGTCCCCAGCGCCGAGACGAGGCCATAGGCGGCGATATAACAGCTCATTGGCTCAGGGTCTCCAGTTGCAGGCGGTAGTTGAACACGTGTTGCAGCAGGCCGACCGGCTCGCGCACGCCGTCGGCGTCGCGATAGCGGATCTCGGTGACCAGAGTGCCATCGGGGGCGCGCAGCCGGCGCAGCAGCCCCTCGTCACGCAGCGTCCAGCCCGGCGGCAGTTGCGGTTGCCAGCTGGCCAGCGGCCAGTAGCAGAGCATCACGTCCGCCAGCACCTGGCTCACCGGTGGCATGCCGCTGGTGAGCAGCGGGCTGAGCTGGCGGGTCTCGATGCCCTGCTGGTCATAGCGCACCAGGAACAGCCGTACCCCGCTCGGGGTCAGCCCCACCAGGGTCAGCTGGTGGCCGTCGGCCTCCAGCACCGTCATCAGCTGGTGGTTGCTCTCCCCCACGCTGGCGGTCAGCAGTTGCTGGCGATAGAAGGGGGCGGCCAGCACGGGGGCCGGCAGCGTCATGACGGTCCCCTTGTCGAGATAGGCGGTGGGGGTCGGCTGGCTGCTGCAACCGGTCAGCAGCAGGACGACGAACACGAACAAGGCTTTCATGATGAGGTTGGCTCCCGGCCATGTGGCCCCGGCAACTGCGGTCGCACCCGGTCCAGTACCAGGGGCGAGAGCAGGAAGGCGGTAAAGATACCGCCGCTCAGCACCAGACCAAAGCCCGCGATGGCGGGGGTGTGACTCAGCGCCAGCAGACCGAAGGCCAGCTGGGTGGTGAGGTTGGCCAGCAGGATGGCGAGCAGGGTGGAACTCTGGCGCGCCACCCCGCTCCCGCTGTGGGCGAAGAAGAGGCCGTAGTCGATGCCGATGCCGAAGATGAGGCTGAGCGCCAGCACCCCGAACAGGGTGAGCGGCTGGCCGCAGGCGGCGAGCAGCGCCAGCCCCATGGCCAGCGCAATCAGGTTGACCAGCAGCACCCGGGCAGCTCGCGCCGCCCCCATCCGCCGCCATAGCAGCAGGGCCACCAGCGCGATGGCCACCGACAGCAGCTCCGCCAGCTTGATGCGGTAGTGGGCGAACAGCTGGCTCCACTGGCTGCGCTGATCCTGCCAGTAGACCCCAGGCTCGGCCGCCGCCAGCGCCGTCAGGGCACTCTCGTCTTCCACCCCCACCAGCGGCACCCAGATGGCAACGCGGCCATCCGCCAGGGCGTGCCACAACAGGCGACTCCCCTCGCTGACCGGGCTGGCCAGCCAGGCGGCCGGGGTCAGCCAGTGGGGCTCGCGCACGGGCGGCTGCAGCGGCAGGCCGGCCGCCTTGAGCCGGCTCACCACCTCGGGCAACAGGGCCCGGATGGCGGCGGCATCCTCATGCTGGCGTGCCAGCGAGGGCAGCCAGCGGGCAAGCGAGACGAACTCCTGCAGCGCACCGCGCTGTTGCAGCTCGGCCAGCCGGCCATCAAGCCGCTCCAGCCGTTGCAGTGCATGCTCGCCGTCCGCTCCCGTCACCAGCAAGCCCTGCATGCCCCCCTGCTGGCCGGTGAGGGCCTGGATCCGCTGCTCCTGCCCCTGCAGCGCCACCGGCAGAGGCTGCAGCCGGCGGATGTCGTCATCCACCTGCAACCGGCTGATGCCGAGGGCAGCCAGCAGCAGGCAGCAGAGCGGCAGACCGATGCGCAGCAGCGGGCGTTGCTGCCAGGCCAGCAGCCAGCCCTGCAACCAGCGCTGGCCCCGCAGCGGCCTTGTCGGCAGCGGGCCGGCCCAGCGCGGAAACAGGCAAAGCACCGTGATGAAGGCACTGAACAGCCCAGCCAGCGCGCACACCGCCAGCTGCTGCAAGCCGGGGAAGGGGGCGAACCAGAGCAGGCCATAGCCGATCAGGGTGGTCAGCACCGCGAGCGACAGGCTCGGCAGCAACTTGAGCCGGGTCTGATGCGGTGTCTCGTCGTCGCCGTGCAGCCGCCGCTCACACAGAAAGTGGATGGCGTAGTCGATGGCGATGCCGATGAGGCTGCTGCTGATCACCAGGGTGAAGACGTGGATCTCGCCAAACAGGATGAGCACTGCGCCGAGCCCCCACATCAGCCCTACGCCGATGGGCAGCAGGGAGAGCAGCAGTGCCCGGGTGGAGCGAAACACACCCCAGATGAGCAGGATGACCCCGACCATGGAGCCCAGCCCTATGGTGGAGATGTCCTGCTGGGCCAGCTGGCTGGCGTGCTGGCTGTAGAAGAGGGTGCCGCGGCGCAGCAGCTCGGCGCCGGGATAGGCCTCGGCGAGGCGCTGCTCGGCCCCGGCCAGTTCGCTCAGCAGCGCCTGGTTGCGCTGGATGTCGAAGGCGGAGAGATCCAGCTCGGCGCGCACCATGTACCAGTCGCGCCCCGCCTTGTCCCGGCTCACCAGCCAGCCCTCCTTGAGCTGCATGGGGCCGCGGGCCTCGGCCAGCACCCCGGCCCGGGTCAGCAACAGAGGGTCGCTCTGCCACTCGGCGCGGGAGACACCGCCGAAAGGGGAGTAGATCTGGCCGAGCACCCACTGGCTCCACCCCTCGGCCCCCCCGGCAAGCCGGGCCCGGCTTGCCGGATCCAGCCGCTGCCAGGCCAGCTCGTGCAGATAGCGCTGCCAGGCGGGGGCCAGCTCGGGCTGATACCCCTTGATGCGGGACAAGGCAGGCAGCTCGCCGAGCTGCTGCGCCCAGAAGGTGGCGGCCGCGCGCCCGTCCTGGCCGGCGGGCAGGCTCAGCAGCCAGACCAGCTGGCGGTCGAGCTGCTGCAGCAGCCCCTGCTGCAGGGCCGGGTCCAGATCGCTGCGGGACTCGTGGGGCAGCAGATCCATCAGGCTGGTGTTGATGCGGCTGTGGGGCAGCTGCCAGGCAAGCACAGCCGCCAGCAGCAGGCAGAGCCCGATCCAGAGGGTCCCGAGCCGGCGCCAGGTGGTTTCAGCGTGCAGCAAGGTGGGCTCTCCTCGTCCCGGCGGGAGCGATTCGCTGGCGCAGCGGGATACTAGTGGACAGCAAAGCGGGCCTGCTCCTCAGGGGTCAATGGCAGGGGGCGCTCGCGCCAGTCGCTGAAGCGGATGCGGGTGCTGTCACCCTGCTTGTCGGCGATAAGCAGCTGATCCAGCTGCCCCTGCCCGCTCAGGGTGAGGCTGGCAAACACCTTGTCGAGCGGCGCCAGGGTCGGCACCAGCACCAGCTGCCAGCCATCCTCCGTGCTGTGAAAGTCGATGCTGAAGTAGCGACCCAGGGTCGCCTCATCCGAGCCGAACAGCGCCAGCAGCATCTGGCTGAACTCCAGCAGCTGGGGGTTGTCGATGACGGTGGCGGGCTGGCCCGCCATCTGCTGCACCATGCGCGTCGGCGTCAGGACAAGGGTCAGCGGGAAGGGCTTCTGCTGCTGCCACCAGAGCCCCAGATCGCGCACCAGCAGCAGCTCGCCGGAAGCCTTGAGCGGCTGGCTCAGCCCCGCCACCTGCTTCTCCTGCTCGAAGCGGGCCTCCTTGGCCTGACTCAGGGCGAGCAGCTGCTGCACCTCGGCCCGGCTCAGAGGCGCCGCCTGCAGCGGCCATGTCAGCAACAGGATCAGACCGGCCAGCAGCGGCCTTGTCAGCCGGTTCATTGGCTCACCCCCAGCTTGTCCAGCAGCACCTGGGGCGAGGCCAGACACATCTCGCCGCTCGCCTTGCTCACCGCCACCTGGATGCTGTAACCCTTGCTGGTGCGGGTGCCGCTCACGGCGTCGCTCAGCAGGTAGTCGATCTTCAAGCGGTTCTGGTACTCGGTCAGGGTGGCACGCACCCGCACCCGCTGGCCGAAACGCAGCGGTGCCAGGTACTTCATCCGGGTGTCGATGATGGGCCAGAGGTAGCCGGAGGCCTCCATCTGCGGATAGTTGTAATCGATGAGATCGAGCAGGGCACAGCGGGCCAACTCGATGTAGCGAAAGTAGTGGCCATGCCAGGCGACCGCCATCATGTCCACGTCGTGGAACGGGATGGTCACTTCGATCTCAGCGCTGATCTGCCAGGGTTCATTCTGCATGGGTTGTCTCATAGGGAATGCCCCTGCCAGAGCGACACAACCACCCAGTCCACGCCGTGGAACGGGATAGTCACTTCTATCTCGGTGCTGATCTGCCAGGGTTCAGGCGTAGTCTGGATACGGCTCATAGTGAAGAGTCCTGATAGAGGGGATAGTTGCGCTGGCGAATACGGGCGATCAGCGCCCTCAGCTCGGGCTCGAGCCCCCGGTCTTCCAGCAGCGGGGCAAACTCGGCCCGCACCTCCGTGACCATGGCGGCCAGCGCCGAGCCGAGCGGGCGGGTGAAGGGGGTGGGCCGGGCGAGGCGCAGCTCCACTCCCTGCACCGCCGCCAGCAGGCAGGCGGCCGCCACCTGCTCGGTCAGGGTCAGCACCCGCAGCGCATCCCGCGCCGCTATGGTGCCCATGCTCACCTTGTCCTGGTTGTGACACTCGGTAGAGCGGGAGAAGACGCTGGCGGGCATGGTCTGCTTGAGCGCCTCCGCAGTCCAGGCCGAGACGCCGATCTGCACCGCCTTGAAGCCGTGGTTGATCATCTGCCGCCCATCCGGCGCGCCGGAGAGGTTGCTCGGCAGGCCGCCGTTGAACTTGGTGTCCACCAGCTGGGCCAGTTGGCGATCCAGCAGGTCGGCCAGGTTGGCGACGGCCGCCTTCATGCTGTCCATGGCCATGGCGATGTGACCGCCGTAGAAGTGGCCGCCGTGCATCACGTGCTCCTCTTCGCCGTCGATCAGCGGGTTGTCGTTGGCGCTGTTGAGCTCGTTTTCGATGAGCTGGCGCCACCAGGGCAGGCTGTCGGCCACCACCCCGATGACGTGGGGCGCGCAGCGCAACGAGTATCTGTCCTGCAGCCGATCGCTGTGGCGCGGCAGCTCGCCGGCCACCAGATCCTCTCTCAACCAGGCCGCGACCCCTTGCATGCCGGGGTGGGGCTTGGCGGCAAACAGCCGCTCGTCGAAGTGGAAGGCGTTGCCCCCCATGGCGACGCTCACCAGGGCGGTGATCCGGGTCGCCAGCCGCATCAGGTAGTCGGTGCGGGCATAGGCGAGGCAGGCCAGCGCCGTCATCACCGAGGTACCGTTCATCAGCGCCAGCCCCTCTTTCGGCCGCAGGGTCAGGGGGGTCACCCCCAACTCCCGATAGACCTCGGCGGCGGGGCGCAGCACACCATCATGATGAAGCTCGCGCTCCCCCACCAGCACGGCGGCGACGTAGGAGAGCGGGGTGAGATCGCCGCTGGCGCCCACCGATCCCTCTTCCGGAATGCGCGGCACCAGATCCTGCTCCAGCAGCCAGCAGAGGCGCTCGAGCAGGGCCGGGCTGACCCCGGAGACCCCCTGTGCCAGCGAGCAGAGCCGGGTGGCGAGCACGGCGCGCGCGGCATCGAGCTCGAGATCCGCCCCCAGCCCGCAGCCGTGAAAGCGGGTCAGGTGCAGCGGCAGCTCGGGCACCAGCTCGGTTGGCACCGGCCGGGTAACCGAATCGCCGTAGCCTGTGGTCACCCCGTAGATGACCCCCTCTTCGGCCAGCAGCCGGTCGAGAAAGTCGGCGCCCCGCTGGATGCGGGCCATGAAGGCGGGATCCGGGTTCAATGCGGGGGTGGCACGGCGTTCGGCCAGGGCCACCACGTCTTCGATGGTCAGCGGCTTCGCGCCGAAGACAACCCTGCTCATCTCACTCTTGTTCATCGGTCAGCTGCCAGAAATCAAAAAAGTTGAACCAGTCCAGCGGGGCGCGCAGGCAGTGGTGCTGCAGGCGATCGGCATAGGCCTGTACCCGGGACGCGAGAATCTGTTGGCGCCCCTGCCGCGGCAGGGGCTGGCCGTCGGCAAAGGGCTCGAAATGCACCCGAAAGCGCCCCTGCTCCTTGAGGCCGAACATCAGGTAGACGGAGCAACCCAACACGCTGCTGAGCACGAAGGGGCCAAGGGGAAAGGGCGCCGGCGCGCCGAGGAAATCGGCCCAGATCACCCGCTTCTCCCGGGTCACCGAGGTGCGATCGCCGACGATCACCACCCACTCTCCCTGCTCCAGCTTCTCCTTGAGCAGGATGGCGGTATCGGCCCCCAGCTCCTGCACCTGGATGAGATTGAGGTGCGAATCCGGGTTGATCTGCTTGAGCAGGGCGTTGAAGCGGGCCGCGTGGCGGGTGAACACCAGCGCATTGATGCGCAACCCCTGCTTGCGACTGCCAAGGGCCCGGCACAGCTCGAGATCGCCAAGGTGGGAGCCCAGCAGCAACACTCCCTTGCCGCTGTTGATGGCGGCCTGGTAGTGCTCAGCCCCCACCAGTTCAACCTGCTGCTCGGTGATATCTCCGCGCCAGCCCGCCAGCTTGTCGAGGGCCGCCTCGCCAAAACGCAGGAAGTGGCGAAAGCTCGATCTCGGCTCGGCGGGCAGCGCAACGCCTTGCGCGCTGGCGAAGGCCTCGAGCCGGGCCAGATAGGCTTGGGATGCCTCCCGCTGAGCGCGGCCAGTCAGCCAGAAGTAGCCGATGACCGGATAGAGCAGCAGGGAAAACCCGCGCCGCCCCAGCAGGCGGTAGCTGGCCAGCATGATCTGCATCCCGAGCAATGAACCCCGCTCCGGGGTGCGCGACCAGTGGGTACGCCGCTCGCGCCACAGCCGGGTCAACCGGGCGCCCAAGCGGGCGGGCCAGCGGCAGAGGCGCAGCAGCAGATCCCACAGCAGGCGGCACACCAGCCGGGTGTGCATCCAGGAGATGTCGAGGTTGTCGCGAAAAAGCCGGAAGTGGGAGCGACCGTCGACGGGATAGATGACCCGGGTCGGCACGAAGCGCATCGGCACCCCGGCCCAATGGAGGCGCACCATCACCTCGGTGTCAAAATCCATCCGCCGGCCGAGGGCCACCCGCTCCAGCAGGGCGCAGGTGGACGCCAGCGGATAGACCCGAAAGCCGCACATGCTGTCCTTGATGGCGAACGACAGCGTCTCGATCCAGACCCAGACATGGGTGATGTATCGGCCGTAGAGGCGCCCCTTGGGCACGGAGTCGTCGTAGAGCGGGCGGCCGGAGACGAGCGCCGCCGGGTGCTGGCGCGCCTCCGCCAGCAGGGCCGGCAGATCCGCCAGATCGTGCTGGCCGTCGGCATCCACCTGCAGGGCGTGGCTGAACCCCAGCTCATGGGCGCGGCGCAGCCCCGTCATCACGGCGCCCCCCTTGCCCTGGTTGTGGGGATGGCGCAGCAGGCTGACCCAGGGGTGCTGGGCGGCCAGCGCATCGAGCGCGGCGGCGGCGACGGGCTCGCTGCCATCGTCGACCAGCAGGCAGGGCAGCTTGAATTCGGCCAGCCGCGCCAGTACGGCGGCCAACGGACCGGCATGGTTGTAACAGGGAATAAGAAGGCAAGGGTTCATGGGGTCAGCCGCACCCGACCGCTGCTCGCCGGCTCATCGTCGAGCAGATAGCTGAAGAGAAGCAGCCCCTTGTCCGCCTGCCACTGCAGGCTCAGGCTGCACTCGGCCCCGGGGCGCAGCGGGCGCTGGAACTTGAGCTGATCCACCCCGTGAAACGGCTGCGTGAGATTGAGCCGGCTGGCGGCGTAGTGCATCACCCAGTGGATCTGGGTCACCCCGGGCAGCAGAGGCGCACCGGGAAAGTGCCCTGCAAACCAGGGCAGTGCGGGATCGAGTCGCAGCCGCAGGCGCACGCCATCGGCCAGCACCTCGCAACCCAGCTCGGTTGGCAGCGTGTCAGCGGACAGGCTCATCGAACAGCTCCTTGAGTTGTGACCAGGGGCGCTTGCCCTGGGCGTTGACGGGCATCAGCACGACCCGGCGCACGCTGCGCGGCAGGGCGACCGGCTCGAGCCAGGGGCGCAGCTGCTGGCGCAGGGCCAGCAGGAAGCGCCCCTGACCGAGCTCGTCCCAGCGGGCGGCCCCCAATTCGCTTAGCACCAGCACGGCGCCGAGGATCTGGCGCTGGCCCTGCTGCAGCGGCAGCACGGCGGCCGACTCCACCTCCGCCAGGGCCTGCAGGCGCGCCTCCACCTCGTCGAGGGAGATGCGCTTCTCCTCCAGCTTGACGATCCTGTCCTGGCGCCCCAGCAGTTCGAAACCCTCCCCGTGCAGGGCGATGCGATCGGCGCAGGCCAGCCAGTCGTCCTCTGCCAGGAAGGGGGAGCGCAGCAGCAGCCCCTGCTCCGGGCCGACCCGCACCTCGACCCCGGGCAGCGCCGTCCAGGGGGTCTGCTCCTGGTGGCGCTGGCGCCAGCCGATGCCGCCGGTCTCGCTGCTGCCGAAGATCTCTACCGGCAGCTGACCGAGCAGCGCCCGGGCTTGCCGGGCATCTTCCAGCTGCAGGGGACCGCCGGAGGAGACGATCAACCGGCAGCCGGTGGCGGGCATGGCCGGATCGAGCCGGCTCAGAAACGCAGGGGAGGCGATCAGGCACCAGGGGGCGCCTTGCGCCGCCAGCTGCTCCGGGTAGTCGATGGTGCGGCGATCGAACGGGCGGCCGAGGACCAGCGGCAGCAGGATGCGAAACAGCAGGCCGTAGATGTGCTGGTGGCTGACGCTGGCCAGCACCCGGGCATCGGCCAGCCGCTCGCCCCACAGCGCCATCTGTACCCGCAGCTCGGCCTCCAGCTGGGGCCAGGCCTTGGGGATCGCCTTGGGCTCACCGGTGGAGCCGGAGCTGAACAGGGTGATATCCAGGCGCACAGGCGCAAGATCTCCGTGTGCGGCATCCAGCCCCTCGTGGGCATCGGCCAGCGGCAGCCTGAGCTGAGGCACGGTGAGTGCCGCACCCGGCAGCTCGGAGTCGGTGAGCAGGCCGTCAAACTGGCTCTGCAGTTCCTGCAGGCCGGCCAGCCGCTGATGACCCGGCAGAATAGCCTGATAGCCGCCGAGGGCGCAGGCAAGCAACGCTTGCGTGAACAGCAGGCTGTCGTCGAAGCAGAGCGCCCAGCGCGCGCCTGGCCGGCCGGCGCCGTCATGACGGGCCATGGCCCTGGCCAGTTGCAGGCTGGCGCGGCGCAGCTCGGCCAGGGTCACCTCCCCCTGCGGGCCGAAGGCCACCGGCTGGGCACCATCGCGCTGCCAGAGGGTTTGCAGCAGGCTCATGGGGTCAGCCTCTTGAGCAGGCGGCGACGCACCAGATACTCAGCCCCCATCAGGCCGCCCATCAGGAGGTAGCTGACGAGGCCGTTGTAGAGGCTCCAGAGCGCCAGATCCCCGTGCCAGATGGTGAAGGCCGCCAGGGCGCCGTTGATGACGAAGAAGCCGCACCAGACCTGGGTCACCCGCCGGGTGTAGCCGATGGCCGCCGCCGGCAAAGCGGGATCCTGCAAGCGGGCCAGCCGCTCCACCAGGCTCATGGGGCGGGTCAGGCTCCAGCCAAACAGGCACAGCAGGCAGAGGCTCACCGCCAGCGGGTAGTAGAGCAGCCAGTGCCGGGCACTGAACAAAGCGGAGAGCAGGGTCAGCCCCAGCCCGATGCAGGCCAGCAGGCGCCCCAGCCAGAGCCACTCCGGCAAGGGGCCGAGCCGGACCCGCCCCTTGATCAGGCCGGGCAAGAGTCGCAGCGAGAAGATGAGCAGCAAGCCGAGCAGCAGCGGGGTCTGACCGGCATGGGTCAGCCCCCAGTAGACCGCCAGCGGGTAGAGCAGCAGGGCACCACCGGCCAGCCAGGAGAGCCAGCGCATCATGGCAGGGCAAACACCGGCATCAGGCGTCGGCCAGCAGACGCTCGACCGCATCCACCACGTCGTTGACGCTGCGCACCGATTTGAACTCCTCCGGCTTGATCTTCTTGCCGGTCAGCTTCTGCAGGTGCACCACCAGATCGATGGCGTCTATGCTGTCGAGCTCGAGATCCTGATAGAGGCGGGCCTCGGGGGTGACGGCCTCTTCGTCGACTTCGAACAGCTCCACGAGGGCGGCCTTGATCTGGGCAAAGATATCGTCGCGGGTCATGGCTCAGGCCTCCCCTTTCGACTGGGCCTGCACCAGGGCCACCAGGGCCGCAACGGAGGCAAAGTGGCGACGGGTGTTCTCATCCTCGGCGGAGAGGACGATGCCGTAGCGACCCTTGATGGCAAGGCCCAGCTCCAGCGCATCGATGGAGTCCAGCCCCAGGCCGTCCCCAAACAGCGGTGCCTGGCTGTCGATGTCGTCAGGGGTGAGCCCCTCGAGGTTGAGGCTGTCGATGATGAGTTGTTTTATCTCTAGATGCAGGTCTTGCATAACTGTTCCATATGCTGTCATTGGGGCCCGGGTTGCAGGGCCCGGGTGAGAAACCGGGTCAACTGGCGAGCGGCCAGCGCACTGCTCTGGCCGGTGGCGACCACCTCGTCCGCCGCCACTTGCTGCAGGAATTCTATGGTGAAAGTCGGCTTATTTTCCGGGATCTTGAACCATTTGTCCTGCTTGGTGAGAAATCGGGTGCTGCAGTGGATCCGCACCAGTTGCAGCGGCACCTGGCTGCGCACCGCCAACTGGGCCGCGCCGCGCTGCAGCTTGATGGGTTCGCCCGGGGTGGTGCGGGTCCCTTCCGGGAAGATCAGCAGCAGGCCGCCGGCCCGGATCCGCGCCATGCACAGGGCCAGCAGATCCTCCCCCGTTACGTTGGGCAGGTAGTCGGCCGCCCGCACCACGCCGCCGATGAAGGGGTTGCGCCAGAGTGACTGCTTGACGATGCAGTCGCACACCGGCATCTCGGCCGCCAGCATGACGTAGTCGAGCAGACTGGGGTGATTGGCCACCACCAGGGCGCCACGCAAATCGGCGGGCATGCCACTGACGCGATAGTCGAGCACCCCCCAGCCGCGCAGCATGGCGAGAAACAGCCGGAAACTGTGGCGGATGGTGAGCTGGGCCAGGGTGCGCCGCCGCTCACCGCGCAGGCAGAGCGCCAGCAAGGGGAACCAGAAGAGGGTGAGCAGCAGGCCGCCCACCCCGAACAGGGTGAAGCCAAGGGCCGTGCCGATCAACCGCCAGGCCCGATTCAGCAACGCTGCCATCTCCACGCCTGACGGTCATCGCAGAGGATCAGGGTCGGCTCGCCTAGCAGCAGGGCGCGCCACAAGGCGAGGCTCTGGGGCAGCGGGCGGGCAGCGTCAACTGCGGGGCTAACTCCCTCGCAGCACCACTGCTCACCGCCCTCCAGCACCAGTCCCAGCGCATGGGGCGGCGCCTCTTCCGCCAGCCAGGGGCGATGAAATTCGGGTACCGGCCCCTCGAAGGCCACCAGCAGCACCTTGCGGGCACCGGCCTTCAGGGCGCCGACCGCTTCGGTCAGGCCTGCCATCAGGCTGTTCTCCCCCGCGGCCAGCGAGCTCATGGGAATGGCGGCCTTGCCCTGGATGGAGCAGAGCCCGGCGGCGGTGTTGTGGACCGACATGGAGAAATCGGTGGGGGAGAGCGCCTGCCCGTCCGCCAGCGCCTGCAGCAGCGCCATGGAACGGGCCAGCTCGCCGTGGCGGCTGACGAAGATGGCACTGTCTACCTGGTGGCGGGCCAGCAGACTCAACCCCACCTGCACCGCCAGCCGGGCGCCCTGGCTCAGGCGGCGCGCCATCATCATGGGCAGCAAGGGAGTGACGGGAAACGGCGGGTCGACGGGCCAGCGTCCCTGCTGCGCCCACGCCTGCCAGGCGTCCTCATCGGCCAGACCGGGTGACAGGGCCTGACTATCCAGCAGCGAGAAAGAGAGCATGTTGCAGGCGACCTGTCCTTAAAACCGTGGTGGGAGCGAAGAGCATAAAAGGCACTCACCCGACGGGCAGTGCCTGCGCCATGGTATTGAATGGCGTCATCAGGTGAATACCGGGCGGATAATACCATTATTCATCAAAAATAATAGCCAGCCCGGATTATCCACCGCCTTGGTGATTGAAAATAAACAATTTGTGTTGTCTCATTGCCACGCTCAATTGATAAATATCCTTCTCAAGGAAAATATTATGAAACTCATTAATAAAATATCCCTGCTGCTGGCCTGTGCCCTGCTGGCCGCCTGCTCCACCAGCCAGCCCATCCGCAATATGGCGGCCAATCCGGTGCCATCCAACCTCACCGAGGAGCAGGTTGCCAACGCCATTATTACGGCGGGTATCAGCAAGAGCTGGGTAATGCGCCAGGAGCAGCCGGGACTGATTCGGGGCCAGGTCAATGTGCGTCAGCATCAGGCGGTGATCAATATTCCCTACAGCGCTCGCGATTATTCCATCAATTATGTGAGCAGCGTCAATCTGGACGACAAGGGCAAGGGCAGCATCCACCGCAGTTATAACCGCTGGGTACTGGGTCTGAACCAGGCCATTCAGCTGGAACTCGCCCGCGCGCAGAGCCGCTGATCCGGCAGGAGCCCCCCGTGAATCACTATCAGACAGACCCCTACAACGCGCTGGAAGCCATCAGTGAGGCCCAGAAAATCGCCTTCGGGCCCATGCTGTTTCAGGCCAGCTGGTGCCTGCGCGAAACCGGGGTGCTGGCCTATCTCGAGACCCGTGGCCAGCGGGGGGCACCACTGGCCGACATCGCCCAGGCGTGCGAGCTGAGTGAATACGGCACCGGCGTGCTGCTGGACATGGGGCTCGGCGGCGGGCTCTGCTACCTGGCCGAGGAGCATTATGTGCTGGGGCGGGTCGGCAAGTACCTGCTGAACGACACCATGAGCCGGGTCAATCTCGACTTCACCCAGCACGTCTGCTATCAGCCCCTCGCCCATCTGCTCGACGCCATCCGCAACGGCACGCCGGCCGGCCTGCAGGAGTTCGGCCCCTGGCAGACCCTCTATCCGCATCTGAGCGAGCTGCCCGAGCCTGCCCGCCGCAGCTGGTTCGCCTTCGATCACTTCTACTCCGACTGGGCCTTCCAGCAGGCCCAGGACAAGGTGTTCGGCTACGAGCCGCGCCATCTCTACGACCTGGGTGGCAACACCGGCAAGTGGGCCATCGCCTGCGCCAAACGGGATCCGGCGCTGCGAGTCACCATCCTGGATTTGCCCGAGCAGCTGGCACTGGCTCGCCGCAACATCGAGGAGGCGGGGCTGACGGAGCGGGTACAGGGTCACCCGGTAGATCTGCTGCAAGCGGGCACCCTGCCCGGCGAGGCGGACATCTGGTGGATGAGCCAGTTCCTCGACTGCTTCAGTCACGAGCAGATCGTCGCCATCCTGAACCGGATCCGGCTGGCCATGAAGCCGGACGCCCGGGTCTGCATCCTGGAGCTGTTCTGGGACCGCCAATCCTTCGAAGCCGCCAGTTTCAGTCTCAACGCCACCTCCCTCTACTTCACCTGTCTGGCCAACGGCAACAGCCGCTTCTACCACTCCAAGGAGCTGTACCAGTGCCTGCGCGAGGCCCACTTCCACGTGGAAGCCGAGCACGAGATCCCGGGCCCGGGCCACACCCTGCTGGTTGCCCGCCCGTTGCACACGAGGCCATAATGCCGCCATCGGCATAACGATGATGAAACGAGAAGGAGCACGGCATGAGGCGTGACTGCATGGCCCAGATGGCCCTCGGCCTGGTTCTGGGCAGCCTGCTCGGCGGCTGCGCCGACATCAAGGAGGCGGGCAGAACCGTGGGGCACACCACCCGTAACGTGACCCGCGAGATTGGCCACACCACCCGGGACGTGACCCGCGAGATAGGTCACGGCACCCGGGACACCGTCAAGAAGGTCGGTGATGAGCTGAGCAAATAGAAACAGGGGCCGACAGGCCCCTGTTTTCATCAGCGTCATGGGTGAACTCAGTTGCTCCACATGGCCATCAGCTGGGACTCCATGGCCTCTTCCTGCTCATCCGGCAGCTCGGCGAAGAAATCGAGCCCGGTCTGCTGCTCCACCTCATCCACCGTCACTATGTAATCCGCCAGCCGGCTGGCCGATACATTCTCCTGCGGCAGGATGAAGGCGATCGCCTCCTGGTTGGCCACATCCATCACCACCCGGTAGTAGGCGTGGGGCACGGTCACACCGTTGCCGATGGAGGCATCCGAGTTGGTAAAGATGGGGCCGGTGATCACATAGACATCCTGATAGGCGATGGCCCACTGCCGGGTCTTCTCCTCCAGGATGCGCCAGGCCCCCTGGTTGAGCGCCGGCAGCTGCGGGGTCATGTTGGTCAGCAGGAAGCTCTGCTTCATGGTGGTGGCGGTGGAGCGCATGTCCGCCGCGGGCGCCTGGTGGCCACGGTCATAACCGGAGCCCTTGTAGTCGGCCAAAGTGGCGCGGAACTGCACCGGCACCTCCTTGTCCTCGGCAAAGGCATCCTTGCGCGGCACCTGACCCTGGGCGCTGGCGGCCGTCATCCGATAAGAGACCCAGTCAGAGACCTTGGTGTCGTAGTTGTAACCGGCGGCATAGCCGTCCCGGCACAGCAGTTGACTGGATTGGCTGGGCACCCCGAGCTTGACGTGATCCTTGCATTGGAAGCCCGCCGCCAGGCTCGGGAAGGTGGTGAGAGTGAATCCGATAGCCAGAACTAATTTATTGATATTATTCATTATTATGCCACTCCTTGTGTTAGGCGGAGTGATTTGACACCAGGTCGGATGAGTAAGGCAATCGAACAAATTGTGAGCGTGTCGGAAATGTGAAGAGGGCTGCAAATCGATAAAATCGCCGTCGCCAGCTGGGGGATTGTCATCCCTTTGTCATTGTGTAGTGCAGTAACTTCGAGAGCCTTATCAGATAGATAGGAACAAAAAAGCGGAGCCGGCGGCTCCGCTGCAATCATCACGCCCGCTCAGCTCTTGACCTGAGGCCTGGGGGTATCTGGCTGGGAGGGCGGCAGGATCGGCAACACGATCTGCGGCTGCTCGCCGGTCAGGCTCTTGAGGTAGGCGGTCATGTCGTCCGCCTCCTGCTCGCTCAGGGTCTGGCCGAGCTGGATGTCCGCCATGACCTGCACCGCCTCCTTCAGATCCCACACGGAGCCGTCGTGGAAGTAGGGGTAGGTCAGCTCGATGTTGCGCAGGGTCGGCACCTTGAACCAGCCGATGAACTGCTTCTCGCCGGTCACTCCACCGCGTCCCTGGGCCGGGTTGTCGGTCTTGAACGGCTTGACCAGCCCCATCTTCTGGTAGGAGTTACCGCCGATGGCCACCCCGTTGTGGCAGGCGGTGCAGCCCTTCTCCTTGAACAGCTGATAGCCCTTCAGCTGCTGCGCAGTCAGCGCCTTGGCATCCCCCTTCAGCCAGCGATCAAACGGCGCGTTGGGAGTGACCAGGGTCTCCTCGAAGGCGGCGATGGCATCGGTCACCTCGTCGATGCCGAAGTCCGCCTTGCCGTACACGGCGCTGAAGCGGGCCCGGTACTCGGGCAGGGTGTGCAGGGTCTCCACCGCCAGCTTGTGGCTGAAGGCCATCTCCAGCGGGTTCTCGATGGGGCCTGCCGCCTGCGCCTGCAGATCCTTGGCGCGCCCATCCCAGAACTGCACGAAGTTGAGGCTGGAGTTGAGCACGGTGGGCGAGTTGATCGGCCCCTCCTTCCACTTGTGGCCGAGGGAACTGACCTGGTTGTCCACTCCGCCGGTCGCCAGGTTGTGGCAGGAGTTGCAGGAGATGGCGTTGGATTTCGAGAGCCGCGGCTCGAAAAACAGCATCTTGCCCAACTCGACTTTTTCCGGCGCGCTCACCTTGGCTGCTTCCACTGCCTGGATCGGCTCGTTCGCCCACCCCATCCCTGGCAGGCCCAGCGCCAGCAACAGATAATATTTATTCATTTTTTATCTCTCCCTTGTGGCTGTGCATAACAGCAGCCTCAGCCTGCCCGGGAAAGCCTATGCATAATTTGCTCAAGATCAAATGAGACCAACAAAAACCACATTAAAAACAATGAATTAATATATTGCGGACGGACTGATGGCGGGGACTTGCGCGGCAAAAAAGAGCTGAATTCTGATGAATAAATTATGAGCAAATTCATCCACAATGACAGCCAATTAATTAGATTGCTGTCATTGAATAAAGCGATTATTCAATATGCAGGCGTGACCGCCCCGTTATTTAGATTCATCTTGAATGCATCATAAATATCGCCGGCGTTCACCCAGCCAATAATAAAAATAGCGTCTGACCTTCTGTATCCCGCAATTCAGATGATGCCTTCCGTTATTTCCTCGTCAATGCAGGAAACGGATCGCCGTGCTTTTCAATCAAGATAAGGATGCATGATGAAAGAGTCCCTGTTGGCCGCCACCCTGTTGCTCTGCCCCGCCGCCTTTGCCGCTACAGTGCACTGGGAATACAGCGGCGAGGCCGGCCCGGCAAAATGGGCCAGCCTGACCCCGGAATATGGCCAGTGCGCGGGCAGCAACCAGTCGCCGGTCAATCTCTCGGGTCTGGTCAAGGCCGAGCTGGCCCCGCTGCAGTTTCACTACCTGGCGGGGGGCCGCAGCGTCACCAACAACGGCCACACGGTGCAGGTCGACTATGCCCCGGGCAGCACGCTGGAGCTCGACGGCATGCACTTCACCCTCAAGCAGTTCCACTTCCACGCTCCCAGCGAAAACCTCATCGAGGGCAAATCCTACCCCCTGGAGGGGCACCTGGTGCACGTCAATGATCAGGGGGAGCTGGCGGTGGTCGCGGTGATGTTCGAGCCGGGCAGCGCGAATTCGGCCCTCGGCCGGGCCTGGACGTCGTTGCCGGCCAAGGCAGGTGAGCAGCACCAGCTCAAGGAGGCGGTCTCGGCAGAGCAGTTGCTGCCCGCCAAACGGGACTACTACCGCTTCAGCGGCTCGCTGACCACCCCGCCCTGCTCGGAAGGGGTGCGCTGGCTGGTGATGAAACAGCCGGTGCAGATAAGTCAGGCCCAGATCGATGCCTTCAAGGCGGTGATGCACCACCCCAACAACAGACCCGTGCAGCCGCTGCACGGTCGGCTGGTACTGCAATAACGCCCCCGGCAACTCACAGAGCCAAAATGAAAAAAGAGGGCCAAGAGGCCCTCTTTTTCGTTTGCAGCAACTGATTACAGACTGGCGGCGATGCGCGCCCCCAGCGCGGCGTTGTTCAGCACCAGCTGGATGTTGGCGGCCAGCGAGTTGCCGCCGGTCAGCTCGCACACCCGGGCCAGCAGAAAGGGGGTGGACGCCTTGCCCTTGACCCCTTGCTCATCCGCCTCTCGCAGTGCCTGGGCGATGGCTGCGTCGATGTCGGCCTTGGGCATGGCAAACTGGGCCGGGATGGGGTTCGCCACCACGGCGCCGCCGGCCAGCCCCAGCTCCCACTTCAGGCGCAGCGCCTCGGCGATGGCCGCCGGGCTCTCGAGGCGGTAATCCACCTTGAAGCCGCTCTCACGGGTGTAGAAGGCGGGCAGCTCCTCGGTCTGGTAGCCGATCACCGGCACCCCCTGAGTCTCCAGGTACTCCAGGGTCAGGCCGATGTCGAGGATCGACTTGGCGCCGGCGCAGACCACGGCCACCGGGGTCTGGGCAAATTCCTGCAGGTCGGCGGAGATGTCAAAGGTCTCCTGGGCGCCGCGATGCACGCCGCCGATACCGCCGGTGGCAAACACCCGGATCCCGGCCATGGCGGCAATGATCATGGTGGAGGCAACCGTGGTCGCCCCCAGCCCCTTGTTGGCCAGCACGAAGGGGATGTCGCGGCGGCTGCACTTGGTGGCGGCGTGGCCGGCCCGACCCAGCGCCTCCAGCGCCCCCTCATCCAGACCCACCTTGAGGCGGCCATCGATGATGGCGATGGTGGCCGGCACGGCGCCGTTGTCCCGCACCACCTGCTCCACCTGGCGCGCCGTCTCCACGTTCTGTGGATAGGGCATGCCGTGGGAGATGATGGTGGACTCCAAGGCCACCACAGGCTTGCCGGCGGCCAGGGCTTCGGCGACGACCGGTTGGATATCGAGGTAAGCGTTCAACATGGGTACTCCTCCAGCATGCGTTCAACGGCGGCCTTGGATAGGCCGGAAAAGACGGTATCGGGACAATTGACGGTAAGGGCGGCGCAGCCGAGGGCGAAACGGGTGGTCTCGACGATGTCCTGCTCCTGCAACCAGGCGTGGGCCAGCCCTGCCATGAAGGCATCGCCGCCGCCGGTCACGTTGACGACCGGGCTGCCGAGCACGGACAGATGGCCCTGGCACTCCCCGTCGCTATAAAAGATCCCCTGATCGCCGAGGCTCAGGAACAGCCGCTGCACCCCGGCGCGGTGGAACCAGGCCGCCGCCATGGGCCAGGTGTCGGGCCCGGCGATGCGCAAGCCGCACAGCTGCTCCGCCTCGCTGCGATTCGGTTTGAGGGTGTGGATGCGGTGCAGCCAGGGGCGGATCTTCTCCACCTTGGCCACCGAGACGGTGTCCACGAAGATGGTGTGCTCCCCCTGACGCTCGAACAACCAGTCGAGGGTGTGGGTGGCGAGGTTGGTGTCGAGCAGCCAGAGCCGGGCAGCCCCGAGAAAGCCGCTCAGGGGGGCGAGCCGGGCCGGTGTGAGCTGGTCGATGATCCCCATGTCGTTGACGGCGCAGCTCATTTCGCCGCTGCCATCGTGCAGGCTGAGGTAACAGGAAGTGGCCTGGCCGTCCAGCACCAGCACCTGGCGCACGTCGACGCCGGCGCGCTGGCTCACCTCCAGCAGGTGGTGGCCGTACTGATCGTTGCCCACCGCGGTCAGCAGCCGGGTGTCGGTGCCAAGGCGCGCCAGGTTTTCGGCAATGTTGCGCCCCACCCCGCCGGCGGAGGTGCGCACCCGGCCCGGGTTGGAGTCGCCAATGCGCAGGTTGTCGTGGCTGCAGCCGCAGATATCCATGTTGGCACCGCCGATCACCACGGCGTAGGGCCCTTCCCGCAGCACATAGCCGCGCCCCTGCACATAGCCCTGACGCATCAGGCTGGAGATGTGGCTCGCCAGCGCCGAGCGGCTGATCCCGAGCCTGTCCGCCAGCTCCTGCTGGGCAATCATGGGATCCTGGCGCAGCAGGGCGAGGATCTCTTGCTCACGTTCCGTCATAGACAAACATCCAGTTACAAACGTTTGTCCATTATTGTCGAGAAACGTTTTCCTGCTATCGCCGCGTATGAAAATTGTCGGTTTGCGCACAAAAATTCGGCGAATGGCAGCAAGCGACGCTCGGCCATCATGCGTCACTTTTCCTGCGCCTGACGGCGAGTGCGGCTTATAATGCGGCCGCCACAGAGGAGAGCGAGATGAGAGAGTCAGATCACGAATGCCTGCCACCACAGGGGGATGAGTCCGCGCCGCACGGCGATGCAGGTTATTGCTGCATCGGGCTGGTCAACCCCAAGTCACCGGAGAACGTGGGGGCCGTGATGCGGGCCGCCGGCTGCTACGGGGCGGACGAGGTCTACTACACGGGGACCCGCTTCGAACTGGCGCGCCGTTTCGTCACCGACACCAAGCAGATGGTGGAGCAGATCCCCCTGCTCGGGGTCGACGATCTGATGGCCATGGTGCCGGCCGGCTGCACACCGGTGCTGGTGGATCTGATCGAGGGGGCGACCTCGCTGCCGGACTACGTCCACCCCGAGCGCGCCTTCTACATCTTCGGCCCCGAAGACGGCACCCTGGAGCCGGCCCGCTTCAAGGCGGTGAAAGAGGTGATCTACGTACCGACCCGGGGATGCATGAATCTGGCGGCCTCGGTCAACGTGATCCTCTACGACCGGCTGGCCAAGCAGTTGAGGCGCTGATGATAAAGACGAGCAACAGGAGGTGATCTGCGTGGCCATACCCAAGGGCTGCATCAATCTAGCCGCCTCGGTCAATGTGATCCTCTACGATCGACTAGCCAAGCAGCTGCGCGGTAACTCGGCAAGCTGACAGAAAAGTTCCTGAACAGGTAACCAGCCCTCCCCGACGCAGGGCGTTTTAGTTGCCAGGCTTTAGCCGCCGCTCCTGCTCTTCGATAAAACCGCGGTAGTAGTCGTGCAACCGATAGCGTCGGTAGATTTCGACCAGGGTGCCGTGCCGGACCAGGTTGACCATACCCTGATCCCAGAGCTGCTGCAGGGTGCGCCCCTTCTCGGTGTCGGCAAAGATGGGGTAGGTCGGGATCCAGCGCAGGAAGGTGCGATGCATGTTGGCAGGAATGGAGTCCTCCGAGTAGAGCACCCCGGCAGTCAGATAGTAACGGTAGCGCTCCTTGGCCAGCAGTTGCAGCGCCATGTCGTGGCTGTCTATCTCGTGCCAGCGCATGGAAACCGGGATGTACTTGTCAAAGGCCCAGCCTCGCAGCCACACCACCCCCTGCCCCTTGAGGCTCGACTCGCCCAGCCACTGGGGCTGCCACTTCTTGAGCATCAGCACCGTCAGGTCATCGGCCGAGGCGGGATAACGGGGTTGCAGCACGCCGCTCACCTCATCCCGGTAGACTCCCATCGCCATGTCGCCCCCCTGCTGGGCGATCACCGCCAGCGCCCGCTTGTAGGGCACGATGCGGGGGATGACCTCGTAGCCATTGGGCTGGTAGATGGCGCGCACTATGTCCAGATAGATGCCACGCCCATCCGGCTGGCAAAAACCCGGCCAGTCATCGCAATAGACATTGAGGGGATCGGCCCGACCGGGCCAGCAGAGCAGCAGCAATACCCATGAAAGCAGCAAACGAACCATGTCTTGACTATTTCTCCGGAGGCGAACGCTGTCACCCATCGAGCCGGCCTATCTGGCAAGGGTGCACAGGCCATATCCCATGATATGAAGATCCGTCGGCAAAGCACCACTTTTTACCGGTTTTGCGAGCGAGTCGAGGGTTATTACCGACCGAATGGGTATTATTGACAATGAGATTCATTAGTAACCCAACCATAGGGGAGCCTTCATATGCCATCCATCAAAACCCTGCTCTGCCCGGTCGATTTTTCCCAGATGTCGCAAGCCGTGCTCGACTATGCCGTATTCATGGCCCAGAGCCATCAGGCCGAACTCAAACTGGTTCACGTGGTGGACCAGCTGCACGGCTTCGACAGTTACAAGATCCTGCACATGACCGCCATCGAGATCACCCACGAGATGGAGCGTCAGGCCAAGAGCCAGATGAAGGAGCTGATCGCCAGCCTGCCCATTCCGGCCACCTTCGAGGTACGCTTCGGCCGCGCCGCCGACGAGATCGTCGTGCAGGCCAAAGAAGAGAAGGCCGATCTGGTGGTGATGGGCAGCCACGGCCGCTCCGGCATCAGCCACCTGCTGGTGGGCAGCGTCGCCGAATCCGTGGTCCGTCACGCCCCCTGCCCCGTGCTGGTGGTGCGCAAGTAATCCATCACCCGAAACAAAAAGGCCAGCATATGCTGGCCTTCTTTTTTGGCTTTAAGGCAAGCCTCAGCCGTGGGCGTAGATGACGCTGCCCCCCTTGATGATGTCGATGATGGCCCTGGACTGCTCCTTGGGCAGCGCCGGGCAACCCCAGCTGCGTCCCAGCTTGTCATATTTGAGCAGATGACGGGGGCTTGCATAGTCGGCGCCGTGCACGACGATGGCCCGTTTGCGGGCATTGCTGTTCTGGCCCGGGCTCAGGCCGTCGAGGCGCAGCGAATAGCCGTGCTTGCCCTGATAGGTTTCGGCGGTGCGATAGACCCCGAGCGAACTCTTCATGGAGTTGAACTGGTTGGAAAACTGGCGAGCGTCCCGCTCACCCGAATTGCGGCCATGGCTGACCCAGGTGTGATAGAGCAGCTTGTGGCGTTTCACGTCGATGACGAACAAGCGGCGCTGGGTTGAGGGTTTGCTGTAGTCGATGATGGTGAGAATGGGTTTGCGCTTGTGGCGCACGCTCTGATAACTGTTGAGGGCCTTGCGAAACACCTGTTTGTCGAGCTTGCCGGCCAGCCCCAACTGGCGATAGAGATCCTGATCCCAGCTGGCGTGGCTGCTGCTGCTAAAACAGAGCGCCCCCAGCAACAGTGGCACGCTCAGCCACAGCGCTCCCCAGCGCTTTATCCAATCTGTCTGCTTCATCCTTGAATCTGCTCCCGTTTTTGTTGCTAGCAAAGTGTGCAAAATATCGCCACACCCTGCTGGATAGTTATATGCAAGCCCCTGATAGCCCGCAAGAAAAAAGCAAAAAAATGCCGACCAGGGTCGGCATCTTCACACAGGGTAAAACGGGGGCTCAGGCGCGGCTCAGATAATCCGCCAATCCCACCCATTTGTAGCTGGTGAGCTCGGTCAGCCCCATGGGGCCACGAGCGTGCAGCATCTGGGTCGATACCGCCACCTCGGCGCCGAGACCAAACTGGCCGCCATCGGTGAAACGGGTGGAGGCGTTGACGTAGACAGCCGCCGAACCGGCGCCGTTGACGAAACGCTCGGCATTGGCCAGATCGTTGGTGAGGATGGCATCGGAGTGACCGGCATTGTGCTCGCGCATATGGGCCAGCGCCTCGTTCACATCCGCCACCAGCTTGATCCCCAGGGTCAGCGAGAGCCACTCGGTATCGAAGTCTTCCGGGCCGGCGGCACGCAGGCTGTCGGCGCCCGCCAGCATCGGCATGGCCTCCGGCGTGGCCACCAGGGCCACCTTGCGCTCGTTCATTAAGCCAACCAGTTGCGGCAACAGGGTCGGCGCCACCTTCTCGTGCACCAGCAGGGTGTCGAGGGCGTTGCAGGCGGAGGGGCGCTGCACCTTGGCGTTGTCGATGAGGGGCAAGGCCCGGGCCAGATCGGCGCTCTCGTCCACGAAGATGTGGCTGATGCCGAATCCGCCGATGATGACCGGAATGGAACTGTTCTCCTTGCACATCTTGTGCAGACCCGCGCCACCGCGGGGGATGATCATGTCCACGTAGCGGTCGAGGCGCAGCAGCTCGCCCACCAGGGCCCGGTCCGGGTTGTCGATATATTGCACCGCCGCCTCGGGCAGGCCGGAGGCCGCCAGCGCGCGCTGGATCACCCGCACCAGCTCCAGGTTGGAGTGGAAGGTCTCGCGGCCGCCGCGCAGTATGCTGGCGTTGCCGGTCTTGAGGCAGAGGCTGGCGATGTCGATGGTAACGTTGGGGCGCGCCTCGTAGATGACGCCGATGACCCCGATGGGCACCCGGCGGCGGGAGAGACGCAGGCCGTTCTCCAGCACCCGGCTGTCGATTTCGGCCCCGACCGGATCATCCAGGGTGATCACCTTGCGCACGTCCGCCACAATACCGGCTAGTCGGGCCGGGTTGAGCAGCAGCCGATCCAGCATGGCCTCGGAGAGGCCAGCCTCGCGCCCGGCGGCGATGTCTTTCTCGTTGGCGGCCAGGATCTGGTGGCTGCGCGCCTCCAGCTCGTCGGCGATGGCGGCCAGCGCCCGGTTCTTCTGCGCCGTGCTGACGGTGGCCAGCTGATAGGCGGCTTCACGGGCTGCCTGCCCCATTTTCTCCAGACTCATCTCTCTTCCCTTTGGTTCTTGCGGGGCCGCCTGATTGGCGGCGCCTCTCTTATCCTGGTGTGCCGCTGCCCATGCTCTGCAGCGGCTGACGCCTCACAGCAGCACCATGTCGTCGCGGTGGATCGCAACGGCGCCGTAGCCGTAGCCCAGCACCTGTTCGATGTTGTCCGAATGGACGCCGCGCAGTTTATCCAGCTCCAGATGATTGTAACGGCAGATGCCGCGCGCCAGCTCGGCCCCCTTGGGATCGAGAATTCGCACCACGTCGCCGCGCACGAAATCCCCCTTCACCGCCACTATGCCCTTGGGCAGCAGGCTGGAGCCCTTCTCCTGCATGGCGGCGACAGCCCCCTGGTCCACCTGCACCTCGCCGTGAGGGGGCGGCCCTGCCAGGATCCAGCTCTTGCGTCCTTCCAGCGGAGAGGCCAGCGCCGGGAACAGGGTGCCGATGCGCTCGCCCCTGGCAAGACGCCCCACCACCTCCGGCATCTGGCCGGTGGCGATCACCACGTTGACCCCCGCGCGGCGCGCCACGTCGGCCGCCTGCAGCTTGGTGGCCATGCCACCGGTGCCGAGCCCGCTGACGCTGTCACCCGCCAGCTTGCGCAGGGTGTCGTCGATGGTCTGTACCTCTTCGATGAGCTGGGCATCCGGATTGGTGCGCGGATCGGCGGTAAAGAGCCCCTTCTGGTCGGTGAGCAGGATCAGCAGGTCCGCATCGGCTAGGATGGCGGCGCGAGCGGAGAGGTTGTCGTTGTCCCCCACCTTGATCTCGGCGGTGGCCACAGCGTCGTTCTCGTTGATGACCGGGATGATGCGGTGATCGAGCAGGGTGCGCAGGGTGTCGCGGGCATTGAGGTAGCGCTCCCTGTCCTCCAGGTCGGCACGGGTCAGCAGCATCTGGCCGATGTGCAGCCCATAGAGGTTGAACAGATCCTGCCAGACCCGGATCAGCTGGGTCTGGCCCACCGCCGCCAGCATCTGTTTGTTGGGCAGGGTTGGCGCCAACGGAGGGTGGCCCAGATGCTCACGGCCGGCGGCGATGGCCCCCGAGGTGACCATCACGACCCTGTGGCCGTGACGGTGCAAGGCTGCACACTGTCTGACCAGCTCGACCATGTGGGCACGATTGAGCTGGGAAGATCCCCCGGTGAGCACGCTGGTGCCCAGTTTGACGACTATGGTTCTGTTTTCCATGGGAGCAAAAAGGCTGAAATGTAAGGAATCCCTTTATACCCACGGCCCTGTTGCCCTGCAAGGCAATTAACGCCACGCGGCAGGCGGGAAATCGGGATGGCCGGCAGCGCGGCAAAGAAATGCCCCGCCAGCCGATGGGTGGCTGGCGGGGCGGCGGGTCATCAGGCGGCGGTGACGGTCAGCTCGTTGGTGACCTGCTCGGCGGGAGCGAGCTGGCAACCAAGCTGGTGCAGCTTGTCGCTGATGAGCTTGTAGAAGTGGTTGAGGGTGCGTTCGACTTCCACCTGATGCTTCTTGGGCAACGGCTTGTCGAGCCACTCCCCGTCTGCATTGTAGAAGCCGACCTGATAGTGGTAGCTGAAGCTGTGATCGTCTTGCTCCAGCACCAGCCACCAGCCCCAGAACTCCCGTTTGTCCGGTGCCGGCTTGGCACTGACACAGACGGAAAGGCAGTCGAAACGGTAACGCCCCTCTTCACACAGGTCCTCACGTAAATAGGGGCCAATCGCGGCAAACTGCCTCAGCAGTCGCTTGTAGGTCACTCTTTCTGACATGTTAACCTCCCTGTTGAACAAGCCACGTCACCCTGGGATGACGATAAATTTTAGCGCTATATCATGTACATAAGTGCTTCTTGAGCCAGTCGACCATCTCTTTCAACGCCTCGTCGTACACCTCCAGCAAGGGTTGTTTGTCGAACACCACCGCCTTGCCGTTGCGGCTGGCGGAGGCCAATGCCCGTACATCCTGCTCGGGACAAATGAAATCTCGCTTGTGTCCAATACTCAATATCGGCACAGATGTGCGAGTCCCCAGCAATCCTTGCGTCTTGAGTGAAAATACCTGGCACTTGGTGCGCAGCGACTCCCACTCGGCCGCATCGGCGCCGAGGCGGTTGGCCAGCCCGTCCCGCATCATGCGCGGGCAGCGGGCGAACATCTCATGATTGGTAAACACCTGGTTGACGCCGGCACCGATGCAGACCACGGTCCGCAGCTTGAACGGTTCGATGAAGGCGAGGCGCGCTGCCACATTGCCCGCCAGACGGAATCCCACCATGGCGATGCGCTGGTGATCGACCCAGGCCACCTCGGACAGATGGTTCAAGACCGCCTGATGGAGCCGGCTGGTGTCCTGCACCAGCGGCCAGTGCTCGGCATAACCGATGCCCGGCATGTCCAGCGACAGCATGCCGATGCCGTTGGGCTCCAGACACTTGAGATAGAGGTTGAGGAAGTCGACCTGCAGCGAGTCGATGCCGCCGCTGACGATGACCAGGGGTACCGGCTTGTCGGTGGTCGGCAAATGCAGGTAGCCTTGAATGTGCTTGCCGCGAAATGGTACCTGGATTTCCTTGAGCGGCACCTTGAACAGGCGTCCCGCCTCGCGGTAGGCCATGTTGCCGAGCAACTGGGCCTGATCCGCCAGCTCGTCATTCTTCAGATGGGGATAACTGGCAATGGAGTAGTAACGTACCGCCTTGAGCAGGCTTTTCAGGGCTGCGCCCCGCTCGCCCTGCGCCACCAGCTCGCGACCCCGGTTGAAGTAGCGGCCGGCCAGCTGGCTCCACTCATAGACCCAGTTGCCGGGCACATAGCCCTTGATGGTGTCGAGGAAACGCTCGTGGGTACGCTCGCCCTCGCCCATGGCGATGCGGGCCAGAGTCTGCTCCACCTCGACCGGATCCGCCCCCTGCCAGGCCCAGGTCGGCCGGCGCAGCAGACGATACCAGCGCGTTGACATGGAACCGTCGATGAAGCTCTCGTCCACATTGTGATCCTGCTCCTCCACCGGGCTGGAGTTGGAGACTTCGGAGGTCTCCAGCACCTTCTTGACCCGGGTAAAGAGCTGCTCGGTCAGGTTGAGGTCGTCGTTCAAGTCCAAAGCTGTTACTCATTTCTGTCATGCAATGGCTCCATCTTAACCACTTTTGCCGCCGGGCAGCCAGTTGCACCACAAAAAAACAGGGCCCATACAGGGGCCCTTTGCAGCAGCTTTGCGGCTTACTCTTCGTCGCAGATGGGGGTGGCGAACTCCAGCGCCATGTCCCACGGCTGTTCGATCCAGGTGTCCTGCGGGATGGCCACTTCGAAATCATCCAGCAGCGGCTCGCCCATGGGCTTGGCGAAGATGGCGATGAATTTGGCCTTGGGGTAGAGCTCGCGGATCACCTTGGCAGTGGTGCCCGTGTCCACCAGATCTTCCACCACCAGCCAGCCTTCGCCGTCACCCGCGGTGCTGGCGGCCTTCACCACCACCAGATCGCGCTGGTTGTTGTGGTCGTAGCTGGAGATGCAGAGGGTTTCGACGTTGCGGATGCCAAGTTCACGGGCCATCAGCGCCGCCGGAACCAGGCCACCACGGCTGACCGCGATGATCCCTTTCCACTGGCTGACAGGCAGTTGACGACGGGCCAGACGGCGCGCTTCACGTTGCAGGTTGTCCCACGACACGTAGAATTTTTTTGGCATGCTATCGTTCTCAAATGGTTATACAAAACAATTACTTAAAATCACATGCCGACTCCGTAGTGAATCGGCAGCAGATAATGTCGGCCGCCTGTCTACCAAATTCAGCTTGCACCGCGGCCGCCTCGGGAGAAGACCCTCGGCAGCGAAAACAGATGCAATGGAAGCAGGATGGGCAGAGCTGGCGGTCATGTCACAGAGGGGGCAGGACCGCAGACAGGCTGTTGGGCGGGCATGATACCATCGTTTGCGGATAAATTGACTGGCAAACGTATGCGAAATACAGGAAAAAAATCGAAGCAAGTCCGGCTGACTCCCTCTTTGCCCTCTCCCCGGCGGGGTTTGCCGAGCAACAGATAAAAAAATAGCAGGGGGAGGATGGAGTCCTCACTCGCCTGCTGTTTTCGATCTGCCTGTCAGCCCGGCCGGCACCTGCCTTAACGGCGGTTGGCGTAGGGGTTCGGGTAGCTGAAGCCCTGGGTATAAAGAGACTGGGCGAACCAATAGGTTGAATTGCTGCCTGACATAATAAACTCCTGATTGCTTAACAAGTTACGTACCTTTATGCGGGTTCAGATCCTTGAACGGACACTCGGTTCCATGGAGGCGCACTTGCTTTGCTTCGGTTCCCTGGAGGCATTCATCGTCATCCTGACGGGTGGCGAACCACGGTCGTTAATTTACCAGTCGGCGCCATAAACTCAATATTTTTGTGATGTGAATCACAAAAAATCTTTTGTGCTGGCTCATTTTGCCCCCATCGGAGCAGTTCGCTGCCAATCCCCCACTTGCCAGCACAAGCTGCCCGCAATTTGCGCTGATCGCTCACATTTTTGTGTGATTGACTGTATTATCGTTATCCTCTTCCTCGCCCCGCTGCCGGGGCTCTGTCATTTTCCGTGCTGGTAAGGAGTCCCGACGTGGCACAGCTTAGCTCTCTCTCTCCCAAACTGATTTGGCACTTCTTCGAACAGATCTGCTCCATCCCCCACCCCTCCAAGCACGAAGCCCAGCTGAGCGCCTGGATCATGCAGTGGGCCGAAGGGGAAGGGCTGGCGGTCAAGCAAGATGCCGTAGGCAACATCATCATCAAGAAACCGGCCACGCCGGGGATGGAAAACCGCAAGGCGGTGGTGCTGCAGGCCCACATCGACATGGTGCCCCAGGCCAACGCCGACACCCAGCACGACTTCACCAAGGATCCCATCGATGCCTACATCGACGGTGAATGGGTCACCGCCCGCGGCACTACCCTGGGTGCCGACAACGGCATGGGCATGGCTGGCTGCCTGGCCGTGCTGGCCGACAAGAGCATCAAGCACGGTCCGCTGGAAGTGCTGCTGACCACCGACGAAGAGACCGGCATGACCGGCGCCTTCGGTCTGGAAGCGGGCTGGCTGGAAGGCGAGATCCTGCTCAACACCGACTCCGAAGAGGATGGCGAGGTCTACATGGGCTGCGCCGGCGGGGTGGATGCCAATATTCGCTTCCCGCTGGAGCAGGTTGCCGCCACTGAAGGTGAAGGTTTCGAGCTGCAGGTAAAAGGGCTGCGTGGCGGTCACTCCGGGGTCGACATCCATCGCGGCCGCGGCAACGCCAACAAGCTGCTGGTGCGTCTGCTCAAGGCCGCCGAGCCGCTGGGCCTGCGTCTGGCCGAGATCCACGGTGGCACCCTGCGCAACGCCATCCCGCGCGAGGCCCGTGCCAAGCTGCTGGTGCCCGCCGCCAGCGTCAACGAATTCAAGGCCCTGGTTGACCGTTATACCGGCATCTACCAGAGCGAGCTGGCTGCCACAGAAGCCAACCTGACCGTGCTGCTCACCGCCCAGGAGAAACCGGCCCAGTTGATGAGCGAGTCCCTGCAGGCCCGCCTGCTGGACTCCCTGATGGCCTGCCCGAACGGGGTGATCCGCATGAGCGATGCCATCCCGGGCGTGACCGAGACCTCCACCAACCTGGGTGTCATCAAGACTCAGGATGGCGAAGTGTACGTACAGTGCCTGATCCGCTCTCTGATCGACTCCGGTCGCGAGAGCGTCGAGCAGATGACCCGCTCCCTGTTCAATCTGGCTGGCGCCAGCTGCGAGTTTACCGGCGCCTACCCGGGCTGGGCACCGAACGTGGACTCCCCGGTAATGGCCTTGGTACGGAGCAGCTACCAGACCCTGTTCGGCGAGATGCCGAACGTCATGGTGATCCACGCCGGCCTCGAGTGCGGTCTGTTCAAGAGCGCCTACCCGGAGTGGGACATGGTCTCCTTCGGCCCGACCATCCGCGGCGCCCATGCGCCAGGCGAGAAGGTGCACATCCCGGCGGTCGAGCGCTTCTGGCAGCTGCTGGTCCACGTGCTGGAACAGATCCCGGCCAAATAAGCCCGCAGACCAGGGCCAACCGGCCACACCACATACCCCGCCAGGTGCGGGGTATTTTTTTGCCTGCCCCCGCCAACCCCTGGCATGTTTCCCCTCGAAACCGCCAGACAGCTCTGCTGCTCTGACATACCCCACCTCCCACTCACCCAGGCCTGTCAGCCTGGCTATCAGCACCGCAACCTAAGTGCCCGCTGAAACCGTCTCCATAAGCAGCGCTGGATTTGAAAACCCTTTCCATGATTTATGTAAATTTACAACACAAAAAGTTGATCCAGCTCACAGAAGGCCATAGGATCAAAGCGTGACCCAGGTCACAGATAACAAGTCAACGACAGAGCGATGAGGTGAATATATGTTTGAGAATCTGGCAGTACTGTTCCACCTGAAGGGTGTAACCAGCAAGAAAGGCGTGGCAGAGAAAGATACCTATGCACCGTCAACCCGCAACTACTACTTCCGCTATGGCGCCTGATACCACCAGCGGCCAATTTCGTGAAAGAGTTACCGGGTATTTAAGTAGTAAAATTACAAACAACAGCAATCCACACAGCAGCCATCCCCTCTCGGGGGCGCTGTCCTGCCCTGGCCAGATGTTCCACGGCCAAACCTGAACTCCAACCATGAAGATGGGGCCCGCAGGCCCCATTTTTTATTCGTTGTTTCCCGTGCCATCTTGCTGCGATGCGGGCACCGGCATCATACCGCCTTTCCCAGGGGGATCGCCTCGGCCAACGGCAACGGCGTGTGGCAGGCCACCTGGTGACCGGCCCCGTCGCACGACTGCAGACTCGGCGACTGGGTGCGGCACAGCTCGCCGGCATAGGGGCAGCGCTGGTGAAAGTGGCAGCCGCTCGGCGGCGAGATGGGGGATGGCACATCACCGGTCAGCAGGATGCGCTGGCTGCGCCGACGCGGGTCCGGCACCGGAATGGCCGAGATGAGTGCCTGGGTATAGGGGTGACGCGGCGCCAGATAGAGCGACTGGGCCTCAGCCAGTTCGACGATCCTGCCCAGATACATCACCGCAATCCGATCCGAGATGTGCTTGACCACCGACAGGTCGTGGGCGATGAAGATGATGGCGAGATTCATCTCCCGCTGCAGGGTGAGCAGCAGGTTGACGATCTGGGACTGCACCGATACATCCAGCGCCGACACCGCCTCGTCACAGACCAGCAGCTTGGGCTTGAGGGCGATGGCCCGGGCGATGCCGATGCGCTGGCGCTGGCCGCCCGAAAACTCATGGGGATAGCGATCCACCGCGCTGCTTGGCAGCCCCACCTTCTCCAGCAGCTCCTGCACCCAGACCCGCCGCTGTTCGGCGTTGCCCTTGCCGTGGATGACGAAGGGCTCCTCCAGGATCTGCCCCACCGTGTGGCGGCTGTTGAGGGATTCTGCAGGATCCTGAAACACGATCTGCATCTCCTGGCGCAGGGAGCGCATCTCCTTGGGCGAGAGGTGGGTGATGTCACGCCCCTCGAAGGTGATGGTGCCGGCGGTCGGTTCGAACAGCTTGAGCAGGGTGCGTCCCAGGGTCGACTTGCCACAGCCGGACTCGCCCACCAGCCCCAGCGTCTCCCCCTGCTTGAGATCGAAGCTGATGCCGTCCACCGCGTAGACGTGGTACTTCTTGCGCAACAAGCCGCCGCCCAGCTGGAAGTGCTGCTTCACGTCGCGCACCGATAAAAGCGTCTTCATACGGCTAGCTCCCTCCAGTGGTGGCAGGCCACCCCGTGCCGCTCGGCGAGCTGCTCGGTGGCCGGAATGGCCCTCACGCAGATCTCGGTGGCATGGGGACAACGGTTGGAGAAACGGCACCCGGCGGGCATCTCGTGCAGGGCCGGCACCTGCCCCTTGATGGTCTTGAGCAGGCTCTTGGGCTCATCTTCGAGCCGCGGGATCGAGCTCATCAGACCATGAGTATAGGGATGGCGCGGGTGGTCAAACAGCTCGAACACGTCGGCCTGCTCCACCGCCCGGCCCGCATACATTACCACCACCTCGTCGCACAGTTCCGCCACGACCCCGAGATCGTGGGTGATGAAGATGATGGCCATGCCGGTCTGGGCCTGCAGCTCCTTCATCAGTTCCAGGATCTGGGCCTGGATGGTGACATCCAGCGCCGTGGTCGGCTCGTCGCAGATAAGCAGCGCCGGCTCGCAGGCGAGCGCCATGGCGATCATCACCCGCTGACGCATGCCGCCGGAGAGGTTGTGGGGATAGACGGCGAAGCGCTGGGCGGGCTCGGGGATCCCCACCTTCTGCAGCATGGCGATGGCCGCCTCCCTGCGCTGGGCCTTGTTGTAATCGGGACGGTGGAGGCGGAACACCTCCATCAGCTGATCGCCGACCGTCTGCACCGGGTTGAGCGCCGTCATCGGCTCCTGAAAGATCATCGAGATGCGGTTGCCGCGCACCTTGTACATCTGATCCGGTGACAGCGCGAGCAGATCCTCCCCCTGAAAACGGATGGAGCCCGCCACCACCTGACCATGGGGCTTGGGCAACAGCCCCATGATGGCGAGCGAGGTGACGCTCTTGCCGCAGCCGGACTCGCCGACCACCCCCAGGGTCTGGCCGGGGGCAACCTGGAAGCTGACCCCGTCGAGCACCTTGATCTTGCCGTCGTCGACGGCAAATTCCACCTCGAGATCGCGCACCTCAAGAATCGGGGCCTTGCTCTGGCCATCATCCACGCCGAGCTGCCTCCCATGATCCCTGGCGCCCGGGTGGGGAGCCTGTGTGTTGGGCATGACTGCTGCTCCCTTCTGCGCCATATCAGTGACGTGCATAGGTCTTGTCGAGCAGGTTGATGGGCGCTAGCGCCTCCCCTGCCTCCTTGGCTTTCAGGGTCTCTTCCTTCACCTTGGGATCGAGCCAGAGCAGGCCGCCACTGCTGTGGGGGTAGCCGTCCATGGGCCAGTAGAGCAGATCAGGCGTGTTCTTGGTGGCGGGCACCTCGGGCAGCATAACGTAACGCCAGCTGCTGGCCCGCACGTAGTTGAGCTGTACCCCGGGCACGAAGATGGCGAGATCATAGATGCGCTGCTGGATCTGGCGAGAGAGCTCGGCCCGCTTGGCCATGTCGAACTCGACGTTGTAGGCGTCGATCAGCGCATCGAGCTCCTTGTCAGCCACGTTGAACAGATTGTTGGTCTGCGGCTTGTTGGCGTTGGCGGAGTGGAACGACTCCCAATACTGCGGATAGAGACCGCCGCCGGCCCAGCCCATCCAGGCCGCCTCGTGTTTCTTCTCCAGCATTGCCTTGAAGCCGGTGGCGCCGTCCACCAGGTTGAGCTCCAGATCCAGCCCCGCCTTCTTGGCCTCTTCCTTGAGCACGGTCAACCGCTTGGAGTGCTCCTGGCTGGTGTAGGTGAGCGCCAGGGTCAGTCGCTCCCCCTTGTCGTTTTGCAGGATGCCGTCCGGCCCCGGCTTGCTGTAGCCCGCCTTGGCAAAGTAGTCGCGCGCCTTGCTGATGTCATAGGCCCGCTCCGGCAGCTGCATGTCGGTGAACTCGCCAAAACCCGAGCCGAAGGTGGTAGCTCTGTCGTAGTCGCCACGCAGCACCGTCTTGATCATCTTGTCGATGTTGAGGGCATGCTGAATGCCGAGCCGCACGTTGATGTCCGCCAGCTTGGGAGTGGCGATATTGAGATGCAACCCTTGCCCGCCCTGCTTGGTGTCGGTCATGGCCATCACCTTCTGCACGTATCCCTGCTTGTACTCGGGGGTGACCGCTTTCTCATGCCACCAGTTGGGCAGGATCATCTCGAAGGTATCCAGCTCCCCTTTCAGGAAGTGACGGAAGGCGATGTTGTGATCGCGGATCACCTGCACCTTGATGGTGTCGAGGTTGAACCTGTGCTGGTTGTAGCGATAGTTCTGGGCCCACCACCCCTTCTGCTTGCTGAAGGTGATGGACTTGCCCTTCTTCACGTCGGTCATCACGTAAGGGCCTGTGGTGGGCACCACGGCCCAGTTGTACTGCTTCACCCAGTTGGGGGTCAGCTTGTAGTAGTGCTTGGGCTGAGGCCACAGCTCGGTGGTGTTGAGCAGATCCAGCTTGGCCTTGCGAGTACCCGCCTTGACCAGGATGGTGTGGTCGTCAATCTTCTCCACCGCCACCACCTCGGTGGTGTAGTAGTTGTTGAACCAGGGCCCTTTGATGTCCTTGGAGCGCATCATCTCGTAGCCAAAGGTGTAGTCATCGGCGACTACCGGCTTGCCGTCGGACCACTTGGCCTGCGGATCCAGCTTGAAGTAGACGGTCTGGTTGTCCGGCGCGATGGCCCAGTGGGTCGCGAGCGACGGAATGGGGTTGCCGGTATTGGGATGGAAGCTGATGAGCCTCAGCTGGTTGTCCATGATGAAGGAGCGGAACGCGCCGTTGGAATCCGGCCCCACGGTGCGAAACGTCAGCGGAAAGCTGTCTACAAACATGGTGATGCTGCCGCCGGGCAGCGCCTTGGGCGAGGCGAACACGGGGTCGGTGTCGTTGGTTTCCCACTTGAGATCCGCAGGCAGGCTGGCCGCCCACACCCAGGTCCCGTTCACCAACAAGAATAGAGCACCTATCCATTTGATTTTATTGTTCATGTTTGACTTCCTGGTCATACCCCTGCACTGGGGGTTTATCAATTTAAGGGTGAGCAACCCGGCGCCTTGAGTGCGCCACAGGTCACTGATAACGGGTAAATTTGCGCGGGTCGAACGCCTCGCGGATCGCCTCGCCGATGAAGGAGACCATGATCAGCACCAGACTCACCGCCGCCACCACCGAGCTCACGATCCAGATGGCATCCAGGTTGTTGATGCCCTGGGAGAGCAGCTCCCCCCAGCTCGGGGTGGGCGGGGCCAGACCAAAGCCCAGATAGTCCAGCGCCGTCAGGGTGGAGATGTTGCCCACCACGGCAAACGGCGCCAGGGTGACGATCATCATCAGGGTGTTGGGCAGAATGTGGTTGAAGATGATCCGCCCGGTACCGGCCCCCTGGGCCCGCGCCGCCATCACGTAGTCCCGCGCCCGCTCCTTGTAGGTGAGGGTGCGCATGTACCAGGTGATGCCCATCCAGCCGAACAGCACGTTGATGGCCACGAACAGACCGAAATTGGGCTTGGCCAGCGACACCAGGATCATGATGACGTAGAGAAACGGCACCTGGGACCAGATCTCGATGAAACGCTGCAGCACCAGGTCAAAGCGTCCGCCGAGAAAGCCCATCATGCAGCCGATGGTGACGCCGATGGCGTAGCTGGCCACCAGCGCGATGAAGGCAAAGCCGATGGCGATGCGAAAGCCGTAGACCAGCCGCGCCAGCACGTCGCGGCCGCTGGTGTCGGTGCCGAGCAGGTGGCGCTCGGCCAGGCTCGGCGCGTAGGGTGGGTAGGCGTCCTGCTTGAAGTCCTGCTCATAGGGATTCCAGGGCACAGGTGGCAGCAACACCCAGTCCCCCTTGCCCTCTGCGGAAAATTTGTCTTGGAGCTGGCGGTAGTTGGTCTCGTACTCGTAATCGAGCCCGAACTGCTGACCCGGGATCACGTCGCCATAGGTGGGAAAATAGAGCTCTCCCTGATAGCTCACCATCAGTGCCCGGCTGTTGACCAAGAGCTCCGCCAGCAGGGAGAGCAGCACCAGAGTGGTGAAGATGATAAAGGAGTAGTAGCCGCGTTTTATCGATTTGAAACGCTTGAGTTTTTTCAAGGTAACCGGATTGAGCTGCATGGTTATTCTCCAAACCGCACGCGGGGATCGACAAGGGCGACACAGATGTCGGAGACAATGTTGCCCACCAGCATCAGCATGGAGGTGATGGCCAAAATGCCCATGACGGTGGGGTAATCCCGCTCCACGATGGCCTCGTAGCCAAGCAGGCCGATGCCGTCGATGTTGAAGATGGTCTCGATGAGAAAGGAGCCGCCGAAGAAGACGGTGAGCACAGATCCCAGGTGGCTCGCGATGGGGATCAGGCTGTTGCGCATGGCGTGATCGGTCACCGCCTTGCGAAACGGCAGTCCCTTGGCCACGGCGGTGCGCACGTAATCCGCCGACAGATTCTCCATCAGGCTGTTTTTCATGGTCATGGTGAGGATGGCGAAATCCCCGATGGCGTAGGCAATGAGCGGCAGCAGCGCATGGGCGAAGAGGGTGCGGATCTGATCCCAGCTGTTCTCCATCCCGTCAAACTCGTCCCCCGGGAAGCCCCCCATGGGCAGCCACTCCAGATGAAACGCGAAGACGGTGATGAGGAAGATGCCCACCACGTAGGCGGGCAACGCATAGGCCATGTAGATGAGCATGGAGCTGACTGAATCGAAGCGGGTGTTGTGTCTGAGCGCCTTGGCCACCCCGAGCGGGATGGAGACGGCGTAGCTCAGCAGAAAGGTGGCCAGCCCGAAGAAGGCGGTCACCGGCAACCTGTCCTTGATAAGATCCCACACCGGCTCGTAATAGCGGGTCGACTCGCCGAGATCCAGCACCGCCAGCTTCTGCAGCCACTCCCAATAGGCCACCAGCATGGGCTTGTCGAGGCCGTAGAACGCCTTGAGCTCCTCGATCTGCTCGTCGGAGAGCGCCTGCGCCCCCTTGCTGCCGCTGGAGCGACCGGACTCATTCTGGGAAACCTGGGCCTGCAGCAACATGCGTTCGACCGGACCGCCCGGCACGAAACGGGTGATGGTGAAGACGAGCAGGGTGATACCGAGAAACGTCGGGATGATCAAAAGCATCCGACGTAGGAAATACGACAGCATGGTGGAACCTCGTCCTTGTTGTTCTTTTATGGCCAGTCACATCCGGTGACGGGCCCGTCCTTCCTGGCATTACTCACTGAATAGCCGATGATTGACAGACTATCCGCTCGGTCACTGTAAAAGCTCTGCAACAAAAATCAAGTAGAACTAGGGGTGCATTCTGGTCCCGGCTTGTGCAGTGGAATTTATCGTGAGTTTTTTCTGAAATTCGCAACTTCAAGATAAAAAACTACAAGATGAACAACTTAAATAACGTTTAGTAATTCAACAAAACAGATAAAAACCAGCAAATAAATTAAATAAACCATTAAAAACAGCTACTTAAAGCAAACCCCACAAAAGAACACCTTCTCTATATGGCTGCACATAAATAGGTGGCCGGCGCCCAGCCTGAACCTCAGCCGAACACACTACCAAAACAGACAATAATGCTAAAAATACCTAACTCAACAATATAAAACCCAGAAAGACACCACCCTTATCGATAAGTTCAAAATTAATCGATAAACTGGAATCAATTTGCCTTAACAAAACCTTTACATAGGAAAACGTTACCAAATCAGAATAAATCTCTGCCAAATGCGAACAAATAAAACATAGTCATCTTATTACCCGCCACGCCCCCATCCGTACCGCCTCAATTGACGTCAACCGCCAAACCTTGATAAGCCTTACGCATCGCCCCAACGAGGGCGGTATGGAAGCAAACAAAAAAACAACCAGGAAGGATATAAGCGATGCTTAGGAAAAGCAGACTCTCTGCTGCCGTTGCGTTTGCCTTGGCGAGCGCGGCAGTAGTGGCCACCCCTGTCTTGGCCGAAGAAGGCCAAAACGTCGAAAAACTCCAGAAGATCAAGGTTACCGGCTCGCGCATCTCCCGTGTCGACGTGGAAGGCGCCACCCCGGTCGTCGCCATCAGCAAGGCCAAGATCGAACAATCCGGTCAGCAGACCGTGGCCGACTACCTGAAGCAGGCTTCCTACAACTCCTTCGGTAGTATCTCCCCCTCCTCCGGCAGCTCAGCCCAATCCCAGGCCACCGTCAGCCTGCGCGGGCTTGGCTCAGAGCGCACTCTGGTGCTGCTCAACGGCAAGCGGGTCGCCGGCTCTCCTTCCATCGGTGGCAGCTCCATCAACCTCAACTCCATCCCCATGGCGGCGGTGGAGCGGGTTGAAGTGAACCTAGACGGCGGCTCTGCCCTGTACGGTTCCGATGCCATCGGCGGCGTCATCAACGTCATCCTGAAACAGGACTATGAAGGGCTGGAATTCCAAGGCCGTATCGGCTCTCCCACCGAAGAGGGTGGTGACGAGAAGAGCGGTTCCATCGTCAGCGGCATCACCGGGGAGAAGGGTTCCCTGATGATGGTGTACGAGCACGACGTCAAGGATGAGATCTACTACAAGGATCGCGACTACCTGGCGTTGCAGGGCTCGTCTGCTCCCAGCCTGTATGGCCGCAACATCAAGGGGATCGATGCCGCCACCGGCAAGACGGTCACCCGTACCCTGGACGGCATCGACTGCGCCAATACCGGTCCCGGCTTCGTGCCGGTCGGTACCGCCTGCCGCTTCGACTTTGCCCAGGTCGCCGCCAAGACCGCTTCCCGTACCCGGGACACCGTCTATGTCAACGGCCGCTATCACATCAATGACAACGTCGATTTCGTACCCCAGCTGATCGGCTCGCGGGTCACCAGCTTCGGCCGCTTCGCCCCAGCCGCCGGTCCCTTCAGCATCGACGGTACCACTCCGGGCGGCGCCCAGCTGCTGGCCGACAACGGCTTCATCGGCGACAAGGCTACCGTCTACTATCGCTTCAGCAACGTCGGCCCCCGTGACAACGACGTCACCGACATGACCGGCAGCATGAACCTGGGCTTCGAGGGCACATTGCCGACCGAAGCGGTGGGCGATGTGGAGTGGAATGCGGGCTACATGTACTCCAAGACCGACAACAAGAACCGCGGGACCGGCTATGTGCTGAATCCGTCGGTCCAGCAGGAGGTCGACAGCGGCAACTTCAAGAACGGCGAGTTCTCCAGTGCCGCCACCAACAGCCTCTCCTACGACACCAGCCGTACCTCCAAGATGGACTTCTTCCAGTGGTACGGTGGCCTGGGCTGGAGCATGGGCGAGCTGCCGGCCGGCCCCATCGGCTGGTACCTGGGGGCCGAGTACAACGACTGGGTTTACTCCGACACCTATGACAGCCAGTCTGCGGCCGGCAACGTCATCGGCTCTTCCGGCAACTCGGGCAGTGGTGTGCGCGACGTCTTCGCCGCCTACATCGAGAGCCTGATCCCCATCACCGAGCAGATCGAGCTGAACCTGGCCGGTCGTTTCGACAAGTACAGCGACTTCGGCAGCGCCTTCTCGCCCAAGGCGAGCCTGCGCTATCAGCCGCTGGACAACCTGTTGTTCCGCACCTCCTGGTCGCAGTCCTTCCGTGCCCCGGGTCTGGACGACCTGTACGCGGCCGATGCCGACTCCGCCGACTACGCCAAGGACTATGTCTCCTGCCAGGCCAACGGTGTCGCCAACTGCCCGGAAGAGCAGTACACCACGGTTCGCCAATCCAACAAGAACCTGAAGGAAGAGACGGCTGACACCTTCGGCATCGGCGCTGCCTACAGCCCGATCGACGACCTCAACCTCTCGCTGGACTACTACTACATCAAGATTGATGACGTGATCCAGCTGGCCACCACCCAGACCCAGTTCTATCAGGAGCTGAACACTGGCAGCAACCCGAACGTCATCCGCGATGCCAACGGCGATGTGGAGCAGGTTTATGCCGGCATGGTCAACCTGGGCCAGCTCAAGACCAGCGGTCTGGACTTCAAGGCTGACTACAAGTACGACTTCAACGTCGCGACTGTGCGCTACGACTTCGGCAGCACCTACATTCTGAAATACGAAGAGGGTCTGTTCGCCGGTGGTCCCATGGTCGACAAGAAGGGCTGGAACGCCAAGCCTGAACTGCGCTTCAACTCCGGTGTCGGGGTCAATGTGCCGCAGTGGTGGAACATGGATGCCTACCTGAGTGCCAACTACATCGACTCCCAGAGCCAGGACTATGTTGACGGTCGGACCGAGGGCCATATCGCCTCCCAGACCACCTGGAACCTGAACGTCGGTGTTAACACCCCCTGGAACGGCAAGCTGCAAGCCGGTGTGAAGAACATGTTCAACGTAGGCCCCTCGCTCTCCAGCGACGGCTTCACCTACGACGAAGATCTCTACAGCATCGACGGACGCATCGTCTACCTCGACTACACCCAGAAGTTCTAATCAACTCTCGTTGATATACCAACCTAAGCCGGCCCGGTCGGGCCGGCTTTGCCCAACGTCCAAGGAAGTTACGGAGATAGGGTAATCCTATGAAAACAAGGACAATTACAATGAAGAAAGCGCTCCTCGGCAGCCTGGTTTCTGCTGCCTTGCTGACCAGCTTCAATCTGAGTGCCGCCTCTGCCAGCCAGGCAGTGGACGCTCAAGCCGCCACCGACAATGCATCCAAAGTTTCCCAGCAGAAGATCGACAACTACGCCGACTCTGCCGAATCCGCCCTCGCCCAGTACAAGGCCGCTCTGCGCCAGGTCGACAGCCTGCGCACCTACAACGAGCAGGTGGGCAAGATGGTCGAATCCCAGAGCAGCGAGCTGGCCTCCATGCAGCGCCAGATCGCCCAGATCGATCAGACCAGCACCGAAGTGGTGCCCTTGATGCTCAAGATGATCGACTCCCTCGACCAGTTCGTCTCGCTGGACCTGCCGTTCCAGAAGGTTGAGCGGGAGGACCGCGTGGCGGCCCTGACCGACCTGATGAACCGGGCCGATGTCACCATCTCCGAGAAGTACCGCAAGATCCTGGAGGCCTATCAGATCGAGGAGGGCTTCAGCCGCACCATCGAGTCCTACAAGGCCAGCCTGGACAAGGATGGCAGCGAGAAGACTTACGAGTTCCTGCGCGTCGGCCGCATCGCCCTGCTCTACCAGTCCCCGGACGGCCAGGAAACCGGCATGTGGAACAAGCAGACCCGCCAGTGGGAAGAGTTGCCCCAGGAGTATCGCAGTGCAGTGGAACAGGGCCTTCGCATCGCCAAGAAGCAGGCGCCTCCCGCCCTCATCAAGCTGCCGGTTCAAACTGCGGAGAAAGCATCATGAAAGGAATCAAACTTGCCATCGCCTCGCTGATCGCGGGCGCTACCCTGGTCACCCTGCCGGTGACCGCCGCCGAGAAACCGGTGGATCTGAACGCCCTGCTCAATCAGGTCAAGGCTGCCAGCACCACTGAATCCCAGCTCAACAAGGAGCGGGAAGCCCGCTTCCTGGCCGACAAGAACGAGCAGACCGCCCTGCTGGCCAAGGCCAAGGCCGACCTGGCTGCCGAGACCGCCAGAGGCGAGCAGCTCAAGGCCACTTTTGATGCCAATGACAAGCAGCTGACCGAGCTGACCGAGACCCTGCGCCAGCGCTCCGGCAACATGGGCGAGATGTTCGGCGTACTGCGCCAGTTCGCCGGCGAGTTCAAGGGGATCTTCAACGCCTCCGCCCGTCGGGTCGAGCATCCGGAGCAGACCGCCCTGCTGACCCGCCTGGCCGAGAGCAAGGAGCTCCCCTCCAGCGATGACCTGACCGCCTTCTGGACCACTACCCTCAGCCGCATGGTCGATGGTGGCAAGGTGAGCCAGATCCCGGCCACCGTGGTCTATGGCGAAGGCAACCAGGCCGAGAAGACCGTCACCCAGATCGGCGAGTTCAACACCGTCTCCGAAGGCAAGTACCTCACCTTCGTGCCGGAGACCGGCAAGTTCGAACAGCTCTCCCGTCAACCAGAGAGCAATGTGCTGGAACCGGTCGCCAAGTTTGAACAGGGCGGCGGCAGCGTCGAACCCATCTTCATCGACCCGTCCCGCGGCGTGATCCTCTCCCTGCTGGTGCAGTCGCCAACCCTCAAAGAGCGCATCGATCAGGGCGGCTCCGTGGGTTACGTGATCCTGGCACTGGGGGTCATCGGCACCCTGCTGGCGCTGTTCTGCGGTGCCCGCCTCTCCCTCATCGGCGGATCCATGCGCAAGCAGCTGAAATCCGATCAGATCATCAAGGGCAACCCCATCGGCGAGATGCTGGGCGCCTACCAGGCGCACCGTGGCGACAACATCGAGGATCTGGAGTCCAAGCTCGACGAGATCATCCTGCGCAACGTGCCCAAGTTCGAGAAGGGCATCAGCATCATCAAGCTGATCGCCTCGGTGGCACCGCTGCTGGGTCTGCTGGGTACCGTAGTCGGCATGATCGCCACCTTCCAGGCCATCACCCTGTTCGGTACCGGCGATCCCAAGTTGATGGCGGGCGGTATCTCCGAAGCCCTGGTCACCACCATGCAGGGTCTGGTGGTCGCGGTGCCCATGCTGTTCCTCTACACCATCGTACAGACCCAGAGCCGCCGTCTGATCCAGGTGCTGGAAGAGCAGAGCGCCGGCTTCGTCGCCCGTTATCAGGAACGTCTGCACGCCTCCAAAGCCGCAGCGTAAGGAGTCACCCATGTGGTTCTGGTTGATTGAAGAAGTCGAGTCGGTCCGCCGGTTTCTGGGATTGGGGGGCGACGTGCTGGTCGCCCTGTTCTTCCTGACCCTGATGATGTGGGCCTTGCTGCTGGAGCGCTGGTTCTACTTCATGGCGGTCTACCCGCAACAGGTGAAGCAGACCAAGGCCGCCTGGCTGGCCCGCAGCGATCACCTCTCCTGGTCTGCCAGGCAGATCCGCCGCGAGCTGGTCTCCCGGGTGGCCATGGCGGTGGACAAGGGGATGCCGGTCATCAAGGTGCTGATCGCCCTCTGCCCGCTGATGGGACTGCTGGGCACCGTGGTCGGCATGGTGCAGGTGTTCGACACCCTGGCCATCACCGGCACCGGCTCACCGCGGGCGATGGCCTCGGGGATCTCCAAGGCGACGGTACCGACCATGGCGGGCATGATTGCCGCCCTTTCCGGTCTGTTTTTTGTCAGCCGGCTCGATCACAAGGCCAAGCTGGCCGTGCAGAAGCTGGAAGACAACCTGAAACACGGCTGATGCAGGATGCACTCCCCCGCCGGACCCGGTTCTGGCGGGGGCACAGAACAAGCAAGGAGTTTTTGCCATGAGAAAACGTCACAGCGACAGCAGTGCTGATGAGGCGGCCATCGATTTGACCCCCATGCTGGACATAGTGTTCATCATGCTGATCTTCTTCATCGTCACCACCTCGTTCGTCAAGGAGTCCGGCGTGGAGATCAACCGCCCGAGCGCCAGCACGGCCGAAACGGTGAAGAAGGGGAACATCATGGTCGCGGTCCGCGAGAACGGCCAGGTCTGGGTCGACAAGCGCATCGTCGAAGTGGGTGCCGTACGTGCCAACATCGAGCGGCTGCGGGCGGAAAACCCGGAGAGCGCCGTGGTGATCCAGGCCGACAGCGAATCCCGTTCCGGTCTGGTGGTCCAGGTCATGGATCAGATCCGCATGGCCGGTGTCCAGAACATCTCCATCGCCGCCGACAAGAGCAGCTGATGCCGGAGCGAATGCCATGAGATACCTGATATCGTTAGCGGTCTCCTGCGTGGTGGTGTTCTTCCTGTTCCTGGGAATGAACAAGCTCATCACGCCGGATCACCGGGAGCTGACGGAGAAGGAGGACGTCACCATGACCGACTTCATTCGCCTCAAGCCTCAGGAGACCCTGCAAGAGAGACAACGTGAGCTGCCCAAACCGCCGCCTCCGAAACGCCCGCCGCCCCCTCCCGAGATGGAAGTGGCGAGTACGGACCGGCCGCAGATGGAAAGCTCGCCGATGGACATGCCCAAACTCGACATCCCGGTCAACATCGGCGGCGGCAACGCCCTCGGTGCCTACAGCACCGGTGGCGGTGGCGGCGGCATGGGTGGCAACAACGGCGCCATTCCACTGGCGACCTTCGAGCCCATGATGCCCCGCAAGGCGGCGCTGGCCGGCCTCGCCTCCGGCAAGGTGCTGGTGGAGTTCACCGTCACCGAGCGCGGCACCGTCAGCAACGTGCGGATCGTCAAGGAAGAGCCACGCAGCTACGACCTCGGCAAGGCAGCGCGCCAGACCATCGCCAAATGGACGTTCAAACCGGCCATGGTGGATGGCAAGCCGCAGGCCAGTCGCATGCAGCAAGAGATCGAGTTTGCGACCAACTAAGGAAGGTGGCGATGAAAAAGTTACACACCCTGATCCTCGCCCCGGTCGCCATGGCGGTGCTGCTCAGCACCGCCGGTTGGGCCGCCGAGCAGCCCGCCCTCTCTGATCGCGCCTATCGTGCGGTCAACAAGGCGCAGGCACTGATCACCGAGAAGAAATACGGCGAGGCCAATGCCAAGCTGCAGGAGGCGCTGTCCGGCGCCGGCGAGCGGGTTTACGACAAGGGGGTCATTCTGCAGACCCTGGGCTTCGTGGCGGCGCAACAAGAGAAGTACGGTCAGGCGACCAAGTACTTCGCCGATGCCATCGCCACTGGCGGGCTGCCCCAGCCGGTGGCCCAGCAGGTGCGCTACAACCTGGCCCAGCTCTACATGGCGGAGGGGAACTTCAAGGCCTCCATCAGCACCATGAACCAGTGGTTCGCGAACCTCGGCAAGGACGAGAAGCCGACCCCGCACGCCTACATCACGCTGGCCAACGCCCATGTGCAGCTCAAGCAGTATCGAGAAGCCATTCCGGCGGTGGACAACGCGATCAAGCTCTCCGCGGGCAAGGCGCCGGAGTCCTGGTACCTGCTGAAGATGGCGGCCCACTACGAGCTGAAGCAGTACAAGCCGGCTACCGAGGTGCTGACCGCACTGGTCGACCGCTACCCGGAGAAGAAGAAGTACTGGACCCAGCTCTCGGCCATGCACATGCAGGCGGGCAACGATGCCAAGGCCCTGGCGGCGCTGGAAGGCGCCTACAACCTTGGCATGCTGACCGAAGCCAGCGAGCTGCAGCGCCTCGCCAACTACCTGGCCTTCGCCGGCATTCCCCACCGCGCCGCCCGCGTGATGGAGAAAGCGATGAAGGAAGGGACCATCGAGAGCAACGCAGCCAACTACAAGACGCTGGCCAACTACTGGCACCAGGCCAAGGAGCTGGACCCGGCCATCGACACCCTGGCCAAGTCCTACAAGCTGGCCCCCAGTGCCGATCTGCAGTTGAAGATGGCGCGCATGATGATCCAGAGCAAGCGCTACCAGGATCTGGTGACCTTCGCCGCCAAGCCTGCCGCCAACGCCAGCGGCGAGCAGCGAGCGGATCTGAAGTTCCTGACCGGGGTTGCCTATTTTGAGCAGCAAAAGCCGAAGGAGGCACTCTCCGCCTTCACCCAGGCTGCCCAGAACGGCAACGTCAGCGGTCGCGCCTCGCCCTGGATCAGCTTCTTGAAAGAGCAGCAGGGCGGTGCCGTCACCCAGTAACCAAGCCGCGTGCCGACCGGGACCATCCCTCGGCAAGGCACGCAACAACACCCGGCAGGACGGGCTCCCGCCCTGCCGATCAACAACAAGGGGATTACCCCGCAGATTGCCTTGGTGGCAATTGGCCGCTCCCCGGAGCGGTCTTTTTTATGCCCCTGCCTTTATTACCCCGCCATAAAAAAATCCGGAGCCTGGGCTCCGGATTGGGTCATTGCCTTGCGAGAGAACAGGCCTGGCAGAGTGCCGGCCTGTCTCTCAAACGGTCATCAGTAACTGCACACCAGTTTCCAGCTGCCGCCGCCCGCTCTGAGTTCGCTGCTGGTACAGCAGCTTGGACAACTCAGTAGCTGCATACCAGTTTCCAGCTGCCGTCGCCCGCCTTGGGCTCGCTGCTGGTCCACCAGTTGGCCTGCCAGACCGCCTTGTTGTTGGTCATACGATCACCACCGTTGGCATGATCCCCCTGCGGCCAGGTCGGATAGGCCTTGTAGGCGGCCGGATTGACGTTCTGGCTGCTGCAGGTGGCACCGCCCGGGTTCTCACCGCCGCCACTGCTGCCCAGCACGGCCTCCGGCAAAGTCGGGAACTCGGCCTTGAGACCCGCAGTCTGGGTGCCGCTGATGATGCGGATGCCGCTCGGTACACCGGCGGCCGGCAGATAGTAGGTCATCGCCACTTCCACGTCGCTGCCCGGCGCCCACGCCTTCCAGGTCGGCAGCGTGAAGGCCGCCTTGTGGAAGTCCTTCTCGTTGGCGATGCCGTCGGAGTTCTGGTTGCCGCCGCTCTCCACCACTTTCAGCCCCATCCCGCTCTGGTCGGTGATGGTGTCGGAGGTGGAGGTGGGCACCAGGAACTCGATGCGGGTACCGCCCGGAATGGTCTGGGTCGAGTTGTTGGTGAGCTTCAGGGTCGGGTTGATCGGGTAGTTGGAATCCCCCTCCTTGAAGCCGGAGAGGCTCACCGCGATGTCGAGCTGGGCGGTTGGCGCCGCCAGATCGTTCTGCCTGGTGTCGTACTTGGTCGCCTTGGCAAACTTGTCGTAGGCGAGCGTGGTCAGGGTATCCCCCATGCCGTACTCGTTCTTGGCCGGATCGAAGGCGTAGTCACCCGCCATCTCCCAGAACATGACCCCGCCCAGGCCCCGCTTGATGATGTAGTCGAGCTTGTGGCCCATGGACTCTTCATCTTCGGTGGAGAGGAACACCTTCTTCTCTTCGTTCCACAGCCAAGGCGCCTGCGCCTTGTCATCGTAGTAACGCACGTACTTGCCCTGCATCACGTGAGCCGGGTTGTTGGGATCCAGACCCCAGGCCTGACCGTAGCTCGGCATGGTGGTGATACCCAGGCTGGCGGCGTTCTCCAGGTTCTTGGCGTGCCACATGGGCACGGCACCGCCGCCGATCTCCTTGCCGTTCTTGTCGAGATCGTGCCAGATGTTGTCGATGCCGACCGCCCCGTTGCCGCACGGAATGGTGCTGCCGCCGGTACCCGGCTGACAATCGCTCTGGCTCGGCAGTGCTGCCTTGCCGCCCAGGCCGTGGGTGCCACCGCTGACCCCTTGCCAGCCGCGGGTGTAGTAAGGCACGCCCACGTTGATCTTGCCGGCCGCCAGGGCGCCACGGAAGTAGTGGGCAGACCAGGCCGCGTTGAGGTAGCCAATGCCGCCAAACTGGCTCTGGGTATAGACGCCCCAGTGGGCAAGTTCGGCATCCGCCTTGTTGTCGAACAGGGCGGCGTTGTGACCGACGAAGTTGTTCCAGGCGCCGTGGAAGTCGTAGGTCATCAGGTTGACGTAGTCGAGGTACTGGGTGACCTGGAAGTTCTCCATGCCGCGCAGCAGATAGGCCGAGGCCGGCGAGGCGATGGTCAGCATGTACTTGCGACCATCCTCGCTGCCGGCGCTGTCGAGCTTGCTGCGCAGGGTCTGCATCAGCACCTTGTAGTTGGCAAACAGCTTGCCGCGGCACTGGTTGGAGAGCGGGAAGTCGTTGGGGTTGCCCGCATCCTTCATGGAGGTGGGATACTCGTAGTCGACGTCGACCCCGTCAAAGCCGTACTGACGGATGAAGCTCACCGCCGAGTTGGCAAAGGCGTTGATGCCGTCGGTGTTGACCGAGCAGTCACCCTTGGTGGTGGCGGTATAGAAGCCGCGGGTATCGGCCCAGCCCCCCACCGAGATCAGGGTCTTCACGTCCGGATACTGCTTCTTGTACTTGGACAGCAGGTTGAAGTGGCCCTGGTAGGCGAACTCCGGATCCATCTCGGCACCCGGCACGCCGTCCCAGGTCATCTTGGTCGCCGAGTCATCCACCTTGATGGTGTGGCTCTGCTCGTCCACCGCCGCGAAGGCGTAGTTGATGTGGGTGATCTTGTCCCAGGGGATGTCGCTCACCAGGTAGGAGGGCAAGCCGTTCTTGCCGGTACGCCAGGAGGTGAAGTAACCGATGACCCGGCGGGCGTGGTCATCCCCCATGCACTCGTAGCCATCCGGACGGTAGATCTGACGAATGTCGCAGGAGAGATTGCCACCGGTGGGCGGCAAGGCGGCCTCTTCCACCTGCACGTCGACCTGGCTCGACTCGCCGCTCAGGTTCTCCTTGTCGGTCGCCACCAGCTTGAGGCCGGCCAGCCCCTTGCTCTGGGGCGTCCAGTTCACCTGCCAGGGGGCACTGGTGTCTTCACCCACTTTCTTGCCATCGACGAACAGCTCGACCTTGGCGACGTCGTCGTTGGCATCGGTGACGTTGCCGCTCACTGCCACGCTGCGACCCAGGGTCACCTTGGCGCCGGCGGCTGGGCTGCTGATGCTCACCTTGGGCGCCTCCGGCGCCACCACGGCGGCGACCTTGAAGCTCGAATCCGCCTCGCTCAGCACCTTGCCGTCTTTATCCAGCGCTCGCGCCTTGAGGGCGTGGGCGCCGACACCGGCGGCACGCCAGCTGCCGTTCCAGGGCGAGGCACTCGCCGTGGCGACCAGGGTGCCGTCGATGAGGTACTCGACCTTGACCAGCGCCGTCACCGGGCCGCTCAGGGTCACCGCCAGCGCGACGCTGGCCCCTTCGTTGACACTGGCGCCGGCAGCCGGCGAGCTGACAGCTACGCCGAGCGCCGGGGGCGGCACCTCGCCGCCATAGAGTTTCCAGGCATCGGCCCAGACGACCCCGACACCTGGCTCATAGTGATAGGGCGAGGCCCCGCACCAGCCGGAGTAGGGAAATTCTTTGCACTCATAGAGATTGCCGACGTTGCTGACGATGTCGCCGGCCTTGTAGGCGGTACCGGCCTGATAGGCGGGATAAGCGGCCTGTGCCCAGGCGGGCATGGCAGCCAAAGCCACCAGCATGGCAAGCCTGCTGGGCCTTAGGGTCTGTTGCATATTGTTATCTTCCTTGTTTTGTCTTGGCATTGGTCTCCAAGGCAAAGCACAAGCGCAACCTGCGTGATGGGCGCAGACAACTGGCAATGGACCTGCCACAAACGTCACCCTCACCCTGGGAAGCCCCGCTATCTGGATCGCACGATCTGAAGACCGGAGGCATTGCGTCCCGGCGTCTCGGCCGGTTTGCCCTTTACCTGGGTTCCGTGAGGAACAAGCCGAGTATAGGAATCAACCAGCCGAGTCTCAATCTTCATTCTCGAGGAAAAATATGTGGATGCCAGCGGGATCACATTTTCGCCAATCGGATGAAATAACAAATTTGTCATTAGTTTCATGCTGTTAGCTAAGTCAAAAAAACCGGCATTGCCCTCATTTGTATCCCCGTAATGTGCGTTGGCTCACTGGTACGACATGCCAGAAATGTGACAATGCGCGCCCTTGGCCGATGCGCCAAGGCTATGGAAACACTGGCAAAAAATAAAAAAGGAACAGATATGAAAGGAACACGTACCCTGCTGTCGCTGGCCGTGGGGATTGCGCTCGCCTCCCCGTCCGTCTATGCCGCCGGCTTCAGCTGCCCGGCCGACAGCGACCTCACCCCGATCCCGGTCATTCAGGGCAGCGGTGACAAGAGCCCGCTCATTCCCGCCGACAAGTTCGAAAGCCCCCAGAGCGTCATGGTCAAGGCGGTGGTCTCGGGTCTGGGCGAGAGCCTCAACAAGGGGTTCTACCTGCTGGATGTGCAGGGCGACGGCAACCCCCAGACCTCGGACGGCATCTTCGTCTATCTCAACGACAAAAACTTCGCCAGCAAGTACCCGGACATCAAGCCGGGCGCCGAAGTCTGCCTGGAGGCCAAGGTCGAGGAGTATTACGGCCATACCCAGCTCAAGCCACTGACTGACAGCGGCACCCCGCGCCTGCAGGTGATCGCCCAGGGCATAGCCCCGGCCGCCATCCCGCTGCGGGTGCTGGAAAACGAGACCCTGGCCCGGGCGCTGGAGCGCCACGAAGGGATGCGGGTACGGCTCGATGCCGACAGCGCGCTCAAAATCAGCCGCAACTTCAGCTACGACTACGCCGCCCGGCGCAACAACCTGGTGCTCTCCCACCAGGCGCCGCTGATGAAGCCGACCCAGCTGCACGACGCCGACAGCAAGGCCGCCAAGGCGCTGGCCAAGGCCAACGCCGGCAACCGGGTATTCCTCGAATCGGACTTCAAGGCCGCCGACGGCAAACTGCCCTGGCTGCCGGCCTGGGAGCCGGAACAGGGTTACCTGCGCATCGGCGATGCCCCGGTCAATCTGGACGCCATGGTGGGCTACAGCTACAACGAGTACCGGCTGATCGTGCCGCAGGATCAGGTGATCACCGCCGGCGATCTGCTGCGCACCAGCGACAACGACCGCCAGAGCGCCCCGGCCCGTGCCGACGGCACCGATCTGCGCGTCGGCAGCTTCAACGTGCTCAACTACTTCACCAGCCACTCCAGCGTGGGCGGTGCCCTCAACGTACTGTGCAAGGATCAGGCGGATGCGGACAGCGCCAAGGGCTGCAACCGTGGTGCCAAGAACCTGGAGGACTTCCAGAAGCAGCGCGCCAAGATCGTCAACGCCATCACCGAGATGGATGCCGACCTGCTCGGCCTGATGGAGATGGAGAACAACGGCTTTGACAGCCACTCCGCCATCAGCGACCTGGTACAGGCCCTCAACGCCCAGCAGAAAGAGGCGAGCAAGCAGTACGCCTTCGTCACCCTGCCCAAGGCACTGCTGCAGGGCGAGCACTACTTCGGTGGCGACGCCATCATGGTGGCCATGATCTACCGGCCGGCCAAGCTGGCACCGCAAGGGGACGCCAACGTCATCACCCTGCCGGTGCAGAAATACCTGGATGCCAAAGGGGTCGAGAAACAGGCCTCCCAGCGTGACTCCCTGGTGCAGACCTTCACCGTCGAGGGCAGCAAGGATCCGCTGACCCTGGTGGTCAACCACCTGAAATCCAAGGGCTCAGGCTGCCTGGAGAACCTGGACGGCAAGGAGCCGGCCGATCTGCAGGGCAAGTGCACCGAGTTCCGGGTCAGCGCCGCCAAAGTGCTGGGCGAGGCGGTGAGCAAGCTGCCCGGCCAGGTGCTGCTGGTGGGCGACTTCAACTCCTACGCCCGGGAAGATGCGATCCGGGTGCTGACCGACTATGTGCCGACCGACGGCCAGCGCAAGATAGTCTCAGCCTCCCAGACCTTCCTTGGCGACCAGGTCTTTGAGCAGACCGGCAGCGAAGTGGCCAAGAGCTACGGCCTGGTGGACATGAACGTCAAGTTCAACAAGGAGAAGGCCATCTCCTACAGCTACGAGGCCGAGCTCGGCACCCTGGACTATGCCCTCGCCAACCCGGCGCTGGCCGGCAAGGTGATCGCCGTGGCCGACTGGCACATCAACTCGTTCGAGAGCAACCTGTTCGAGTACGGCCGGGACTTCACCGGCGACATGATCAAGTCGGACAACCCGTTCAGCGCCTCCGACCACGACCCCATCATCGTCGACCTCAAGCTGAAAGAGGAGAGCAACGGCGGTGGCGGTGCCATGGGCGCCCTGCTGCTGGCCCTGCTGCCGCTGGCCTGGCGTCGCCGCCACGGCTGATGACCCTTGCCATCAAGCCAAAAGCCCGCAGCGATGCGGGCTTTTTTATGGATCGTCGGCACGACCGGTGAACGGAGCGCAAAACAAAAAGGCCACCGCAGTGCGGTGGCCTTTTCTACTTTCATTACGAAAGATGGTGGAGCTACGCGGGATCGAACCGCGGACCTCTTGCATGCCATGCAAGCGCTCTCCCAGCTGAGCTATAACCCCGATGTGTGTGAGTGACGTTGAGTCACTCTGAATTTGGTGGAGCTACGCGGGATCGAACCGCGGACCTCTTGCATGCCATGCAAGCGCTCTCCCAGCTGAGCTATAACCCCAAATTCGGTACTGAATGAATGGTTCTGGCGGCCAATCATCCTAAATAATGGTGGAGCTACGCGGGATCGAACCGCGGACCTCTTGCATGCCATGCAAGCGCTCTCCCAGCTGAGCTATAACCCCACAAAGGTCGGCCTGGGTGATACACACCGCACTGCCCTGGGTACTTCATTTCAATCAGGAACCTGGTGGAGCTACGCGGGATCGAACCGCGGACCTCTTGCATGCCATGCAAGCGCTCTCCCAGCTGAGCTATAACCCCTTGGATTCCAGATTGTTCGAGGAGAATTTGGTGGAGCTACGCGGGATCGAACCGCGGACCTCTTGCATGCCATGCAAGCGCTCTCCCAGCTGAGCTATAACCCCAACTCACCTCGGCGCTACCAAAGTTATCTCCGGCAACGGAGGCGCATGATAGGCACCGGCCGCTTTGCTGTCAACCCAAAAATAACGGCTATTCGCGCGTTTAGTCAAAATTCAAGCAGTTAGTCGATTTAACCGGCAATGGCACAGCTATCTCGCTGTTTTATGTCACAAAACCGGCCTTTGACCAAAAACAAAGGGCCCCCGCACGGGAGCCCTTTTTCAAGCGATGGTTGGCGCTTATTCGGCGGCCGTGCGCGCTTCGATATACGCCAGAGCGCGATCGATACGGGCGAGTACCCGCTCCTTGCCCACCAGCGCCATCACGGCGTCGGAGATGCCAGAAGGGAATGCCCCGGCGGCCTGCTATTACTCGGCAGCCATGCGCGCTTCGATATACGCCAGAGCGCGATCGATACGGGCGAGCACCCGCTCCTTGCCCACCAGCGCCATCACTGCGTCGATGGCGGGGGACTGACCCAGCCCGGTGACGGCTACGCGCAGCGGCATGCCGACCTTGCCCATGCCCTGACCCAGCTCGGCAGCAGTGGCTTCAATCAGCTCGTGCAGCGCTTCGGTAGTCCAGGTCTCCAGGGCAGCCAGCTTGGCCTTGGCCAGGGTCAGCGGCTCGGCGGCAACGCCGCGCAGGTGCTTCTTGGCTGCCGCCTCGTCGATGGCCTCGTACTCTTCGAACAGATAGCGGCTCTGGGCGGCCATCTCGACCAGGGTGTTGCAGCGCTCGGCCAGCAGGGTGACCACGTCGGCCAGGGCTGGGCCCTTGCTGGTGTCGATCTGCTGGTTGGCCATGTGCCAGGCCAGATGCTTGGCAACATAGGCCGGCTCCAGGCTGCGCATGTAGTGGTTGTTCAGCCACAGCAGCTTGTCGGTGTTAAAAGCTGAGGCAGACTTGGAGATGGCATCCAGGCTGAACAGCTTGATCATCTCCTCCAGGCTGAAGATCTCCTGATCGCCGTGGGACCAGCCCAGACGCACCAGATAGTTTAACAGCGCTTCCGGCAGGTAGCCGTCGTCGCGGTACTGCATCACGGAGACAGCACCGTGGCGCTTGGAGAGCTTGGCGCCGTCGTCACCCAGGATCATGGAGACGTGGGCAAACTCCGGCACCGGCGCGTTCAGCGCCTTGTAGATGTTGATCTGGCGCGGGGTGTTGTTGATGTGGTCTTCGCCACGCACCACGTGGGTGATCTCCATATCCCAGTCATCGACCACCACGCAGAAGTTGTAGGTCGGCGCGCCGTCGGTACGGCGAATGATCAGGTCGTCCAGCTCGGTGTTGGCGAACTCGATGCGGCCACGGACGTGGTCATCGAACACCACGGAACCTTCGGTCGGGTTGCGGAAGCGAATCACGTGGGGCGCATCGGCCGGATGGTCGTGGGCGTGGTCGCGGCACTTGCCGTCATAGCGGGGCTTCTCGCCATTGGCCATCTGGCCTTCGCGCAGCGCTTCCAGCCGCTCCTTGGAGCAGTAGCACTTGTAGGCGCGGCCATCGGCCAGCATCTCGTCGATCAGACCGTTGTAGCGATCGAAACGCTTGGTCTGGTAGTAGGGGCCCTCATCCCAGTTCAGCTCCAGCCATTCCATGCCCTCAATGATGGCGTCGATGGCCTCCTGAGTGGAACGTTCCAGGTCGGTATCCTCGATACGCAGCACGAACTCACCGCCCTGGTTCTTTGCAAACAACCAGGAATAGAGTGCGGTACGGGCACCGCCGACATGCAAAAAGCCGGTCGGGCTGGGAGCAAAACGGGTTTTGACTTTCATCTTTAAGCCTTGTGTAGAGGGCCTTGGGCCAATTCGTTAAAAAAACCGTCGCATTTTAGCACCGACAATGACGGATGGGAAAACCATGGCGCCATTGCGAGCTAAAGTAGGGGATTAAATCTGTCGCCATTTGCATCTGTAGCCCGATATTTGAAGAGGATCGCAAAACAGAAGCCCCGTTTCCGATTTGCTATGCACAATGCTGGAGAGCTGCCTCCTCCGGTCGATACCCAGATAACGCTCACCACACTTCTCATAAACAAGGAAGAGACGATGCAGTTCCGTTCTATCCAGAATCGCATTCTAGTGATGGCCGGGATCGCCATGACCACCGCCCTGGTCATCCTGATCCTGCTCAACCAATACTCCGGCCAACAAACCCAGAAGCTGACCATCAACTCCAGCCGCGCCGCCCTGCAGCAGGAGGCATGGCAGAAGGTCAGCGCCAACGCCCGTGCCGAGGCAGCCACCATCACCCAACTGCTGCAAAAAGCGTTGGCGTATGACCAACAACTTGCGGGGGTGGTTCAACTAGCCATTTCACAGGAGCTACCACTGACGCGCCCCAATGTTGTTTCGCTGATGAAAAAAACGCTGACCACAGACCATCAGATATATGGCGTCTTGGCAGGATTTGAGCCCAATGCACTGGATGGGCAAGATAGTAACTATGTCGACCAAAAGGAACTGGGCAGTGACAGTAGTGGCCGGTTTGTTCCCTATTACTACCGTGATGGAGGGTCGACAGGCACAGACCTTCTTTACTCCATTACCAAAACGGATACCGACAGCTTCGGTAACCCGGCCAATGACTATTACAGTTGCCCTCAACAACACAAAACCGCATGCCTAATCGATCCCTATGTATTTGATGTTAATGGCAAGCAAGTAATGCTAAGTACCATCTCATCCCCACTGTTTATTGACGGAATATTCAAGGGGATCATTGGCGTCGACCTTGAGGTTACTGCCCTCAACCAGCAGGCCAAGAGCCTCAACAGCAACATATATGATGGCAAAGGCGAAACACTGATCGTCAGTGCTGCAGGCGTAATTACAGGCACCAGCGGAAACGACAACATGCTGGGCAAACATGCCGAAGAGTTGTTGGGCAACAACTGGAAACAGTATCTGCAACAGCAGGAGCGACGTGAAGAACTCAATGACAATCTGCGCATCTCAGTGCCCATCGCGGTGCCGGGCATGAGCCGCAACTGGGCCATCATCGTCACCCTGCCCTACAAGGTGGTACTGGCCGGAGCCGATCAGCTGGAAGCCCAGCTGGGCGACATGAACCGGGCCGCCATGACCCAGCAACTGGTGGGTGCCGTCGTGGTGCTGGTGCTGGCGCTGGCCACCATGCTGGTCATTGCCCGCAGCATCACAGGCCCCATCCGCCAGATGGTGAGCCTGGTGGATGACATCGCCGATGGCGAGGGGGATCTCACCAAGCGGCTCAATACCCAGTCCCAGGATGAATTGGGGGATTTGGCCAAGGGCATCAACCGCTTCATCGACAAGCTGCAGGTGCTGCTGGGGGATGTGCTCAAGACCGCCAGCGAGGTGAACCGTCACGCCGGCGACACCGACCGCATCGCCGGCCAGACCGACAACAACCTGCAGCACCACCAGGCGGAGATGGAACAGATGCTGACCGCGGTGCAGGAGATGTCCTACGTCAGCCAGGAGGTGGCGACCCACGCCAACAACACCGCCGACTCCGCCAAACAGGCTCAGGGTGCGGCGGATCAGGGCAAGGTACGCTTCCAGCAGGTGATCCAGTCGATGCACAAGGTGGCCGCCGAAGCCGGCAAGGGCGCCGAAGTGGTGGAAGGGCTGGCTCACGACAGCGAGCAGATCACCAGCATCCTCACCGTCATTCAGGGGATCGCCGATCAGACCAACCTGCTGGCGCTCAACGCGGCCATCGAGGCGGCCCGGGCCGGCGAGCAGGGGCGCGGCTTTGCGGTGGTGGCCGACGAGGTGCGCAAGCTGGCGGGCAACACCCAGCAGGCGGTACAGAATACCCAGGAGCTGATCGAGAAGATCCGCCACAGCTCGGCCAACGCGGTCAACGCCATCAACCAGAGCCAGCAGCTGACCCACCAGGCGGTGGGGGAAGCGGATCTGGCGGAAGAGGCGCTCGGCAGCATCTATCAGGCCATCTCCACCATCAACGACATGACCTACCAGATCGCCTCCGCCGCCGAGGAGCAGAGCTCGGTCTCCGAGACCGTCTCCGGCAATCTGTCAAAAACCAACGCACTGGCCAACGACATCGCCCAGGATGCCACCGAGACGGCCAAAGCCAGCCAGGCATTGCGTCAGGCGGCCGAGCGTTTACAGCAATTGTTGGGACAATTTCGTCTCAGCTGATAATTTTCACGGTCAGGACTCTCCCCCTCGGGGGCGAGTCCGTTTACCATAGGCACGAATTTGCCTGATGGCAGGCAATGTAGTGAGAGGTAAATGCCGTGCCCACCCCGGACCGTCGCCCCCGTGGCCACAACAGACGAGCCCAGCAGCGTCGCCAAGACGAATCACAAGGATCCCTGCTCCATCGTATCAATGCCGCTACCCTGCCCCTGCGCCAACGCATCGGTCAGGGCATGAGCGGACTTGGCCAGCGCGGCCAGGAACCCAGGACTGGCAAGTTCAAACTGGCCAGCCCGCTGCCCCGCAAGCACACCATAGGGCTGCTGATCCTGATCCCGCTCTGGCTGCTGGTACTGGCCTGGGAACCCGCCCCGACCGAACCCAAGGCGGCGCCGTCCGGTTCGCTGACGGTACCCATCGCCGTGCCGGCCCATGCCCTCACCGTGGGCAACGGCGCCAGCGGCAATGCCCCCGCCGCGGCCAAACCGGTGGAAGAGAAGGTCAATGGCACCTGGCTGCAACACGATGTGCAGGCCGGTGAGACCCTCTACTCCATCTTCCGCAAGTTCGAGCTGCCAGGCGCCGAGCTGAGCCGCCTCATTGCCATCGAAGGGCCGGATCGCCCGCTGACCCGTCTGCAGTCCGGCCGCGCCATCTTTATCCTGGTGGACGACACCCGCCGCATCCAGCGGGTCGAGATCCGCTCCTACGGTCAGGCCATCTATCGCTATGACCGACAGGGCGAAGGATTCGCCCTCAAGGAGTGATGAAACGGGAGGCCTGGCGCCTCCCGTTTTTTTGACCGGTTCCCGTGAAACAAGCTACTGACTTCACAATATTTTTAGCTTGCTCAAAAAATGAAAAGTGCCAAATTGACAAGGGATCGTGCTCACGTACAATCGTTTGTGCTTTAGACAGGGATTGTGCTACATGCTACTGGGACAAATTGACGTGGTCAGTCATGCTTCAACCCCTGCTTTCTAGGCAAATGCTGCCCAACCAGGCTTAGTTTCATTTTGTTATAGATAGGACTTACCACATGTCTGACATTCGCACCGGCCAAGTAAAATGGTTCAATGAGACCAAGGGTTTTGGCTTTATCGAGCAATCCCAGGGACCGGACGTTTTCGTTCACTTCTCCTCCATCCAGAGCGCCGGTTTCAAGACCCTGGCTGAAGGTCAAAAAGTACAGTTCACTGTGACCCAGGGCAAAAAAGGTCCTCAGGCTGAGAACGTTACCGTTATCTAAGCCAGCGCCAGTGAGCCGGTAGGAGGAGCCATCGCCCCTCCTATTTTTTTGCCTGCCATTTCCCCTTCCCCGCCACGATCATCAACCTGCCCGCAGCAGCAACAGCCCTTCCCGCCCTTGTGTACGACACGAGTACAGCAAGCATGGGTCTGATCTGGCTGAACGCCGGATACGGCAAATCATCGCAGCGCTATGTAATGGGCAATTCAAATGGATGGTGAGGACTTCTAAGAGAGATTGGAGCGGGAAACGAGACTCGAACTCGCAACCCCCAGTCTTGGCTTGGCAAGCGCGGATCATGCTCTACCAACAGGATGTGGCAGTGATTGTGCTGAGAAACTGGATTCGTGAACTTGGGGGGAAGAGATTAAATTTGAAGAGAGATTGGAGCGGGAAACGAGACTCGAACTCGCGACCCCAGCCTTGGCAAGCGTGGATCATGCTCTACCAACAGGATGTGGCAGCGATTGTATTGAGCAACTGGATTCGTGAGCTTGGGAGGAGAGAGATTGAATTTGAAGAGAGATTGGAGCGGGAAACGAGACTCGAACTCGCGACCCCGACCTTGGCAAGGTCGTGCTCTACCAACTGAGCTATTCCCGCAACAGGATGTCATCTGAAAGTGATTGGAGCGGGAAACGAGACTCGAACTCGCGACCCCGACCTTGGCAAGGTCGTGCTCTACCAACTGAGCTATTCCCGCAACGGAATGTCACTTACAAACTTTTGGAGCGGGAAACGAGACTCGAACTCGCGACCCCGACCTTGGCAAGGTCGTGCTCTACCAACTGAGCTATTCCCGCAACAGAATGTCATCTGCAAGTGATTGGAGCGGGAAACGAGACTCGAACTCGCGACCCCGACCTTGGCAAGGTCGTGCTCTACCAACTGAGCTATTCCCGCATCGGAATATCACTTACAAATTTTTGGAGCGGGAAACGAGACTCGAACTCGCGACCCCGACCTTGGCAAGGTCGTGCTCTACCAACTGAGCTATTCCCGCAACATTAGGTTGTCTTGAGGCTGGCTGATGATTGGAGCGGGAAACGAGACTCGAACTCGCGACCCCGACCTTGGCAAGGTCGTGCTCTACCAACTGAGCTATTCCCGCATCGGGCTGGTTTGCACCAGTGTCATCATCAGATTTTGGAGCGGGAAACGAGACTCGAACTCGCGACCCCGACCTTGGCAAGGTCGTGCTCTACCAACTGAGCTATTCCCGCAACTGCCTTAAAACAGGCCGTACAGCATTTGGTTGCTTGCGCTACTGTACGGGAGCCGAATTATAAGAGCAGTCATTCCAATTGCAAGGGCTTTTTTGTCTGGTTGCGCGCGTTCGCTCAAAAGCTGGTCGAACTGTCGATTTTAACAACCAGAGCGGGGCAATCCCTTGCCTGGGCGTCAGATCTTGAAGACATGACTGCGGTAAAACTGCAGCTCGGCAATGGATTCGCGGATGTCGTCCAGCGCCTGGTGAGTACCACTCTTCTTGAACTGATCCAGCAGCTCCGGCTGCCAGCGGCGTACCAGCTCCTTGATGGTGCTGACATCGACGTTGCGATAGTGGAAGAAGGCTTCCAGATCGCTCATGTGTTTGACCATGAAGCGGCGATCCTGGCCAATGCTGTTGCCGCACAGCGGGCTGGTGCGCTCCGGGACCCACAGGCGAATGAACTCGAGGGTCTCGGCGACGGCTTTCGCCTCGTCGTGCTGGCTCGCCTTGACCCGGGCCACCAGACCGCTCTTGGTGTGGGTGTTGACGTTCCAGTCGTCCATCTTGGCCAGCTCTTCGTCGCTCTGGTGAATGGCGATGACCGGCCCTTCGGCCAGCACGTTCAGGTCCTTGTCGGTGACGATGGTGGCAATCTCCAGTACCACGTTTTCTTCAGGGTCAAGGCCCGTCATCTCCATGTCGATCCATACCAGGTTCTGCGCGCTGACTGTCATGATTGCTCTCTCTATTGGGAGGAATGGCGGAATTTTGCCAATTTGCATGTATCATACTGGCTTTGGATCTGTTCATAAACTGGCGAATCGAGTGGCAAAGAAAGCAAAACTCAATCTGGGTCAACAAAGGCGCGTCCAGGCCAACCGCGAGCGTCGGCTGCAAAAAGAGCACACCACAGAGGTGGATGACACCCTGTTCGGGCCGGCCATCGAAGGGGTGGTGATCAGCCGTTTTGGTCAGCATGCAGACGTCGAGGCTAGCGATGGCACCATCCACCGCAGCAACCTGCGGCGTAGCAGCATCAGCAGCCTGGTGTGCGGCGACAAGGTGGTGTGGCGTCCCGGCCTCAATGCCGCGACCGCCGGCGTCATCGAGGCGGTGCACCCGCGTCACTCGGTGCTGACCCGGCCGGACTTCTACGACGGGGTCAAACCCATCGCCGCCAACATCGACCAGATCATCATCGTCTCGGCGGTGATGCCCGAGTTCTCCACCAATATCGTCGACCGCTATCTGGTGGCCGCCGAGGATGTGGAGATCCGCCCCCTCATCGTGCTGAACAAGGTCGACATGCTCGATGATGCCGCCCGCGCCCGCATCGAGCGCCAGCTCGAAACCTACCGCAAGCTCAATTACGAGGTACTGCTGGTGAGCTGCGAGAGCGGCGAAGGGCTCGATGAGCTGAAAGCCGCCCTGACCGACAAGATCAGCATCTTCGTCGGCCAGTCCGGGGTCGGCAAGTCGTCGCTCACCAATGCCCTGATGCCGGGGCTGGATGTGCTCACCGGCGAGATCTCCGAAAACTCGGGGCTCGGCCAGCACACCACCACCACGGCGCGGCTCTACCACTTCCCGAGCGGCGGCGATCTCATCGACTCCCCCGGGATCCGCGAGTTCGCCCTCTGGCATCTGGAAGCCGACCGTATCACCTGGTGCTTCGTCGAGTTCCGCGATTATCTGGGTGGTTGCAAGTTCCGCGACTGTACCCACAAAGACGATCCCGGCTGCGCCCTGCGCGCCGCGGTCGAAGCGGGCGCCATCAGCGCCGATCGCTTCCACAACTATCACCGCATCCTGGAAACCATGCAGGAAGCCCGTCACGGTCGCCAACAGGCACGCCTGTGACCCTGTTTAACCTACGTTGATGATGAACATGAGCATTACTGACAACCTGAAAATTGCCGGTCAATACTGTCTGCCCAAACACGCCCTCTCCCGCCTGGTGGGCAAGCTTGCCGCCGCCGAAGCGGGCAACCTCACCACCAGGGTGATCGAGGCCTTTATCAAGCAGTACCAGGTCGACATGAGCGAGGCGCTGCACGAGAGTCCTGCCCACTACAAGAGCTTCAACGAATTCTTCACCCGTGAGCTCAAGCCCGGTATTCGCCCCCTGGTGGAAGATGCCATGACCCTGGCCCTGCCGGTGGATGGCACCGTCAGCCAGCTCGGTCCGATCCAGCAGGGTCGCATCATCCAGGCCAAGGGCCACGACTACAGCGCCCGCGAGCTGCTGGGCGGTTATGAGGATCTGGTGGCGCCGTTCAAGGATGGCGACTTTGCCACCATCTATCTGGCGCCCAAGGATTACCACCGCATCCACATGCCGCTGGATGGCGTGCTGGAGAGTATGGTGTTCGTGCCGGGGGATCTCTTCTCCGTCAACCCGCTCACCGCCGAGAACGTGCCCAACCTGTTTGCCCGCAACGAGCGGGTGGTGGCCACCTTCCGCACCCCGCACGGCCCCATGGCGCTGGTGCTGGTCGGTGCCACTATCGTCGCCAGCATCGAGACCATCTGGGCCGGCAACATAGCGCCGACCAAAGAGAAGAAGGTGGTGCGCTGGGACTACACAGGCGACGAGGCCATCACCCTGCAAAAAGGCGCCGAGATGGGGCTGTTCAAGCTGGGCAGTACCGTGGTCTGCCTGTTTGGTCCGGGCATGCTGGCCGGTTTCGAGCCCCATCTGGCCAACGGGGTCACCACCCGCATGGGTCAACCCTTTGCCAAGCTGGCGGAGCAGGCATGAGCGATCAACCCGCTTCCCAGAAGAACAACCCGCTGCACGGGCTGACGCTGGAAGCCATCGTCACCGCCCTGGTCGAACACTACGGCTGGGAAAAACTGGGGCAGGAGATCAATATCCGCTGCTTTACCCAGGATCCCAGCATCAAATCCAGCCTGAAGTTCTTGCGAAAAACTCCCTGGGCACGGGAAAAGGTCGAGAGCCTCTACCTGTACGTCCAGCGCAAGCAGGCCAAAGCAAAGGAATAACGCCATGGCGTTCAAGATTACCTACACCTACGGCAAGAAAACCAAAGAGATCGGCTACGCCAACGACAAGTTCAACAGCATCTACGATGCCATTGCCGCTGCCGAAGGGATCAACCTGACCAGCTTCCACGCCATGGAGGAGCAGCTGGCCCAGGTATGCCGGCGCGACAAGAAGAGCGTGAAGGATTACCGGGAGAACTACTTCAAGGAGCTGGGCTTCTCCAACATCGTCATCGAGCGGGATGCCAAGGAGTAACCATGCGTACCTTGACCCTGATGGCCGCCTCCCTGCTGCTGGCGGCCTGCAGTACCCCGGAACAACACCTGGTCGGCAATGATCAGGATGTCCACGGCTGCCGTGCCAGCGCCGGCTACCAGTGGTCAGCCCTGACCAGGCAGTGTGTGCGGCTGTTCGAGCAGGGCATCAGGCTCAATCCGACCGATGCCGGCCAGACCGGCAGCGCCTTCGTGCTGTTCAACGCCGATCAGAGCCAGGCCGAGCTGACCCTGCCGAGCGGCGAGCAGCACCTGCTCACCCGCCAAGGGGTGGAGGGCAACTGGTCGTGGCAAGGCAGCGGCTACACCCTCTTCCCCTGGAAGGGGTATGTGCTCAAAGCCGGCGAGCAGACGCTGTTTCACGGCGACGTCGCCCGCTGAGTCACCCGACGCTATCCAGCCCCCGGCCCTGCCGGGGGTTGTTTTTTGCGGCTATCAACAGCGGCCCACATGTCCCCTTCCACCAGGCCGGAAACAAAAAACCCCGTTGCAGGCAACGGGGTTTTTGCTGGCACTCGGCGCAACCTTAGTTGGCGAGGGTGGAGAACAGGCTCTGTTCCAGGCTGCCGCGAGAGACGCACACCGGGGTGATGGAGGGGGCCGGTACCCGCTCGCCGGAGGACTCGACGAAGTAGAGCTGGGTGTTGCCCTTGACGTTGACGGTGGCCACGCTGTTGTTGCCGCTCTGGGTGATGATCAGGTTGATCTGCAGGTTGGGGTTGCCCAGTGCGACCTTGGAGCCCATGGTACCGCAATCCAGCCACTCCAGACCGTCGGCCGAATTCTCGACGTTGGCGGTCATCAGGCCGGAGCCACGCTGGCTGTTTTCGATGTTAAGGCCGTGATCGCTAAACCACTTCTCGGCGCGGGCCCACACCAGATCCACCGGGATCTGCATCTCCTGGGTGTTGTTGGTCGCCTTGGCTACCGGCGGGGTATAGCGGTACTGCTCGCCGCCATTGTTGTCGCTGGCACAACCGGCCATCAACAGGGCCAGTGCTACTCCCACTATCTTTTTCATGCTGCTTCTCTCATCCATATAATCCGGCCCTCGGCCGACCGGCGGCTATTATGGCGGCAGCGACACAGACTGTCAGCAGGGATCGGCAGAAATGAGTCAGCCTTAACCCAAGCTTTACAAAACCAGCCTGCTATCATAGATTTGCTCGAAATTTCCCCCGTGAGTGTCTGTGTGAACTCCTTGCTCACCCTGCCCCTGCTGCAGCAGATCATCGACCAGCTACCCATGAATATCTTCTGCCGGGATACGGATGGGCGCTACCTGTTTGCCAACCGTGCCTTCACGGAGCAGGCGGGTCTGCCGCTGCCGGCGGATCTCGTCGGCAAGACGGATGCCGACATGCCCTGGGGCGACATCTTTCGGGAAGAGGATCTGCGCCTGCTGGCGGAGGGTAAACCCCTGCTCTATCAGCAGTTGCACTGCAACAACGGCGACGCCACCAGCTGGATGGAGATCCACAAGATCCCGCTCTACGACGAGCAGGGCAAGCCGGTGGCCCTGTTTGGCATGGTCAACGAAATAGATCAGCGCAAGGAGCTGGAGCAGACCTTTCGCCAGCAGCAGCTGCTGCAACGCCGCCTGCTGGACGCCATCCCGGATCCGATCCGGCTGGAAGACCATCAGGGGCTGCTGATCGACTGCAACCAGGCCTTTCTCGACTTCATGGGGATGGCGGCCAGCGAGGCGCTCGGCCAGCGGGTGGCTCACCGCCTCTCCACCGAGCTGCCGATGGGACGGGGTGAATACTGCCTGGTGGATGCCAACGGCCAGGGCCGCCATCTGGAGGTGACCCGGGTCGAGGTACCGGACGACGAGGGCAACTCCCTCGGCATCCTCACCCTGAGCCGCGACATCACCGGGCTGCGCACCACCCAGGCCCAGTTGCAGCAGGAGCAGCACTACGACAGCCTGACCGGCCTGCTCAAGCTCTCCCACTTTCTGCAGACCAGCCGTCACCTCGGCGCCCGCAAGGCGAGCCTAGTGCTGGTCGACCTGCAACACTTTCGCGAGATCAACGACCGCTTCGGCATCCGGGTCGCAGACCGCCTGCTCAGCCAGGTGGCCCGTCGCCTGCAGCAGCTGGCTCCGCCCCAGTCGCTGGTGTGCCGGGTCGCCGCCGACGACTTTGCCATGCTGCTGCCCGAACTGAACGAGCCGCTGGCCAACTGGAGCAGCCGTTTGCAGGGGGCGCTGATGGTCCCCTACCAGGTGGAAGAGCACAGGATCCAGATCCCGGTGTTCCTCGGCATCGCCCACGGCAAGGCCAACGATGCCGAACGGCTGCTGAGCCACGCCGAGGCCGCCCTGGCCCAGGGCAAACGTCAGCAGCAGCACTGCACCCTGTTCGACCCCGAACTCGATGCCAAGCTCAAGCGTCGTCAGCTCATCGCGGCCCAGTTGCCGCTCGCCATCAAGTCCGGCCAGCTGACCGCCGTCTACCAGCCCATCATCAGCACCCGCACCAGTCAGCTGCACGGGGCCGAGCTGCTCTGCCGCTGGCCCCATCCCGAGCTCGGCATGATCTCTCCTGACGAGTTCATCCCGCTGGCGGAGGAGCTGGGGCTCATCGGCCTGCTCGGCTGCCACATGCTGGAGCAGGGTTGTGCCCAGCTGGCCCGCTGGCAGGCCGATGCGCCGGATCTGGTGCTCTCCATCAACCTGTCGCCGCTGCAATTTCGCGATCCCGAGCTCTGCCCGCAGATCTTCGCCTGCATCGAGCGTCACGGCCTCGCCCCCTGGCAGCTGGAGCTGGAGATCACCGAAGGGGTGCTGATGGAGAACGCCGACGAGATAGAGAGCAACCTGGCCTGCCTGATCGAGGCGGGCTTTCAGCTCGCCATCGACGACTTCGGCACCGGCTACTGCAGTCTGGCCTACCTGCCACGGCTGCAGGTGGCGACCCTCAAGCTCGACAAAAGCTTCACGCAGGAGCTGGTCACCAACCAGGCCACCACCGCCATCGTGCGCTCCGTCATCGGGCTGGGCCACGAGCTCGGCATCAAGATCACCGCCGAAGGGGTGGAGACGCAAGAGCAGCAGGCGTGGCTGGTGCAGGCCGGCTGCGACCGGTTGCAGGGCTACCTGTTCAGCCGCCCGCTGCCCCCCGCCGAGTTTGCCCGCTGCTACCAGTTGCCACAGGCGTGATGCTCACAACAACAAGGCCACCCGAGGGTGGCCTTGTTGTTTCTGGCGCGCGGCAGTGGCTGGCACACATCAGGCAGCTTACTCCTGGAAGTAGGTACCCCAGCCGTCGTAGTCCACGCCGTATTTTTCGAGGATGGGCAGCATGGTGGCGATGTCCGCTACTATGGTCTCGATGTCCAGCTTGCACTCGACGGTGGCGTCGAAGCAGAAGATGGTGGCGCCGTCATCCAGCTCCATCTCTTCGGCATCGGTCACTTCGAAACCGGCCTTGAACAGGTCAACCGCCGCCTTCTCCAGCAGATCGAAATCCTGGCAGGCAAAGTGGTGCTCAATCTCGTACTCCAGATCCGGGTTGCTGCCATCGGCCAGCAACTCGTTGACGATGGCGGTGGTCTCTTCGCGCCACTCTTGCATATCAAGACTCATATTAACCCCAGATGCGACTGTGTTGTGATCAAATGCCAGCGCGGACGGTGCCATCTCGGCCATCTGCCGCCCCGCAGGCCCGGTTGCGGCAAAGCATACTCGCACAGCCCATCCGGCTCAATGCGGCAGACCAAGATAAGCCGCCGTCCACAGCCACCCCAAATGGGGTGCCATCACAAAAGGTTAATAAAGGGTAATCTGCCGCCAAAACAGGATTGCTCCATATGGAGCTTTGCTCGGATGTGTCAAAACCACGCGACAGCGCCATCAAGCCATTTGAAATCAGCAGGATCCACCAGCGGCGTGACGGTGACAAGGCCATCCACGGAGTGTATCAAGGGACGCGGGCAATCCATCGCCCGTACGGAAAGAGGAGCCAGTGAGGCTCCCTTTTTATCATGTGAAGGAGCACATAGATAATGCCTAAAAAAACAATAATGAGCCTGCTTGTCGGCTCAACCCTTATGATTGGAAACCACGCCATGGCCGCCCCGGTCCACGGTCCGTTCGATGCCCCCCTGGCCGATGAGGTGAAGGTGCTGGAGATGCTCAAGAAGAGCGGCCGCATCCCGACCCTGGCCTCCCCCGAGCAGGAGCAGGCGGCCCTCGCCAGCTACTATCGCGAGAAGTCGCGGGCCTATCAGGGCAACAGCGGCACCCTGGCGGTGAAAGAGGGCAAGGTGCGCGAGACCATCCTCAAGAAGCTCCGCCTCAACGGCACCGCCCGTCCCGGCGATCGGGTGCCCACCCTGCTGCTCAAGTCCATCGAGCGGGAGCACTACCAGGGCAAGATGCGCAAGGACAAGATCCTCGCCATCCTGGTGGACTTCCCCGACTACCCGAAGAACAGCATCCGCCCCGAGCTCACCAAGATGTATTACCCGGATTACACCCCGGAGCACTACAACGACCTGCTGTTCTCGTCCAAGGGCTATGCCGGCCCGAACGGCGAGCAGTTCATCTCCATGCGCCAGTTCTACGAGCAGCAGTCCGGCAAGAGCTACAGCGTGCGCGGCCAGGTGGCGGGCTGGTATACCGCCAGCAAGAACGCCGCCTACTACGGCGCCAATGCCACCCCGAACACCATCCGGGAGCTGGTGAAGGAGGCGCTGATCCAGGTGGCGGGCGACCCCTCCATCGATCTGTCCGAGTTTGACCAGGAGGATCGCTACGATCTCAACGGCAACGGCAATCGGGATGAGCCGGACGGCCTCATCGACCACCTGATGATCTTCCACTCCAGCGTCGGCGAGGAGGCCGGTGGCGGCGATCTCGGCGAAGACGCCATCTGGGCGCACCGCTGGAACCTGGGTGCCCCCTACCCCATCCCGGGCACCAGCAGCCCGAGCCAGAACTTCGGTGGCAAATTTGCCGCCTACGACTACACCATCCAGCCCATCGATGCGGCGGCCGGGGTCTGTGCCCACGAATATGGCCACGATCTGGGGCTGCCGGACGAGTACGACACCAAGTACACCGGCAAGGGCGAACCGGTGGCGACCTGGTCCATCATGTCCTCCGGCTCCTGGGCCGGGGTCATCGGCGGCACCGAGCCGACCGGCTTCTCCGCCTGGGCCAAGGAGTTCCTGCAGGCCTCCCTCGGCGGCAACTGGCTGCACGGCAGCAATGTGCAGCTCGCCGATCTCAGCCCGCGCGGCAACGTCTACATGCTGGATCAGGCCAACGACAAGGGGCGCAACGACGACGTGGTGCGCATCAACCTGCCGGCCAAGCAGATCCCGCTCAACCCGCCCTACGCCGGCCAGTACGAGTACCACGGCGGCAAGGGCAACAACCTCGACAACCGCATGAGCCTCAAGCTGGATCTGAGCGGCAAACAGAGCGCCAGCCTCAACTTCAAGGCCTGGTATCAGATTGAAGAGGGGTACGACTACGCCAGGGTGCTGGTCAACGGCCAGCCCATCGCGGGCAACCTGACCACCAGTGACGATCCCAACGGGGTCGGCTTCGGGGTCGGCATCACCGGCAACTCCAATGGCTGGACCGATGCCGAGTTCGACCTCACCCCCTGGGCCGGTCAGCAGGTCACTCTGACCCTGCAATACCTGAGCGACGGCGGTGTGGCCGAGAACGGGCTTTTCGTGGACGAGCTGCAGATCCTCGCCGATGGCGACACCCTGCTGAGCGACGGTGCCGAGGGCAACTCCCCCTTCACCCTCGCTGGCTTCGTGAAGAGCGACGGCAACGAGGCCAAGGATCACTACTACCTGGCCGAGTGGCGCAACCATGCGGGAGTGGACAAGGGGCTGGCCCATATCAATGTGGCCGACCAGCTGATGCGCTACGAGCCGGGCATGCTGCTCTGGTACGTGGACAACAGCCAGGTCAACAACTGGGTGGGAGTCCACCCGGGTGAGGGCTTCCTCGGGGTGGTGGATGCGGATCAGCGCACCCTCAAGTGGAGCGACGGCGCCGTGGCTGGCACCCGCTACCAGATCCACGACGCCACCTTCAGCCTGGGCTTCCAGCAGCCGCTCAACCTCAAGCACCCGAGCGGCTCCCTGCTGCGCGACTTCTGGATCACCCCGAACCGGGTGTTCAAGGATTCCCGCAGCTACCAGAGCAAGGAGATCCCGGATGCCGGTCGCCTGCTGCCCGAGTACGGGCTCAAGATCAGCGTCACCGGTCAGGCCCGTGACATGAGTACCGGGCGGATCATCGTCAGCCGCCACTGAGCACGACAGCCATGACAAGGGGCCCCAGGGCCCCTTTTTTCATCTGCCGACCCGCCACCTGAGATGAAAACAGGCCAAACCGCCCAACAAACACCCTGATTGCTCACTTGTCGAGCGAACAGTCCGACTATCTGCGCCATGCGGTTGACACATCCGTTCAGAAAGGGTTTAATGCGCGCCGTTGCCCAGATAGCTCAGTCGGTAGAGCAGGGGATTGAAAATCCCCGTGTCGGCGGTTCGATTCCGTCTCTGGGCACCACAATTCCTCCTTAGTTCAGTCGGTAGAACGGCGGACTGTTAATCCGTATGTCACTGGTTCAAGTCCAGTAGGAGGAGCCAAATTTGAAAAGCCCGCTCATCGAGCGGGCTTTTTTCATTCCGGTCAGCTGCCGTTGCAGGTTGCCAGCAGCAGGGTCGCGCCGCAGGTGGCACTGAACAGCAACAAGCCGGTCTGCAGAACACCCTCCGGGTTCACCCGTTTCTCTTTTTTGCGCAATCGTCTCCACCCAGGCTTCATCGCGCCCACCTCATCCTGTTACAACCCCTGCCCCGTTGGCAGGCGAGCCATCTTTGTGCAGCCGGCCCGCCACCGTCAACTCCCTTGCCGACAATAAATTCATCACCCAGCGTCCCCCCGTTTTCACTTGGCAACAATGTTAACAATTTGGAAAACCGGCGTGACCCGCTCCTGCGCCAGGGCTATGATGAGGCCGATGATTTTCCTACCCTCAGGGAGACCCCAGATGAGCAGCCCGTTGCGTTACGTGCTGGACGGCATCCATTGCGAGCCCCGCTTCTTCACCGTGCCCCTCGACCACCAGCGACCGGATGAGGAGGAGACCCTCACCCTGTTCGGCCGCACCCTCTGCCGCCAGGACAGGCTGCATGACGATCTGCCCTGGCTGCTGTTCCTGCAGGGCGGGCCCGGCTTTGGCGCCCCGCGTCCGACCGCCGCCAGCGGCTGGATCAAGCGGGCTCTGCAGGAGTTTCGGGTGCTGCTGCTCGATCAGCGCGGCACCGGTCACTCCAGCCCCATCAGTGCCGATGCGCTGGCCCAGCTCACTGGCCGTCAGCAGGCGGAGTACCTCGGCCATTTTCGCGCCGACAGCATAGTGCGCGACGCCGAGTACGTTCGCGAAGTGCTGAGCCCGGGTCGCCCCTGGAGCCTGCTCGGCCAGAGCTTCGGCGGCTTTTGCAGCCTCACCTACCTCTCCCTGTTCCCAGGCAGCCTGCACGAGGTCTACCTCACCGGCGGGGTGGCCCCCATCGGTCGCAGCGCGGACGAGGTCTACCGTGCCACCTACCAGCGGGTGGCAGACAAGAACCGCGCCTTCTTCGCCCGCTTCCCCCATGCCCAGGCCATCGCCAACCGGCTGGCTAACCACCTGCATAACCACGAGGTGCGCCTGCCCAACGGCCAACGCCTGACGGTGGAGCAGTTGCAGCAGCAGGGGCTGGATCTGGGTGCCAGCGGCACCTTCGAAGAACTCTATTACCTGCTGGAAGACGCCTTCATCGGCGAGCGGCTCAACCCCGCCTTCCTCTATCAGCTGCAGGCGATGCAGCCGTTCAACACCAACCCGGTGTTCGCCATCCTGCACGAGTCCATCTATTGCGAAGGGAGCGCCAGCAACTGGGCGGCCGAGCGGGTGAGAAGCGAATACCCGGCCCTGGCCTGGGCAGCGGGCAAGGATTTCGCCTTCACCGGCGAGATGATCTTCCCCTGGATGTTCGAGCAGTTCCGCGAGCTCATCCCGCTCAAGGAGGCCGCCCACCTGCTGGCCCAGAAGGCGGATTGGGGCCCCCTCTACGACCCGGCGCAGCTGGCCCGCAACCAAGTGCCGGTGGCCTGCGCCGTCTATGCCGAGGACATGTACGTGGAGTTCGACTACAGCCGCGACACCCTCAAGGGGCTTGGCAACAGCCGCGCCTGGATCACCAACGAGTACGAGCACAACGGCCTGCGGGTCGATGGTGAGCAGATCCTGGACCGACTCATCCGCATGAATCGGGATCGCTGATCCCGCCGGGCTCGCGCCCGCAGCAAGACGACAATATCGAGGGCGGCCCATGAGCCGCCCCGCCCCCTGGAAGCAGCACAAAATAATAAGGACACCCATTGGATCATCCGGAAATATCGGCCGGCTGGCTGAGCCGCCTCTTCTATCACTGGACCGGCCCATTGCAGCGCAAGGGGCTGACCGAGCCCCAGGTCAACCTCGACGATCTCTATCCCCTGTTGCCGGAAGACAGGCGCGATGGCCGCGCCGACGCCTTCCTCGCGCTCACCACCGCCCAGCCGGTGCGCCCCTGGCCCATCACCGCCTTTATCTGGCGCCAGTATCGCGGCCGCATCGGCCTGCTTACCCTGCTGCAGCTGCTTGGCATGCTGGCCACCCTGGCCAGCCCCTGGCTGCTCAACCACAGCATGACCCAGCTTGGCACCGGCGCTGACACCGGCCACAAGCTGTTGCTGGCCCTGGCCCTGTTCGCCTCCGTGCTCGCCTCCGGCATGCTGGCGGAGCACTCGCTGCAGCTGGCGCTCAAGATGCACGTGCCCATCCGCCGCCTGCTGGCCGAATCCCTGCTCGCCAAGGTGATGAAGCTGGGCGGCAAGAGCTTCGACGACCGGGCCGGTGGCCGGGTGCAGAACCTGATCAACCGGGACGTGTGGGACATTACCTGGATTCTGGCGGACCCCGCCATGCCGCTCACCATGCTGCTGCAACTGCTCGGCACCATTGCCCTGCTGGTGTGGCAGGTGGGCAGCGCCGGCCTGGTGGGCTTCGCCGTGCTCACCCTGCTGCTGCTCATCTCCACCCGGGTGGTGCGGCGCATGAACCAGCAGGAGCAGCAGCTCAAGCGCCAGCAGGACGAGCGCAATGGCATCCTGGCTGAGTACATCAAGAAGCTGCGGCTGGTGCGCCAGAACGGGCTCGGTACCTTCTTCACCGGGGCCGCCGGCCACAAGCGCCAGCAGGAGCTGGGGGTGCTGGGACGGGTGCTCCGGCTCGATGCCATCAACGAGAGCCTGATGCTGAGCACCCCGCTGCTGGTGACCCTGGCCACCTTCACCACCTATCTGGTCTCGGGCAGGGAGCTCACCCTGCCCCAGGTGTTCACCACCATCGCCCTGTTCACCGTGCTGCGCATCCCCATGATGCGGCTGCCCTATCTCATCCGCACCTTGATCAACTTCAACACCGGCTTCAACCGGCTGTGCGAGTTCCTCAACAGCCCCGAGCAGCATCGGGATCTCACCGACTCAAGCTTGCCGGTGGGGGCCCTGCAGCTCGACAACGTCACCGCCTTGCACCAGCAAAAAACCGTGCTGCAGGGAGCCAGCCTGTTTATCCAGCCGGGGGAACTGGTGGGGATCACCGGCGCCACCGGGGCGGGCAAGAGCTGCCTGCTGCACCTGGTCGCCGGCTTTGACGACAGCTTCGAGGGCAGCATCCGCCGCCACGGCCGGGTCGCCCATCTGGGCCACAAGCCCTGGCTGATGAACGACACCATCCGCAACAACATCCTGTTTGGCCAGCCCTGGCACGCCGAGCGCTATCGCTGGGTGCTGGGGGCCTGTGCGCTGGGCGCCGACCTCGAACTGCTCAGCCACGGCGATCAGACCCTGGTGGGCGAGCTCGGCACCCGCCTCTCCGGCGGCCAGCAGCAGCGAGTCGCCCTGGCCCGCGCCCTCTACGCCCGGGCCGACATCCTGCTGCTGGACAACCCCCTCTCGGCGCTCGACCCCATCGTCTCGGCCCAGGTGCTGGAGCGGGGGCTCGCCTTCAAGCCGGGGCCGACCCGGCTCCTGGTCAGCCACGACCCGGACGTGCTGGCTCACTGCGATCGGGTGATCCGCATCGAGCAGGGTGAACTGGTGGAGCTCGATGCCCACCAGCTGGCGGATCTTATCCAGCATCCCCAGCCCACCCCGCCGGTGCCGCCCCAAGAGGCGGAGCAGTTCAGCGAGGAGAAGGTGGTGGAGGGCAAGGTGGACTGGGGGCTGTTCGGTTTCATGTGGCAGCGCCTGGCCGCGCCCGGCGCCATCCTGCTCGCCCTGCTGCTCACCCTGGGTCAGGAGGGGCTGCGCATCGCCTCGGATCTCTGGCTCGGCGGCAAGGCCGGGGTGACCGAGGTGAGCGAGCTGCTCGGCATCTATGTGCTGCTGGGAGCAGGCTCCCTCACCTGCATCATGGTGGTGCGGGTTATCAACTACAAACTCGGCCTCAAGCTGGCCTGGACCCTGTTTGACGGCATGCTGGGGCGCATCAGCCGCGCCCCCATGGCCTTCTTCGACAAGGTGCCGCAGGGGCGCATCCTCAACCGCTTCGACCGGGATCTGGGGGAAGCCCAGGAGATCCTGCTGTCGATGCTGATGGGGCTGTTCGGCATGCTGGTGTCGGTGGCGCTGCAGGTGGTGGTGATCGGCATCAACATGCCGCTGTTGTTGCTCATCGCCCCCCTGGTGGGCTGGGCCCTCTACGTGCTGCAGCGCCGCTACCGGGCGGTGCAGCTCAAGCTGCGGCGGCAGGCATCGGTGCTGCGCTCGCCGCTCTACATCAGCATCAGCGAGACCATCCGTGGCGCCCCCGCCCTGCGCCTGGCCGGGGCCGAGCGCTTCGCGCTGGATCAGGTTCTGCTGCACTATGACAACAACCTGCGCAGCTGGTACACCACCACCTCCATCAACCGCTGGCTCGGCATGCACCAGACCCTGCTCTCCGCCGCTCTGGTGGGCGCCGTGGCGCTGATGGTGGCCTTTGGCAACAGCTCGCTGCTGGGGGCCGTGGCCATCACCTACGCCTTTACCGCCTCGGCCATGCTCAACTCCCTCATTCGCACCTTCGCCGAGGTGGAGCAGGTGATGAACGCGGTGGAGCGGGTGCGCGAATACAGCGAAATAGAGAGCGAGCGCCAGGAGGGGGAGGCCCTCGCCACCGCTCACCCCAAGGTGCGCTTCGACAACCTGGGGCTGCGCTACCCCCAGGCCAGCCAGTGGGCGCTGCACAAGGTCAACTTCGAGCTGGCCCCCGGCGAGAAGGTGGGCGTGTGCGGCCGTACCGGCGCCGGCAAGAGCTCGCTGCTGGGGGTGCTGCAGGCCATGTATCCCGCCACCCAGGGGGAGATCTACTACGGCGAGCAGCCGCTCTCCCGGCTGGCCCCGGAGGCGGTGCGCGATCTCTACGACACCGTCTCCCAGATCCCGCTCACCTTCTTCGGTACCCTGCGGGCCAACCTGGCGCCCCTGACCGAGCATGACGACGCGGCACTGGAGCAGGCACTGGCCCGGGTGGGGCTGGCCGAGCGCTGCGCCGGCCGGCTGGACGAGGAGCTCGACAAGCTGCAACTCTCCGCCGGCGAGACCCAGCTGCTGGTGATCGCCCGCATCCTGCTGTCGCGCCGCCCGCTCATCGTGCTGGACGAGGCCACCTCGGACCTCGACCACGGCGGCATGCGCAAGATGGCGGAGCTGCTCTATCGCTACCGACCGGAGGCCAGCTACCTGGTGATCGCTCACCATCTGGAGCCGCTGCTGTCGGTGGACAAGGTGGTGGTGATGGAGGCTGGCACCGTGGTGGAGCAGGGTTCGCCGGTCAGCCTGCTGGCCAACTCCCACTCCCGTTTCCATCAGCTGTTCGTGGGTCAGGTGAACCGCCAGGTGCCCCAGACGGCCTGAGCACCAAAAATGACAAGGGCTGCCCGCGGGCAGCCCTTGTTGCTTGAGGAGAGCCTCAACGCTCCATGATCTGGGTGACGTCATCCTTCTTGATCATCACCTCCCGCCCCTCGGTGTCGTAGTAACGGTACATGCCGGTACTCTCATCCAGCTTGGGTTTGCTGTCGGTGGTGATCATCTTGCCATCCTTGGTGCTCATGATGTATTGCGAGCTGCACCCCGCCAACGCCAGGGCACACACCAGGATCATCATCAGTTGCTTCATCGCCTGTTTCGCCTCCCGCTTCACCCTCACCACGAGGGTGGTGACTGAAGCCTAGCTCAACCAGATGAGCCCGTTTGCCACCCTTGCCGCAACGGGATCAACATCAAGAATCAGCTACTTGCGCCCACCCGGTTTGCTACTGCCACCGCCTCCGGTACCGGACCCGCAGCCAAGTGCCAGCTTGTCAGCGGCCGCCTTCGCCTGCACCAGACCGTAGCCGAAGCTGTTGTCGCGCCCCAGGGCACCCAGATCCTGGGCGCTGCTGCGCAGGGTCTGGCGCAGTTGATCGTTGCTGCACTCCAGTCGCTGCGACCAGACCAGGGCGGCCACCCCGACCACGTGCGGCGTCGCCATCGAGGTGCCGCTGTAGTAGGCGTACCCGGTCGGCACGGTGGAGAGCACAGAGACGCCGGGGGCGGCCAGCTCCACCTGATCGTTGCGCTGGGAGAAATAGGCCAGCTGCTTGTTGGCGTCGATGGCGGCCACGCTCACCACGCTGCTGTAGGAGGCGGGATAGGACTTGCTGGTGTTGCCCGCATTGCCCGCCGCCGCCACGCTCAGCACGTTCTGGCTGTAGGCCTGGTTGAAGGCTCTCTCTTCGGTCTTGCTGGGTACGCTGCCCCCCAGGCTCATGTTGATGACCATGCGGGTGAAGCCGCGGCTGCTCATCCCCTGCTTGCAGGCATTGAGCGCCCCCACCAGGTTGGAGGAGTAGGCCCAGCCGTTGGCCCCGAACACCTTGACGATCTGCAGCGGCACGCTCTGGTTTGGCAACACCCCGAGCACGCCCTGATCGTTACCCCCCACGGCGGCTATGGTGCCCGCCACATGGGTGCCATGGCTGTTCTCGTCGCTGTCCCAGTTGCCGGTACCGGCATCGTCATAGCCCTGTACCAGATTGGTGTCGTGCGGCAGATCGGGGTGGTTGATGCTGTAACCCGAGTCGATGATGCACACCAGCACTTCGCCGGCGGCGGCATCGCTCAGCTGCGGCGCCTGCACCATGGGAATGCCGTAGGGCAGGGTCTCGGCGCTGACATAGCGCTTGGCATCCGGCTCAACCCAGAGCACGTTGGGATTGTGCGCCAGCGCCGTGGCGGCGGCCGATGGCAACCAGAGCGCCAGGGCATTTTGCTCCTTCAGCGCCAGGGCCAGCTCGCCACCCATCCCCTGGCTCTGGGCCAGTACGGCCGCCTCCGCCCCCGGCTTGAGCTGCACCAGATAACGCGCCCGCTCGGCGGCCATCGCCCCCTGTCCCAGCACGCCCGCGACCAGCAGGCCTATCCATATCCGTTTCATCAGTCACTCCTCACGTCGATCTGATATCCCTTCGCAAAAAGTGTAGTGTCCCCTCGCCCGTGCTACGAATGCGGCAACAAAAAGGCCGGACATGAGTCCGGCCTGCTCTGGATTATCAATTACTTGGCTGGCTTGCGCTCGCCGGTCACCGTGGGGTTCTTGGGATCGGCACTCCACTCGTACCAGCCGCCGTCGTAGACGCTGATCCGTTTCCAGTCCATCAGCCAGGCGTAGAAGAAGGCCTCGGAGGCGCGCCAGCCGGTACCGCAGTAGAAGGCGGCCTGCTGGGTCGGCTCTATGTTCCACTCATCCCACATGGCGAGGATCTCGCGGGCCGGCTTCATGGTGCCGTCCGGGTTGTGGAAGTCGCTCATGCTGTTGGCATCCACACCACCACGACCCCACTTGGCGCCCGGAATGTCGCCTTTCGGCTTGATGTAGCTGTAGCCGGAGGTATTGCCGACGAACTCGTCCCAGGTGCGCACGCTGACCAGGGCGCCGTCGGGCTGCTTGAGCAGCTCCTTGGCCTGACTCAGGGTGGTGTAGTACTCGGGATGGGCCGGGATGGCGACGCCGAACTCCTTGGCCGGCTTGAAGGTGTTGGCCAGCCCGGTCTCGGTGCGCAGGTGCTGCACGAACCAGGCATCCAGGCCGCCGTCCAGCAGCCGCACGTCCTCGACGCCCGCATACATCATCAGGTGGGCCGCGCGGGCCGCCGCCATGGTGTTGCGACCGTAGAGGATGACGGTGGTGTCGTGGCGGATGCCGTTCTCCAGCAGCAGCTTTTTGAGCGCCTCGTCAGAGACCTTGTTCCACAGCGGCTCCTCTTCCAGCCGGTTGGTGTCGATGTAGCCGGCCCCCGGGATATGGCTCAGCAGATAGGCCTTGGGTGACCCCCACGCCACCTCGAACAGCTTCCAGTCGCCCTTGGGCGCAGCCACCACCGGCTTGCCCTCCTGCAGATCGGCCAACCAGCGCGGATGGACCAGCTGCTGCCAGCGGGCCAGATGCTCGCGCGGCGCACTTTTCCAGCCCTGCAGCTCGAACAGCTGCTTGATGCCCTGCTGGCGCAGCAGGCGGGCCACTTCGGCCACCTCGCGCGGCGCACCGTAGAGCGCCACCGGCCGATCGGCCTGCAGCCCCTTGGTCGCCAGCGCGGCCGGCCACTCTTCATCACTGTACTTCCAGTCGGCGGAGAGGTTCTCGGCACCGGCCACGTGGCCGCCCTGCTGCTCGCCCTCCATGGGCCAGCCCTGGTAGAAGTAGCTGGCGCGGGTATCCAGAATGACCGCCGCCTTGGCCTTGGCGTCAGCCAGCGAGAGCGGTGGCAGCTCGGCTGCCAGGGTCGGCAGGGCATGCCAGAGCAACAAGGTCGCCAGGGTGGCCCGTAACAAGCTCATTATTCGTTTCATGGTGATCTCTCGATTCAGAGTGACAAGGTTAAAAAATGGAGCGGCCCAGACGCTCGGCCAGCAGTTCCAGCGCGGCCGTGCCCGCCAGCGAGTTGCCCGCCTTGTTGAGCTCGGGCGACCAGACACAGACGCACAACTCCCCCGGGATGAGGGCGATGATGCCGCCACCAACCCCCGACTTGCCCGGCATGCCGACCCGATAGGCGAAATCCCCCGCCTCGTCATAGAGGCCGCAGGTAGCGAGCAGGGCGTTGACCTGCTTGGTGGTGCGGGCCGGCAGCAGCGGGGAGCTTTCTCCAAGCGGCACGCCACGGTTGGCCAGATAGATGAAGGCCCGCGCCAGATCGACGCAACTCATGCGGATGGCACAGGCATTGAAGTAGCTCTGCAGCACCTTGTCCACTTCGTTTTCGAAGTTGCCATAAGCCTTCATCAGATAGGCGATGGCCGCGTTGCGGGCAGAGTGCTGATATTCGGAGCGGGCCACTACCTGATCCGCCATGATGGCCGGGTTGCCCGAGAGGCGGCGGACCAGCTCCAGGGTGCGCTGACGCGGGGCGGTGAGACGGGTCTCCAGCAGATCGCTCACCACCAGCGCACCGGCATTGATGAAGGGGTTGCGGGGAATGCCCTGCTCAAACTCGAGCTGCACCAGGGAGTTGAAGGGCTGACCTGAGGGCTCCTTGCCGACCCGGGCCCAGATCTCCTCCTCCTGATAGAGGGTGAGCGCCAGGGTCAGGCTCAGGGCCTTGGAGATACTCTGGATGGAGAAGGGCTCGAAGGCGTCACCTGCGGTGAACAACTCCCCTTCGACGGTACAGACGGCGATCCCGAGCCGTTCGGCCGGCACCTGGGCCAGTGCGGGAATATAGTCGGCCACCTTGCCCTGTCCGAGCAGCGGGCGCACCTCATCCAGGATGCTGGCCAGTAATTCGGATGACAACACCATAAGCGATTCCATAACTAACGTGGCGATCCCATCACCACCGACAAAAATCCCGCCAGCGGCGGGACTTGTCTATCTGCTGTCGCAGGCTGTCGAACCGGGGCGCCTGCCACAGCCGGCCTGATATCAGGCGGGTTCGCCGTACCAGAGGTCGAACAGCTCGGAAACCACCACGGCTTCCATCCCCTTGCCTTCCAGCCAGGTTTTGACGGCGGCGCGGTCTTCTTCGCTGCATTTGCCCAGCTGCTGGGTGCAGATCATCCCTTCCCAGGCCAGATGGCCGGAACCGGCGAAGGCCAGTTTGCGGGGTTCGATCACTTCATCGATCATCGCATCGACTACGGCATCGATGGTCTCTTCGGCAGTGCCGACCGGGAAGTTGAAACTGATGTCGAAGCCCATTTCCTGGAATTCATCGACGCGCAGTTTCTTGCGCAGGCGGCGGCTACGGTTGGCCATGATAGCTCCTTCAGTTAGTTGACACGTTTGAAAATCAGATCCCACACCCCGTGACCGAGACGGTGGCCACGTTGTTCGAATTTGGTCAGCGGACGCCAGTCCGGACGCAGCACCCAGTTGCCGGTGGCGGAGGTGTTCTCGTACCCCTCGGCGGCGCTCATCACTTCCAGCATGTGCTCGGCGTAGTTCTCCCAGTCGGTGGCCATGTGGAACACGCCACCGATGGCCAACTTCTGGCGAATGTCCTGGGCAAAAGCCGGCTGGACGATGCGGCGCTTGTGGTGACGGCTCTTGTGCCAGGGGTCCGGGAAGAACAGCTGCAGGCAGGCGAGCGAGCCGTTCGGGATCATGTGCTCCAGCACCTCGACCGCGTCGTGGCAGATGACACGCAGATTGGTGACCCCCGCTTCCTGGGCGGTGCCCAGGCAAGCACCGACACCCGGTGAGTGCACTTCAATACCGATGAAGTTCTTCTCGGGGGCATTCTTGGCCATCTCCACCAGGGAGGCGCCCATGCCAAAGCCGATCTCCAGCACCACCGGGGCCTCGCGGCCAAACAGGGCAACCAGATCGAGCGGCTCCGGTGCGAAATCGATGCCCATGACCGGCCACAGCTCCTCCAGAGCCTTCTCCTGCCCTTTGGTCAGGCGGCCTTCGCGACGGACAAAGCTGCGGATCTTGCGCATGAACTTGCCGTCTTCGTTAAATACATCTTGGGTCACAGGCATAATCAAATTGCTCGTTTATTGCATCGGTCTGGGTCACAGACGACATAAATGGATTGCTAGCTATCTCGTCGTGCTGGTCACAGACGACCGAGATGAATTGCTCGTTGTTTCATCGCTCCACCTCGCCGATGAACGCGAAATTGCTCGTCATTTCATCGCTTGGCGAAACAGGGTAGCGAATTATCCCAAGATAGGCACAAGGCGCAAGTGTTTCACGCAACAAATCCCCCGACACAGACCAATTCCGCCACCGCGATTGACAAATGCCACCCCGTTCACAGAATCTGCCGGGGCTCGGGCGCATCCTGACCTGCGCAAATAAAACCATACACAACAAAGGATTGCAGTATGAAACACACAGCATTGGCGTTTGCCATCACAGCCCTGCTGGCCGGGTGCAACACCTCCAGCAACGATTCACAGGCCCCCTCCGCCGCCGAGCAGGCCTATGAATACCTGGTGCAGCTGAGTTCCACCGCCGAGGGGATCGGCGCCAGACCCACCGGCAGCGAGGCCGAGACCCGTGCCGCCGCCTGGATCCAGGACCATCTGGCCGGCTGGGGCTACGAGGTGCAACGCCAGCCCTTCACCTACACCCAGAGCGGAACCAGAAAGGCCTCCCAGAACCTCGTCGCCGAGCTCAAGGGCAAGAGCGACAAGGTGATCCTGATCGGTGCCCACTATGACAGCACAGGCGACCAGCAGGGCTCCGAGGGAGCCACCGACAACGGTGCCGGGGTCGCAGCCCTCTTGGCGGTCGCCGAAGCACTCAAGGGGCAGGCCCTGCCCTACACGGTACGCTTCGCCTTCTTTGGCGCCGAGGAGAACGGCCTCAACGGCTCCAAGGCCTATGCCGCCAGCCTCGACAGCGCCGCCGTTGCCAAGCTGCTGGCCATGGTGAACTACGACACCATCGCCGGGGGTGACCTTGTCTACGTTCACTCGGCCCACTCCAACGTGGCCAAGTACAAGTGCGCCGACCCGAGCCGCTACAGCTTCGATCCCAAGGTACGGGATCGCCTGCTGACCATCTCCAAACAGACCGCCACCCCGTTTGCCATTCATCCCAGCTATGATGGCTACCCTGAGGGGGAGACCGGCGGCTGGTCCGATCATGCGCCGTTCGCCTGCCTGGGGGTGCCCGTCGCCTACGTGGAGGCCACCAACTTCACCATCAACGGGGAAGATGGCTATGACGGCTACTCCCAGACCACCAATCCGGCGCTGTGGGACTGCTACGACGAGGCCACCAAGAGCGCCTGCGATCGGGGCAGCGAAACCCAGTGGGGCAAGATCTGGCATACCCAGTATGACCGCCTCGACAAGATGGCCGAGCTGTTCCCGGGCCGGGTGCAGCAGCAGCTCGGTGCCAACACCGAGCTGATGCTCCGCTTCCTCAGGGAGCCGGGTCTGTAACCCTGCCATCTCGCCGCTGAACCGGGGCTTTTACGCCTCGCGGCCTTCCCCGGCCGATAAAATTCGGGCAGGTGCCAAACCTGCCCTTTTTTATCGATTTTTGTTACAGCCATTGCCTCATTTTTTAAATCTGATACAAACGGATAACTTGGCGGTCGAATGGAGCGACCGCTCACCACGCCAGAGAGAATCCTATGCAGCCCTTTTTTGCCCAGCGCTTCGAGAAGGTAGAGCCTTCCTTCATCCGCGAGATCCTCAAAGTTGCCGCCAATCCGGAGATCATCTCCTTCGCCGGCGGCCTGCCCAATCCGCACCTGTTCCCGGTCAAGGCCATCGAGCAGGCCTGCCAGGACGTGCTGCGCGAGCAGGGCGCCGCGGCCCTGCAGTATGCGGCCACCGAGGGCTTCGCCCCGCTGCGCCAGTACATCGCCGACCGCTATCTGGCCCGCCACGGCATGCAGGTCAATCCGGACAACATCCTCATCACCAGCGGCTCCCAGCAGGCGCTGGATCTGCTGGGCAAGGTGCTGATCGACGAGGGACAAGACCTCATCATCGAGGAGCCGGGCTATCTTGGCGCCATCCAGGCCTTCTCCGTCTATCAACCTGCCTTCAAACCCATCACTCTGGGTGAAGAGGGGCTGGATCTGGCGGCGCTGGATGCGCTGCTGGCGAGCGGCTCCAACGCCAAGCTGCTCTATGGCGTGCCCAACTTCCAGAACCCGAGCGGCGTCTCCTACAGCCGCGCCAACCGCGAGGCGCTGGCCGAGCGGCTGGTGCGCCACGAGCTGCTGATGGTGGAAGACGACCCCTACGGCGAGCTGCGCTTCGAGGGCGAGCACCTGCCTCCCATCGCCAAGCTGGCGCCGAACAATACCGTGCTGCTCGGCTCCTTCTCCAAGACCGTCGTCCCGGCCTTCCGCCTCGGCTGGATGCTGGTGCCGGACTGGCTGCGCAAGAAGGTCACCATCGCCAAGCAGGCGACAGACCTGCACAGCAACGCCTTCAGCCAGCAAGTGCTGCACCGCTTCCTGATCGACAACTCGCTGGACGCCCACCTCGAGAAGATCAAGGAGGTCTATGGCCGCCAGCGCGCCGCCATGGAGGCCGCCCTGGCCCGTCACTGCCCGCCTGGCGTCAGCTATACCCGACCGGAAGGGGGCATGTTCCTCTGGCTGACCCTGCCCGCCAGCGTCAGCGCCATGGCGCTGTTTGACGAGGCGATCAAGGAGAAGGTGGCCTTCGTACCCGGCGCCCCCTTCTATGTGCGCCCCGAGATCCAGAACACCCTGCGCCTGAGCTTCTCCTGCGTGGATGAAACCACCATAGAGGAGGGGGTCAAGCGTCTGTGCCGCGCCCTCGCCCGCATGCTCTGACAGGCCTCGGGATGAAAAAAAACCAGCGACTAGGTCGCTGGTTTTTTTATGGGTGGCGGGCTGGCTCAGGCCTTTGCCAGCAGGGCGGCAAACTCCTTCATCGGCATCGGCCGGCCAAAGAGATAACCCTGCAGGAAGGTCACCTGACGCGCCCGCAGATAGGCGGCCTGCACCTCGTTCTCCACCCCTTCGGCCACCAGTTGCAGGCCGAGCCGGGTCGCCAGATCGATGACGTTCTCGACGATGTGGCTGGAGAGGGCATCCGAGCCGATCATGCCGACGAAGCTCTGATCAATCTTGAGAAAGTCCACCTGGAACTGCTGCAGGTAGGTGAGGCTGGAGTGGCCGGTGCCGAAGTCGTCGATGGCGATGAAGACGCCCAGCTGATGCAGCTCGGCAAACAGCCGGTCGGTCGTCTCGTCCGCCACGATCAGCTCCCGCTCGGTCAGCTCCAGCACCAGCTTGACGGGGTTCTCCCGAAACGCATTGATGAACTGGCGACAATCCTCCACCAGGCTCAGATCCTTGCAGTGACTGGCGCTGATGTTGAAGCCGAAGTGGAACCCTCTGGGCAGGCTGTGCACTCGGCCTGCGAACTGTTCGCGCACCTGCTCCATCAGCAGGCGGGTCATGGGCACGATGAGGCCGCTGTCTTCGGCTAGCGGGATGAAGCGATCCGGCGAGATGAGGCCCTGGCGCGGATGCTGCCAACGCATCAGCACCTCGCAGCCACTCCAGTGGGCGTCGTCACCGGTCACCACCGGCTGCAGGTAGGGGATGAACTCCCGCTGATCCAGCGCTCGCCGCAGCTCCTGAGAGGGAGAGGTCGAGCGGCCGGTCAGCCAGTAGACCAGACAGCCCACCACCAGCCCCAGCAGGGGATAGATGATGAGGCTGGCGCGGGAGTAGGTCCAGATGTGGCTGCCGTACTCGTCATAGGAGAGCTCGGTGACGACCCGAAACGGGTACTTGCCGGAGACCTGCTCCAGCGACCCCAGCACCACGGGCGGCACCTCGTCGTGGATCTGGCCGTTGGCCAGCATGCTCTGCGCCCCGATCACCAGGGTCAGCGGCGAATTGCGGCTGAGCATGTCGAGGATGTTGTGCAGATAGTAACCGTCGACCCCGACCAGCACGCTGTACTCCCCCACCGGCTGGCGATAGACCACCAGAGGCCGATCCGGGGTCACCGGGTTGCCCCGCATCAGATCCAGCTGGCCGTTGGCGTAGTCGGCCAGCTTGAAGGGGCCATGATAGGAGCCATAGAGCGAGGTGCAGTAAACCACTTCCCCCCTGGCCAGGTTGACGGTGCGCACGTCCGGTATGGTGGCCACCTGATCCCGCAGCCCCTGCACCACCTCCTCGCAGGGACGCCCGACGCTGCCCTCTACCATGGCGGCCGCCTGGTGAGCATGATCCAGGGTGCGCTCCAGCATGTTGCGAGCATGGAGCAGGCGCTCTTCGGCATCCTGTTTCATGCCGGCAAAGGTCTGCCAGGAGACGATCAGCACGCCGAGCAGCAGGGGCAGCAGGCCGGCCAGCAGTGCCGCCCCCAGCCGGGTATAAAACTGGCGCAACCTCAAACGACGAAACGGCATACTCCCCCTCGCGGCAACGGTGAAAAGGCGGACGAGTCTACTCCTATCCCCTTTCCTGACAAGCATCTTCTGATGCATTGGACAACAGGGCAAGGCGCCCCGTCAGGGCAGGCGACATGACGGCTTACACCCTGGGTGAGTGCCGCCCACGTCTGCAGTGACGATTATAATCTTTGCAAAAACAGTTGCTTGTTCATCTTGCGCAGGCCCACTAGAGTAGAGCCAACAGCGTCAGGGAGTCTGGATATGAAAATATTGATCACGGGCGGGACGGGCTTTATCGGTCGTCGCCTGGTGGCCCACCTCAAGGTGGCGCACGAGGTGCTGGTGCTGACCCGCCAGGGCAGCCGCGCCTACGATCTGCTCGGCCACGACGTCAAGCTGATCGATACCCTGGACCGGCTCGACAACCTCAACGACGTGGATGCGGTCATCAACCTGGCGGGAGAGCCCATCGCCGCCGGCCGCTGGAACGAGCGGCGCAAGCAGCAACTCTGCGACAGCCGCTGGCTGCTGACCGAGCAGCTGGTCGATCTCATCAAGCTCTCCGACACCCCGCCCAGGGTGCTGATCAACGCCTCCGCCATCGGCTGGTATGGCCGCCAGGGCGATGCGCCGCTGGACGAGCAGTGCCAGACCCCTCACGACGAATTCACCCATCAGCTCTGCCAGCAGTGGGAAACCCTGGCCCGCGAGGCCCGTAGCAAGCATACCCGGGTCTGCATCGTGCGCATCGGGCTGGTGCTCGGCACCGACGGCGGCGCCCTGCCCAGGATGCTGCCTCCCTATCGCCTCGGCCTCGGCGGCCCCATGGGCACGGGAAACCAGATCATGAGCTGGATCCACATTCAGGATCTGGTGCGCGCCATCCTGTTCCTGCTGGATCACGAGGAGTGCGACGGCCTCTTCAACGGCACGGCACCGCAGCCGGTCAGCAACCGCGAGTTCAGCCAGACTCTGGCCGGCACCCTGCACCGGCCGCACCTCTTCTTCGTGCCAGCCCCCCTGTTGCAGCTGCTGATGGGCGAGGCGGCCGATCTGCTGCTCACCGGCCAGAGGGTGCTGCCAACCCGTCTGCAGCAGGCCGGCTTCCACTTCACCTACCCGGAACTGCCCCAGGCCCTTGCCAATCTACTCAGCACTCCCCGCTGACCGGGCTCTTTAGCCAACCGGACAACAATCAGCCCGGCCATTGGCCGGGCTGATTGTTGTTGTGCCTCGCGGCATCCGCGCAGGATCTGGAGCTCAGAGCAGGCCCTGTCCCAGTCCCCGCAGCCGATCGCTCAGGGTGCCCGCCAGCAGCTGGCGCTGCATACCCTGCCCGGCCAGCGTCACCAGCACGGCCCCCAGCAACGGCAGACCGGCCCAGATGGCCCAGTGGAACTGCCACTGCCCCTCGAACCACCACCACTGCAGGCCGAGGGAGCAGAGCTCGACCACCATGGCGGCGCACAGCCCCGCCAGCAGGCCGCTGGCAACCAGCTCCCAGCGCAGCATCTTCCTGAGCAGCTCGCTGCCGGCCCCCAGGGTGCGCATCAGTAGCAGTTCCCGGCGCCGGTGGGCCATGCTGGCCTGGGTCTGGGTCAGCAGCACCAGCAGCGCCGCCACCGTCACCAACCCCAGCATCAGCCCCAGCGCCCGGCTCACCTGATCCGACACCGCCGTCAGCCGCACGATCAAATCGTCCACATCGATCAGGCTCACCGTGGGGTGCCGGCGGATCAGCTCCACCTCGGCCACCCGGCCCTGTTCCGGCAGACGATAGCTGCCGAGCCAGGTCTGGGAGAAAGGCGCCAGCACGTCCGGCGAGAAGATCATGTAGAAGTTGGGGCGCATGTTGTCCCACTTGATGGCCCGCAGGCTGGTCACCTTCGCCTTGAAGCTGCGCCCCTCGATGGTAAAGCCCAGGGTGTCGCCGAGCACGATGTCGAGTCGCTTGGCCAGATCCTTGTCTACCGATACCTGGCCGGGGCCATCCAGCCAGCGCCCTGCGGTCAGGGTATTGTCCGGTGGCAGGGTGGCGGTGGTAGTGAAGTTGAGCTCGCGATTGACCCCCTCACGGCCATCTTCATCCGTGTCGCGCACCGCCTCGCTGGCGATGCTGACCAGCCGGCCACGGACCATGGGGTAGAAGTCCGAAGTCACGGCCCCCGCCTGGCGCAGATCGGCCAGGATCCCCTCCCGCTCCCCGTCTGCCACGTTGACCAGGAAGCGGTTGGGGGCATCCGCCGGCAGCCGGGCCGAAAACTCGCCGAGCAGGTCGACCCGCGCCGCCCACAACAGACCGAACAGCATGAGTGCCAGCGCAAAGCCCGCCAGCTGGAACAGACCACTGCCCCGCTCGCGGGAAAGGTGGCTGATGGCAAGCCGCAGCGCATGAGGGCCCTGTACCCGGCGACCCAGTCGCAGCAACAAGGAGGCGATCACTGCCAGCAGCCCCATCAGCAGACCCATGCCGCCGATCAGCCCCAACGCCAGAGTCGCATCGGCGGTGAAGCCCCACACCAGCCCAAACAGGCCGAGCAGCGCCACCGGCAGCGCCAGCCAGGGCGGGATCCCCGCCTCCAGCTCACGGCGCAGCACCCGCAGCGGCGGCACCTTGAGCAGACGCAGGAAGGGCACGAAGGCCAGCAGCAGGGTGATGAAGAAGGCCACTGCCAGCCCCAGCGCAAAGGGGCGCCACGACGGCGGCGGCAGATCGGCCGGCAGCAGGTTGCCCAGCAGATGCAGGGTCAGCCACTGCATGGCGCTGCCCGCCACCAGACCGAGCAGGGCGCCCGCCAGGGTCAGCGACAGCAGCAGGGTGCCCATCAGTTGCCAGAGCGTGCGCCGCGACGCGCCGAGCGTCTTGAGCAGCGCCACCATGTTGGTCTGGCGCTCGGCGAAGTGACGCACCGCGATACCCATGGCCAGCGCCCCCAGCAGCACCCCGGCCAGGGAGGCGAGCCGGAAGAAGCGCTCGGCATTGGCCAGCGAGCGGCCCACCTGGGAGCCCTGGTCATCCGGCTTGATCAGCTTCTGCCCCGCCTTGAGTCTGGGTTTGAGCCAGCGTTCATACTCGGCCACCTGCTCGCGGGTGCCCTTGAACAGGTAGCGCCACTGCTGGCGGCTGCCCGGCAGCAGGGCGCCGGTCGCCTCCACATCGGCGCTGTGGATCAACGCCCTCGGCGCCAGCAGGAAGGGGCTGAAGCCCTGATCCGGCTCCTGACCAAGCACTCCCGCCACCTTGAGCACCGTATTGCCCACTTCCAGCTCATCCCCCAACTTGGCCGCCAGCAGTTGCATCACCCGGGCGGAGAGCCAGATCTCGCCAGGCGCCGGTGCCCGCTGCGGGCTCAGCTCCAGCTTGCCGTAGAAGGGGAAATCCTCCGGCACGGCGCGGATGGAGGCCAGTTGCAGGGCATCCCCATGAAACAGCATGCTGTTGAAGCTGACCGTGGTCTGCACCGCCAGACCCGATTTGACCGCCTGTTCGAGCCAGCCGGCCGGCGCCGGCGTGGCCGAACGCAGCGCCCGGTCGGCACCGATAAAGTCCCGCCCCGAGGCTTTGAGCCCGGCATCCAGTCGATCCGCCACCAGGGCCACGCTCAGCACACAAGCCACACTCAGCGCCAGCGCCAGCACGAACCAGCGCAGTTCGCCGTTGAATCCTTCGCGCCGCAACAGGCGCAATCCCAGTCGCCACTGACTCATCACAGCTCCCTGACTCTTGCTGCAGAGGCGTCTTCGGATGCTGGCGCAGCCGCCTCCAGTCGCCCTGCCGCCATCACCAGCTGCCGCTGGCAACGCCGAGCCAGGTCGTGATCATGGGTCACCACCACGAGCGTGGTGCCGTGTTCGCGGTTGAGCTCGAACAGCAGTTCGATCACCCGCTCCCCGGTCTTGCTGTCGAGGTTGCCGGTGGGCTCATCGGCCAGCAGCAGGCTGGGCCCCGTCATGAAGGCGCGGGCGATGGCCACCCGCTGCTGCTCGCCGCCGGAGAGACGCGGTGGCAGATGGTGCAGCCGTTCACTGAGGCCGACCGCCGCCAGCAACTCGCGGGCCCGCGGCTCGCAGCGGGTCTCGCCGCGCAGCTCGGCGGGCAGCATGACGTTCTCCAGCGCACTCAGGGTGGGCAACAGCAGGAAAGACTGGAAGATGAACCCCACCTGCTCGGCCCGCAGTCGGGCACGCCCCTCCTCGTCCAGCTTCAGCAGCGACTGGCCGAGGATCTCGATATCCCCCTGGCTCGGCAGATCGAGCCCGGCCAGCAGCCCCAGCAGAGTGGACTTGCCGGAGCCGGAGGCACCGACCAGCGCCACAGTTTCGCCGCTATTGACTTGCAGGTCGATCCCTTCAAGGATGGTGAGGCTTTCCTGGCCCAGGCGCACTGTCTTGCCCAGGCCCTTGACGTTGATAATGGGAGTTGAATTCATGACGCGTTTCCTGTTTGCCTTGTGCTGCCTGGTGTCATCGGTGCAGGCCCAGACCCTGCTGGTGCTGGGCGACAGCCTGAGTGCGGGTTATCAGATGCCGGCGGAGCAGAGCTGGCCTGCCCTGCTCAATCAGAAATGGCAGCAGCAGGGGGGTAAACATCAGCTTATCAATGCCAGCATCAGTGGTGAAACTACGCAAGGGGCGCTGGCCAGATTACCCGCTCTGCTCAAGGAACATCAACCGGACTGGGTGCTGATCGAGCTGGGTGGCAACGATGGGCTACGCGGGTTCGCACCGGCCATCACCCGGGACAACCTGGCCAAGATGGTGGAGCTGACCAAGGCGCAACAGGTAAAAACCGTGTTGACCCAGATCCAGCTGCCCCGCAACTACGGAGCCCGCTACCTGCGCCAGTTCGAGCAGATCTTCCCGGAACTGGCCAGCGCCAATCAGCTGCCGCTGATGCCCTTCTTCATGGATGATATTGCGCTGCGCCCTGAACTCATGATGAACGATGGCATCCACCCCACCGCCGCCGCTCAGCCGCAGATCCGCGACCGGGTGGCCAGCTTCATCGAGCCGCTGCTGACTCAATGAGTACGGCATAGCGCCTCGTCCGCCATCCAGCTCGAACGGCCCAATAAAAAATCCCGCCTTGGCGGGATTTTTTATTGCTCCTGAATCAGCGCTCCAGGATCTGGCGCAGCCGCTCCTGAGCCACGCCAACCAGCAAGTCTGGCTGAAACTTGGAGATGAAGCGATCGCAGCCCACCTTCTTGACCATGGCCTCGTTGAAGTTGCCGCTCAAAGAGGTGTTGAGGGTGATGAAGAGATCGGACATACGAGCATCGCTGCGAATTTCGTGGGTCAGCCGGTAGCCGTCCATCTCCGGCATCTCGGCATCGGTGATCATCAGCAGGATCTCGTCGGTCACCTTCTTGCCCGCATCGCACCACCCCTTGAGCAGATTGAGCGCCTGCAGCCCATCCTGGCATTCGATCACCTCCAGCCCCAGCTGGCCCAGGGTCTCGCGCACCAGGTTGCGGGCCGTGCTGGAGTCGTCGACGATCAGCACCTTGCGGCCATGCATTTCCGGCAGGATATCCCGATCCAGCACCTCTTCCGAGATGCGGATGTCGTAGGTGATGATCTCGGCCAGCACCTTCTCCACGTCGATGATCTCGACGATCTGGTCAACGCCATCCTCCGGAATGCGGGTGATGGCGGTCAGGTAGTTCGCCCGCCCGGCCGAACGCGGTGGCGGCAGTATGTCCTTCCAGGTCATGTTGACGATGTTGGCCACCTGGCCGACCAGAAAGCCCTGAATGGTGCGGTTGTACTCGGTGATGATGAGGTTGGATTCGGCATCGATGGGCATGGGGCGCATGCCGATGGCGCTGCGCAGGTTGATCACCGGAATGGAGGTGCCACGGATGTTGGCCACCCCGCTGATGTTGTGGTGTGCACCGGGCATCTTGTTGAGGTGAGGCAGCTTGACCACTTCCCGTACTTTGAACACGTTGATCGCAAACAGCTGCTGGGATCCCAAACGGAACATCAACAGCTCCAGGCGGTTCTCCCCTACCAACTGGGTACGCTGATCCACCGAATCCAATATGCTCGCCATATAAAGCCCTTACGTCCGTTGCCCGAGTCTCGCCATAGTATAGAAGGGTCAGAATCCCAACACGACCCGTATTCTTATCCTATGTCGGCCAGATGATGGCTGAACTTGATTAAAAAAAGCGAGACCCCGCTCGCGCCCATGCTCTCTTCAAGCCTGTCAGTAGTCATTCACCTAAATTCCCGCTCCTGGCGCACATTCACCCCCCTTTGGGGGGAAGCATCGAACCAGCCCGGTAGCGCCATCCATAAAAAAAGCGGCAGATTGCTCTGCCGCTTTTTGCCTGGGGTCGACCGGATTACTTGTCGATATCCAGCATGTTGTTGTTGAGCATGTAGTCGATCACCTGGGACGAGGTGGCCGCTGCACTGCCGGTGAGGCTGTCGAACGTGTGGTTCATCAGCACTATCTCCTGGGTCACGGGGGCGGCGCTGCTCTCCTTGACCTGCAGATGCACTCCTTCACTGTCCTGGAAGACAGAGAGCAGGCTCTTCAGATCGTTCTGGTTGCGAGAACCGTCGTGATCCAGCAGGTCGCTCAGATCCAGCTTGTCACCTTCCGCCTTGGAGAAGTCGACCACGTAGTCCTTGGCCACGCTGCCCGCAGCTGTATCGCCCTGCAGCCAGGTGAAGGTATCGGCGCCGCCATCCCCCTTGAGGATGTCATTGCCAAGCCCGCCAACCAGGATGTCATTGCCCAGACCACCGCTCAGGGTATCGTCGCCGATGCCGCCAAACAGGGTATCGTTGCCGCTGCCACCGTACAGGGTATCGTTGCCGCTCTCGCCGTACAGGGTGTCGTTGCCGGCACCACCGAACAGGATGTCGTTGCCGGCCCCGCCGAACAGGAAGTCATCGCCACCCTGACCGAACAGGATGTCGTTGCCATCCCCGCCGATCAGCACGTCCGCCTTGTCGTTGCTGGAGGACTGATCAAACTCGCTGGCATGGTCCGTGATGTAGTCATGGACCTGGGCATCGGTCACCGAGCCTGCGCTCAGCTTGCCGGCCACATACTGCTTGATGGCCGCGTAGCCTTCACCGTTGATGCCGGCAAAGTGGATGGCATCACCGAACAGGATGTCGTCACCGGCACCGCCGTCGATCCGGTCGCTGCCCGGCAGGTTGTTCACCGAGGTACCCAGGATGGCGTTGGCCAGATCGTTGGCTGACACGTTGGACTGCACAATCTGATCACTGTCGAACAGCTTCAGGGTATCGATGGAGACGTTGCTGCCGATGCCGATAGCTTCCAGCGTCACGTTATTGGCCAGCAGAAGCGGCAGCACAGCCAGCGCGTTTTGCAATGCCCAGTAGTTGCTGTCATAGGAGGTAGAGAGCTCGAAGGTACCATCCCCCTGTGCCTTCAAGGTCCCGATGGTGGTCGAGCTCCACTTGTTGTTATTGCCCTGCGACCACTTCTGAACATTGCCGTTCGCGTCGATCAGCACCCGGTTGGTGCCGCCGATGTTGGCGTAGAAGGCTTCACCCGGAACATAGTTGTTGACGTTGACAAACGAATCGAGACGCTCGTTGGTCTTCGTATTCACGATCGGGTTGGTATCTTCATAGTCGTAATAGGTGTTTGGTGCCCCATCGGTAATGAAGTAGGCCAGGTTCTTCGCATTGGCGTTGTTCTTGGCGGTGTCGCTGTTGAACCAGTTGGAGGTGGTCTTGAGCGCATCCTCGTAGTTGGTCGCCCCACCATTCCAGTAACTGCCGTCCATGCTGTCGAGCACGGCCTGCAACTTGGTCAGGACATTGGGATCCTTCAAGTCCACACTGATGGACTTGTTGGCCTGACTGTCGAAGTCCACCAGGAAGATGTTGACCTTGCCCGCCCCCTCAGTACCGGCACTGGTCTTGAGGGTTGCAAACACCTGCGCCAGCTGGCTCTTGATGGTGTTCATGGCACTGGTGCCGATACTGCCCGAGCTGTCAACCATGAAGGCGATGTTGTAGTTCTGGCCCGGCAGCACCACGCTGCCATCCAGATCCCCGACCACGATATTGTGTTCGCTGCCGTAGGTACGGTTCTGATCGCCCGGCTCCCCTTCGGTAGAGAGGAAGTAGCTCATGCGGATCGAATCCTGATCCGATGCGCTGCTGGTCTGATCGGTCGCCACTTCCTTGGCGATGGCTTCGACCTTGAGGTCGAACTGGCCGGCACTGCTGCCCGGCACCCGCAGGGTCAGACCAGTCAGTTTGACGTCCAGCGCGCTCTGGTTCCACAGACCGGTCAGCGTCAGCTTGCCATCGGCCCCCACTGTGCCAAGCACGGTGGAGCCCTGATACAGCGTCGACCCCGTCGGCATGCCGGTCAGCACCAGGCTGTCGAACTGCTCGCTGCCATCCCGGTCGGTCAGGGAGGCGCTGATCTCGAGCGGATAATCCACCAAGCTGGGCGGTACCGCCGTCAGGGTGCCGTCGGTCTGATTGAACTGGTAGATGCCGTCATCAAACTGCACCAGCTCGATGTCGTAGAGCGACTTGCTGATGGTGACGCCGTTCTCCTTGACCAGGAAGTTGAAACCGCCGTCACTTCTGCGCTCGATGACATAGTTGGCACGCGAGCCCATCAGCACGGCCAGATCGGTACCGGCGCCGCCATACAGGGTGTCGCCACCCAGCCCGGCGACCAGAATGTCGTTGCCGGTACCGCCGTCGAGGGTGTCACCTGAGGTGGAGTTGCCACCAACCAGCACATCATTGCCCGCACCGCCGACGAAGTAATCTCCGCCGCCCTTGACGCTGACGATGTAGTCGTTGCCGCTGGTACCCACCACGCTGTCTTGAGTGGTGGTGCTGTCGGTAAAGCTGCTGGTGATGCCAAAGCTGCCCTTGTTGAAGTTGCCGCTCTGGAATGCCCCGGTGGAGATGCCGGACGACGGGTACTGGCTATAGAGCGGTACACCGTTGCCGGTCAGGCTGATGTCGACCACCGGCTTGTCCGCCACCGCCGCGATATCGATCACCAGCTTGCCGCTGTTGCTCAGGTTGGCGCCGTCGCTGATCTGGTAACCAAAGCTGGCGTAGTCGCCCTGCAGGTTGCCGGTCACGACGCCATTGCCGTTGCTGGCATTGGTGCTCGACTCGTTGAGGCCCGGCACGAAGCGCAGGTGACCGCTGTCGATATCGGCGTAGGAGACCAGATCCCCCACCTTCACCGCAATCCACTGGCCGGCTGCGTTCAGGTACTCCAGCTTGCCGTTCAGCGGCAGGGTATTGATCTGCACGCTCAGGTCGGAGGCTGCCTGATCATCGCTGGCACCAAACTGGGCCCACTTCAGCACCAGCGGCGTATCTTCCTTGCCGGCACTGTAGCCACCCGTGGTCACCGGCGCACGATCGTTGTCGATGATGGTACCGGTGCCGTTCTGGCCGCCAACGGTCACGGTCAGGGTTTCATTCGCCTCGACCAGACGATCGTCCACTGTCGGGATGGTCACGGTAAAGCCCGACACCCCGGCCGGCACCGTGATCTTGCCGGTAGTGCTGTTGTAGGTCACCCCGTTGCTGAACTGGGCGGTGCCCCAATCAAGGCTGGAGGCCGGATTGGCGCCGCTGCCCTTGATGTTGAAGTCATACTGGGTCGCTTCCTGGGTCGCATCCGACAGCGTTACCGTGTGCAGCAGGTTGCCACCCTCGGTCGCGCTCTCGCTGGAGACCGACTGCACGATGGGCGTAAACAGCGGTTTGGTTGCGAAAGAGCCCAGGCTGTAGTCGCCGTCGCCATCCACCACCTTGACCTGGAAGTCGATGTCGCCATCGCCCAGCGGCTTGGACATGTTCTGATACTGGAAGAACTCCCACTTGCCGGTGGCCGGGGTAAATTCCAGACGGAACACCAGGGTGCCATCGCTGGCCATGCCGATCAGGGTATTGGCCGATTCCATCGAGGTGGTGATCAGTTTGCCGGTCGCCGTGGTCAGCCCGGTCTCGGTAGAACCGACCAGCTGCATGTAGCCCTTGCCGTCGGCACCCCACTGCGGGGTAACCGTGCCGGAACCGTAGGCGATGGCCGGTGCCGTAGTCGCCCCGAGGAACTCGATGCTCTTCACGGTGAAGTCACTGTTGTCGGCGTAGAGGCCGTTACCATTGTTGGTGGCCTTGATGACCATGGTATCGAAGCCACCCTGCTGCACCTGGAAATTGCCGGCATAGTCGCCACCCGCCGCGTTCGAGCTGAAGGTCTGGGTACCGATCAGCACGCCGCCGCGGTAGAACTCGACCACCCCGCTCTCCAGCTCGCCACCGAACATCTGGCTGAACTTGATGTTGGCGCCATAGGCCACCTTGCCCGCATCCAGCTTGATGATCAGCTGCTCGGATGCCGAAGTGCCGTCTGCGAAGTGGCGGAAGTCCACCTCGTTGGCGAGGTTGTGGTTCGGTGAACCGACGCTGGAAACCCCCAGGCCGGCGCTGGAACCGTTGACATTGGCCGTCGTCATGGCCGAGTTGGTCGACGAGGTAAAGCCCAGCGCCGTGATGCTGAAGCCGCTCACGTTCAGGGTCGTCTGGTTGCTGCCACTGTACTTGGTCAGATCAAACAGGCCGGTTAGAGTATCCGGGATGTTGGTCTTGATGACAGAGACGGCCGCCATGTCGCCAGCCACCGGTGAGTCGTCCTCGACCGAAATGGGCAGGCTGCCGGTGGTGGTGGTCTTGCCATCCGATACGGTCACACCGATCTGGAAGTTGAGTACGTCTTCACTGCCCTTGACCGGATGATCCAGCGGGGCCTTGAGCGTCACGTCATAGCTCCAGTCGCCTTTGCCGTTGCCGGCAGGCGCGGTCAGTTTCACATCCATGACCGCCTTGTAATCGGCGCCGCCCGGAGTGCCGGTATAACCGGTCAACACCTTGGTGGCGGCATTCCAGCTCCACTGCACCGCGGCACCGCCAGCCGTCAGGCCAGCCGGCCCGTTCAGACTGATGGTGAGGGTATCCTGACTATCGACGTCGCCAACCGTGATCTTGCCGCTGGCGGCCACGCTGTCGGTGGTATCACTGCTGCCTGCCGTGTCGGCAATGCCGCCGGCCAGCCCCTCTTCGGAGACGACAGCCCCGTTGGAGATGGTCAGTGTCGGCAGATCGTTGACCGCATCCACCTTGATGGTCACGGTTGCGGGGCTCATATCCACGGCACCGTCGTTGTCTACCGCCGCATAGTTGAAGGTGGTGTTGCCGTTCCAGTTCGCATTCGGAGTGAAGGTGAGCTTGCCAGCATCAGCCACCGCAATGCTCTGATCAACCGTCACCGCCACACCGTTTAGGTAGAGGATGCCGTTGGCAGGCAGGTTCTTGATGATGAAACTCACCACGTTGCCATCAATGTCGCTGCCACTGAGGGTCGGAATGGCGATGCTGGCAGCATCTTCCTGACCGTTTGCCTGCTGGTTCGCCGTCTCCGGCGCTTCATTCAGGATCTGCGCGTTGTCGCTGCCCGGCAGGGAGACGTTGCCCGCCTTGTCGGTCTGGGTCGCCGTCACCGTCAACGACTTGCCGTTGGCCGGGATCATCTCCGTCCAGCTGATGGTGCCATTGCTGTAAACAAAGCTATTTGCCGGCTGCCCGCTTGTCAGCATCAACACACCATTTGCCAGCTTCAGCTCGACCGAGTTTTCGGTGCTACCGTTGTTGATGGTCAAGGTTATCTTGCCACCCGCAATCAAGTCACTATCACTGACCTCGACCCGAACCTGGATCTGATCATTGCCGATCTCTTCTTTAGTCAGCAGCTGGTCGTTGTTGGAATCATCAACTATGACCACGGTCGGTGCGCCGGTCGCGGTGGTGTCGCCCATCACCGCGCTGTCGCTGCCCGGCTGGGACTCGTTGCCCGCCGCGTCGATGATCGTGGCGGTCACGGCCAGGGTGGCGCCGTCCACCGGACGGTCAAACTCGTAGCCCACCTTGCCG